>DPRM01000103.1:0-2660 GCA_003537645.1 Prolixibacteraceae bacterium
GCCACAAACACGATTACCATACCAATTTTCAATGCCCAGTGCAGCGATTTCATCCAGTCGATTGCATTTTCGAGCCCGGCATAAAGTGTGGGAATGAACACCAAAGTGAGCAAAGTACTCAACGACAAACCGCCAATTACGGTAATTGCAAATGGTGCGCCGATTGCTCCAACATATTCCGAAGTTCCCATTGCGAGTGGGAAAAGTGCAACTACTGTTGTTCCGGCGGTAATTAAAATTGGCCGCACGCGAGAAAGTCCTGCTGTAATTAATGCCCGCGATTTTCGATGGCCTTGTTTTCGGAGAATATTTGTATAGTCAATCAAAATAATTCCGTTGTTTACAACCACACCAAGCAAAATTATAAAACCCATTAAAGTATTGGCGTTGAACAAACTGTTGCCTGTAACTATTAATCCGATAAACGAACCAATTGCGGCCAGTGGCACCGAAAACATGAGTACAAACGGGGTAACCACCGATTCGAAAACAGCGGCAAGTACCATGAAAATGATAATAAATGCGGCGCCAATCAGAAAGTAAAACTCTGAAAACTGATCTTCCTCGTGAATTACTTCAACTGCCACCCCCGGAGGAAGTTTGTAGGAACTGACAATGTCGTCAATTTCCATTCTGTAAGCTTCCAAAAGGTCTTTTGAAGATTCGGCTTCGGAAACAAAGCTGTAACTCAGTTCAATTTCTTTTTCCTGATCGATGCGGCGGATACTCGAAGTTCCGCTGGCATAAACCAAATCGGCAATATCTTTTAAATCATAGTTGGCGCCCTGCGAATTGCTGATTTGCAAACGTTGTAAATCTTCAATTCCTTTTTCGGTTTTTTCCTCTTCTTCCTTTTCGGTGAGTTTTTGTTTTATTATGATTTCATATTCTTCTGTTCCCTGGTTAAAGTTAACACCTGAAGTAAATTCACGCGAAAAAGAACCCAGTTCGGATGCTATATTTCCAAGGTTTATACCATACTCGGTGAGCAACATTTGGTTGAAATAGAGATGAATTTCAGGGCGATTGCTGGCAACACTGATATTTGCCCGGCGGATTGACTCCAAATCTTCAATATAATATTCCAAATCTTCGGCCACACCTTTCATTACATCGAAATCTTCGCCTTTAATTACCACACGTTCGCTGTTGGAACCGATTCCCATGAAATTACTGAATCCTTCGGTTCCTGAACGGCTTCCACCACGGAAACTGGCGCTTGAAGTTGGTGCAGTTAAACTGATTTCGGCGCTGCCAACATTTTTAACGCGACCTTCCACGTCCGATTTAATTTCGGCAATTGTGCGGTCGTCAATTTTTTTGTAATCTTCCTTTAAAACAAAGGTTAAAATGGCTTCTTCCTCCTGAATTTTCGAAACCAGGTCTTTTTTCTCCGCAATTTCTGCTAAACGCGATTCAACATCTGCAACAACGAGGTCGGTGCTTTCAAGTGTTGATCCGGTTGGCATGGTAACGTAAATGGAAAACTGTGTTTCCTCCACTTCATCCAAACTGTTTACACTAACTGCCAGAATGATGAAAATGGTAAGGAAAAACATTACAATTGCACCAATTATTGTTGATGCCGGACTGCGCATACTCGATTTTAAAAGCAGCACATAAATCTGAATAATACGATTGTTTGTTGTTACTTTTTCGTAGAAAATATTCCCCGAGCGTTTTCCTTTCAGCAATACGTGGGCTCCAATCGGAACAAGCAAAAGCGCAACAAACAATGAAATTATGATTGTTGAAATAACTGAAACTCCAATATTATCGCCCAAAAGCCGGATCATAAATTCCGAAGAAAAAAGAAATGGCAGGAAAACAATGATTGTAGTTAGAGTTGATGCAACAATTGAGCGCATCACTTCTTTTGTTCCCTGGGTTACCGCGAGATCGGCATCGTAGCGTTTTCCGGCAAGCCGATATATATTTTCGAGCACTACAACGCTGTTGTCGAGCAACATACCAATTGCCAGTACCAAACCTACAAGTGTTAAACTGTTTACTGAAATGTTGTAGGCATAAAACAGGTTAAAGGCAGTGAATACCGAAACCGGGATTCCCATTGCCATAAACGAAACGATGCGGAAATTTTTGAGGAACATCCAAAGCACAAAAATTGCCAGCAGGCCCCCAACCAAAGCCAGATCGATCATCTGGTCAATGTTTTTTTCCATTGTTTCGGCCTGGTTGGTTTGCACAACTATTTCAACATCTTTTGATGCCAGTTTTTTATTTAGTTCAGCAATTTCTTCTGTAACCCGGTGCGAAAGCTCAATTTTGTTGGCTTGTGAATCGCTCACGAGTGTCATTGAAACTGCATCCAAACCGTTCACGCGGCTGATAGTTTCTTCTTCTTTTACACCAAAATAAACATCGGCTACATCTTTAAGGTAAACCGGGCCGGGGGCAACAATAATGTTTTCAATTTCTGAAACTTTGTCGTACTCTGCTGTAACATGTACAAAATACTGTTTTTTCGAATCGTGTAAATAGCCTGTAAATACGCGGTTTCGCGAGTTGTTGTTAATGGCATTTCTGATTTGCGACGGTGTAATTTTATAGGCATCGCAGGCAGCCAGATCGTAGGTAACTTCAATTGAACGTTCTTTTCCGCCAAAAACTGTTACCGAAGCAATTCCATCGGTATTTTC
>DPRM01000103.1:2704-4229 GCA_003537645.1 Prolixibacteraceae bacterium
GTACCAATTGCACCTTCAATTGGAATAACCGCCTGGTTTTCCATGTACTTTGGATCGACCTCGATACGCGACTGAATTTGAACAAAAAGCATTGGTAATTCGGCATTGGGAAGCAGTTCAACCGGCAACCTTTTGTAGGAGACATAACCGAGAATGGTCAGCCCCAGAAATACCATGCTGATGAATATTTTTCTATGTATGATGAATTTCATTTTCTTTTTTTTGTTGGAACACTGATGACGCAGATTTTGCTGATACCCGCTGTTTTAATCTTTCGTTTGTAAAAATCTTCCTTTTTACTTCTGGTTTCTTGCCAAAGTTTAATAGTAAGCCAACTTCAACCTCAGTAGCTTTCAAATAGTTAATCAACTGAAATTCGTGTTCTTCTACAAGTGTCTCTGCAGCTTTCAATTCGATAATAACACATTCATTTACAACAATGTCTGCAAAATACTCACCCACAATCTGATTCTGATAAAGCACTTTGATCTGCTTTTGAGGTTCACAAAACAAACCTGCATTTCTCAATTCTATCAGCAGTGAATTTTGATATACTTTTTCAAGAAATCCGTAACCCATTTCATTATATACTTTGTAAAAGCATTTTATAATTAAATCAGTAATTTCAGAATGTAAATATTTAGTGTTTTGCATTATTATCAGTATAAATCAGTTAGATCAGCGTTATCTGCGTTCTATTTATCAGTTTTCACAAATATCCCTTTAAACCTGTCGAGCACGTCAAAAACACATGGAATTACAATAAGTGTTAACAAAGTTGAGGTTGTTAAACCACCAATAACTGCCAGCGCCATTGGCGAACGCAACGAGGCGCTTTCTCCAAAACCNNCCGGCCTGTATAATCGCATTTTTCCGATCCAGTCCGTCCTGCATCAACTGGTTTATCCGGTCTACAAGTATTATGGAGTTGTTTACGGCAATACCTGCCAGCATTATTACCCCGATAATTGCCATGATATTAAATGTTTTACCAAAAATGAGAAAGGTTACTATTGTACCCACAAATGCAAGCGGAATGGTTAGCAAGATTGTAAACGGGTGTACCAGCGATTCGAACTGGGAAGCCAGAACCATATAAACCAGAATTACTGAAAGAATGAGGGCAAAACCGAGGTTGTTCATTGATTCCTGTCTTTTTTCCTCTTCACCTGTAACCTGAATACGGTAATTGGGTTGAAGATCAATTGTAGAAACAGCTTCACGAATTTCGTTGGCAACTTTGTCGAGTGCAACGCCTTTATCTATTTGTGCAGTAACTTTACCAATACGGTTTTGATTTCGCCTGATAATTTCTTTTGGAGAAGTATCCAAAGTGATATCAGCAATTTCGTTTAACCTGAAAACCTGGTCGCCCGAAGTNNCCTTCCAGCTGATCCTGAATTTGGGTAACCACAGTATTTATATCGATATTGTAAATTCCGGCGCGCATGCGGTCAACCTTTATTTCCACTTCGGGAGCTCCGTCTTCAATTGAAGTTTGTACGTTAAAGAGTTTTTCATTTCC
>DPRM01000094.1 GCA_003537645.1 Prolixibacteraceae bacterium
AATTTCTCCACATTCCAGCGTTCCTCGCTCTGAAAACGTTTCTGCACAGCCTGATAGCGGTCTGACAATTCGCGCAAAACGCATGACTCCGGATTGCGGCAATCGCAGTGCATACAGCGTTTGGCTTCGCGAATGGCTGCATCGCGGGTAAATCCTGATTTATCAGCTTTTTGACGCGGTGCTGTTTCAGAGTCTTTTTTATACTGAATAAACTCGACTTCGGCCAACCTTCCAAATTTAGAATTAAAACGCTCCGGATATCCTGAAACTTCAGCAGTTTTGAAATAATTATCGATGACAGTGGCTACCTCTTTTCCTTGTCCAACCGAGCGTACAGCCAGTTTTGAGGCGCGCAGCGAGTTCCCCACTGCAAACACATTCGGGATATTGGTTTGATAACTTGTTTTATCTGCTAAAAATCCAGTTTTAGAGGCTTTCAGACAGAAGGCAGAAGCTTCTTCAGAAATTGTTCCAGTAGCAACAACCACAGCATCATATTCTTCCGGAAGGGCGGCAAAACGATCCGCATCAACAGTTTCGTTTAAGCGAATTTCAACACCTGTTGCCAGAATTTGAGCCACTTCCTGTTCGATGACAGATGAGGGTAACAATTCCTGATCGATCTGAAGCAATTCGCCACCTGCTTTGCTGTTCTTTTCAAAAATCACAGCCTGATGACCTTTGATCTGCAAATAATAAGCAGCAGCCAATCCGGCAGGACCGGCGCCAATAATGGCCACTTTTTTTCCTGAAAGTTCAGCCAGTTGCGGCTGGTATGGCTTTTCTGTTTTTAAATCTTCGTCGCCCACGTATCGTTTCAGTAAACAAATCGAAACCGCTTCGTCCACCTGTTTGCGGCGGCAGCCAGCCTCGCACGGAGCCGGACAAATGCGCCCCAGAATAGAGGGCAAAGCGATGTCGCGTTTCACCACTTCAAGCGCCTTTGCGAAATCGCCTTTGGCTATCAGCCGGTTCATCAACGGAATATTCATGTGCGCCGGACAAACCAACTGGCAGGGCGCTTCGCAGTCGCCTACATGTTCGCTCAACAACAGTTCGAGTGCAGCTTTCCGCGATTCGATGGTTTCCTCATCGTTGGTGATGATATGCTGCCCTTCAAATGCAGGAGTGGAGCATGAAGCAAAAAATCGTCCGTTTTTGGCATCTTTCACCAGGCAAATCATGCACGAAGTGAAATGCTCGGTTCCCTCCAAATAGCACATGGTCGGAATTTCAATTCCAACCGATTTGGCAGCCTGCCAGACTGAAGTCCCTGCCGGAACTTCGATGGTGTGATTATCTATCGTTAGTTTTATCATTTTCGTCTTATGTCGCAATTTTCATGATCTCCGTCGGTTGAAACCGACGGCAAAGAATAAAATCCATCTATTCGAACATTGAGCGAAATATTCTTTGCCGTCTGCTTTAGCTGACGGACACTGAATAATCTAATTCAATAAGCAAAAGAACCTCTGCAAACTGTCCTCTTCCCTTTTAGGGGAGGGCTAGAAATGGGGTTAAAATATCCAATACTTAATAGCCAATTTCCAATATCCAAAACCTTCGCGACGGAAACCTGGAACTTGAAACCTGGAACTTTAAACTATGATGACCGCATCAACCGGGCAAACCTGTCTGCACGCATCGCATTTAATGCAGAGGTCGGTGATTACTTCGTGCTTTTCGTGCGGCTTGAACAAAATGGCATCTGTCGGACATTTCTGCGCGCATTTGGTACAGCCAATACATAAATCGTTGATCTGGTATTTAATCAGGCTTTGGCATTTACCCGACGGACATTTGCCGTTGATGTGCGCAATATATTCTTCCCTGAAATATTTCAAGGTGGATAAAATTGGGTTTGGCGCCGATTTTCCCAAACCGCACAAACTTCCTTTTTTAGTCCAGCCTGCCAGGTATTCCAGTTCGTCCAAATCTTTCAAAGTACCTTTTCCGGTGGTAATTTTTGTCAGTATGTCGAGCATTCGTTTGGTTCCGATACGGCAGAAAGTACATTTTCCGCAGGATTCATTCTGGGTAAATGACAGAAAATAGCGGGCAATATCTACCATACAATCGTCTTCGTCCAAAACCACCAAACCTCCGGAACCCATCATAGCTCCCACGTTCAGTAATGATTCGTAATCGATTGGCGTGTCGTACAATTCAGCAGGGACGCAACCTCCGGAAGGTCCGCCAATTTGCACTGCTTTGAATTTTTTGCCATTCTGAACACCGCCTCCAATGTCTTCAACAATCTGGCGAACGGTTATTCCCATCGGTACTTCGATCAATCCGCCACGGTTAACTTTTCCGGTGAGTGCAAAAACTTTGGTTCCTTTGCTGGTTCCATGACCGATGGATGAAAATTTGCCCGATCCTTCGCGAATGATGTACGAAACCTGTGCAAAAGTTTCGGTATTGTTGATCAGCGTGGGTTGTTTCCACAAGCCACTCACCGCAGGAAACGGCGGACGGATGCGCGGAAAACCGCGTTCTCCCTCAATAGAAGCCATCATGGCCGACTCTTCGCCGCACACAAAAGCACCAGCCCCTTCGTAAATAGTCATGTCGAATGAAAATCCACTTCTCATGATATTTTCGCCGAGGTAATTCTTTTCACGGCAATAAATCAATGCTTGCCGGATGCGTTTCACTGCCAGCGGATATTCGGCACGGATATAGAAAAAACCCTGCGTGGCGCCCACCGCTTTGGCCGCAATAACTGCACCTTCAATCACACGGTACGGATACGATTCGAGCAACATCCGGTCCATGAAAGCGCCCGGATCGCCTTCGTCGCCATTCACAATCAGGTATTTTACTTCAGAATGATTAAAAGCCACCAAATCCCATTTCATGCCTGTGGGAAAACCAGCTCCTCCCCGGCCCCGGAGTCCGCTGTCTCTGATTGTTTCGATGATCTCCTTCGGACTCAAGTCAAACAAACAGGTTTTCATGGCTGCAAAACCCTCGTGTTTCTTGTATTCCTCAATGTCGAGCGGATTGATAATTCCGCGGTATTGAGTGGCAATCGGAATCTGGCGATCCAGAAAATCGGACACCTGTTTTTCGCGGGCATCAATCGAATATTGTTTTACACCATCCCAAACGGTGTCGGTTTGCACACTCTCGAAGAACTTGTAAACGCTGCTTTTCAGCATTCCAAACGTACTTTGAGGCTTAAAATGGTTGGCAATTATACCGGCAATGTCTTCGGGCTTCACCTTGGCGTACAGCGTTGACTTTTCGTTTTTCGGAAACACCTCAACCAGCGGAACCTGATGACACATACCCACGCAGCCCACATTTTTCAGGCTGATTTTAATACCCGTGTCGGCAATAGTTTCTTCCACTGCCTTTTTCACATCCTCGCTACCGGAAGCTACACAGCACGAACCCAAGCCGATGCGGATTTCGCCCTGAATTTCAGATCCGTCAACGTTACGGAACAAGCCTTTTTTAGTTCCTGAAATTCCGGCATGTTTCTCGAAATCGGCCAGTACGTTTCCAACTTTATCGGAAGCGACATGTCCGTAGGTTATTTCATCGATCTGAACCACCGGCGCCAAGGTACAGCAACCGAGGCACGACACTTTTTCGATGGTGTATTTTCTGGAAGCATCAGTTTCTTCGTGTCCGGTGAGGTTAAAATGGCGACGCAAAGCATCGTAAACCTGACCTGCCCCTTTCACGTGACAAGCCGTTCCGACACAAACCTTGATAATGTGTTCGCCAACGGGTTGCATCCTGAATTGCGAATAAAACGAAGCCACCCCGACGATCTGTTCGGGAGTAATCTCGGTTTTTTCGCAAACGTATTTCAATGCCTCCTCCGGAAGGTAATTGTAGGTATCCTGAATCGACTGCAAAATTGGAATGACGGATTTTCCCTCTACCCCTTTTTCAGCGATGATCTGATCGACAGTTTGTTGTATGTTTTTTTCTTCGCTCACTTTTGTTTTCATTTATTTTTCATCCGTCTGCTTTAGCTGACGGACATTCAGGCTCATTACTTCCCGATACAATACAAATTATTCATGCCCCGTAAATACACCTTTCCATCAGCAAACACAGGCGAGCAAACCGATTTTTCTCCAAGTTCAGGAGTTCCGATCTTTTGATAGTCCTTGGTTGCTTTTACAATGTGCGTTTTGCCCGACATATCGGTGATGTAAACTTTTCCGTCGGCATAAATTGGTGATGAATAAAAAGCATCGCCATATTCCTGCTCCCATAGTTTTTCACCGGTTTTGGCATCCAGACAGGTAAAAACGCCGTAAGTCGTTGCAATGTACAACAGTCCGTTTACCGCCAATGGGCTCGAAACTTCAGGCAAATACTCGTCGGCTTCCCAAACAATTTCAGGAGCACCACCAAGTTTAATACCTACCAGTTTCGCGTATTCGTTGGCGGCAAACACCATCCCATCGGCATATCCGGCCGAAGGGCCAACTTCTCCGGAAAGACATGCAATATTCCAAAGTTCTTTCCCGGTTTCAGGATTGTATGAATTTACATTTGGGTTGGTCGTTAAAATCAGTTCCATACGACTTCCGGTATTTACCAGCACCGGCGACGACCATGATATTTTTGAATTGCGCGCTGTTTCCCAAACGGTTGTACCCGATTTTACATCGAGCGCCATTAATTTTCCTGAACGGTTGGTATCGTATTGAATCAGCAATTTGTCTTTGTAAATGATCAGCGACGAAGAATGTCCGTAATGATTGTCAGGGACGCCCAGATTTCGCGCCCACAAACGTTTTCCGCTCATATCGAGGCCAATCACATCGCCGGTTCCAAAAATGGCAAAAACCGCTCGACCGTCGGTTGCCATGGTCGGGGCAGCCAAACCTGTATCAGCTGTTACTTTGGGCGCTGAAGCCGGGGAACCCTGAATGTTGTCGGCAGCAGCTTCCCACATCAATTTTCCGGTGTTTTTATCGTAGCAATAAACCATTCGCACCTGTGCATCCGCGCCGGTCACAAACAACTGATTTCCCCAAATGATAGGCGAGCTAAAACCCGACTTGGGTACTTTTACTTTCCAGACAACATTTTTACCTCCGGCACCATTCCAATCGGTTGGCGTATTTTTTTGCGAAGCAACTCCCATTCCTTCAGCGCCACGGAAAAACGGGTAATTGGCTTTTAACTGCGCCAGTGTTGGAATACCTGCAGGAGCAGTTGCAGTAACTGCGGCAGTTTCTGTATTGGTTGCAGGATTATCTGTAGCGACCGGATTTTCTGCAGTAGCAGTATTTCCGGCTAAAGTTGCTGAATCAACTGGAGCTGAAACCTGTTGAGTCTGGGCAGGGGCTGAAATTTCTGCAGGTTGTTCTTCCTGAACGACGATATTTTCGTCCACCATGTACTTTTTCAACGAATTGGAGGACAAGAATCCAGATGCAAGCGCCAGTACAATTAAGCCCGAACCAACATAAATAACCCATTTTTGAGCAACCAGTTTATCAAGTCCCTGTACCTCATTGGCTCTGTCGATTTCATTTAGTTTCGATTTGGCCGACAATACAAAGCGAACCGCCAGAATGGAAATAATGATCCCGAGGAACATGAGGTAAATTCCGGTGCGCAGTTGCCACTGACTGGTAAAATAAGCTTTGCGGGCCATCAGGTCGAAGGCGCGTATTTCCGCTTTCAGAGCCTCATCACCTGGATTTTGACTTAACCGTTTCACCAGCGCCGGAATGGTTTTGTTTTCAATCGGATCGTTCAGGCTGGTCTGCACAAAATTGGCAATCAGCAGCACAGCCATAATAATAGCAAAGCCTGCAGCTATCCAGCCAATCCGTTGTGCTAATTTAATTTTATCCATTGTTAAAATATTTTAAGCCCCCTAAATCCCCCAAAGTGGGACTTTGTGAAGCGTGTTTCATTTTTCTTCAGAACTATTGTCATTTTTAAATTTCCAAAAACCAAAATACCACCAAAATTAGGAATTGCACAAGCCTCCCCTAGGGAGAGGTTGGGAGGGGCTTATTATTATTCTTTCTTCACCGGGCAATAATCCATGCAGCGGGCACAGCTCAGGCAATTGGTTTTGTTGGGTTCCCAGTCGGAGCGTTTCCTGAATTTTGATAAACCAATCAGGCTGGAACCGATCACCAATCCCATAAAACCGCCCAGTATCCAACCTCCCCAGTAAAACTGGCGCTGTATAACGTGTGCTTCCTGAACCAATTGTTCGGTCGATTTTCCGGAGCTCATAAAGGTGCGCACATCAATATTTTTGGGATCATTTTTTACTTCAGGATGCTCCACAATTTGCTCGGCCAAATAAACAGTCTGATTAAAGCTGGATAACGGCACATGCAGCATCGATCCGGCAAAACCGCCCATCCCGACCCACAATGGCAGGAGTACAAAATAAGTCATCAGCCGGTTCACGTTGCTGCGGCGTTTTCCGGTTTCAACTACCGGTTCGTCGATGGCTCCAAACGGACACGAATTGGAACACAGTTTACACTGGATACACGCTGAAGGTGTAATAGTCATGTGACGGGATGAAAACTTTGACATCCAGCCCAGCAAAACTCCATACGGACAGAAAAACCTGCAATATGGGCGAGCGACAAACACGCCAACAGCCAAAAATAAAATCCCTAAAATCAGCATGTGATATGGCGCATCGAACCGAAACAGGCCTACAAACGGATCGTACCGGCAGATGATGAATTCTGATTTGGTGGCCACGTATAAAACTGCCAGTCCGAGGTATAAATAAGGTATCAATCCCAAAACTTTCTGAATCCATTTGGGTAATTCGATGGGTTTTAAAACCACGATATCCTGAATGGCTCCGAGCGGACAAGCCCCGGCACAGAATGTTCTTCCGAAGAAAAGCGAAAAAATGAGTGGCAGCAAGAAAAACAGCAAGGCCGTTAACGGGATGGCGTAAGTGGGATCAACAATTCCCAACACCACGTTCTGTACAGAACCAACAGAACAAATACAACCTTCGCGATAAAAGCCAAAGTATAACAAGGAAAATACCGATGTCCAGAAAACACCTTTACGAGAACGTTTTTTCAGTACAAACCAGGTAACCACCGACAGTACCACCAACAATACCAGCACATCTAAATACTCCAGAAAAATCATCCGGGGCGATGAGGCCGTGGTTGGCGGCTGCGTATAACCCGAATCAAACTCGGGCTTCGGAAAACGCTGTTGCGCATCGGCTGCATAAGATTGAACTGCTGTAAAAAGCAGTATCGAAATCAGTAAAAAGTATCGTTTAAATTGGTTCATCATTTTTATAACCTATTCGTTTGCGCTGTTTCTGTTCGGTTTCCTGGTTGTCTTTCTGAAGCAAAAAGTTGATAGCTTCATAGACATCATTAAATTGCTTATCGTATTTATTTTCAAGCACCTGAAGTTTTTCAGTCAAATCCTTATGGGTCAAGGCATATTGTCGTACAAAGACAAAAGCCCGCATAATGGCAATGTTTGTTTCGATTGCTTTATCTGAATTAAGAATTCCACTCAACATTGCAACTCCTTGTTCTGTAAAAGCATAAGGCATGTACCTAATTCCACCTCTATTGTTTGAGGTGCTAAAATTGCACCTCAAAGTGTCATACTCCAATTTCGTAAGTTCAAACATAAAATCAGTCGGAAACCTTTTAATGTTCGCTTTTACTGCCCTTTTTAGATATTTTGTTTCAGTCTCATAAAGCTCCGCAAGGTCAAAATCCAGCATGATCTTTTGATCCCGGATTTCGTAGATCTTCGTTTGAATCTTTTCGAGTTGCATCTATTGGGTTCTTAGCTATTACACATTCTCACTAATAATTCAATTCCTGTATTTCGTTTCTTTTTCTGATTTTAAAGCTTATCACAAAATGTGATAACTTGTCGTTTGATTTTGTTTTCCTTTCCGTCCGAGATCAGAATATTTCTCTGTTGATCTTTACTGCGCGGACGGTAACGTTTTCTCCATCATGTCCACGGGTTCCGCTTCGCTTCACCCGCGGTTATTCAAATTTGACACTTTCAGTGTCCCAAAAATCGCATAGTCTCCAGTTCGCCCAATCGCCAAGTCCACTATGCTTTCTTCCCTTTGCCACCTTTGGTAAAATCGCCCTTAATTAAGTAAGGCGTATCTGCCGGGACACGCTGAATGGCATCGGCCGGACAAACACGTGCAATGGCGCAATCGTTACAGTTTTTGCACAAGTTGTGACGAATCTGCAAATGAAAAGATCCGTTTCCGAAAGAGGTACAACCTGCCACACACTTGGCACAGCCAATGCACAAATCTTCAATGATTTCGTATTCGTAATAAGGAGGTTCAATAAATTTACGTTTGATGGCGGCGGTTGGGCAAAGCTGATTTTCGGCAGCGGTGCTGCGGGCATTGGCATCTGGTTTCAGGTAGCCCCCGCATAAATCGCAATAGCCGCATAAGGCATAAGCGTGTAC
Source organism: Prolixibacteraceae bacterium (assembly GCA_003537645.1). Lineage (GTDB taxonomy): Bacteria > Bacteroidota > Bacteroidia > Bacteroidales > Prolixibacteraceae > Aquipluma. The sequence continues at coordinate 8,449 of DPRM01000094.1, forward strand.
ACATTTTACGGCAGATGGTGTCATCACACATTCATCGGCACAGCGCCCGCACTGCACGCATTTGAAAGGATCGATCTGCCAAACCATATCTTTTGGAGTCGCTTTCAGGAACGAAATACCAGCCACTCCACCCAGCGAAACAGCAAGCGCCATTTGCATTCCGCTGCGGATAAACCGACGGCGTTCTATACTTTTCGGTTCTTTATTATCGTTCATCGTTCTTGTATTTTTTAGCCTGATCTAACGAACATGTCGTTATTTTCTGACAGTTCTTGCAAAATTGATTATTGCCGCAGCCCTCCAACTGAACCCGGTTTTCAGCCAGCAGATAAGCAGTTCCGCCAATCATTGCCGACAGAAAAGTGAGTTGCGCTGCCTTTCTGAAGAATTCACGTCTATTGGTTGTATTATCTTTCATTTTCATCGTTCTTTTCAACGTTTGTTCCATTCCGTCCGAAAAATGATCCATTCTTTTTTCAACATTTTCACTCGGACGGATTATTTCCATTTTCATTATCCCCGGGGTTTCAACCCCGGGCTACAAATATTTCGCCCCGATGGGGCTATAAGATTCAAATATGTTCCGATTCTCCTTTACCTCTATTCTTGTTTCTTTTCAAAAATTCGTACTTGCTGGCGTTCAAAATCGAGGGCAATTACCCGATGCTGTTTGTCCACTGCAATATCGGGCGCCAATGAACCATCGAATGCCGCCGGCGGGGCAACCACTCCTATGAATTGTCCGTGCTGATCGTAAATCTTGATTCGGGGCATTCCTTTTTCGCTGGTGATGAATGAATTATCATCCAGAATTGATATATGAGCCGGATTACAGCAACCGCTGAAACCTTCAATTTTAAAACTTGTTACACCCCATGAGGTACGCAGCGAACCATCTGGATTGTAATTTTCGAAAGTATGCTTTCCGGTATTTGCTGCCCATAAAAAACCACCGTCGTCAATCGCCACGTCAAAATATGGGCTTGGAATAGCAAATCCGGAAATCCCCTTTTGCTCGTTCTTCTCCCCTATTTTCTGAAGAATTTGTCCGTTGGTATTGCACTGATGGACGATACGGTTTCCGGCATCGGCTACATACACGTTTTCGCCGGAAACGGCCAGCGAAGTAATTACGGCCCGGTCGCCAAAAGAATTCCAGCGTTTTACCAGCGTTCCGTTCAGGTCGTACATTACCACATAATGGCGCATCCCGATCCAAATCTGGCGATTATCGTCAATGGTTACGCAGGTGGCGGTGTCGATCAACTGTTTACGCAAAATCTCCTTTCCAGAATAATTAAACTTGATTAATTCGTTCGCCGTAGCCACAATGATCATCGAATCGGACACGGTAATTCCGCCCCAATCGTGCACTTTGACCGGAAAATTCAGCGCTTCAGTATAGATAATCTGGGTCGAGTCCACCTTCCGAAATTCATCGATATTGTATTCGTAGGGATTTTCGATATTTTTCCCGGCTTTTCCCCCGATAAAATCTTTACCAATAACAATCACAATTGCCACAGCAAGAACGATCAATACGATATTTACCAGTTTCCGGTTCATAGTTTTATTGGCTAATGTTTACACAATACATTTTATTCGCATCACGCAACAGCAAGCGCCCGTCGGCGATGGCCATTGGTCCCCAGGCATCGTGCCCGTCGAACAGTTTTTTCTGCGCCATCTGAACGTACTTCTTACTGTCAGGTTTAATCATCGTCAGCGTTCCATCATCGCTTAGTACATACATTTTATTGTCAGCAATCAGGTAAGGTCCCAAGCCAAAACGGCCATCTTTTCCTGAAGTCCAGACCACTTTCGTCACATCGTCCGGAGAAACACAAACCAGTTGGTTGCGCAACGGTCCGGCATCTTTGGGCTGAATTCCGAACATCATTCCGTCCCAAATTACAGGTGTCTGCTGTTCGCATGCCATCCCATCCTTCGGGCTAAACTCTTTTAAAACATCCACTTTATATTCTGCTCCTGAAGGAGTTACCTGAATCATCATACTTCCGGCGCCATAACCGGCAGTTAAAAATACCTTTCCATCGGGGAAACAAACCGGAGCCGGAGCCACCACCGCATGATTCCAGGCTGTTGACTGCCATAGGATTTTGCCTTCGTCGGCACCTTCGGCTGAAACAGCCAAAACTGCACCAACCGCGCTATAGACGTACATTTTCTTGCCTTTAAATGTCCACGGCATAATGGACGAATGCGACATTTTGATTCCACCCGGATTGGGTGTTTCCCACAGTACTTTGCCGGTAGCCATGTCCACTGCAACCATTACAGAGGTTCCACCAGGAGCCAGAATCGCTTTATTTCCATCGATCATCGGGCACTGCCCGGTAAACCACAGCGGCACTTCTGTCTGGTATTGCTGAACCATATCGAGCCCCCAAACCAGATCGCCGGTTTCGCGTTTGACACACATCACATGGCAACGCGGTCCAATTGTCAGCACGTATTCAGGAGTTACGGCAGGCACTGTGCGCGACATTCCATGATTTCGTTTGACGCTCAATTTGTACGAACGTCTCCAAAGCTCTTTGCCATCTTCTAGTGAAAAACATCGCAGGGCATCTTCGCGTTTGACCTCATCGTAATCCATCAGGTAAACTTTTCCTTCGTAAATGGCTGGTCCGGCATGGCCTTCACCCAAATCAACCGACCACAGTATTTCTGGCTGATCGCCCGACCATGAATTTTTTAGTGGCTGCGAGTTTTTCACAATGTTATCGAAATCGGCACCGCGAAAACGAGTCCAGGTTCCTTTTAAGCCGGAAGTTGAAGTTCCGAACGATTCGAATTTCTCGCCTATGTTCACCACATCCACTACCGTTGAATCGGTGCCTTTGTTATCTTCTCCGGGAGTGCTTTCAACAAACTGGTTAGTTGGGTCTTTCAAAAGCCACCACAAAAAAAGGATCAGCATTACACCAATAACCGACCACAAGATGTATTTAATGTTCTTTTCCAAGATTTATCTCTTTTTATTATTTGTGCCATATCCGTTCACTTCAGTGAACGGCAAAGGATATCGCATCATTTAACTTTAGGCACTAATTCTTCAGGTTATATACAGCCAAATATTCGCCATGACGGACTAACAGTTTTCCATCAAAAATGGATGGATGTGCCCAGTGTGGTCCGGTACCTTTTTCAATTTTGAATGAACTGACGATTTCGAATTTTTCAGGATTTGGCTTTACTAAAGCCAGATTGCCGGTTTTCTCCTCGTAACAATATAAATGTCCGTCAGCCGAAATAATTGGTCCTTTGTTGAACCAAAGGGTTTCGTACATCGTTTTTCCGGTGTTCCAGTCGGCACAAATCCAATTGCCTTTTCCGTTATTTATCCAGTTTGATCCAAACACATAATCTCCAACTTTCACAACTCCACCCAGATGATTGTCAAAAGCTGGATTGGTCCATTTAAGTGAAACAGAACGTCCATCTGCAGCAAGAGTCAACATCAAAGCAGCATGATCGTATCCACTGGTTATAAAAATTTCGTTGCCGGATATAATTGGAGTATTGGTGTTTGCTCCTTTACCCATTTCGCCGGTATGATGTTGCAACAGATTATAGGTCCAGACAAATTCTCCGTTTTCGATATTAATAGCCATCAGATCGTTTGCTGTTTGTGCCAACAGCAATTTCAATCCACCCTTTTCTATGATTACTGAAGATGCGTAAGCACGAGTTCCGCCTAAACTCTTCGTTTTCCAAAGTAATTTGCCATCTGTTTTACTCAAAGCAATTACCGATGTTTCTTCGCCACCCGGAATATAAAATACAGCTTTATCGGAAATTGCCACCGATTCGGCGGTTCCCCACCGATGTGGCTCTCCTTTAAAATCGTTATTCGCATTTACATTCCAAATCAATTTCCCGGAAACTGCATCAACACAAACGACCTGACCAATCCCACTAACCAGATAAATCCGGTTATTTTCGATAGTTGGAGTACTTCGTGTTTCAGGATAAGTACGCGGCCAGGCACTCCCGTAGGCAGTTTCCCATTTTTTCTTCCCATTCATCTCGTAGGCCGAAACCACATCCAATGTATCTTTTCTCCCGGTTACATAAATCGTATTTTTATATACCACCGGCGACGAATAGCCATTCCCAATATCATTCAGTTCCAATAAAAGCGAGGGCCCATTTTCAGGCCAGCTTTTCAGTAGATTCTGATCAGGATAAATTCCGGAACGATTCGGGCCACGCCATTCGACCAAATCCTGCGATAAAAGACTTCCGGAAAAAATAAAAGTGAGCAAAAGAAAGGTGAGAATTTTCGTCATCTTTTCAGGAATAAATTAAGCCTTAATGTTGTACACAAACAAAACGTCGCCGTGGCGTAGGTACAGTTTGCCGTTGGCAATAAACGGATGCGACCAGAATGGACCATTCCCGCCTTGTAATTTAAATGAACTCACGACTTCAAAGCTGTTTTGATCGGGTTTTACCAACGCAACCGTTCCGGCTTTTTCTTCCAAAATATAAAACATGCCATCGGCGTAAACCAGAGCACCTTTATTGGCCCATTCGGTTTCGTATTTCACCTCTCCGGTTTCCCAGTTCATGCACACCCATTTGCCTTTGCTGTTGCTTTGCCAGTTCGATCCATAAATAAAACCATCCAGTTCAATCAACCCGTGGTGATGGTTGTCCAGAGTCATATTGCTCCATTTTTCGGTTACCGACATTCCATCTTCACTCATTTCGACCATCGCATTGCGGTAATCGTACCCCATCGAAAGGAAGATATCGCGTCCTTTGAACGTTGGCGTATTAGTCCAGATCAACCCGGGTTGATCCCATTTCGCGCCATCCCAATATTTGAACGACCACACGACTTTTCCTGAAGCCGGTTCCAAAGCAACCAAATGAGTTCCGGTTACAGCCAGAACATATCTGAATTGTTTGTATTCATAAATTATTGGAGAAACATAGGAACGGGGTCCGCCCACGCTTGCGCTTTGCCAAACTGGTTTTCCGGTCATTTTATCGAAAGCGACGACCGAAGTTTTGGCTCCGCCGGGAGTACAAATCACTTTATCGTCCACAATCAACGGCGATTCTGAAACACCCCAAATGTGCCATTCAGAATTATAATCCTTGTCCACATTCACTTTCCAGCGGATAACCCCGTCATTTACATTCAGGCAAACCAATTCTCCGGTTCCGCTGATAATGTAAACCCGGTCATCTTCAATGGTTGGCGTGCTGCGGGTATCCGGAAACGATTTTGCCCACGAACGGCCATAAGCTACTTTCCATTTGGTCTGGCCATCAGGAGTAATGCACGAAAGGTAATCGAGGGTATCGATCATTCCGGTTGCAAAAATGAATTTATCAGTGGCAACAACCGATGAATAACCTTTGCCAATACCTTCCACTTTCATCAGTAATTCGGGACCGGCATCGGGCCATTTTTTCAATAACCCGGTATCCGTAAATTTTCCGTCGCGGTTAAGTCCACGCCACTGAATGGGTTGAGCAAAAGCAATTACAACAAATAAAAAGAAAGCAAGTGATAAGAGTATTCGTTTCATATATTTTAGTTGGTTTTTTTGTGCTTAGTTCATTCTTTTCTATTCCGAAATCTGATAGGCAATCAATACATTCCCGTGACGCAGGTACATAACGCCATTATTAATTACCGGGTGAGCCCAATGCTGCTCCGATCCAAGAGTAACTTTTGTTTTACTGATTACCTTAAATGCTGAAGGATCGGCATCGGCCAAAAATAATTCGCCCCTTTCAGAATAACCAATCAGCTTTTTGTTAGCTGCAATGGTTACTCCTTTACCCACCTCGGTTGAAGCGTATTTTTGTTCGCNNTTAGGATGAACAGCCCACTGATTGGGATGAGCAAAATTCCAAAGCATTTTCCCGTTTGAGGCGTCAATTCCCAAAACATGACCGGCTGTATGTGTTACCAATAATTGTCTCGCTGGAAGTTTCACCAATAAAGGTGTACAATAAGCCGACGTTTCACCCAATCCACTGCAATTCCATACAGTTTCGCCAGTCATACGGTTCAAGGCCATCACATTATTTGTTTTTCCACCGGGAGTACAAAACAATTTATCACCGTCTATAAGCACCGACTCGGTATAGCCCCAGGTAATATTCGTTCCATCGAAATTGGTTAGGAAATCCTTTTCCCAAACAGGTTTGCCTGATTTAAGATCAAGGCAAGTCAGTTTTCCGTGTCCGGTTAACAAATATGCCAACTCGCCAACAATTGTTGGTGTTGAGCGAGTTCCGGCGTAACTGGCATCAAACTCTTTTCCGTATTTAAATTGCTGAAGTTCCTTACCATTCTGGTCGAGTACAAACAAAACTGCCTGTCCGTCAACCATTCCGTTGATGTATATTTTGTTGTTGGCAAAAGCAGGTGATGAAAATCCCTGTCCCAATTTATCGAACGACCAAGTAATCCGGGGACCTTCGGCTGGCCATTGTGGCAAAAGTTTATCGACAGTATAAATTCCTGAAGAATTTACTCCGCGCCATTTAGTTGATTCCTGTGCATTCGACAAAAACGACAGGCATATAAAAAGAATTACAGATAACGATAATAGTTTCATAGGTTCTACTTAATTTGTTTTGGGTAAAAGTATTAACGATCGTTCAGTAAAACAACATGATACGAAATTTAATAAGGTTCTAAATAATAAGATTCATTAACAAATAAGTACAACCTGCAAAAGTTACACAAAGCTGTATAACAGTTCATTAAAAACAATCCCTATACTGAACAGGCATCGTTCAATTTAAAAGAAATTAAGGGGAACAAAATCTGGATGATCAAAAAGTACAGTCAAATCAGCTAAAATGACTTTAAAAGCAAGGAACGTAATTTCTGTTCCTGAAAGGGTTTTTCCATAAAATCATCCATTCCGGCCAAAAGGCATTCGTCTTTCTTTTCTGAAATAATATTGGCAGTAAGGGCGACAATGTAAACACGAGTATCTGGATTTGTTTCTTTCTCGAAAGCCCTGATTTGGCGGGTAGCTTCCAAACCATCCATTACAGGCATCTGCATATCCATAAGTATCAGATCATACTTTTTATTCCGGTACATTTCAAATGCTTCTTTTCCGTTTGAAGCGAAATCAATTGGAATACCCATTTGACCAAAGGTAAAAAAAGCAATCCGTTGAATGATCCGGTTGTCTTCTGCAAAAAGTATTTTTAAATCTTTGGGATCGCGCATTATTGTTCGTTTAATTCAAAATAATGGATTTCAGTCATCTGAAGATGAAATGAAGTGCCTGCAAATATAAGCATAATGTAAAAACATTACGAATAAGGCTCCATAAATTATGAAAACAACAAAAAAGGATTTTAGTTTATGCGAAGACCGTTTTTTAGCAATTCGATTTTAGTGCATGAGATATTGAAATATTCGGCAGCTCCCATGTTTCAAGATCTATGATGAACATCATTATAAAGGAGGTATAGATTTTCATGTTTTCAGATAACACCTGCTCATATTTCTGAAAAAACTTACGGAGATCGTCTTCAAAATAGATGTTCTGCATTTCATCCAGAAATTCCCATCGTTTCTTCTCGAACCAATGTTCATCCCTCAAAAGCCTGCGATCTCCATATTTACTGTAGTAATAGGCGTATAAATTCTTCGCTCCTTTAACAGTCATTTCTGCTTTCAGTTTCGACAATGCGCCAGAATAGCCTCGTATTAAATGCCAGTATCTGCTTAGGTTATCCGAAAACTCAATAAGGTATTTCAATTCAGTTATGGAATCATAAAATAGGTCAATGTCACCTTTCGAGAGATAACTTTCAAGTAATTCAATTTTTTGAGTTGTATTATGAATAAAGGTAGTAAAAAACTCATCAGCAAGCTTTTGTGCTTCTGCGTTATCACGTCCATCAAAAAATGATACTTCGTAGTATTCCCTGAATGATTTGGCTGAATTCATCTTAAAATTGATTATTCTATTCAAATTTAAATCAATACAAGGAATAAACCTAGAAGCAAAGGTCACCGATTTCTGAATCATGGGTTTCAGCTATCAATCAATGGGTCTGAATGATCGAATTTGAAAATAAAAAAAATCCAAAGCATTTAAAGCCTTGGATTTTCAAGAAAAACGAATATCTGATTAACTTACATTCCGGCATAAATCAGCATCCCGATGCCGATAAAAAACAGGATAAACATGGTTACCAGCAATCCGGTTGTGCCTTTTGAACCCTTAAATTCTTTCCAGATAAATACGCCCCACAAAGCGGCAACCAAAGTTGCGCCCTGCCCCAATCCGTACGAGATCGCAAATCCAGCCTTTCCGGCGGCAATTATGCTGAAAGTCATCCCAATACACCAGATCATTCCACCCAAAATGCCGGTAAAATGTTCTTTCAGGCTTCCGGCGAAATATTGCGAATAAGTTACCGGAACACCTTCGAAAGGCTTTTTCATGAGAATGGTATTGAACACAAAGTTACTGATCAGAATTCCGACTGAAAAGATAAATACTGCGGTGTAAGGAGTTAGGAAACCTGCTTCGGGAGTTTCGAAACTGGTAATCATCGAACTGGCCACAAAACGATAGAACAGGGCCATCATAACACCACCAATTACCGACAATACAATTCCTTTTGTGGGCACTTTCTGCGATTGTACCGATTTCTTTTTATAAGCTACGGCATCGAGCAAAATTGCCAATGTAATCACGATTACGCCGGCAAATAGCCATATTGCATTTCCCTGCGGACTGGCTATATAATTTACCAAAACGCCCAACACCAGCGCGATACCAATACCGACCGGAAAAGCCACCGACATTCCGGCAATGGCAATGGCGGCAGCAATCAGGATATTGGCCGCATTGAAAATGATTCCGCCCAGCAATGCATTGCCGATGTTTTTCATTTCAGCCTGACTAATATCCTCCAGAAAACTTCGTCCAAGTTCTCCAGAACTTCCGAGCGTAAAAGAGAAGAGCAAAGACATCAGGAGGATTCCGATCACATAATCCCAGTAAAACAGCTCGAAACGCCACGATTTTTGGGCAAGCTTTTGGGTGTTTGCCCACGAACCCCAGCACAACATGGTTACAAAACAAAGAACGACTGCAAGGAAATATGAATTGACGATATACATGGTTGATGGTTTAAATGGTTAATATTCTGTTGCATTTTTACTTTTTTGACTCACCCCGAGCTCGGGGAGAGAGGGGGAAAGACACCGTAAGGTAGCTTGGGGTGAGTTAGTAAAAATAGCTTCTTATTTAGCTTTTGGTTCAAACATCATCAAATCGTCCAAAATATCGGCGATTTTCTGATACGTATATTTGTGTACAAGGAATGAATGGTTCGAGTTTTTATCTGCATTCCACGAGTTTGAACCATTTTCGTTGCAAACGAATGTTCCGTTTCCGATCACATAAAAGTAGTTTTCAGGATTTCGCACTGCACACAGAACAGCGGTGTGATCCCACGAATTACGGTTGACCGACTTTTTGTTTTCGTAGTTCGACAAACAATATTCGTAAGCCCACTGAACCGGACTGCCTTTGGTGCCTTTTGTGGCCACTTCGTTGCCAGTCATAATTTTCATCCCAATTTCAACTCCGCTAAAAAGAATTGGTGTTGGCCAGTTTTGGAACACGTAATACGATGCTGCGGCATGTTGGTTGACATTAAACTCACTTCCTTCGGGAAATGCCCCCGCCATTGCTACCCAGTTCTTTACTTTTTTAGCCACCAGTTCTTTTCCTGAAAGTTTGCTGAACTGATCGGGGCCCGATTTCAGCAAATCGGCCAGGTTGGAAATAAAACCAACCGTAACAATCACCACACTTTTATCAGGCTGGGCTGCTAATACTTTCCGGTAAACTTCGGTTGCCGAAGGATAATCGGCATTGGTTTTCAGCTTTGGCAAGTATTTCACAACCAGCGAATCGTTCCAGTGATTTGGGCAGGAAAATTTGGGCGCATCCGGCCCTGGAACACCGATCGGAATATTGGGTTTCTGAAAATAGCGGTTAAAAACCTCGATGGTTGGTGCAATATACGGATAGCCATCGCTGGCCATCGTTGCCAGAATTTCGCACTCGCCTTTGGCCGCCAGCGCATGAAGGATTGTAATCGCTCCAACGTCATCGTAATCGGGCCCCATATCGGTATCAAAAATAATTTTGACGGGCTGCGCCGACCAACTTAGACTTGAAATCAGCAACAGATTTAGCAAAATAAAAAGTAGTCGTTTCATAGGTTAAAATTGGTTTAGGTTAGTTTGTTTTCCACGCATTCACAGGTTTCACAGAGCTATAAACCAGCAAATTATCAACTCGCACCTGATAGCCTTCCTGCGGGTTCAGCAACTTCAGTTTTACCTGATGTTTTCCTTCCGGAAGTTCGTATTTCCAGGCAACTTCGTGCCTACGGGTTGTAAAAGAGGTCGGCATTTTTATTTGTTCTAACTTCTGTCCGTCAACGTACACTTCAAATTCAAGCACACCTTCAGGCAAATCCTTGTTTAGCTTTTGTGCATTTCCGGTTAAAACAAATCCGTTCCCATCGAACTCCAATTCAAATTCAGGATTGATACTATTCAACTGCTTACCTGCATGATTTCGCTCAATCGGGAAATGGCCTTCAAAACAAACTTCCAGTTTTGCAGGTACAATTTGTTGAAACGGGATTTCGATGGCATCACCGTTTATTTTTGCCCCGTTCTTTTCCAGAACTGCAATGGCATGTTTATAGCCCAATTCGTAAACATCGTTCAGCGACATGGTGGTATATTTAAAGTCCATATCTTCCACCGGATATACAGGTGATCTCCAAAATTCAGGAATGGCGCTGTAACCCAGCATGGTTCCTAATATTCCGCCAGCGCTTGCCGGGTTGCAATCTGAATCCTGCCCACAACGGGTGCTGATTTCCATTGTTTTACCAAAATCGCCTTCGCCATACAGCAGGCCAATGATGATGTAAGCTGCATTGATTTTCGCATCAATGTTAAAGCTGTTGAAAACGCCATCCGGGCATCCTTTGTCCGACGACCATTTTCGTTCGCACTCGAACCAGTTTCTTTTCCAATCGTTCGGGAACTCTTTCTTCCAGCGAATTACGTCGCTCATACATTGGTAAAATTCAGATTCCGCCGGAATAGATTTCAAGGCTTCGGTAATAATGTAATTGATGTCGCTGGAAACAAACGCCAGCGAGTACATGGCCGCGACATAAACGCCACCATACCAACCATCGCCATAATTCATAATGTGCCCGATTTTATCGCAAATTTCTGTTGAAGTGTTCACCATTCCGGGCGACATCAACCCCGCAAAGTCGGCTTCAATCTGGAAATCAATATCATCGGCATGAGGATTATTCAGCCAATGACCTGATTGCGGTGGAGCAATTCCATTCAGCACATTGTACCGGGCTGCCTGATTGGCGTGCCAAAGCATATATTCGGCATTGGCAAAGGCATTGGCATGTGAGCTCGCCGGAGCGTCGAGTCCTTCTTTTTCGAACACATCCACAAAAGTCAGGTCCATGTAAACATCGTCGTACAAACCGGGGGAATTCTCGTAATACCACTTGCAACGATCGTTGCCCCAGGGAATCGGCTGATAATCCTGAATCATGGTTCCCTTAAACTGAAATTCGGTTGGGCCGCCAAATGTGCAGCCAATAACCTGACCAGCCCAGCCTCCTTTAATTTTATCTTTCAGTATTTCAGTGGTGAGGTTGGTTTTAACAGGCGATGAGGATTGTTTTTTGTTACACGATGTAGTTGCCGCAAAAACAACAAGTATCAGAAGCAGGAATAATTTAGTTTTCATTGGATTAGGTTTAAGGTTCAAGAGTGAATTAATTATGATTCTTTCAATGTACAAATATTTTGACTCATCCCCTGGCATCTGCGATGCTTTTCCCTTCTCTTTTAAAAGAGAAGGGGGAAGGCCGCTTGCGGACTTCGGGGTGAGTGAGTTATAAATTGTATCATTTACGATTTAATTTGCTATTTCTTTCCGGTACGGTACCGATGCCTGCGCCCCAATCCGTGTGACCGAAATCGCCGCTGCCTTATTGGCAAAAGTTATCGATTCCTGAATGGTTTTCCCTTCCGAAAGCGCCACCACCAGTGCGCCATTGAAGGTGTCGCCAGCGGCTGTGGTATCAACAGCCTCCACTTTAGGAGCCGGAATAATTTCCGAACTTCCATTGACAAACAAAAATGCACCGGCGGCTCCCATCGTGATAATCACCACTTCTACGCCTTTTTCATGCAATTGAGTTGCAGCTTTCAGTGCCGATTGCTGATCGGTTACTTTTATGCCGGTCAGCAATTCGGCTTCCGTTTCGTTGGGGGTAATAATGTAAAGATTTTTAAGCAATTCGTCGGGTAATTGGGCAGCCGGAGCAGGATTCAGAACTACCTTTTTATGCTTTTGAGTGGCCATTCGGGCAATGTGTTCAACCGTAGGGATAGGAATTTCGAGCTGCATCAGCACAAATTCCGATTCATCAAGTTCGGTCAAAGATTTGTCAAAGTCAGCCGGGTTCAAGGTTCCATTCGAACCTGGCGCCACAACAATCGAGTTTTCGCCTTTGCGGTCAACGGTAATCATAGCCACACCGCTTGGATTTTCAGGATCCACCGCCACAAAATCGACATTGATCCCTTCGTCTTCCAGTTGCTGGACAGCCTGCTTCCCAAAAATATCGTCGCCAATTTTGCCGACAAAGGTGACCAATCCGCCCAAACGAACTGCGGCAACAGCCTGATTAGCGCCTTTTCCACCGGCATTCATCAAAAAACGACCACCTAAAATGGTTTCGCCCGGAGCAGGGAAATTGTTGGTTTTGATCACCATGTCGGTATTTGAGCTACCAACTACAAGTATTTTTTTAGGTTGCATAGGATTTTAGTTTGTACAAACTTAATTGATTGTATTCAAGGAATTGAACCGATATTCGTCAAAATTGATATTTTCAAAATCAAAATATAGAATTCAACAGTACTTTATCATTCTAATTTACTGCTATATACAAATCACATATTTTCAGTAATATTTACATTTTTAACGCTAATTTAGTCACTGTACTTTCTAAAACATTTGTATGTCGAAACTCGATCACCTTATCGTGCTTATGAACTCAATGGACCGCGCTGAAAAACGGTACTTTGACTTACACAGTCAGCCCTACGAAGGAGACAAAGATTACAGGTTGCTGTACCGGATCGTCCAGAAAATGAATTACGATGCAGTCTCGGTTAAAGCAGAATTTTCAAGACTGAAGCCAAAATCCAGTTTCGAAATTACCTGTAATCATCTGTATCAAAACCTGCTCGAAAAACTTTCTGCAAAAGACTCCGAGTCGGAGCTTGAGTTTCAGATTCTGAAAGCCTACCAGCAGGCGCGATTCCTTTATAAACGAAATCTGTGCAACGAAAGCCTTCAACTGATCCGAAAGTTCAAGAAAACAGCGCTCGAATATGAATTTTTCAGCTATTTTTTACTTTTTGCCAAACTCGAAATCAGGATTTACAATCAACTGGAATTTGACAGCATCGACGAGGATGAGCTGGTGCGGAAGCAATCAAAAATTGAATCGGTATCGCGCCAACAGCGCGCAATTGAGAACCTCACAGGATTGTACAATCTCATCTCGCTGCGCCAAATAAAACAAGGCCCGGTGCGCAACGAGGCCGAAAAAACCAAATTGAACGATCTGGCATTCAACGAACTTCAGGCCATTTCAGGCCAAAACAAAGATTCGTTCGAAGCGCAAAAACTCCATTTGTTGTTTCAGTCGGCCTACTTTATGAAAACGGCCAATCCAAAATCGAGTCTGAAAGTGTATTACGAACTCAACCAGTTGTTCGAAAACAACCGTAAACTTTGGGGAAATCCGCCGTTTTTCTACATCAACCATATTCGCGGGATTTTAAACAACCTGCGGTGGTTTGGCAATTATGCCGAAATGCCTCACTTTATTGACAAGCTTAAAAACCTGCTATCGGAGTTCCCTGCCGCCCAGGCAACCATTCTGCCCCTCATTTTCATTTTCGAAAACCGGATGCTGACCGACCAAAAACTATTTACGGAAGCATTGGCCCACCTTCACGCCATTCAGGATAAATTAACAGAAATAGATACCAACCTGACTTTTGCCACAAAAGCCGAAATTGCGTTACAAACAGCCGTAGTACTAATCTGGACCCAAAACTACAAACAGGCATTGAAGGCGGTACGGCCAATTTTGAATGCAGGGAAACCCTTCAGCCAATTGCCACAAACCAAACCAGTCAGATTCATTAACATCCTTATTCATTGCGAATTGAAGGACTTCGACTACCTCGAATCGGAGATACGATCGATTGAACGCGAACTAAAAAAACGTGGAAAACCTTTAAAAAGCGAAGAAATTATCCTGAAAAGCGTATTAATCGCACTGAAAGAAACCGATACAAAAAGACGCACCAAAAAACTTCTTGTACAGAAGGAAACCCTTCAGTATCTGAAAAATAACCCGTTTGAACGGCAGTTGTTGAATGCGTTCGACTTTATAGAATGGATAGAAGGGAAACTGCATTAAAAATACCTCGGCACCCTGGCTTTGTATTTTCTGAACTCATCGCCAAATGCTTCTTCGAGGAATTTCTCTTCGCCAAGAATAATAAAATGGTGGATGATCATTCCATAAAGCATTACCGCAAGCAGCAGTAGGCTTGGCAGGAAAAGGAAAGTTGCAGTGTTCATAAAAAAGAAGCTCGAATACATTGGGTTTCGGCTGATGGAATAAATTCCTGAAGTGCGGAGTTCGTGTTTCCCGGCAGGCAGGCCGATGTTGGTAATCAGCCCCATCGAAAGATAAGCCGGTACAATAATCAGATTGGCCGGAACCAAAAATACGGCAGCCAAAAGCTTCTGTGCATCGGGGGTAAAATCCTGAATTAAAAAAGGCACGGAATTACGATATTCCGGAAAAACAGACACGAAGCCGAACAAAGCCCAAACACCAAACAATAAAAACTTTCCGGTGTAAAATAATATGGGATTGATGGTGGGTTTTCCCATGGCATGTTTGCCGCTTCTGGCCAAAAAAGCACCTAAAACAAAAGTTGCCATAATTGGCAAACTGATTAAAACGGCCAAACTGTAATCAATCCAGTTCATTACAGGCTTCCTTTATATTGATAGCCAAGCTCTGTCACAATTTGCTCAATTTCAGGCAAATTAATTTTTGAGCCCTTAATTTTTACCTGCGAAGTATTCCTGTCGGCAACCACTTCTTCGATGCCCTCCAGCTTCGAAAGATTGCGGATAATACTTGCCTCGCAATGTGAGCAGGTCATTCCATCTACTTTGATTGTTTGAAATTTTTCAGCTGTCATTTTTGTATTTTTTTGAATTCGGTTTGCAATGTATCCTGAAACCATTAATACTATAAGAATGGCCGATGAAGCAATCCCAACCCATTTGGGGAACATTTCATGCGCTTCACCATGTGCCATCGAATGGTTCATTTTACTTAAAATAAAATCGGCCGGAATAAGCCAGTTGATGAGCAAACCAAAAAGGATTGCCCCGCCAGTAATGGATGCAAGATAAATGAACATTGATTTTTTGCCCATTGTTTTGGCTATAACCGTGATTGTAGCAACATTGGTTGCCGGGCCAGCCATCATAAAAACCAGCGCGGCACCGGGCGAAACACCTTTCATCAATAAAACTGCGGCAATCGGTATAGAACCTGTTGCGCAAACATAAATAGGAACTGAAGCAGCCAATACAATGAGTATTTCGAGGAATCCGTAGCCCTGAAACATGCTGAAAAAGTCGTTCGGGAGCAATACGGAGATAAGCGCGGCAACTAAAAACCCAAGAATCAGCCATTTGGCAATATCCTGAAGCAGCTCTACAAACGCATAATTGGCAGCCTGAACGAGTTTATGCCGGTCTTTTTTCGGAGCTTCGTGGCAGCCGCATGAATCGTCGGCACAGGTGTCTTTGGATTCCACTTTCCCCAATTTCACTGCGTCAATTTTGAAACCGCCAAACTTTGAATTAACCGGAGGAGCAATTACTTTGGGTCGTTCTTTAATCAATAAATTAGTGAGAATACCTCCAAAAATACCAGTTGTAAAAGCAACTATTGGGCGAAGTATTGCAAACGGCCAACCGAGCATCGAATAAGTAGCGAATATCGAATCCACTCCGGTTTGCGGCGTCGAAATCAGGAACGAATTGGTTGCGCCACGTGATGCCCCATTCTTGAAAAATGAAATACCTGTAGGAATTACCCCGCATGAACAAAGCGGCATGGGAACTCCCAACAAAGAGCCATTAACAGCTGACTTGAAATTTGACTTTCCTAAATATTTATCGATGTGTTTCTGCGGAAAGTAAACCTTCAGCAAACCGGCAAACACAAGCCCCAGTAACAACCAGGGAGCCATTTCGCCCAGCAGATAATACAATTCTGAAAAATACCTGACTACATAATCCATAATCATCTCTCCTATTAATCCCTACTCATGTCAATTTCTGATTCGTGGGCAAAAGTAATACAAATAAACAAATACAATTATCTGGATACTTTCATTTATTTGTGCGCAATAGAATACTCTAATTTCAAAATTACCGATGCCGTCGAAATCAGAACTGGCGCGAAACAAAACGAGGCTACCTTTACGGGCAGCCTCGTTTTGAAAATCCGGTTAACAGATTATCCTTTAATTGCTTGTTCGCAGGCAGCTTTTAATTGCTTTGCTGTTGCGTTGGCAGGATCATAATCCAAGGCCTTTTCAATTACAGGCAATGCCTTTTTAAATTCTTCTTTTGCATTTTCGGTTGCTTCTTTGTAAGGCGCATCGGTGGTTTTGTATTTCGCAGCAGCCACATCTGCAGCGGCAGATTTCAATATGGTTGCACCAGCCGAATAAAATACATTGGCTTCTTTAACGTAAACAATAGCAAGCATGGATTTTACCTTGCTATCATCAGGAGAACTTGCCAATGCGGCTTCAAGTGTTTTTACATACTCTTCATCGTTCTTCAAAGCTTTGTAGGTATTGGCCTTGTATAAGAATGCAGTTTCCTTTTTGTAATCAAGGGCAATCGATTCATCAAACAATTTCAGCGCTTTGTCATAGTTTTTTGCCTGAAAGGCACAATAAGCCATATTATACACCATTGCAGTATCTTTGGGTTCTTCTCCCCATTTTGCAAGCGCTTCTTCAAATAGCTGCAATGCTTTCGGATAGTCTTTTGCCCTCAGAGCATCATTGCCTTCATTTTTAAAATCAATTGCACTTTTTTCATCCTGTGCATAACTTACCACAATCCCAAAACAAAGTACAATAGCTAAAAAAAATCGTTTCATATTCATCTAATTTTTAAAGGTTTTTCTCTTAATTATTTATTCCATTCTTTTTTAGAGGAGTCCAAAATTAACAAATTAGAATAAAAAACCTAAGAATTATTTAACACTATTCAGGATTTTTAACAAATAAAAACAACAATTATCTATGGATTAAACATATCAGGAGTAAAATAACCCAAAATACTTTTGGCCATTTCCAGTCCCGATTTTGCTTCCTGATTGTGTGGATCGAGCTCTAAAACCGAATAATAATCGTTCATTGCATCGCCCCATTTCTGCATTCGGTAATGAATTCGTCCCCGAAGTAAAAAGCTTTCCCGATTAGCATCGGTCAAAATAAGTTGGTTCACTTTTTCCAACGAACCCGCCAGATCATTCTTTTCCAGCAACAATGTTGCTTCATACAATAAATCGTTCATTAATGCTGTTTTTAATCGTTTGAAATCCCAAATTTATTCGGCTCTTGAAACTGAAATAATACCATTGATACTTTTAAGCTTGTTCATCAGGAAGTCTAAATGATCGAGACCATTCACAAAAACACGTAAAGTTCCATCGAAAACGCCATTGTTGGTGTCAATATTTATTGAACGCATTTGCACCCCGATGTCTTTGGAGATAACATGCGAAATTTGTCCAACAATACCCAACTCGTCGGTTCCGGCGATTCGGATGGTTGCCTGAAATGATGATTTTTTCTTTGTTTCCTGCCATTTTGCCTTGATGATCCGATATGGATATCGTTCAATCATTTGAGGGGCATTCGGACAGCTTGCCCGGTGAATTTTGATGCCTTCGCCAATGGTTACAAAGCCAAAAATCTGATCGCCAAAAATCGGGTTACAGCAAGGCGCCAGCTTATAAATTACATTTTTAATGTTGTTATCAATCACCAGATAATCATCGCCTCCCGAAAACTCCAGATCCTGAACCTTCTCTTTTGGCAATATTTCCCCAACAAGCTGTTTGGCTGTATCTTCCTTCTTTTCAACCAGCAACTCTTTAATTTCGAGCGTGTCGATCTTCCCTACCGAAACATTGTAATACAGATCCTGCGCCAGTTTCAATTTATAATATTTCAAAAGTTTGCGGATACTGTCGTCGTTGTATTCAATTTTCCAGTTCTTAACTTTCCGGAGCACAATCTCCTTTCCATTTTCAGCTTCACGCTTTACCTCCTCATTTAAACTGGCTTTAATACGGTTTTTAGCTTTCGATGTCACCACAAAATCGAGCCAATCCATTTTGGGGCGCTGATGGTTGGCGGTATCAACCGAAATCTGATCGCCGTTTTTCAACTTGTGGCGTAGTGTTACATTTCGGCCGTTTACCTTTCCCCCAATACACCGGTCGCCCACTCCTGAATGAATTTCGTAGGCGAAATCGAGCAAAGTAGCGCCAGCCGACAATTTACGCAAATCGCCTTTCGGAGTAAAAACAAATATCTCGTCGGCATAAACATTCATCTTGAAATCGTCGATAAAATCGACCATATTCAGATCAGGATTCTCCAATATTTCGCGCACGTTGGCAAGCCATTTTTCCATTTCTGAAGTGCCGGTTCCTCCCTTGTATTTCCAGTGAGCAGCCAAACCCTTTTCAGCAATTTCGTCCATACGGCGGGTGCGAATCTGAATTTCGACCCATTTATCGTTCGGCCCCAAAACAGTGGCATGAAGCGATTCGTAACCATTCGATTTCGGAATGGTAATCCAATCGCGCATACGTTTCGGGTTCGACTGGTATTCTTCGGTTACAATCGAATATACTTGCCAGCAGTCAGATTTTTCATTCTCAAGTTCTGTGTTCAGGATAATACGAATGGCAAACAAATCCATTACTTCATCGAATTCAACCTTCTGGGTTTGCATTTTCCGCCAGATTGAATTGATGGATTTGGTACGCGCCTTCATATCGAATGAAAATCCTCTCGAATTCAGTTTATTCTCGATAGGTTTAACAAACTCGGCCACAAAATTGGCACGTTCCCTGTCGGTTTCCTTCAGGCGCAAGGCTACCGAATTGTAGGCGTTTGGATTTTGATATTTCAGGCAAAGATCCAGCAACTCCGAATTAATATAATAAAGACCAAGCCGGTGAGCCAGTGGAGCATACAAATGCGAAGTTTCGACTGATATTTTTGTACGAACAGTTTCATTTTGTGAATCGAGATGGCGCATCACCTGCAGGCGATCGGCAATTTTTACAAGAATAACCCGCACATCGCCGGCCATTGCAAGCATCAGGTTGCGGAAATTCTCGGAATGCAGCTCAACGGTATCGGTTCCCAGCGAATTGATCTTGGCCATTCCTTCTAAAATCGAAGTTACAGCTTTTCCAAATCTCGTTTCAACTTCTTTAATATGCTCGGTTTGGTAATATACATTGTGCAACAAAGCGGCCATTACCGAATCGGTACTCAGACCTATTTCCTGAACGACAATTTTTGCCACTTCGATGGAGTGAACCACAATTATTTCGCCTGACTCCCATCTCTTGTCACCAAAAAACCCGCAAACAAAGGAATAGGTATCCATAATTCTGGAATGATCTTTCTCCGGAATGTTTGTCTTGCAAATTTCGAAGAACCCTGCAAAGGCTTTTTCTATATCAGTCATCATCATCACATTTTCAATATTGAAATAACAGAACGTAAAAACTGCATCACGTTAAAACAGGCAGTCAAAGAAAATCATTTCTTAGACAGTAAAATCACCCGCAGCTTCAGGTTGGTAAACAATCTCGTCGATCCTGATTTTCGTCAATCCACCGGGAACCATCCATTCAATCAGATCGCCAACTCTGAACCCGATGAGGGCAGTAGCAACCGGCGAGAATATAGAAACCTTTTTCTCCTTGAAATTCGCTTCGTTTGGATATACGATCTTAAATTCCAGTTGTTTCCCGCTATCTGCAAACGAAATTTTCACAACAGAATTCATTGTAACCACATCTGCCGGTATTTCATGGGGTGTTAAAATAGTGGCAGAATTCAACTCTTTAATTAACTTTTCAGCTTCGGCAACATCAATTGTTTTTTGCACCATTGCTTCCTTAATTTGTCTCTGAATCCGTTGATAATCCAAACTATTAACTATTAAATTTCCCATTGCTTTTTGTATTAATTTATAAATGATAATATAGGTTTACGCTTGCTTAAATTTGCTGAATAAACCGAAAAAAAGATAAAAAAAAGGCTGCCATAAATGGCAGCCTTTTTCAAATTACTATTTGTAAAAAATTTTAGACTGCCGTATTCGGATCAACAAAGACTCGCTGTCCCATTTCACGATCCATCATAAAAATTCCATTACCCTGTCCGTTAATGAGTTTCAGTGTCGAAAGAATCTTCTCTACATTGGCTTCTTCTTCCACCTGCTCGTCAACAAACCATTTCAGAAAGCTCTGCGAGGCATGGTCGCTTGCAGCAATAGCCACATTCATTAAGTTGTTAATCAAATCAGTAACATGATTTTCATGAGTCAGAGTTTTTTCAAATACATCCACAATACCATCAAACTCAACCGGAACCGGAGCAATTGCTTTCAAAACAACGCGTCCGCCACGTTCGGTCAGATAATTGAAGAATTTTAATGAGTGCGCAGCCTCTTCCTGGTACTGAACTTTCATCCAGTTAGCAAAGCCCGACAATCCCAAATCTTCAAAATAAGCAGCCATTGACAGGTACATGTATGCAGAATAACTCTCTGCATTAATCTGCTCATTGATTGCATCTAATACTTCTTTCTTTATCATAGCCTTATGTTTTTCAATTTTCAATAAAAATACAAAATTTTACCCGAGTTGTAACTCCAAACATAAAATGAATAAAATAATTTATCAAATATCCCGTAACCAATTAATGATCAATTACTAAAATCAAGATTAAACTTTTGCTTCAATTCAAATAATTCAGGATTCTTCTGAAGCATCATTTGCAGTTTTTCCGAATCGGAGAAGATCATTCGCTCCGATTCAATTTTCTCGAGCCGGGTCGTGATTTCAATTCCGGCATTTCGGAGTTCTTTTCGTAACCATGAGACCAGTTCAGGTTTAATTTGCCTTACATCTTCTTCCTGTACCGAATTTCCTATTTTCAGCGACAGTTTATTGCCATCTGTAATTTCAGGAACATTCGACAACGCTGCACATAAACTGGGGCGATCTGCAATTTTATCCAGAAATTCGTTCCATTTTACTGTCAGCTGTTCTGATGTAAACACCTCAAAATCATTCTCCTGATACTGACTAAAGATGGTTTTCTGGCTGTCGTCCTGTACTTTTTTTTCCTGAACATTTCCCGAAAGCGCATCTTTGATTGACGGTGTGAAAGCGCTGCCCACTCTCCGGATCACTTTGGTGGTGGAAGGTTTCTCAATCGGTTCGAGTCGCGGAACATCAGCCGAAATATTTTCAGCAGTTTGTTTAGGGGTTGCAACTACCTGTTGTGTTGGCTGACCTGCAAGATTAAAGATTGGGAGAATCGCTTCTTCGTCGTTCCCGTCAGCTATTTTTTTTTTAGGGTCAGCTGCGAAATTTTAATGATTGCCAGCTCAACCAGTAACCTTTTATTCTGACTTGCTTTGTACTGAAGGTCGCATTCGTTTGCAATCTGCAGCGCTCCAATCAGGAAATCGTTGTCGCAGCGGGCTGCCTGAATTTTGTATTTTTCTTTGATTTCGCCTCCAACTTCAAGCAATTGAATTGTTACAGGATCTTTGCAAACCATCACATCTCTGAAATGCGAACTTAAGCCGGTAATAAAATGGTGACCTTCGAAACCGTGATCAAGAATTTCGTTAAAAAGCAGCAAACTGCCCGAGATATCGTTCTTCAGGAACAAATCGACCAAACGGAAGTAGTAATCGTAATCGAGTACATTCAGGTTGGAAATCACATCTTTGTATGAAATATTTCTTCCGGAGAAACTAACAATCTGGTCGAAAATCGACAATGCATCGCGCATGGCGCCATCAGCTTTTTGTGCAATCACGTTCAGCGCTTCGCTTTCAACAGCAACACTTTCACTCTGGGCAACATACAACAAATGATTTGCTATATCACTGATTTTAATTCGGTTAAAATCGAAAATCTGGCAACGCGATAAAATCGTTGGGATAATTTTATGCTTTTCGGTGGTTGCCAATATAAAAATTGCATGGTGCGGCGGTTCTTCAAGTGTTTTCAGGAATGCATTGAATGCACTCGGCGACAACATGTGAACCTCATCGATGATATAAACGCTGTAATGTCCAATCTGCGGGGGAATGCGAACCTGATCGGTCAGATTGCGGATATCATCAACAGAATTGTTCGAAGCGGCATCAAGTTCATGAATATTATACGACCGGCTTCCGTTAAACGCCTTGCATGATTCGCATTCGTTGCAGGGTTCAATTTCGGCACCAAGATTCTGGCAATTAATCGTTTTGGCAAAAATACGCGCACAGGTAGTTTTTCCAACCCCACGAGGGCCGCAAAACAAATAAGCATGAGCAAGCTGGCTATTTTTGATCGCATTTTTTAATGTCGATGTAATCGATGCCTGACCAACAACTGTTTGAAACGTATCGGGCCTGTATTTCCGCGCAGAAACTATAAAATTCTCCATAAAATGTGCTTCATTGAACGCCCAAATATACTAATTCTGACCTAATGGCAAGGGCGAAATTTATTAACAAAAACAGGAACAAAAAGAAATCAAGCTTTCAATCATAACTTTTTACAAGCTGACAAAAACTTTTACGAATATGGATTGTTTCACTCCTAATTAAAATTAATAAACAAAACATGAAAAAAACAACATTGATTCTTAGCCTGCTCATTATATCAACGCTTGCCTTCAGTCAGAAATCATTTTACGATTTTAAAGTGAAAGACATCGATGGTAAAGATTTTGACCTTTCGAGCCTGAAGGGCAAAAAGGTATTGGTAGTAAATACTGCCTCAAAATGCGGTCTGACTCCACAATACAAACAGCTGCAATCGCTGTTCGAAACTTATGGTGGAGAAAAATTCACAATTATTGGTTTTCCTGCCAATAATTTCATGAAACAGGAACCTGGTTCAAATGAAGAAATTGCTGAATTCTGCGAAAAAAACTACGGGGTTACATTTCAGATGATGTCGAAAATTTCGGTGAAAGGCGACGACATTGATCCTTTGTACAAATGGCTTACCAGCAAAAGCGAGAATGGTGTGCTTGATTCGGATGTTTCGTGGAATTTTCAGAAATACCTGATCGACGAAAATGGGAAGCTAGTTGACATGGTTGCTCCCAAAGTAAAGCCTGATGATGATAAAATTTTGAGTTGGATTAAAAAATAGTTCTTGGGTCTGGTGGATTAAATTTGAAAGCGGTTTTCGGAAGATGACCGCTTTTTTTGCCCCTTATTTCAGTGCCTTTTGGTAGGTTTCAATCGCCCGATTCCTGGCAAAAGTATGATCAACCATTGGCTTTGGATAGTCGAAGGTTTCAAATTCCGGCACCCATTTGCGGATGTATTTTAAATCGTGATCGAACTTTTTGGTTTGCAAATCGGGACTAAAAACCCTGAAATACGGAGCGGCATCGCAACCCGAACCACTCGCCCACTGCCAGCCGCCATTGTTTGAGGCCAATTCGTAATCGAGCAGTTTTTCAGCAAAATACGCTTCGCCCCATCGCCAGTCAATCAGCAGATGTTTGGTTAGGAAACTGGCAACTACCATGCGAATGCGATTGTGCATGTAACCGGTTTGGTTCAGTTCGCGCATTCCTGCGTCCACAATCGGGTAGCCGGTTTGTCCGTCGCTCCAGCGCTTAAAATCTGCCTCATCGTTTCGCCACGGAATAAAGTCATACGCCGGCTTAAACGATCGGGCAACTACATGCGGAA
Organism: Prolixibacteraceae bacterium; assembly: GCA_003537645.1. Lineage (GTDB taxonomy): Bacteria > Bacteroidota > Bacteroidia > Bacteroidales > Prolixibacteraceae > Aquipluma. The sequence continues at coordinate 32,724 of DPRM01000094.1, forward strand.
AATGCCACAGAATATCCATATAAAAGTTTCGCCAGATCAGTTCATTCAAAAATATTTCGGAATGAATTTGAGCGAACAGGGTAAGTTTTCTAATCGAGACAGTTCCGAACCGAAGGTGAATTCCCAATCGGCTGGTTCCGTTTTCAGCAGGAAAATCGCGCATTTTGGCATAATTTTCAATCAAATATTCATCGAAATTCTTCTCCGGAAACATTACTGATTGGGCTTGGTAGCCAATTTCAGCCAATTCGGGAAAATAACCTTGCGACATCGGTTTCAACTGAAACAAAAGCTTATCGCTTTCATAAAACTGAATTGCCTCGCCTGAAAGTTTTTCCTTCCATTTTTTGCTGTACGGTGTGAAAACTGTGTAGGGCGTTTCGTCGGCTTTAGCCACCTCGTTATGATGAAAAATAAGCTGATCCTTAAACGTACAAAAATCAATATCAAGCGATTGAAGCAATTTACCGACCTGTTGATCGCGTTCAATGGCCGCAGGTTCGTAATCGGTATTTGCAAAAACACTCTGCACAGAATATTTTGCTGCCAGTTGCCTGAAAACCACTTCAGGAGGCGAAAAGTAAACCTGCAAACTACTACCGTGTTTTGCAAATTCGCGGTTCAAATCGGTCAGACACCGATGAATGAAAGTTAGCCGGACATCGTTCGGATTGGGGAATTGAGCCAGAATTGCCGGGTCGAAAATAAAAACCGGAACCACCGGAAACCCAGAGTTCAAAGCTTGAAACAATCCGTGATTGTCGTTTGTGCGCAAATCGCGCCTAAACCAGAAGATGCTTACTTTTCCCATAGGAATCAAAATATCGATTAAATGTTTTCAAATACTAAAATTGGCAGTGTGGCCAGCGATATTATTTCAAATTCACCATCACCCCCTCTCCCGGTTCCTTTGTCGCCCTGTCGCTAACTCGCCATCCTCGGGTTACACTCAGGTTGCCGCAACAATTACAGCCGCATGCATCATTTCAATTGCTTCCTGAACTGCTTTTGAAATGGTTGTCTCCGGAAGTTTTTTTAAGTTGCTTGCTGCCAATTTTCGTTGGGCTCTTTCAGGAAAAATACGAGGCAGCAAATTTGTTTTTGCAGACATTACCGATAAAATAACTGAGTCGTCTGACGGTTCTGACTTCCCAAGCAAAGTATTCCTAATTTCTTTACTGAAAGTTTCAACCAGTTCGCGGTTCTTCAGATATACTTTGTTGTACGGGATAAACAGGAAACGCTTTTCTTCGACCCGAAGAATGTGTTTTCGAACTAAATCGCGCATAAATATTTTTCTGATTTTCCGGTTACGGCCATTAAACCAGGCAATCCAGTTCCTTATTTTCCGGTCCTTTTCTCTCTGGCGGATTGGCTTCAGAAAAAACTCATGAATTTCGTCGTTCTGAACAGTAGGATTGATCAGATGAACATGTCCGTTTTCAAGCGTAACCAACTCATTTTTTATTAGTTCTACAAATACCGACCCCGCCAGAGTAATTCCCAAAGCAGCTGAAGCATTCATTAAAATACCTCCGCTTTTGGGATTCACCGATAAACAAAATAACTTTTCGCTTAGTTTCAGTTCAGTATTCATTTTGCGAAGGTTTAAATTTTAAGTTCTTTTATACCGCAAAAATTTACAACTTAAAATTACAACTTTAAACGATGAAACGAGGTTTTGCGAGCGACAATAATTCGGGAATACATCCTGAAATTTTAAGTGCCATTTATGCTGCCAACGAAGGACATGTAGTAGGTTATGGTGGCGATGCAATTACTGAAATGGCCATTCAGCGGTTCAAACAGGAATTCGGAGAGCAAACAGATGTCTATTTTGTTTTCAACGGAACCGGCGCCAATGTGCTGAGCCTGTCAACGCTGACACACTCATTCAATTCGGTTATTTGTGCCGAAACAGCTCANNGAAGGGATCTCCAAATACTTACATGGGTTTGATTTTGAGCATCATTCGCAGCCAAAAATTATTTCCATATCGCAGGTTACCGAACTGGGCACTGTTTATTCGGTTGATGAAATAAAAGCAATCACCACTTTGGCGCACGAATATGGTCTTTTTGTTCACATGGATGGCGCCAGGCTGGCAAATGCTGCTGTTGCGCTCGGCCTGCCTTTTCGCGAATTCACCGTTGATGCAGGAATCGACGTACTCTCGTTCGGTGGTACCAAAAACGGCATGATGTTGGGTGAAGCTGTGCTGTTTTTCAATGCTGAATTATCGAAAAACTCGAAATACATCCGCAAGCAAAGCATGCAACTGTTCTCGAAAATGCGTTTTGTAAGCTCGCAGTTCATTGCCTATTTCAGCAACGACCTCTGGAAACGAAATGCAAGCCATTCAAACAAAATGGCCAAATTGCTCGAACAGGAAATCATGAAAATTCCGGCGATAAAATTAACTCAGGAAGTTGAAGCCAACGGCGTTTTTGCCATTGTTCCTCCTGAAATCATCCCACTGCTTCAGGAAAAATATTTTTTTTACGTTTGGGACGAACACCGGTCGGAAGTACGCTGGATGACCTCGTTTGATACTGAAGAGGAAGATATTTACAATTTCACTGCGTTGATTAAATCGTTGGTTTAAATGCCTTTATTCGACTATTACCCCCGCGGTCACGAGCCTTTTGACAAGGAAACTGAAAAGAAGATTTTCAAGTACAGTCTCCTGATTCCGGTTGTAATTGTTGGATTGTTCTGGCTGGTAAAACTGGTTGAAAATACGCTGAACCTTGATTTGTCGCGATTCGGGATTCTGCCATTACACATTAAAGGATTGCCCGGCATTTTATTCTCGCCTTTTATTCATAGCGGGCACGAGCATTTGCTGTCGAACTCGGTGCCTTTCCTGATACTTTCATTTGCCCTGCTGTATTTTTACCGCAACCTTGCCTACCGCATTCTTTTCCTGATTTACATTCTTTCGGGAATATGTGTTTGGCTCGGAGGGCGCGAATCGTACCATATTGGCGCCAGCGGGATTGTTTACGGACTGGCTTCCTTCCTGTTTTTCAGCGGAGTGTTCCGTAAAGATGCCAACTTGCTCACAATCGGAATTATTGTAATTTTTCTCTACGGAAGTATGTTCTGGGGAATTTTCCCGATTAAACCCGAAATCTCGTGGGAAAGCCATCTGTGGGGCGCTGCCAGCGGATTGATGCTGGCTTTCTATTATCGTTTTCAGGGACCGGTGCGACCATCGGCAAGCTGGGAGAACGAACCTGAAGAAGCAGATTCAGAAGATGAATACTGGAACCAGCCGGAGGAACCCTCCGACCAGCAAAAGGGAGAAAATATTCAATAATCAATTTTCAATTTGCTATTCACATCAGGCTAAAATTCCGGATATTGAGTATTGGATATTCTACATTGGATATTTTTTTTGAATTTGATCAATGTATCCAAGTGGTTAAAAAACATGTTTGCATCCAATAAAACGATCGTGCTCTGAACTGTTATGAGAAAAAATTTTAACTTTGCGCTCCCATATTTAAACAGGTTCTAAGACAATGATTAGCAGAAGAATAATCCGAATCAAAGTATTGCAGATATTGTACGCGTTCTTTTCTTCACCCGACACATCCATCAACAACTCAGAAAAAGAACTTTTTTTCAGCCTCCAGAAAACGTTTGATTTGTATCACTATCTGATGGCGCTTATAATTGACATTCAAAAGTTTGCAGAAGAGCGCATTGATTTGGGTATGAAAAAGTACCGTCCGACTTCAGAAGACCTTGCACCAAATACCCGTTTCATAAACAACCAGCTGATCAGTCAACTCAAAAACAACATTTCGCTCAATAAATACATTGACAATTCCAAGCTCACCTGGAACGACAATGAAGAATTGATCCGCAAAATCTACGTGGCTCTTATCGATCAGGATTTCTACAAAGAATACATGCAGGCGCCAAAGCAGTCGTACTCCGACGATCGCAAGATGGTGGAGGATATTTTCAAATACCTGATTCTGGACAACGAGGATATTGAATCGTTGCTCGAAGAGCAGAGTATTTACTGGAACGACGATCTTGATTTTGTGGTAAGCATGATTCTGAAGACTTTCAAGAAATTTAAGGAAACAAGCGATGAACGACAAGCTCTGCTCCCGATGTTTAAAGACGAAGAAGATCATCAGTTTGCAAAAGACCTGTATCGCAAAGTGGTATTAAACCACAGCGACAACATGGAAATGATTAAGCAGCACACTGTAAACTGGGATATCGAACGAATCGCATTTATCGACAACCTGATTCTTGAACTGGCACTCAGCGAATTCCTTTATTTTCCGTCGATACCTACCAAAGTGACAATGAACGAATACATCGAATTGTCGAAATATTACAGCACCGAAAAAAGCCGTAATTTCATCAACGGCATTCTGGATAAAGCCTTAAAAGACCTGAAGAAAGCGAACAAAATATTAAAGGCAGGACGTGGGTTGATTGGAGAAGGGGAAGAATGAAAAAAAGGCAAAAGGCAGAAGGCAAAAGGCAAAAGTTTACATCAGCCTGGTTGGTTTTTATCCTATTCATGGTTCTGATCGGTTCATGTAATTCGGGAACAAAAAAAGCAGAACCTGCTGTAAAACCGGATGAATCGGGAGTTGCGAAATTTGTCTTTTCCGAAGAAATGCATAATTTTGGTTCCCTCAAATCAGGCGAAGTAGTATCTTTCACGTTTGTTTTCAGGAATGAAGGAACCAAAACACTGGTAATTGACAGGGTTGAATCGGGCTGCAAATGTACTGAAATTGTAATTCCGAATAAATCTATTGAACCAGGGAAAGAAGGACAGATTGAGGTGATTTACAATTCGGCGGGTGAAGTTGGACGGCAGTTACAAACAATTACTGTATTTTCGAATGCCGATCAGCCTGAAAAACAAATATTTATAAAAGCAAACATTACAAACGAGTTAATCGAGATATACAGTTAAATTAAATACATTTTACACATGAACTATTTATTAATGGCACCACCGGCTCAAGGCGCCGAACCAAATCCGATCATGACATTCCTTCCTTTGGTTTTGATCATCGTAGTTTTTTATTTCTTTATGATCAGACCTCAGATGAAGAAACAAAAAGAACTGGCTGCTTTTCGCAACAGCATTGCCAAAGGCGATAAAGTTGTAACAACTGGCGGTATCTACGGAAAAATCCTTGAAATTAAGGACAATACCGTACTTCTTCAGGTTGACGACAACGTAAAAATAAGAGTTGACAAAGCCGCTATCGTAAAGGATATGAGCGACGTTCAGGTTCAGAAATAATTGAACCTACACAAACGAATTAATAAGGGCCGGCACTATGTCTGCCCTTTTTTTTATATTTGATGCCGTGAAGACAAACTGGGTATATAAATTTGTTAAGTACCTGAAAAAGGTATATTTCAGAAACGATAAACGTGTTGTTGCATTTCTGATTTGCGTGGGTATTGCCACCGGATTCTGGTTTTTGAACGCACTGAGCAAAACCTACACTGTTGACATTGTTGCCCCGGTAAAATACACCAACCTGCCAAACAATAAAACCCTGTCAACTCAGCTTCCCGAAAAGTTTGATCTGAGAATCAAAGCTCATGGGTTTACAATCATCCGGCACCAGCTGAGCTTTTTGTTTATGCCGATGGAGTTCAATGTGAACAACCTTACCAGCAACCGGATGATCGAGAGAAGGAGAAACAGCTTTGCCTTCCCTACCCGGCTGTTTCTTTCCGACCTTGCCTACCAGTTATCGAACGAACTGGAAATTCTAAACATGACGCCCGACACCCTTTTCTTCAAATTCGACCAAACGGGGCAAAAAAGGGTCAAGGTAAAACCCATTGTTTCGGTTAACCTGAAAAAGCAGTTTCAAATTTCAGGAGAAATCACTGCATCACCCGATTCTGTGCAGGTAAACGGTCCGCAGTCGGTGCTCGACACTTTGCATTTTATATTAACTGAATCGCAGAAATTTAATGCCGTTGACCAATCGGTTCAAACAGAAGCATCGTTGCAAAATATTAAAGAAACCTTTTTTGAACCATTGGAAGTGGCAATTAATATTCCGGTTGAAGAATATACCGAAGCGCAACTTTCGATACCCGTAATGCTGAACGATTCTCCTTCTGACATGACTATCAAACTTTTCCCTTCGAAAGTAAAAGTCACTTTTCAGGTCGGATTAAGCCGTTTTCAAAACATGCAGCCTGAAGATTTTAAACTTTCTGTTTCTTTTTCAGAAATAAAAGAAGGCAAACAGCGATTAAAAATCTCACAGGAATCAACTCCGGCTTACCTTTACGATATTAAAATTACTCCTGAAGAAATTGAATATCTGATTGAAAACTAAACGTATGATCAAAGTTGGAATAACCGGAGGCATTGGAAGCGGGAAAAGCACTGCATGCCGGGTTTTCTCCATATTGGGCATTCCCGTTTTTATAGCCGACCTGGCAGCAAAACAGCTAATGAATACCAGTTCTGAAATTCGTGATCAGCTGATTCGCGTCTTCGGAAAAGAAGTTTACCTGCCCGATCGTACCATCGACCGAAAATACCTGGCCGGAATTGTCTTTAACGACCCATCTTTGCTGGCCAGACTCAACTCAATAGTTCACCCTGTGGTGCGAAAAGCTTTCGACGACTGGTGCTCGACAAAACAGGCTCCATACGTTCTGCACGAAGCGGCCATTTTATTCGAAAGTGGATTTTATAAAAATATGGACAAAACAATTACCGTGGCTACCAAGCTTGAAGAAAGAATAAAACGTGTTACAAAGCGCGACCATCTATCGGAAGAACTGGTTATGCAGCGAATAAAAAATCAGATGAGCGATGCTGAAAAAATTAAACTTGCGGATTTTGTAATCTGTAACAACGAGGATGAACTAATCATCCCGCAAATTATAGAAATTGATAAAAAATTAAGGATACATGGATAAGTTTGGAAAATGGATAAGTGGTGGTCTGGGATGGGCTTTATTCGGACCTATTGGTGGAATTGTAGGTTTTGTAGTCGGATCGTTGTTTGATAAAAGCCAGCAATTACAAATTGGCAGTGCACCTCAATCAGGGCAAACCACCACGCAGGGTGGATATGTGATGAGCCTGCTCGTATTGGTTGCCGCGGTAATGAAAGCCGACGGTAAAATATTAAAGTCGGAACTTGAATACACCAAACAGTTTTTCGTTCGTTCGTTTGGAACTGCGGCTGCGGGCGAAGCCATTAAAATACTTCGCGACTTGCTGAATCAGAATATTCCGGTTACTGAAGTATGCCAGCAGATTCGCAAAAACATGGATCATCCGTCACGTCTGCAATTGGTGCATTTCCTCTTCGGAATTGCCGATGCCGACGGACAGGTTCACGAAACCGAACACAAGCTGATAATGCATATTGCGCAACAGATGGGCATCAGCGAAAAAGATTACCAGTCGATTGAAGCAATGTTTGTTGCAAACACCGATGCTGCCTATAAAATTCTGGAAGTTGAAGCCACCGCTACCGACGATGAACTGAAGAAAGCCTACCGCAAAATGGCTGTAAAATACCATCCCGACAAAGTTCATTATCTGGGTGAAGACATCCAGAAAGCAGCTCATGAAAAGTTCCAGAAAGTGAACGAAGCCTGGGAAACGATAAAGAAGCAACGGGGAATTGTTTAGAACCAGCCGCAGTTTACAGTCACAATTTTCAGGAAAAACATAAAAACGAAAGAGCTTGCAGGGAAAATCTGCAAGCTCTTTTTGTAAATTTATGTCCGTCGGCTAAAGCCAGACGGCAAAGGATATCAGCATTTCAATTTGGCGTAAACGCTATTTCAAGACCAAGCCTATCCTTTGCCGTTCGCCTTTTGGCATCGGACATTTGCAAAAGCTACTACTTCTTCCCCAAATCGGCTGCGGCAGTTTCCATCAGCAGATAAAAGGCCTGACCTTCTGGAGCAAAATACGGGCGATTGAAATTGGGAACGCCGCAAACATCATTTACATATCCGAGCTTATCAACCTTGTCGTTGGCTGCTTTCCGCATAATTTCTGTTGGTCTCAGGTACGACGAATCGATATAACCCGCTGCCACACCCCTGAAAATCGAATAGCAAAGCATCTGGCTCAGATTCACCTCAACAAAAGTATCGGGCCGGTTCACAACATCGTGAAACATTCCATCGGGACGAAGATATTTAAGGCAACCGTCGATTACATCTTTGGTGAAGCCGATCAGTTTTTTCTTTTCGGCCATCATCGAATCGGGCAACATCTTAATAATCCGCACCATTCCGGCAGCCGACCAGCCATTGCCAACACCCCAGTAATCAGCGCGGTTCAATATTTTCTTCTCATCGTCCCACATGTGCGAATACAGCTGATCCTTTTCGTTATACAGGTATTTCCGGTACCCTTCAATCTGTTTCATCGCTTCCCGAAAATTTCCGGCAGCAGCCAGAAAAGGCGGCAACATATAAGTTGCATCCGACCATATTCCCCGCTGAGGTTCCTGTGTATGGTAAATAATTCCGTCGGTGGTTTTATGACTGGTCGTTTTGATTACTTCGAGCATTTCGTCAGCTCCTTTCTGAAATATCGGATCGCCGGTATGTTTTGCGGCAAAAAGCACCACTTCGCCAATACTGGCACAATCGTTAATCGGGCCATTGCCTTTTAGCACCGAAAAGCGGCCTTTTTCCTGACGAAGTATTGCCCCGCGTGCAAACGATACAGCCAAATCGATTTCACCCATTTCCATGAAAGCCTGTGCAACCACACCCTGTTCCCAATCGTACCGCTGCATTCCGAGCGTTGCAATTTTCACCCGTTCAATACGGTCTTTGGTTCCTGAAATATCGTTTACAAAGAGTTTTCCTTTCGTTTCCTTCTCCTGAATATTATTGGGCAAATTGGCTGCAACTGCTGTTATTCCAGTCATTCCGATGGTTACCCCAGCAGCTTTTTTAAGAAAATTACGACGTGAGTCCGGATTTTTGATGTTCATGTTAGTTAGATTTGGGTTAGTTCAATTATCCAAAAATAAGCAATTATTTATTTCTTGTCTGATACAACGATTTACTGTCAATAATTTTCAGGGAATGAATATAAAATCCGACAAAAATGACTTAGCTTTATTCGTAATTTACCGAACAAAAAAAATCAAAAAGTACTGACAGATGAAAACTAAATCACTGGGTTTTATCGGCGGAGGCAGAATTACCAGGATTTTTCTGCAAGCCTTTGTAAATAAAAAAGCCATTTTCGATTCAATCTCTATTTTCGACACCAATCCTGAAATACTTCAGGCACTGAAACAAAAATTCCCATTTATTCAAACACTTGACTCTGCTTCGGAAGCAGCCCGAAAAGACATTGTATTTCTGGCCTTGCACCCTCCGATGATTATGGAAACGCTCGAAAAAATAAGCAATGCAGTAAGTCAGCAAACCATATTTATTTCGCTGGCGCCCAAAATTACCATCGAAAAAATTGCCTCTGTCTTAAAATCGGCTGAACAAATCGTGCGCTTAATTCCAAATGCAACTTCAGTAATCAATCATGGCTATAATCCGGTAAGTTTCGCTCCTGAAATAGCTGAAATACAGAAATGGTACATTCTGGAAATGCTTAATTTACTGGGACAAACGATCGAAACTTCGGAAGAAAAACTGGAAGCTTATGCTATTTTGTCGGCAATGTTGCCCACTTATTTTTGGTTTCAATGGCAGGAACTCGAAAAAATTGGCTCCCAAATCGGACTTACTGAAACAGAAAGCCGCGAGACCATTTACGAAACACTGAATGCCGCGCTAAACACGATGTACCACTCCGGCATGAAGCAAGAAGAGGTAATGGATCTGATTCCGGTAAAACCTATCGGCGAAAGCGAACAACAGATTAAAACCATTTATCAGGAAAAACTGGTAGGTTTATGGGAAAAGATTAAGCCGTAAAAAGATAAATATGATTGTCCGTTTTCTTAACTATTTGGTATTGGAGACAGTCAGTTGTAGTCTTGAATTGTCATTCCTTGTCATTTCAAGACTACTTAATGACCACAAAATGACAATCGAATGACTTAGATAAATTTACGAGTAGAATCCCTTAAAACTCTACTTCACCCTATATGCCATCAACGCATTTCCGTGCCGTATATACAGCACACCGTTGGCAATAACCGGATGGGCAAAATGTTCTTTTTCGCCTTTCGTAATTTTGAATTTGCTAACCACTTCCAGTTTCGTACCAATTCCTGAAATCAGGTTTACATAGCCATTGTCGGTATAGCAAAACAAAAGGTTGTCAGCAGCGATCAGGTTTCCTTTCATCCCATTGAGCATTTCAACGATTTGCCCGGTTTTAGCATCCAGCACTTTCAGCTTTTTATCGTCGGAAGTGGTATAAATGCGGTCACCAATTTTCACCAAACCGCCCAATGAATTCCGGACTTTTCCATTTCTCCATACCTCTTTGATGGTTGTCCCATCGGGTGACAATTGAATCTGATAGGCGCCATTCCCGTTTTCGTCGCCCGAAATACTATAAATAAATCCATCTGAGTAAACAGGTGTATTGCAATGTTCACCTTCCAGTTTCACCGAATCTTCTTTGTGCGACCAAAGCAACTCGCCGGTTTTCGTATCCAGTCCCAATAAATACTCGCGCGACAGGGTTACGAACACATTTCGCGCCGGAAGTTTAATGATAATCGGCGAACAAAACGAAACCGGATCGCCAAGCGCCTTTGAAGTCCAGACTGGTTTTCCGGAAAAACGATCGAGAGCCACCACATTCGATTCGCTCCCTCCAGGGTAGCAATACACTTTTGATTCGTCAACCTGTAGCGATTCAGAATAACCAAACATGTTAAGTTTCCCGCCAAAATCAGCCACCATATTCACCGCCCATTTTTCTTTTCCTGATTGGGCATCCAAACAGGAAATACGGCCAAGTCCAGAGCAAACGTAAACCAAATCACTGTAAATAGTTGGTGCAGAGCGGGCTCCCGGAAAGTTCGCAGAATAACCTTCACCAAAAAATTCCTTACCATTGGGTGTTTTCCAAAGAAGCTTACCATTCACATCGAAAGCAAATACATGCGCAACCTGATTAATTTCGCCATTGATGAAGAGTTTGTTTCCGGCAATAACAGGCGCACTGTATCCTATGCCTATTTCTTCGGAAGTCCAGAGCAATTCCGGACCTGATTCTGGCCACGATTTCAGGAGATTTTTTTCAGGATAAATTCCATCGCGGTTTGGGCCGCGCCATTGTGAAATGTTCTGACTTTGACTTATAAATCCTGTCAGCATTATACAAGCAAGTAAAGTGAAGGTTTTGATAATTTTCATAAATCGGTTTTATTAGAATATTCTATCAAAAACCAAAGTTAAACAGATCGTTGAAATATGAAACAGCATTAACTTTTGTCATGAAAAAACATTCAGGAAAATTTGAACTGAAAAAGCTTTCAGAATAAAGAAATCAATATATTTGTTCGTTATTTTACGAACAACGAACAATGGATAAATTAATTATTACAGAAGAACAGCAAAAGGCGGCCCGCTATGCCAAAGCGATGGGGCACCCTATTCGGATGTATGTACTCGAACTGCTATCAAAACAATCGTGTTGCTACAGCGGCGATTTAACCGAATACCTGCCAATAGTAAAATCTACCTTATCGCAGCACCTGAAAGAGTTGAAAGATGCCGGACTGATTCAGGGAGAGATTGAAGCTCCGCGCATTAAATATTGCCTGAACAAAGAGAACTGGAAAGAAGCACAGGATTTATTCAGGAAATTTCTGAAGATAGATATTGAAGAACCAATACAAAAATGTAATACAATTTAATATGGAAATCAAAATTTTAGGCACAGGTTGCCCCAAATGTAAAACGCTGGAAAAACTAACCCGCGAAGTGGTTGAGCAAAACGGAATTGATGCTACTGTTACGAAAGTAGAAGACATTTATCAAATCATGAAATATGGTGTGATGACCACTCCTGCAGTGGTCGTTGATGAAAAAGTGGTAATTAAAGGACGTGTGCCTTCAGCAGACGAAATCAAACAAGTATTAACCAAAACTATTTGAAAATTAACCAATTTGAAAATTTGAAGATGCAGGAATTCGTATCACTTAATTTTCAAATCATCTCATTTTCAAATCATTAAATTCAATATACGTATGAAAAAGATTCAATTATTCAGCATTTCGATCGTATTGTTGATGAGCAGCTTTATTTGCAACGCTCAAACACAAAAAAAAGAAGTAACGGCAGCAACCCAGATTGAAGCTTATTATTTTCACAATGCAGCTCGTTGTGTGACCTGCAAAACAGTAGAAGCTGAAGCAAAAGCTGACTTGGAAAGCCTTTATGGAAGTCAGGTAACTTTCAAAGCTTTAAATCTTGAAGATGATGCAACCAAACCGATTGCAAAAAAACTGGATGTTTCGGGACAGACTCTTTTGGTTGTAAAAGGCAACAAAAAAGTGAACCTTACCAACGAAGGTTTTATGTATGCCCGCACCAACCCAAAAAAATTCAAATCGGTTATCAAAGAAAAAGTTGATGCGCTTTAATATCGACGAATGGAATTTCTCACAAATCTTTTAGAAAACAGCACCATGCCGTGGCTTTCGGCACTGGTGCTGGGTTTAATGACTGCCATCAGTCCATGCCCGCTGGCCACCAATATTACCGCAGTGGGTTTTATCAGCAAAGACATTGAGAACCGCAACCGCGTTTTCGTCAACGGCTTGCTTTACACATTGGGCCGCGCCATTTCTTATACAGCCATTGCACTCATTATTTATTTCGGAGCCGACCAGTTTAAGTTTTCCGGCTTTTTTCAGCTTTACGGCGAGAAAGTATTGGGTCCGCTTTTGATAATCATCGGATTGTTTATGCTCGATGTGATTAAAGTTAAGTTTCCCGGAATGAACGGATTGACTTCCAGGATGGAAACCAAAACGAAATGGGGCTACTTTGATGCCATTTTGCTGGGAATGATTTTCGCCCTTGCTTTCTGCCCATACAGCGGCGTACTTTATTTCGGGATGCTTGTTCCGATGACTGTTGCAAGCGCATCAGGATTGTATCTTCCCATCGTTTTTGCACTGGCAACCGGCATTCCGGTGATCATTTTTGCATGGCTACTGGCTTTTTCTGTTGGTTCAATCGGTGGAGTTTACAACAAGATGAGAAACTTCGAAATCTGGTTCCGCAGAGTGGTTGCAGTTTTATTCATCATCGTTGGTATCTATTACATTATCAGGGTATTTTTCTAAAAAAATTTGATTTTAATGTTCGTTATTTTACGAACAATTTGGTAACACAACATGGAAAAAAGAAAAAGAATTAAACTCATTGCCTCTGTAGCAATTGTACTTCCGGCGCTAATCGTGCTGTACTGGTTTCTTCAGCTATTGGTCGATTACCTGACTTATGAGCTGATCGGACTAAATGCTGATTCTCACCTTGGGGCATCCATCAATTTTTTCATTTACGATACCATTAAAATCCTGATTCTGCTGTTTCTCATCAGTTCGCTGATGGGTTTGGTGAACGCTTATTTCCCGGTTGACCGGCTGCGTATTTATTTGACCACGAAAAAAATGTACGGTCTCCAGTACTTTTTCGCCTCGTTGTTTGGAGCAATTACCCCGTTTTGCTCCTGCTCGTCGATCCCGCTGTTCATTGGATTCGTGAAAGGTGGAATTCCGCTCGGGGTAACATTTGCCTTTCTGATCACCTCGCCCTTGGTGAACGAGGTCGCAGTGGCAATGTTCCTTGGTTTATTCGGGATAAAAGCCACGCTAATTTATGCCATCAGCGGAATTTTACTGGGTACTGTCGGCGGATTTTTCCTGGGCAAATTCAAACTCGACCGGTATTTGTCCGATTGGGTAAAGGAAATTCAGGCCAATTCGGAACAGGAATCGGAGCAATGGGAAATTGACCGCACGCCGTTTATCGACCGTTTGCCAATCATCATTCATGAAGGCTGGGAAATTGTGCGAAAAGTTCTGGTTTATGTGATTATCGGTATTGCCATAGGCGCAGCCATGCACGGTTATGTCCCTGAAAATTTCTTCACTGAATATCTATCAGCCGACAAATGGTATGCTGTTCCACTTGCCGTAATACTTGCCGTTCCGATGTATGCCAATGCAGCCGGAATTGTTCCGGTCATTCAGGTTTTTGTTGCCAAAGGCGTTCCGCTGGGCACTGCCATTGCATTTATGATGGCCGTTGTTGGTTTATCATTGCCCGAGGCCACCCTGCTAAAAAAGGTGATGAAGTGGAAACTTATTGGTATTTTCTTCGGAACCATCACGGTATTCATTATTATACTTGGATATGTATTCAACATTATACTGTAAATAAAAATTTAAAAATGGACAGAAGAAATGCAATGAAAACTGCTGCCGGTGTTATTATAGGAGGCGGAGCCGGCTTGTTTACTTTAACCCATGCGTTTAAACCTGTAGGAAAATCTGCCGAAAACCCCCAAAAGCTGGATTACAAACCAGACGAAAGTGCATGGAAATACGCCCGTCTCGACCCTATTGCTACTGCCGGACTTGCATACAATTATTACAGCGAGGGCAGTTGCATGTATGCAACCGTAAAAGGTGTTGTATCGCAATTAGCAGAAATAATTGGCGAACCTTTCACCACATTTCCGTTGCATTTATTCAAATACGGGCATGGTGGAGTTGGCGGATACGGCTCGGTTTGCGGTACATTAAATGGTGCGGCAGCATTAATTGGCTTATTAATTACCGATAAAACTGTTCAGGATAAAATGATTGCAGATGTATTTCGGTGGTACGAAAAAGAACCGTTGCCCGCATTCAGCCCGAATACTCCAGCTTACGACCACAATCCTGTAAAAAGTGTTTCAAATTCGGTTTTATGCCATGCATCAAACACAAACTGGTGCAAAACTGCAGGTTTTAAGGTCGATAGCAAAGAACGCAAAGAAAGATGCAGGAGAATGACTGCCGATGTAACAATGAAAGTTACGACCTCGCTTAACGAAATTTTTGAAAATGCGTATATAACCAGCGTTCAAACAGACGAAGCAATGAATACCTGTTTAACTTGTCATGGAGGCGAAGGGAAAGTAAACAACACTGCTGTAAAAATGTCTTGTAATCCATGCCATACTGAATCGGTCGGGCATCAAATTTTTGCTGATATACATTATAAAGTGATGGAATGATAAGGGGCATAAATCAAAAAAACAACCTAATAAATTAGTTATGAAAACAAAATCACTCGGTTTTATCGGTGGAGGTAGAATTACCCGGATTTTTCTGCAAGCTTTTGTAAATAAGAAAGCTATTTTCGAATCAATCAGCGTTTTCGACACCAATCCTGAAGTCTCTGAAGCATTGAAGCTTAAGTTTCCTTTTATTCAGGTAGTGAATTCAGTTCAGGAAGCCGCGCAAAAAGACATTGTTTTTCTGGCACTTCATTCGCCGGTTATAATGGAAACGCTGGGTAAAATTATGTCGGATGTTGCAGATCATACCATTTTTATCTCACTGGCACCCAAAATAACCATCGCAAAAATAGCTTCCATATTACCAATCCATCAGATTGTACGATTGATCCCAAATGCAACTTCGGTAATCAACCACGGATACAATCCGGTGAGTTTTGCTACGGGAATGTCGGAAATTCAAAAATCGTATATTCTGGAAATGCTTAATTTACTGGGGCATACTTTTGAAACTTCCGAAGAAAAACTGGAAGCTTATGCCCTGCTTTCTGCCATGTTGCCCACTTACTTCTGGTTTCAATGGAACGAACTGGAAGCTCTTGGAACTCAAATGGGGCTGACAGAAACAGAAAGCCGCGAAAGTGTTTTTGAGACCATGAGCGCTGCTCTGAATACCATGTACCATTCAGGAATGAGTCCTTCTGAAGTAATGGATTTGATTCCGGTAAAACCAATATGCGAAAATGAAGCTCAGATCAAAACCATTTATCAGGAAAAACTGATGGGATTGTTTGGGAAAATAAAACCATAAAATGCTGAAGAAAATTATTCCCCGGGTAATGTTCGTATTGTTGTTCGGGCTGATCATCATTGGTTTTGCGCTGAAAGAAAGCATGAACAACTACCTTTCGAAGATGATGAAAGCACAAGCCGGTTCCGAAATCATTCATTCGGGATCGGCTTTTGTCGATTCAACTTTTAACTACACAAAAAATGGGAAAAGTTATCAGCCTATTCCGTTCGAACGGTTGAAATTGCGCCCCGAAATCAGGTTGTGCGCCAATTGCATCAAACATTAACAGACCGAATGATTTCGTAAAATCACCACCCGTTTTTTGTCATTATAAATCACTTCAAAGCCAAATTTTTCAGCAATAAACTCAAAAGTATCCGCATGATAAAAAGTGACATGCGTAAAGTCACTGGAGTAGTACCAGTCGGCAAATTGATATTTTTCAGACCACAAATCGGTCATTATCACCAAAATTCCACTACTTTTTAGCAGATTTTTTATTTGCAGAATTTCTTTCGCCGGATCAAAAAAATGTTCGAAACATTCGGTTGCAAATATGAAATCGAATGGTCCTTCAGGCAAATCAGAAAAAAATATAGGATCGTAATTTTTGCAATGTAAGTTCTCGCCCATCAGCAATTTACTCAATGTAGGATTTGGGCCGCAACCATAATCAAGGCCGGCCATATCTTCAGTAATATACTTTACTGCCGGATCGATCGCCTGTTTAAGAAACTGCACGTAGCCCTGGTCGTTTATGTTGTTTCGATGCTGCCGGTATCTCTTTTCTTCGGCCTCGCGCGATGGCAAAAACTGCTTGCCGACAAAAACCAGATGACATTGGTTGCAATAGCCGAAAGACCTGCCTTTCCGATCGGAAAGGGTTTCAGAAATTTCCTGATTTTGGCATAATGGGCATGTAATCATACTTTAATTCGGTTGTGGGTGGTAAAAATAGTTGAAAACCAATTCTAAATCAATTATCAAAACTCCGATTCGTGTATTGACCTCTTTACCTGCACATTAATTTTATCACGGGATGTGCCGGAATAATGTAATCAAAATTTAATGACGCAAATATACGTCACAATAAAAATTTGACGTATATTTGCGTCATATATAAATTTCAAGATCATGGTTGTATCAAAAACTGCACTTTTCGACGAAGCGCTTCAGCAACAGGCTGTTTATTTTAAAGCGCTTGCCCACCCTGCACGCTTGCAAATCCTTCAATTTCTGGCCAAAACGCAAAATTGTATTTCAGGCGATATTTCTGATGAATTGCCACTTAGCCGGACAACTGTTAATCAGCATTTGAAAGAGCTTAAAGATGCCGGATTAATAAAAGGCCACATTGAAGGAGTAAAAATGAAATACTGTCTCGATGGCGAAAAGGTAAAAGAAATGAAAACCCTTTTAACCTCGTTTCTGGAAGAAATCCAACTTCCTGATGATTTTACCTGCCAGTAAGAATATCTTCAAATTATCACATTTTCAAATCTTCAAATTCTTAAATTCTCAAATTCAAAATATATGAAAGTCTTAATTCTTTGCACAGGCAACAGTTGCCGCAGCCAAATGGCACATGGTTTTTTACAATCGTTTGATCAGAATATTACGGTTTGTTCGGCCGGAACTGAAGCTTCAGGCAAACTGAACCAAAAGGCCGTTGCGGCAATGAAAGAGATCGGCATCGACATCAGTCACCACACTTCTGATTCGGTTGACAAATACCTGAATGACGAATGGGACTATGTGATTACTGTCTGTGGTGGCGCCAACGAAAATTGTCCGGCATTCCTCGGAAAAGTGAAACACCGCTTGCACATGGGCTTTGATGATCCGTCACATGCAGTCGGAACCGATGAGTTTATCTGGAGCGAATTTATTCGTGTTCGCAATGAGATTAAAGAAGGGTTTTGGAAATTTTACATCGAAAACATAAAAGCATAAAGCAATGCCATCACAAAAACGTTTGAAATTCTTAGATCGTTATTTGACTCTTTGGATCTTTACAGCAATGGCAGTGGGTGTTCTAATGGGTTGGATAAGCCCCGGGGTAGCCGAATTCTGGAATAGCATGTCGTCAGGAACCACCAACATTCCAATCGCTATTGGGCTGATTGTGATGATGTACCCGCCGCTGGCCAAAGTAAAGTACGAAGAATTAGGCGATGTATTCCGCAACACTAAAATTCTCGGACTTTCCCTGTTTCAGAATTGGGTGGTAGGGCCAATATTGATGTTTGCATTGGCGATTACTTTTTTCAAACTTTTCCCCGGCGAAAGCAATGCGAATCTGCCCTACATGTATGGGATTATCCTGATTGGGCTGGCCCGTTGCATCGCGATGGTAATTGTCTGGAACGATCTGGCTAAGGGCGACACCCAATATGCTGCCGGACTGGTTGCTTTTAACTCTGTTTTCCAAGTGCTGTTGTTTTCGGTTTACGCTTACGTATTTATCGCCGTTCTACCGGGTTGGTTCGGTGTTCCGGTTAACGAAACCGTTTCGCAAATTACAATGGCCGACATCGCCCAAAGTGTATTTATTTACCTCGGAATACCAATGCTAGCAGGCTTTTTAACCCGGTTTATCCTGACTCGTGTGAAAAGCAAACTTTGGTACGAAACCAGATTTGTACCCAAGATTAGTCCCTTAACACTGATCGCTTTGCTGTTCACCATTGTAGTGATGTTCTCGCTGAAAGGCGAATACATTGTAAAAATCCCGATGGATATGGTGCTGATTGCTATCCCGTTGCTGATTTATTTCGTGGTCATGTTTCTGTCGTCATTTTTCATGAGCAAGAAAATTGGAGCCAATTACGAGCAATCTACAACCCTGGCGTTCACAGCAGCCAGCAACAATTTCGAACTAGCCATTGCAGTGGCCATCGCCATTTTCGGAATCAATTCAGGTGAAGCTTTTGCAGGGGTAATTGGTCCGCTGGTCGAAGTTCCGGTGATGATCGGACTGGTGAATGTGGCTTTCTGGTTTAAACGAAAGTATTTTACCAATCCGACAACTTATTTGAAAATGAGTTGATTTGAAGATTTGAAAATGAGGTAACGTGATTCCTAGTACAAAAAAGTGCGAATTTTAGATTCGAATTACGGTTGTCATTACTAATGTCATTTCATCTTCAAATTGTCTCCTTCTAAAATTTTCAAATTCTATCTGGTCACTTCCTCAAAATGCCCCAACGACCAGTCAATCATCACATTTAATACCGGGATGAGGCTTTTCCCGGTTGCTGTGAGCGAATACTCTACCCGTGGGGGTATTTCAGCAAACGCTTTCCGGCTTATAAAATGATCACTTTCCAACTGTTTAAGCGTACTCGAAAGCATTTTCTGCGAAATATCGGGAATGGCAGTCAGCAATTCTTTGTACCTCATCTTCTCTTTTCCCTGGAGGTTCAGCAATATCAAAAGCGACCATTTGTCGCTAAACCGGCTCAAAACATTTCGGATCGGACAAGTTGGGTAGCGTAAATCCAGTTCTCTCATTACATCATTTTTAGTTCATCAAAGATATAATAAATCTCTAAAAGAGAGTAAGAGCTTAAAAATACAGCAACAATACTTCAGAATGTAAAATATTTAAAAAATTCTCAATACTTAAAATATTGATAGCCAATATTTCTAACCAAATAGGTTCGTTGCACACCTGCTTGCACACATTGACTTCGGCTTCTACTTTTGATTTAAAATAATTCAAAAAAAAAAAATGGAGGATAAAAAAATGAAAGAGATTTCAGTAAAAAATTACAATCAGGTTGAAGGACAGAAAAACAGTCAAAACGGAAACGAATTCACAGTCAAGCCAGTTATTCCACACGATCAGGCTGACAAATGCAACGTTAACTTTGTGGAAGTTGAGCCGGGAAATTTCGCTTATGGCTACCATTACCACGAAATGAACGAGGAAGTTTTTTACATCATCAGCGGAACCGGCGTTGTTCGCACACCACAAGGTGAAATTACCGTAACAGCCGGCGATGCCATCACTTTCCCAACAGGTCCTGAAGGCGCTCATGTTATTCGTAACGCATCTGAAACAGAAAAGCTGGTTTACATCGATTTTGGAACACGCGCCGCTGCCGAAATTGTACATCTGCCCGATTTTGGTAAAATAATGGTCATTGGCCAAAACGGAATGGGCATTTACGACGAAATGTAAATCTCAGTTATCGCAAAGCAAATGTCAAACAATAAAATCAAATTATTATGAAAGTTATAAAAGTATTATTCCTGGCTTTAACATTAATGCTCGTTTCGAACATCGTTACGAACGCACAAGAGAAAACTGCTGCTACTTCAAAAGTGAATAAACTTACCGTGCTTTGGTATAGCGGCGATCAAATGGTGGCCGAACGTGTAGCCTTGATGTACACCGGGGTAGCAAAGCAATTCAAACTATTCGATGATGTTTCCGTAATTATCTGGGGTCCATCTGCCAAGCTGGTTGCCGAAAACAAAGTCATTCAAGCTAAGATAAAAGAGATGATGGAGCTTGGCATAAAAGTGAATGCTTGTGTTACTTGCGCCAATTTATACGGCGTAACCGACCAGTTAAAAGCCCTTGGCATTAACGTAGATATCATGGGAATGCCACTTACCAATGCTTTAAAAGCAGAAGATACCGCCGTTTTAACGTTCTAAAAAAAAAGCGATGACAAAAAAAATTAATCTCATTATTTTACTGAATATTTTTGTTCTGACAATTTTTGCACAAAAACTAAGCTTAAAAAAGCAAGAGTTTGAATTGAAATACGTTACAGGTTCTATCGTTAATTTTCAGGGCGAAAAAGTATTGAAAATCGAACGGGATTTAAAGGCTTTGGCCTTTGATATGGCCAATTTAGGTGCGACTGTCGACGAACCCACCTACGCAAAACTGCTGAATCTCGATTTTGAAAACGGTGTTATTGAAGTGAAAATGTTCAGCCAGATTCAAAACCCATCCCCTTTCCCGGGCGCTCAGGGATTCATTGGCGTGGCTTTCCGCATCAATGATGACGACTCTGCATACGAATCCATCTATTTAAGGCCCAAAGTTGGAAGGTCGGGCAATCAATTCGCCAGAAATAAAACAGTTCAATATTATGCCTATCCCGATTACAAATTCGACAAGTTAAGGAAAGAGGCCGATGGAAAGTACGAAACCACCGCCCCGATTGACATTAACGAGTGGATCACTATGCGCATTGAAGTGAATGGTGAAAAAGCTTACATGTATATCAACGATGCAAAGTACTCGACTTTCGTGGTTGATAAAATGAAAGGCAAAACAACTCACGGCTCTATCGCTTTGTGGGTTGATATTGCTACTATCGGATATTTTAAAGATTTGAAGGTTACGAAAAAGTAAAAGCGACTACTGATCTGATGACTTCGAGTCATCGGATCAGTTTTTTTATACCCCAGCGCATCCATCAGTTTTTCATTCAGTTTGCGGTTTTTGCCCTGAAACGGGTGGCAGTGAATGTGAATAGCCGGATTAAAATTCAGTTCGATAATGGCGTAATTGTCGTCGGTAGCTTCGGCTGAAATATCCGGAATAATCATATCCAGACCGGTAATCACCACATTCAGCGCTTTGGCAGCGCGAACGGCAATTTGCTTGTACGAATCCGGAATATCGTCGGTAAAATCGATGCTGTCGCCACCGGTGCTGATGTTCGAATTTTCGCGCAGGTAAACCGTTTCTCCTGAAGTCGGAACCGTTTCGAAATCTCTATTTTGTTGCTTCAGGAACATGGCTTCAGCTTCTTCCAGCCTGATTTTTTCGAGTGGAGTACGGTAACCTTTTCCCCGAAGCGGATCGAGATTTTTCTGTTCGACTAGCTCGCGGATTGTTCTGGAACCATCGCCCGTGACATTGGCCGGAACGCGGTGCAAAATACCTACCACCTCATCGCCAATCACAAAAATACGAAACTCCTTTCCAGCGATAAATTCTTCAATCAAAATGGTCGAATCATGCTCAAAGGAAATATCAACAGCTCTTCTGTAAGTTTCTTCATCCGTATTTTCTTTCAGGATGGTAATGCCCAAGCCGAAATTCGTTTGGTTCGGTTTTATCACAATGGCTTTGCCTTGATGTATCAAAAAATCAGCTTTTGCCGCAACAGCGCTGGTATATTCCAGCCCTTTCGGAACCCTGATTTTGTTTTCTTCAAGAATTTTCTTGGTCACCAGTTTGTTTTCCATGGCCAGAACGCTGGCATAATTGTCGAGCGAAGTTTTGGTGGCCTGTTTCACATACTGAATATTTCCATCTTTCTGGAACCGAATGAAATTCTCCTTTCTGTCCAATATTTCAAACGAAACACCGCGCTTTACGGCTGCCCGCAACAATAGTTGAGTAGAAAGTTCCATGTCTTCCAATCCGTGAAAGTTATAGCTGTTCGTCCTGCTTTCATTCAGGTATTGAATGGCTTTTTCGATATGAAAAGAAATGTAGCCGTTTTTCAGGATTCCATTCAGCACTTCATGAACTTTACGACTTTTATGATTTTCAATCAGTTTGCCCGTGCGATCCAACGATTCAAGATATTCAGGATTGCAAATTTCAAGCTTTTCAAACAAATCTTTCATTTCATTGATGATCGTTTTCCCTTTCATCCAAACCTTGTATTTTTTCCCGCTTTTGCTTTCGGTATCCAAACCATACAAAGACACTCCGGTATGATACCGGTTCGCTTCGGTCTGCCTTGCCGCATCAAAATCATCGGTTTCATCACTCAAAAGACCATACAGCGCCAATGCATGCAAAAACTGAAGAGCTTCCGAAGAAATACCTGCCTTCGAAAGCGGATCAATATCGATAAACCGAAATTCAAGGTACGAAATATGATCCGGACCGTTCAAGAACTTAGGACGAACAGGCGAATACAATTCCTTCGGTGCTGCAATTTTCCCATCTTCAATCATTCGGTCGATGCTGCGCTTAAAATTGGAAACCGAACTGTAATCCGGGAATAAGTCGTCGAAATTCTGATACCCGAAACAACTGTTTCTGATCGACAAGGCAATCACATCGTTCTCAACCGGATAGGGCGCCATTTTGCATTTCAGTTCAAACGAAGGATCTACCACCGGACTGTTTCCGTAGAGCAAAATATACAACCATCGTAACCGAAGCATCTGTCTGGTCGTTTTCAGGTAAACTTCGTCTTTGAAATCATCGAACGAAAGGTGCGTTTTTGCTTTCAGATAAAGCATTTCGAGCAACTTTTCGCTGTACGAAAAATTAAAATGTATGCCTGAAAATAGCTGGTTTTTCGGGCCGTATTTCTGCGCCAGAAATACGCGGTATTCGCGTGCTTCTTTTCCATCTTCGTCATACTCGGCAATCGGGATATGCTGGTCGGCAGGCAAAATGGGAGGAATACTCTGTGGCCAGAGGTATTCGTCGTTTAGTTCGAGACTGACGATGTCGTGAATGGTTTCCAGGAATCCGATGGCCTGTCCAATTTCTGGAAGCGGCGGGGTGATCATTTCTACCTGACTTTCAGAAAAATCGGTAGTAACGAATGGGTGTTTCAGCTTATTGCCAAATACTTCAGGGTGTGGAGTATGAGCCAGATTTCCGGCCCTATCGACACGTATATTTTCTTTCTCCAGTCCAAACAAACCGTCGAGCCAGATATTTCCCTTTAAAGAATTTAATGCAATGTAAAAAAAATCAAGTCTCATATCTTTATAAAAAATTGACATAATGTATATTCAGGACTAAAGCCTCATTTCTTCTGTTTTCTCATGCCCAATGCCTAAAGGCAAACAGCAAAGGATAATATCCTTACATTCAACCTTATTCATTCAAAGCATTATTCCTTGCCCTCAGCTTTAGGTGACGGATACAAAACATTTTGTTTCCTGATAAATGATTTAAAAAGAACGACATATAATACAACCAGCAATGTTCCTTTTAGCATACTGCTGATGCTGATGCTCCACCATACTGACGAAAGAGCATTGTTCCAGATTTCGATAAACAACAACGCCATCGGGATTCGAAGCACGGTGAGCGCAATGCCGGTAATTGCCGGTATATTTGGTTTCCCCCAGCCAAAAAATGCTCCTGTTGCCATCAGTTCCATCACCATAAACAGCTGCGAAAAACCAAGTATAACCAGGTATTCGCGCCCCATTGCCACACTTTCCGGATCGCTTAGGAAAATAGAGAAAAGAGGCTCTGCGAAAATGATGATAATGACCGATGTAATGGTTCCAAGAATGAAGGCAAGAAGCATACCTGACCGAAAAGCCTGCCATTGTTTCCGATAATCGCCGGCACCATAAGCCAAACCCGATATGGTTGACAAAGCTGCCAGAAACCCGCCGGCTGTCATGTACGAAATCGCCTCGATTTGAATGCCCACTTTCTGCACAGCAATGGCAGTGGGGCCCCAATGGCTGATGATCCGCGCCATAAAGATGGCAACAATGGTGAACGAAACACGCTGAAAAGTGGTGCTGACTCCCATTCGCAAAATACTTTTCAGAAGCGAACTTTGGAAAGCAGTTCCGGTTGGTTTCAGACTTGCTGAATCCTTCAGTTTAAAGTAAAACATGAACGTTCCGATGGCCTGAGAAATGATGGTTCCCAAAGCAGCGCCGCTAATTCCCATTTTTGCCTGAAAAATCAACAAATAATCGAGCAGAATATTGATGGCCAAAGCTGTTGCATTAATTCGAAATGGCGATTTACTGTCGCCTGAACCTATGAAAACGCTGGTGAAAAACAGGTTCTGAAATGAAAATGGAATGCAAAGTCCAATCAAAAGCAAGTATCCTGAAGCTGCATGTTCAATATCAGCATTATTTAGCTGAATCAGACCAATCAGCTCATTCCGTGCAAAAAATAAAATGACATAGTAAGCCAAAGCTAAGCCGATAACCGCCAGAATACCGCTCCTCACATAGCTTTTGGCCAACGAAATATCTCCACTGCCAATAGCATGCGACACTTTGATACCGACTCCGACAGTAAGCAATGACGACAATCCCCATCCGAAGTGCATAAAAAAGCTGGCCGAACCCACTGCCGCCACCGCATCGCTTCCCAGCCGACCCACAAAAATCATGTTGATGAAATTGTAGGCCATGGTCATAAACGACGACCCGATTACCGGCAAAGCCAGCAAAATCAATCGTTTCATCATCGGATCAGAATCACCGGTTAAAATGCGCTTCAAGTTATATTTCTTTAAGAAAACCATCCAAAAATTTTGAGTGTCGGTAAATTGACGCAAAGTTGAACAAATAGATACAATGAATTCCTATAAAAAACCGTCAATACCGAAAATTACTTATTGAATCAGTTCTGAATTGATTATATTAGCTGAAATTCCAAACCATGAACCGACTTTTCCTTTTTGCTTGTATCTTCCTCCTATTTGGAACGCTTTCTTGCGACAATACTGAAGAATCTCCGGCTCCCGGGGATTTTCCTGCCTGGATTAAATATAAAGTTGACGAATTAAGTGCAAAGAATGGCGAATCGTGCGAAAACGTTTGGGTGATGATTTATGAAGCGCAGGGAAAACGCTATTACAATATTGACTTTGCCTATTCATCGTGCAGTAATTGTAACCTTTATGATGAGCATGGTAACCGAGTAGGGCAAAGCGTATTGGCCAATCAATCGGAAACGAAAATAATAGACACAAGACCCGGGTGTGTTCTCCCCAAATAATCGTTTGTACATTTTTTTACTTTGCATAAACCTTTTTTATAAAACCTATGTTTATGAAAAGAAAAACCAAAAATGAAGGTCTTCATCACTTCCGCCTTTATTCTTTGTGTGCTTTTTCAAATAAACCCGGTATTTGGAAATGCAACAAAATCCATTCAGAAAATACTGAATGCAAAACCAGATACCAATAAAGTTAAATCGTTGAGCGATTTATGTTGGGATTACCGCTTTAAATCTGCCGACTCGGCTCTTTTTTTTGGAGAACAGGCGCTTCAATTAGCCACTCAACTTAGTTATCCCAGAGGCATCGCACAGGCTTATAACGATATGGCCGTTATTCACATCAACCGCTCCAACTTCCGAAGTGCCACCAATTTTCTGAATGAGGCGATGAAAATCAGGCAGCAAATGAACGATTCGAGTGGAGTTGCAGCTCTATACAATAAATTGGGAATTATTGCCCAAAAACAGGGTCGCCTTAAAGATGCGCTTCAGAACCAGATAGATGCACTGAAAATTTACCAGCAACTCAAACACGATAAATGGATTGGATACAGCCTGAATAACATTGCCATCATTCATCAAAACCTGGAGAACCACGAAAAAGCGCTCGAATATCACCGGAAAGCGCTCGAATACCGCATCAGTCTAAAAGATCAGGAAGGAGAAGCGACTTCGTACGGAAACATGGCCAACCTGTTTGCCCGGATGCATGATACCATTCAGGCCATTAATTATTACGAGAAAGCGCTGGCTCTTTCGCGCGAACTGAAAAAAGATGAGCTTGTAAGCGCCAACCTTAGCAACATCGGGAACATTTATATGGCGCGCAAAGAATTCAACAAAGCGCTCGGGCTGTTCAACGAATCGCTTCTGATCAAGGAAAAAATTGGCGATCCGAAAGGTATTTCATCCACCCTATCGCGGATAGGCACCGTTTATACCGAAACCGGACGTTTCAAAGAGGCGGCTGTAACCTTGAACCGCTCGTTAAAAATGGCTCAAAATACGGTTGTACTCGAAGAAGAATTGAGTGCGCTGCTGGGCCTTGCCAAACTGAAAGCCCTGACCCACCAAACCGACAGCTCGTTTATCCTGATGCGGCACTACATCGCGCTGAAAGATTCGGTTTACGATAACCGCCTGAAACAGCAAATACTTGACGTACAGACACAGTACGAAACCGACAAGCTGGAGCAGGATCTTTATTTGGTAAAAAAAGACAAAGAAGTTACCGAAATCAAACTTCAGCAGCGAAAAACTGAAATCTGGCTGTTGATTTTTGTGATTATTTCGATTACAGGAGCCGGCATTTTCCTGTTCTACCGACATCAGCAACGCCAAAAAGCGGCGATAAATGCTGAACGTATCCGGGAACAGGAGGTCAGAATGAACGCGGTTTTTCAGGCGCAGGAAGAAGAGCGGCGGCGGATTGCCAAAGAGCTGCACGATGGCATTGGACAGACTATCAGCGCTATAAAAATGAATTACCAAAGCTTATCTAACAAAGCTATTGAAAAAGAACTGGCGCCTGATTTTGAGAAAATCGGAAAAATGCTAGAAAATGCAGGGGCTGAAGTCCGCAGCATTTCCCACCAGATGCTTCCGAAAGAATTAGAACAATTTGGGCTTGTTCCAGCGGTTGAAGGAATGCTAAATCTGAATCTGGAGAATGCGCCTTTAAAATATCAATTTGAACATTCAGGATTTACAGAACGTATTGGCAGCCAGATAGAACTGGCCATGTTCCGCATTTTGCAGGAACTGATCAGCAATGTGGTCAGGCATTCGAAAGCCAACCTTTTGACCGTTCAACTGGTGAAACTCAAATCGCATGTCGTGCTGAATGTTTCGGATAATGGAATCGGTTTTGACGTGGAATGTCAGGAGAAAAGCGGAATCGGGTTGTTGAATATTGCCAGCCGGATCGATGCCATTAAGGGTCATCTTCATTACGAATCGGAACCAGGGAAAGGGACTTCAGTAACCATAAGAACCCCAATTGTATGAGCCGAATCAAAGTACTTCTCGTTGACGACCATCAGATTATTATTGACGGACTAAAATCACTCCTGAAAAATACCGAAGAAATTGTAGTTGCCGCCGAAGCGAACAATGGTCGCGAAGCCTTGCGAATACTGGAAATTCTGGAGATTGATGTGGTACTGATGGACATTGATATGCCGGTTTTGAACGGAATCGACACGCTGAAAGAAATCAATAAACGTGGTGCAAAAGTTAAAGTCATCATACTTTCCATGCATCAGGAAGCCGGCATGATTAAAAGCCTGATGGCTATTGGCGCACATGGTTATTTGCTGAAAAGCTGTGCGCACGACGAATTAATAAATGCGATACGTAAAGTTGCGGGTGGTCAGCAATTTTTCTCTCCTGAAGTAACACTATCGCTTCTGAATCCGATGCAAAACCATCAGCAGGGTGAATTACTCACCGATCGCGAAACTGAAATACTAAAACTGATTGCCGCCGGGTTTTCGAACAAGGAAATTGGCGACCAGCTGTTTATCAGTCACCGCACTGTTGATACCCACCGCACCAACCTCATGAAAAAGCTCGATGTCAGCAATATTGCCGGGCTTATCAGCTATGCGATCAAAAATGGCATAGTTTAAAATCCTACATTTTTATTTTTCTACATCCGTTCACTGAAGTGAACGGCAAAGGACAGGCCTGCCTTTGAACAAAATGGTGCCTATTCTTTGCTGTCAGCTTTAGCTGACAGACATCATTCATTTAAATGTTCGTTCACCGAAGGGAACAGCAATGAATAAGCTAAACTTTAAACAAAATACAACATATTCTTTGCCGTCTGCTTTAGCTGACGGACATCATTCATTTTCCTGTCCGTTCCCTGAAGTGAACGGCAAAGAATAGGCCTGCCTTTGAACAAAATGGTGCATATTCTTTGCTGTCAGCCTTAGCTGACGGACATTTTCATCTAAATATACATCCAAAGTCCTGAGTTCAAAACAGGCAGCACCTTTGGATTTTGGACTTAGAACTTCAATATACGGTAAACGTCGTAGGCATAATACGACAAACCCTGTATTTCAGACCTTCACATCCTAAACTAATTTTGAACATGTAATTGCTTACACCACGTTCAAAACATCAATCTGAAAACTTAACGAGATTATCACAGAGTTTCCGGGCAGGTCTCCATTCACAAAGGTGTTTTGAGGTAATAAGCAATTACACTGCCGGAAGCTCTGTGTTTTTATTTACCAACGCAAACAACGAACATGATCATGACAGCGAATTCAAAAGATCAGATAAAAAAGGAATCCCGATTAAAAATACCATTTGTGGTGCTTCTGCTTTTCAGTTCAATGTCCCTTCACAGTCAGACATCGAATTCTGATTTCGAGCGAATTAAACTAAATTCAGCAGAAACCGAATATTCAGGAATTGCCTTATCGCCCGATCAAAAAACCATCGCCATCACAGCAAAAAAATCGGCTCCGGTCCAGATCGTTGACGAACAAAGCCTGAAAGTAATTCATGAGTTTAATGCCGGGAGCTGGCATGGCGGATCAAAAATCAGCTATTCTGAAAACGGGAAATACCTGCTTCTGCAACAATTGAGTTACGCGGATATTATACAGAATAAAGATCGCTTAATTGATTTTGAAATTATTGATGCCACCACCGGGAAACAGATCAAACGATTTGAAAAAATTCAGGATGTGGTCATTTCTGCGGACGAAAAATATGCCGTTTCACTGGATAACGACATCGTAAGCTTCTGGAATTTGCCCGATGGTTCGAAAGACAAATCACTTAGTATTCCCGGTGCAGCAAACGCAATTGCCATCAGTCCAAATGGGAAAATGCTCGCCGTTTCGCAGATAATTAATCCTGATGAAATTAAAAACCGGTTTACAAAGAACAAAAAAGGGTTAAAAGCTGCGGTAAAATTCAAGCAAACAATCAGCATTTACGATGTTGAATCGAGCTCTAAAACAAAGGTAATCGATGAGTTATACGATATTGTATATAGGCTCAGCTTTTCGCCTGATGGTGAACTGGTGCTTGTTTTTCATACACCCGACATCAGGGCTCAGCTAGCAAATAACAGACAAACGATTGTCAGCATGATTGATGTGACCAATCTGGAACCGATGCGAAAAGGTTTTACGTCAATGTCCGTTCAGCAGCCCGAACTAAAAATCAGCAACGATAAAAAGCTGTTCGCCATCAATTCAAAAGGAACAAGATTTCAGGAAATTCATTTGTACGACACCGAAACCGGAAGCCTGCAAAAGCGCTTCGAACTGGGAAACCGATTGTTTGAGAAAAGCGATGGCGAAAAATTAACCAGTGACTCCCGCCCCTCATTTACGTTTCTTCCCGGCAACCGATCCATTCTGATTGCCATGGGAAATCAGCTGATTAAATGGAACATTGAAATTAATCCCTAAAACAATAATAATGAAAACAAATCTACTTTTATTGGTGCTTATTTTTGCAAGTCTTTTGGGTAATGCTCAAACATTTAACCTCGTAAAGGATATAAACCCTACGGGCGGATACCTAAATTTGAATAGCTCGTTTCGGGAAATGAACGGAAAAGTTTACTACGTGTTTACAGACGAGCTTGCCGGGCGAAATGGTATCTATGTTTCTGACGGAACCAGCGTCGGCACATACAAAATCACACCCGAAAATATTAGCGTTGACGGAAACTTAATCGTTGGCGGAAATAAAATCTTCTTCTTTGCTTCGGATGATCAGAATGGCAAAGAACCCTGGGTTACTGACGGAACTTTATCAGGAACGAAACTATTGAAAAACATTCACCCTTCCACTTTTTATGGAGAATATGAAACATATAGTGTGACCTTCTTAAGTGCCGATGCAAACAAAGCCTTTTTTATTGCGAACGATGGCACAACCGGTAACGAACTTTGGGTAACAGATGGTACTCCCGATGGAACTAAATTGGTCAAAGATATTTTTGCCGGTTCCACTGGCAGCCAAATACAGATTGCACCTCAGGCCATGGGAACCAATATAAAAGATGGCAAACTCTACTTTTTTGCAATTGACGGATCGGAAGGTTTTACCGTTCACGGAAAAGAACCCTGGGTAAGCGACGGCACCAGCGCAGGAACTTTTATGCTGAAAGATATTAAACCGGGATTTAATGGTTCGTCGGAACTTGCCAATACCAAACATTTTATCGAATACAAAGGCAAGATGTATTTCTTTTCAATCGGAAACAGCTCAACATCAGGAGGCTTATACGAAACCGACGGAACAGAAGCTGGAACTCAACTGGTTTATTCAACCTCATTTTACCGTATTGATGAATTTTTAGTACATAACAACTTATTGTATTTTACTTATTCTGAAGGACCTTCGTTATATACCTCCGATGGCACATCTGCAGGGACAAAATTACTGGCTACCATACCTGACGGACAATTAAATAATTTGGGAACTTGCCAAATGGTAGTCGTAAACAACACGATTTATTTTAGAGTCGTAAATAAAGCCACAGGTTCTGAATTATTTAAACTGAACGAATCGAATCAAATTGTAAATGTGAAAGACATCTGGGCAGGAATTTCGAATGGTGTTTCCGGAAATATTTATCCTGATAAAAAAATCCTTCAGGTTTACGACAATAAAATATGGTTTCTCGGTTCCGATGGCTCTTCCGTAGGCTCGATGCAGGTATGGAGCAGTGATGGCACGAATAACGGAACTGTTGCGAATTCTCCGTTAAATGGCGATGGCGGTTGGGCTGGTGGAAGCGGCAATCATTATAATTTATTCGCCAGTTCGTTTGGTGTATTCATGATTTACACCAATCCAACAACTGGCTCCGAACTGTATTTCTATAAGACAATTAAAACCGGATTGAATAATATTGAAATACCAGGCCAACAGGTTTCCGTTTTCCCAAATCCAAGCCAGAACCAAATTTCAATTGAAAGTAAATTGAATTTTGAACGGTATCAAATTTTCAATATAACTGGTCAATCTGCGCTATCAGGACGTTACCAAAATAAGCCCATCGACATAAGTTCTTTGAGAAATGGCGTTTACCTGCTCTCGCTTTTCGATGAAAATGGAAAAAGAAAAGTGGTGAAAATTGTAAAAGAATAAAACTTATCACTCATGAAACAGCTATTCATCACCTTGTTAATTCTGACTTCAGGAATTTACATGAAAGCGCAGAAACCCGAAATAATCGAGTTGAAAGAAGAAGTCATCAAACAGGCAACTTTGGAACTCGATCAGGCTTTGACCCCGCCAGAAGGCGAACTGTATAAGTTTGGTCAGAAGTACAACATTACCGGAGAATACACCCTGCAACTGACAATCAGGAACAAAGGGCAGGTAGTTTCGGTATTTGTTGCCGATAAAAAGGATGGCAACATTCCCTCTCAAAATGCGCTGAAAGACAAAATACTCGACTTTCAGTTCGGCTTTAAAATGCCTAAAAACAAGGATTATAAATTCAGCTATACATTCAAATTCTAAAACAAGATTACCATGAAAAAACTATTGACATTTGCAGTACTTCTGCTTACGATCGTTTGGGCCAAAGCCCAGGAAGACATGACCACCGTTTGGGAAACCAAATTAGGACACCAGATTCTGCGCGCCGGAACCTCATTGGAAGGCGAACACAGCTATGCCGCATCAGATAAAGAAATGAGCTTATTCGACAACAACAGCGGAAAGGTTCTCTGGGAAAAATCGTTTAGCGAAATGGCTCCAAAGCTTCGAAAAATTGATGAGCTGATTCCATTCTGGGCATCAAGTACCATCTTTCTATTCGACCGTAAACTGGGAAAAGACCAAATTGCCTGCATTAATCTCGAAACAGGTGCAAGCCTATGGACTACCGATAAATACCAGGATGTGGACGAAAGTTCGATCACTTATATCAGTGAAGAAGACTGTTTTGCCATCACCCTGAAAAAAGAGCTGGTTTACATCAGGGCGCAAACCGGCGAAGAGTTATGGAGCACCGAAAAATTCAAAGGTGTGGTTGGGCAGTACTATTTTAACAAAACAGATCATACACTTACAATGGTTAATTTTAAACCGACGGCGCTTGAAGCACTATTTGTTGGGTTTAAAAACCAGATTGCCCGTATCAACCTCAAAAACGGGGAAATACTTTGGGAAAATACCTATATCGGACTGGCCGAAAAGAAAATAATTTCGCGGGAACCAATTTACGATTTGAGTGTAAGCGACAACAAAGTTTTTCTTCGCCTGAACGGGATGCAGGTTTACGACTACAAAACCGGGGCGAAAATATGGGCGGCTGCCTACGATTTCACTCCTGAACGGGTAGTTGGCAAACCTATTGGCGTAAAGGCTTTTGGAGTATATGGCGCAGTTGCTGATCCGGTCATCGATGGAGAAGATATTTACGTACTCGACATGCAAAGCCGCAGCAAACAGTATGTTAAAAAATATGACCTGAATACCGGAAAATTACTTTGGACATCGCCGGAAATAAAAGATGCCAAGGCTATTCCGGGAATGAAGGTTGTTGATGGGAAAGTACTGATTCAGATTGGTGGAGTAGTTGAAAAACAATACACAAAAACAGTAAGAACTGCCGATCAGGTTTATACCATTTCTGCTATTGAATTTGACAATGTAAAACCTTGTGGTATTCAGGCTTTCAATACCAATAATGGCGCACTCGCATGGGAATCGGAAAGGTTTCGGAAAGGGATTACGAACATGATTTCGTTTAATGGCAATACCATTGTTTGCAGCGGGAAAGAACTTTATTCCATCGATATTCAAACTGGAAAAGAAAAATACGAAGTTCCGGTTTCAAAAGGCGGCGTTGGTTTGGCCACACAAATACAGCCATTCAAAGACAATGTGATCGTGGTGGTGGGCGAAAAAGGTATATCGACTTTCAATGCCAGCTCCGGCGAACTGCTCAATTCAGGGAAATACCGGACTTCATCTCTGGAAGATCGTGTAGGCAATATCCTGGTAATGAAAACCGACAAAGCCGATATTGGCACTTTCGATTTAAATACTTGTAAATACAAAGATTTCAAAGCCAGAACCGGCGCAATTACAACTTTGTCGAACGAAGGAGACTTCGTGTATGTTTACGAAAAGAAAGTAATAACGAAACTAAGCACGCTTTAATCAATCCCAATCCACACCAATCAAAAGGGCTTTGCAGCATTTGCAGAGCCCTTATTTTTTTGAGTCATTTCGCCACCTTCGGGGCTCCATTTTTAATGGAATGTCTTTTTCTATAAATATTTTGTTCCTACAGAACAAACTTCAATGCCAGCGGCATTAAATATTTATAGCACAACCATTTGATACAAGCCAAGGCGTGCTGTGGGTACGCTACATTTTTGACTTCGCATTTTGTTGGTCACCAATGATACGAAATATTAAATTTCCAACAACGAATTTCAATATCCAACAATCCTGTAACCCGAATCCAGCAACTCGCTTATTCCACGTACAGCACCAAGCCCTTTAAATACTCTCCTTCAGGATGATACATATCTACCGGATGATCGGCTGGTTGAACCATTTGACCCAGAATTCTGACTTTTCGGCCCGAAATGGCCGCTGCCGAGAAAACGGCTTCGCGGAATTTATCTTTGGTAACTACCTGCGAGCAGCTGAATGTAAACAGAATTCCGCCCGGAGCAATTTGCTGAAATGCTTTTAGGTTAAGGCGTTTGTATCCTTTTAAAGCTTGCGGCAAAGCGCCTCTGTGTTTGGCGAAAGCCGGAGGATCGAGAATAATCAGGTCGTATTTGTCTTTATTGGCGTCCATGTAATCGAAACAGTCGGCCACAAAAGCTTCGTGGCGAGTGTCCTCCGGAAAATTCAATTTTACGTTTTCGTTGGTCAGCTCAATAGCTTTGGCCGACGAATCGACCGAGTGAACCAGTTTGGCGCCACCACGCATGGCATAAAACGAAAATCCGCCCGAGTAACAAAACATGTTCAGCACACTGCGGTCTTTCGAGTATTCCTGCACCAACCGGCGGTTTTCGCGCTGATCGACAAAAAAACCTGTTTTCTGACCTTCCACCCAATCCACCTTAAAACGGTTTCCGTGTTCCTGAACTTCAAAAACTTCAGATTCGCCCAGTAAATACTGGTCTTTCGCTTCAAGTCCGGCTTTAAAAGGCACGGTCTTTTCACTTTTATCGTAAACGGCCACCAAGCGGTCGCCCATCACTTCTTTCAAGGCTTTGGCAATGGTGTCGCGAATCACATACATTCCGGCTGAATGCGCCTGCATCACTGCTGTTCCATTGTAAAAATCGACAATCAAGCCGGGTAAACCATCACCTTCGCCATGCACCAAACGGTAAACATTCGTCTGATCATTATCAACCAATCCCAGTTTTTTACGGACATCCAATGCACGATCGAGTTTGCCTTTCCAGAAATTAAAATCGGGCTCTACTTTTTCGAACGAAAAAATTCGGACAGCAATGGAACCAATCTGCACATGCCCCATGGCCAGAAATTCGTTTTTATTGGAAACGACTTCAACCACATCGCCTTCTTCAACGCGACCAACAATTTCTTTGATTGCCCCCGAAAAAATCCACGGATGAAAACGCTGGAGCGATTGCTCCTTTCCGGATTTCAGGATAACCCGGCTATATGTATTTGTCATGCTTATTGTTGATTGAGAGATTCGAAAATGCGATGAGAAATCCAGGCATCGGTGGCAGCATAAATTTGCTGAGCCTCTGTTAAATCTGGTGCTTCCCAGTTGGTAACACGCTGCGATTTGGAAATGCGGTAACCCAATACAATGGCCGATAATTTTTTCAGGCTGAAATCCTGAATGCCAAAATCTTTCACATGCTCCTGAAGTTCGATAAAACCACCAGGCTTAAAGTTATTCAACTTTTGCAGGCCTTTAATATCGTCGCGAATAGCAACTCCAATTTTCTGTATTTCAGGATTTTCGAGAATACTTTTTAATCCGTTGGGCAAACCTATTTTGTTCAGGCGAAACAAAAAAGCCCGGTCTTCGGTAGCCAGCTGAAGCAAGGCAACTTCGTAAACCACACCTTTTTTGAAAGCCGGTTTGGTTTCGGTATCAAAACCCAACATCGATTGTTTCGACAGGTATTCGATCGAAGCCATGTAATCTTCTTTCGATTCCACCAGGGTAATATCCCCTTCGAACTGAATAAGTGGCAATTCAGCTAATTCATCCTTATCAATGCTTTCTCTGTACATCTTTTATTCTCCCTGATTCGCAAACCGGTCGTTCAACCAGTCCGGTTTTTTACTTGTATTATTTGAATCCGATTTCTTCTTTTTTACTGAATCCTGCTCATCGCGTGTATTTTCAGAATAAACAAGATTGTGTATTGCTCGCAAACAGTTCACCAGCGTTTGGCCCCACAACTGCGAAAAGTTATTTTTGCACTCCCAAACGGCCTGCTCCATCACCTCATCGTTCAGCATCCGAAACGACATTACCAAATCTTTCATTTCCTGATAAATATCTGCCACATTTTCAGAAATGCTGGCAGTTAAGGCCGATTCGCTGAACTGCATTCCCGATAGAAAGACCTCCTGATAATCGTCGTTTGCTCCTGTGTGACGAAGAACTTTTTGCTGAATCAGGCTGTAATCCATCTCGGTTACGAATTTCTCCAGATCATCTTCAGTCTCCAATTCAAAATCGGGCAAAAGGCTGGCTTTCAGATATAAAAGTGGAAGTATTTTTTGTAAGCGACCAAGAAAATCAGGAGTTTCAAGGCTTTCCGATCGTTCCAGAAAGCTGCAGAATTCGTTGGCAACGGTAATAAATTCGATGACATTTTTTGAATAGGCAATGCTGTTCAGTTCTTCTTCTCTCATGAAAAGTATTCTAAAAAAATATGTGGCAAAAGTACAAAGAATTTTTGATCATTTTATTTCCGCCATTCCATCCGGTTATCAACCCGGTAAACGATCTTTTCGTTTTCGAGCAACCAGCGAACGATTTTCACCGCGTTCTCGGGTTTCCCTTCAATCCGGGCCAGAAGTTCTTCGTAAAAACATGGTTCAAGTAGCAGTTTTTTAATTTGTTCGCTAATGCTGTCGAACTCGTATTTACTCACATTCAGCTCGTTACGCTCCATACAAACATCGCATTTTCCGCAGCGCACCGATTCGGTTTCGCCAAAATACTGAAGCAGCAACTGGCTTCGGCATTTGTGCCCCGACGACGCGTAATGAATCACGGCATCAATACGCTGCATGTAATCGCGCTTGCGGTCGGTGTAATTTTCTTTGGTAATTTTCAGCCTGTCGATGTCGATCCGCTCCTTGGTGAAAATGATAAAAGGCGTTTTTTTCTGCGGAATATAGTCGATTATTTTCTGAGCCCTCAACTTGCTCAGAAACTCATAAACCAGTTCTGAACTTATACCCGCCCTTTCCGCCATCAATTTCTCATCAATAGAAACATAATTGGTAAACAGTCCGGTATATGATCGTAAAAGCAATTTGATAAAACCGTCGAAACTGGCATTGGCAACCTGAAACTTATACAAATCGTCGCGTGCAACCTGAAAATAAACCTTCGACGGATTTTCCAGATCGTCGGTCAATTCCAGATAACCTTCGCGCTGCAATATTTTCAGGCTGTTGTAAACCTCTGTAATCTGAAACGAAAAATTGGAGGCGAACGTCGCCATGCTGAATTCAAAAATCCGGTCCTTTCCGAAGCCGACGGCAAGCTGATAAAAATTGCAGATAGCCTCGTAAATACGCTTAATCACATCGGGTTCGGGAAACGATTTTGCTACATTTTTCTGCAATTTAATTTTGTCGCTGTTATTAAAAAGCAGTACCGAAAAAGCTGTTTTCCCATCACGACCGCCTCTTCCTGCTTCCTGAAAATAAGCTTCCACCGAATCGGGCGCTTCGAGGTGAATCACAAACCGGACATCCGCCTTATCGATTCCCATACCAAAAGCGTTGGTAGAAACAATCACCCTGCAGCGGCCGCTTTTCCATGCTTCCTGCCGTTCCGACCGCACTTTCGAACTCAATCCGGCATGGTAATAATCGGCAGATATTTTATTTTTCCGCAGCAGGTCGCAAATTTCGCGGGTCAGCTTGCGACTTCTTACATACACGATTCCCGTGCCTTTTGCTTTCAGAACCGCCTTTACAAGGTAATTTATTTTGTCCTCTTCGTTCCTGACCAGATAAATCAGATTGCTCCGATAATAGCTGGTTCGCAGTACATTTTTCTTCCTGAATTTCAGTTGTTCCTGAATATCTTCAATTACCTGCGAAGTGGCAGTTGCAGTGACCGCCAAAACCGGAACATCGGGCAACATTTCACGCAATTCGGCAATTCGCAGGTACGACGGCCTGAAATCGTATCCCCACTGCGAAATACAATGCGCCTCATCAACTGCAACCAGATTTACATCGAACTGGCTGATTCGCTCCCTGAACCTTTCGGTGGAAATTCGTTCGGGCGAGAGGTACAGAAATTTATAATTTCCCCAGGCGGCATTGTCCATCGCAATCTTCATTTCCTGCCCTGTCATTCCTGAATAAATGGCCAAGGCCTTGATTCCGCGTTGGTTCAGATTCTCTACCTGATCTTTCATCAGGGCAATTAAAGGCGTAATAACCAAACAAATACCCGGTTTCGAAAGCGAATACACCTGATAAGTTACCGACTTGCCACCGCCGGTAGGCATCAGTCCGAGCGTGTCGTTTCCACTCGCCACCGAGGCGATAATTTCTTCCTGCAAAGGCCTGAAAGCCCCGTAGCCCCAGTATTTGGTTAATATTTGTGTGAATTCGCTCAAAGAATCATGTGCTTTAGTAATTGTTAAATTAACTTGTTTTTAGTTTTAGCACCAACAACCAATATTGGGTTATGTAAATGTAAAAAAATAAACAGGAAAAAATTAGAAAATCCTAAGTTGCAAAAGAGCTACAATTTTGCCCCCATACTCTTCCGTTTTTTATGTAAGTTTGATCTTTAAAGAAAAACCTAACTCACAATGGCTCTTTTTCAAAAAACCGTAGTACAAAAATATTTAAAACAGCTTGATGCTGA
The DNA here is from genome assembly GCA_003537645.1 of Prolixibacteraceae bacterium. Lineage (GTDB taxonomy): Bacteria > Bacteroidota > Bacteroidia > Bacteroidales > Prolixibacteraceae > Aquipluma. Next base: position 71,543 of record DPRM01000094.1, read on the forward strand.
GTTAATCAATGCAAAGTATCTGGAGTTCAAAAACCATTTCGGAAACGCTGACATTCAGGAAAACATTAGAAACAGCAAAGAGGAGCAATATCAGGGAGAATTCTTAATCGACTTGTTTGTTAAGATTCTTGGATATGTCAAAAATCCAACGCCAAACTTTAACCTTACCACCGAGTACAAAAACATCAAAGACAGTAAAAAAGCCGATGGAGCCATCATCATTAACGATTGCGTTAAAGCGGTCATTGAGTTAAAGGGAACCAATACCACTGATTTAAGCAAAATTGAAAATCAAGCTTTTGGGTACAAAAATAATCAGTTTGGTTGTGTGTATGTGGTGACATCCAATTTTGAGAAGCTTCGTTTTTATATCGACAATGCCATTGAACACATTGAATTCAACCTGTTTACTTTGTCGAAACTCGATTTCCAAATTCTCTATTTGTGCCTGGCCTTCGAATCGATTGAAAAGGGAATTCCTAAAAAAGTAAAAGAAGAATCATTAAGTCAGGAAGATACCATTACCAGAAAATTGTATCAGGATTATTCGCTCTTTAAGCGCGAGTTGCACCAAAACCTTGTTTCCCTCAATCCGCAATACGATTCGCTAACGCTATTTAAGAAATCGCAAAAGTTGTTAGACCGGTTTCTCTTCCTGTTTTTTGCCGAAGACCGTCATTTGTTGCCGCCAAATTCAGTGCGTTTGATCTTAAACGATTGGAGAGACTTACTGGAGCGTGATGTTGAAATACAACTTTATCAACGCTTTAAAAAATATTTCGAATACCTGAACACAGGCTACAAAGGAAAACGTTACGATGTGTTTGCCTACAATGGAGGTTTATTTAAACCCGACGAAATACTTGACACTATCCTGATCGACGATGAATTGTTGTTCAAGCACACTTATAAACTTTCGGAGTATGATTTTGTCAGCGAAATTGACGTGAATATTCTGGGGCATATTTTTGAAAACTCGCTGAACGAACTCGACGAGATCAATGCGCAATTGGCCGGAGAAGAAATTGACAGGACAAAGACCAGGCGCAAAAAAGACGGGGTATTTTACACGCCAAAATACATTACCAAATACATTGTTGAAAACACTGTTGGAAAACTCTGCATCGAAAAGAAAGCCGAACTTCAGATCGTTGAAGAAGAATACGCCAACGACAAAAAGCGACAACTGAAAACCAAACAAGCCTTGCTCGACAAGTTGAAAAGCTACCAAAACTGGTTGTTGCAACTCACTATTTGCGACCCAGCTTGTGGTTCGGGTGCTTTTCTGAATCAGGCGCTCGACTTTTTAATTACCGAACATCGTTACATTGATGAATTGCAAGCCAAACTATTGGGCGTCCCGATTATCTTTAGCGATATTGAGAAAAGCATTTTGGAAAACAACCTCTTTGGGGTTGATTTGAACGAGGAAAGTGTTGAGATTGCCAAACTTTCGTTATGGTTGCGTACCGCTCAACCCAACCGAAAGCTCAACGATCTGAGCAACAACATCAAATGTGGCAACTCGTTAATTAGCGATCCGGCGGTTGCTGGCGACAAAGCGTTTGACTGGGAACGCGAATTTCCACAGGTATTTGGTCGAAAAGAAATAGAAACGCCATTCATAGAAGTCCCAAAAGACAAAACGCCCGACTATCTTAAACTGATCAAAGAGAAATCGCTCGAAGCTCAATCGAAAGCCGAGCAAGCTTTGGCTTTGTCGAAGGAAGCTGCCGAACTCTCAAAAAAGGTATATGAATATGCCGAAAAGTTGGATGCTGTTTCCGATGATGATTCACTGTATGGCATTCGCAAAGCTGGTTTCGATGTGGTGATCGGTAATCCGCCGTACGTTCAGCTCCAAAGCATGGGCGAAATGAGTAAAATACTCAAAAAATGTGGTTACGAAACTTATAATAAAAGTGCAGACCTATATTGCTTATTTTATGAACGAGGTTGTCAAATACTAAAGCCTAAAGGTTACTTGAGCTATATAACTTCCAATAAGTGGCTGCGCGTAAATTATGGGGAAAGTTTGCGAAAATTTATATCAACTAAAGTCAATCCAATAATATTGATTGACTTTCCAGGTATTCCAGTATTTGACGATGCGGTTGTTGATCCCCATATATTGGTTTTAACCAATGAACCATATCAAGGCAAGACAGAAGCCTGCGCTATCAAAATGAATACGTCTGACTTGGAAACAGTATTTGAAGCAAATAAAACCACAAGAGAATTTTCTTCAGAAAGTTGGATAATTGTTTCTAACGATGATGCTGGCAAACTCGAACAGATGAAGTTGAACGGCATTGAATTGAAGGATTTGCCGATAAACATTAACTATGGAATTAAAACCGGTTTTAACGATGCTTTCTATATAGATGATTATATGCGCATAAAGCTAATTGCTTTCGATGACAAGAGTGCAGAACTCATCAAACCAATGGTACGTGGCAGAAATATTTCGTCCTATTCTATAACTGGGTTTGAATATTTGATTTGCACTTTTCCTTCTCTTAAATTGGATATTGAGAATTATCGAGCAATCAAAGAACATCTGCTTTCATTTGGATATGACCGACTGAAACAAACCGGCGACATTGGCGCACGCAAAAAAACAAGTGGCGAATGGTTTGAAACCCAAGACAGCATTAGCTATCATGCTGAATTTGCCAAACCCAAAATCATCTATCCCAATATGACTTCAGTTTTTCCGTTCATGTACGATGAAAGTGGAATGTTGGGTAATGACAAAAGTTTTATCCTAACAGCTCAAGATGATTCTGTTTCGTTATTGTTTCTCACAGCCGTTTTCAACTCTTCGTTGGCAAAACTATGGATTTGGTGGAATTGTCCCGAATTGGGCGATAATCGCCGCGAAATCCGCAAAGTTTATTTCGAACATTTCCCTGTTCCTCGAGCAAACGAAAAACAAACCGTTACACTTACACAATATGCAAAAGAACGCGCCCAATTAACTGCCAGCCTCCAAACTATTTGCTCAAAATTTACCCGCAGCATACAACGCGAGTTCAATTTGGAAAAGCTTTCGACTAAACTTGAAAATTGGTTTCACATACCGTTTAATGAGTTTTTAAAAGAGCTTGAAAAGAACAAAGTAAAACTCAAACTGTCGCAAAAAGCCGAATGGGAGGAGTATTTCCTGCAAGAATCGAAAAAAGCATTGGACATCAAAAACCAAATTGATGCAACCGATAAAGAGATTGATCGGATGGTTTATGAATTATATGGTTTATGACACTGTAAATGACACTGTAAATTTGATTAAATCAAATCCGAAAATTACGATTGATGAAATTGCAGTGAAACTTAACAAATCGCGCAGGACCGCGACACGTGTGCTTAAAAAGTTGCAGGAAGATGGAATAATTTCGCGTATAGGTTCGGACAAAACTGGATATTGGGAAGTAAAATAAGCCCCCGAAAGAAAACCATAACAGCCGAAAAGCATTTCCCACATTTTCAAATTACCGCATTTCAAATTGACTTTTCAGCTTAACAAATTTTAATGAACATTAAAGTTTATAGGCAAGATACCCCTTAAAAAATCAGGACATTTGTACCTTATTTTTTCGTAGTTTTGTCTTTCAACCAAAATTTAAAAATACAACTAAATGTCGTTTTTCGCCGATAAAATTGTATCCGAAGGTTTAACTTTTGACGATGTGTTGTTAATACCCTCTTATTCAGAAGTTTTACCGCGCGAGGTTGATTTATCCACCTGGTTTACCCGCAACATTAGGCTGAATACGCCTGTTGTGACAGCTGCCATGGATACGGTGACAGACTCACTGATGGCTATTGCGATAGCACGCGAAGGAGGAATTGGCGTGATACACAAAAACATGAGCATTGCCGAGCAGTCGAAACAAGTTACCAGCGTAAAACGGGCCGAGAACGGAATGATTTACGATCCGGTAACCATTTCGAAAGAAAAAACGGTTCGCGATGCCATCGGGCTGATGAAGACCTACAAAATTGGCGGAATTCCGGTAATCGACCATCAGGGTTGTCTGGTAGGTATTGTTACCAACCGCGACCTTCGCTTCGAAAACAACATGAACAAACTGGTTTCGGAGGTTATGACCAAAGAAAACCTGATTACAACCAATGTTACCACCTCGCTCGAACTGGCTTCGGAAATCCTTCAGAAATATAAAATCGAAAAACTGCCGGTGGTTGATAAAAACAATAAGTTAATTGCCCTGATAACATACAAAGACATCACAAAAGCGAAAGACAAACCACTGGCTTCGAAAGATGAAAAGGGGCGGCTGCGCGTTGCTGCTGCTGTCGGGATTGCCGGCGACACCATTGACCGTATCGATGAACTGGTAAAAGCACAGGTTGATGCCATTGTGATTGATACTGCCCACGGCCATTCGATGTATGTTTTGGATATGCTGCGAAAAGCCAAAAATAAATATCCTGAAATTGATTTTGTTGCGGGAAACATCGCTACTGCCGAGGCTGCCACAGACCTGGTACTGGCAGGCGCCGATGCCGTAAAAGTGGGGATTGGACCCGGTTCTATCTGCACTACCCGTGTAATTGCAGGAGTTGGGATTCCGCAACTTTCGGCCATTTACAATGTGAGTAAAGCCATAAAGAAAAGCGGCGTTCCGGTTATTGCCGATGGTGGAATCCGCTATTCAGGAGATATTGTGAAAGCAATTGCCGCCGGAGCTCATTCCATTATGGCTGGTTCGCTGTTTGCTGGCGTTGATGAATCTCCCGGCGACACAATTATTTTTCAGGGACGAAAATTTAAAACTTACCGGGGAATGGGTTCGGTTGAGGCCATGCAGTCGGGTTCGAAAGACCGCTATTTTCAGGACATGGAAGACGACATCAAGAAACTGGTTCCCGAAGGAATTGTAGCCAGGGTTCCGTATAAAGGTTCGCTTTACGAAGTGCTTCACCAGTTAACCGGTGGCGTTCGGTCTGGAATGGGTTACTGCGGGGCAAAAAATATCGAAATGCTTCAACATGCAAAATTCACCCGGATCACCAATTCAGGAATTCAGGAAAGTCACCCGCACGATGTAAGTATTACCAGTGAATCACCCAATTACAGTTCGCGTTAATGGCAAGATTTAAGTTATTAAACACTGTTAACCCCTGTATCCAAAACTTTACTAATCAATATTTCAGTATGATCAGATTAATCTCCATCGCCGTTCTAACTTTGTTATCAATCTCACTTTCGGCACAGAAAAAAAATGAAACCGTAATGACGATCGGTAAACATCAGATTACCCGCGACGAGTTTACAGCCAATTACCAGAAAAACAATACCAACGTTCTCGACGAAAAGGATAAAAAAACACCTGAAGAATACCTCGGACTTTACACCAACTTTAAACTAAAAGTAATTGAAGCGCAAGCTCTTGGATACGACACTATCCGAACTTTTATTGACGAGCTGAAAGGTTATCGTGCTGAGTTGGCACGCCCCTACCTTACCGACGTTTCGTTTAACGATGAAATGGTGCAAACTGCTTATTATCGCACTAAACACGAACGAAAAGCGAGTCACCTGCTCGTTCGTGTTTCTCCTGAAGATTCGCCAGCCGATACGCTGACTGCCTGGAACAAAATCAAAGACCTGCGAAACAAAATTATTGCCGGCGCCGATTTTAACGATCTTGCGTACCAGTATTCCGAAGACCCTTCAGCAAAAGAGAACAAAGGATTGCTGGGCTATTTCAGTGCTTTCCAGATGGTTTACCCGTTTGAAGACATGACCTACCGCACACCGGTTGGCCAGGTTTCCGAAATTATCAGGACACAGTTTGGGTATCATATTCTAAAAGTTCACGACGAACGCACAACACGGGGTGAAATAAAAGTAGCCCACATTATGAAAATGTTCCCTCAGCAGGCTTCGGATGAAACCATTGCCAAACTGAAACTTTCGGCTGACAGTATCTGGCAAAAAGTTACTTCAGGAGCTGATTTTGCTGAAATGGCAAAAAAATATTCCGACGACAAACAATCGGCAGCTGAAGGTGGGGCAATGAATTGGTTTACACCCACCAACATGGTTCCTTCGTTTGCCGAAGCTGCATTTGAGCTGAAAAACGACGGCGACATTTCGCCCGTAATCCGCACACCGTTTGGCTGGCACATTATTAAACGCCTCGAACTGCGCACTACTCCACCCCTCGAAAAAATACGTGCTGATCTTGAATCAAAAATCAAGCAGAATCCTGCAATCAGCAAATATAGCGACGAAGCGTTCGATCGTAAACTGCGCACCGAATACCAACTGAAAACTGATGAAAGCAACCTGAATAAACTAATCGCTGTGGCAGCTGATACCATTCAACAAAAAGACTGGTCAAACACTGCGAATTCATTGAAGAACAATCCGCTTTTTCAGTTTGCAAAGAAAACCATCACCACAGGTAACTTCATTGACTATTTGCAGGACCAGAAAATTTCGGTTAATACAGCCAACCCCGAACACGAATTAAGAACACTCCTCGACAAATTCATTAACAAGGAATTGCTTGCCTATGAAGATACGCAACTCGAAAGAAAGCACCCTGAATTTGCCCGAATCATAAAAGAATACCACGATGGCATCCTTTTGTTCAACATTTCGAAAGACAAGATTTGGGACGTGGCTTCGACAGATAGCTTGCGCCTTCAAAAATTCTACGACAATACAAGCAAGAAGTATTTCTGGAACGACCGATTTAAAGGATGGAACATTCAGGCAAAAGACGCTGAAACCCGCACCAAAGTAGAGACATTGCTCGACCAGAAAGAAATGGAAAAACAGGAATTGACTGACATTTTTAACACACCGACTGAAAACAATATCGTAATTACCGACATTGCTGTTGAGAAGGGAGACGACCCTGTGGTTGATTATTTTATTTGGAGCGGGCCAAAACCTGCTAATTTTGATGAAACTACTACCTTTGTGCACGGAAAAATCTATCGGAACGAACAAAAAACATTAAAGGAGGCTTGGGGATTGTACTCTTCCGACTTTCAGGAACAGGTTGAAAAAGAATGGATTGACTCGTTGAAGAAGAAATATCAGGTAAAAATTAACAAAAAAGTACTCAATACAATTCCAACTGTTGAATGAATAAAACGGCTTTCTATATAGTTATTCTCGCATTGATTCTGACCTCGTGCAGCGTATTTGTTGACAATGGTGAACCCGTTGCAAAGGTGGGCGTGCATGTTTTAACGCTTGAAGAGCTGCAAAAGAATGTGCCTGATTATCTTGATGAAACCGACAGCGCCCTTTGGGCCGATGACTATATAAAAAAGTGGATTCAGCGCGAACTTCTTTTGATGAAAGCTGAAGAAAATCTGGGTCCTGGAATGAAAGATGTAAGTCAGGAACTGGAAGAATACCGCAACTCGCTGATTGTGTATCGTTACAAAAACGAGTTGATGAAACAAAAGATGGATACCACCGTGAAAGAAACCGACGTTCAGGATTACTTCAGTAAAAACAAGGAAAGTTTTATACTGAACCAGAACATTGTAAAAGCGATTTATATCAAAATTCCGCTGGCGGTTTCGAGCCCCGAAAACATCAAAGAGCTTTGTGCATCAAACGATCCGGAGAAACAGGCCAGATTAAATGAATATTGCATGACGTACGCCAAAGCCTACGACCGTTTTAACGACCAATGGATAGCTGCCGATATGGTGCTGGCCAATACACCCGTTGAGACTACCAACCAGCAAAGCATACTCAAAAAAAACCGCTTCATCGAAAGCAGTGATACAGATTATTATTACATTGTTTTCATCCGCGATTACCGCCTTACGGGACAGGTTTCGCCGGTTGAATACGTTTATAACGATATTAGAAATCTGATTTTAAGCAAACAAAAAATCCAGTTTCTGAAACAAATTGAAAAAGACATTTACAAAGAAGGCCTTGACAGTAAAAAGGTTAAACTATTTAAAACAAAAAAATAATCGTTTATGATCAGAAAATTAATTGGTTTATTTATCCTGTCTGGATTTGTTGCTTTAAGCACTCAAACCAATGCACAAGATAAAGTTGTTGACCAGATTGTAGCTGTTGTGGGTAAAAACATCATTTTGAAATCGGACATCGAAAATATGTTCCAGCAGCAACAAGCACAGGGAATTACAACTGAAGGAGATATGAAATGTGAGATTCTGGAAAACTTTCTGGTCGAAAAACTTTTGCTGGCCGAGGCCGAACAAGATACCACCATTTCGGTGAGCGACAGCCAGATCAATCAAAGCCTTGAACAGCGTATCCAATATTTTATTTCGCATCTGGGATCGGAAAAAGAAGTGGAGGCCTACTTCAAAAAATCGATCATGGAACTGAAAGCCGATATGCAGGATGTGATCAAAAACCAGCAGATGACCCAGCAAATGCAGGGCAAAATACTCGACAAAGTAACTGTTACACCGGCAGAAGTACGTTTGCATTTCAGGAACCTTCCGGAAGCTGAAATTCCGAAAATTGACGCGCAGATTGAATATGCTCAGATTGTTGTGCAACCCGTAATTACTATAGAAGAAGAGGATCGCATTAAAGCCGCCCTTCGCGATTTGAAACGCAGAATTGAAAGCGGTGAAAGCAGTTTTGGGCCGATGGCAGTTATTTATTCGGAAGATCCGGGATCGTCGCGGACTGGAGGAGAACTCGAATATATGGGCCGCGGAAACCTCGATCCGGCTTATGCTGCGGCAGCTTTCAACCTGAAGGGCGATAAAATCTCGAATGTTGTAAAGAGCGAATTCGGCTACCATATTATTCAGGTAATGGACCGCAAAGGCGAGCAATTAAAAACACGTCATATCCTTATGAAACCAAAAGTTTCTCCTGAATCACTTGCAAAGGCATTCGGTCAGATCGACAGTATTGCCGATTTTATCCGTAAAGAAACCTTCACGTTTGAAGATGCCGCCATGCGTTATTCGTACGACAAAAACTCGCGCAACAACGGTGGAGTGGTAATCAATCCTGAAACCGGTGATTCGAAGTGGAAACTCGAGGAACTCGATCCTGATGTCAGTAAAGTAATTTCAACGATGAAAATCAACGAGATATCAGCTCCGATTAAAACCATCGATGAAAAACAAAAGCAAGTTTACAAAATTGTTAAGCTGCTCCGAAAAAGCGAAACGCATAAAGCCAACCTTCGCGACGATTACGTTGAATTGAGCGATATTTACATGGCTTCGAAAAAAGAAAAAAAGATGGACGAATGGATTCGCGAAAAACAATTGGGAACTTACGTCCGCATCGATCCCTCATATATGAATTGTAATTTCAAATACAAAGGCTGGATCAAGTAATGAGTTTCAGGTTCCAGATTTCAGGTTTTTAGTTATAAACCGCTCCGGATTTGGCATTCAGTAATTGATGGGTAAATTCGGGCTGAGGGAAATCGCCCAAAACACAGGCAGAAAATAAAAATTAGGAAAAGATGACTTTTAAAAATGAAGTTGAAGCTGTAAACGCGCTGAGCAATAAATTTGGTCAGCTGCGTTCCGAAATAAAAAAACGGATTTACGGACAGGATGAAATCATCAATCAGGTGCTGGTTGCCATGTTTAGCCGCGGACATTGTTTGCTGATCGGCGTTCCGGGGCTTGCAAAAACCTTGCTCGTAAATACCATTTCCGAAGTACTTGGACTTCAATACAAACGAATTCAGTTTACGCCCGATTTGATGCCATCGGATATCATCGGCACCGAAATTCTTGACAAAGACCGCGAATTCAAATTTATTCGCGGGCCAATTTTTTCCAACATCATTCTGGCCGACGAAATCAACCGCACCCCGCCTAAAACACAAGCCGCACTGCTCGAAGCCATGCAGGAACATTCGGTAACCGCTGCCGGGCAGAAATACCTGCTCGATAACCCGTTTTTTGTTCTCGCAACTCAAAATCCAATCGAGCAGGAAGGAACATATCCGCTTCCCGAAGCACAGCTCGACCGTTTCATGTTCTCGATCTGGCTCGATTATCCAAAATTTGAGGACGAGCTGACGATTGTGCAAAACACCACTTCCGATTTCTCCGCTCACCTGAAAGAGATTATCTCGAAAGAAGAAATCCGCTATTTTCAGGATTTGATTTTGAAAGTTCCGGTAAACGAAAATGTACTGAAATATGCAGTCAGCCTGTCGTCGAAAACGAGGCCAAATACAGAAATGGCCGCAACCGTTGCCAATAAATACCTGAAATGGGGAGCCGGACCGCGTGCTTCGCAATACCTGGTTCTGGGCGCAAAAACACATGCGGCCCTTCAGGGAAAATTTTCTCCTGATATCGACGACATAAAAAAGGTAGCTGTGAGTATTCTTCGTCACCGCATCATTAAAAACTACAAGGCCGAAGCCGAAAACATTTCGGTCGAAGACATTATTTCGGAATTGATGCAATAAACTGAATGACAAAACCGGGTTCAATGATACTAAAGGTCTGTCGCCTTATTCTTGTCACCTTCATCGGATTGCTGGCATTTTCAGGAATTACCCTGGCTCAGAATAAAAAAAGGGTGGAGATTGTTCATTGCGACGAGATGAACTACAACGAGCGAATTGTTGCCAATGCACAACGACTTCTGGGAAATGTAAACATTACGGTTGACGGAGCCATAATGTGGTGCGATAGCTTATATAATTACACCAACAATACTGTCGATGCTTTCGGAAATGTGCACATTGTTCGTGGCGATACACTTAACATGTACGCCGACTTTATTAATTACAGCGGAAATACAAAACTTGCCAAAGCCCGCCGGAATGTAAAACTGATTGACAAACAAGTTACCTTAACTACCGATTCGCTTGATTACAGCATGATCAACGACATCGCGTCGTACAACTATTCGGGAACAGTAAAAGATTCGACCAACATACTCACCTCGCTGATAGGATTGTATTACGTCAACGAAAGGAAAGCCTATTTCAGGACAAATGTTGATGGCCTGACCAAAGACTACAAAATAAAATCGGACACGCTGATTTACTTTACCAACACCCAAAAAGTTTATATTGAAGGACCAACCCATATTTTCAATGAAAAAGACACACTTTATGCTGAATATGGCTGGTATGACAGTATGAAAAATCTGGCCAATCTGACAAAAAAGCCCAGCATCTGGAATGAAAAACAAAAAGTAAAAGCCGATTCTATTTTTTACGACAAGGAAAAGGGAGAAGGACTTGCACTGGGAAATGCGCACCTTCAGGATATTGAAAACAGCATTATTGTAGAGGGAAACCGCATTGAATACAACGACATCAGTAAAGTTGCACTGGCCACCGATTCGGCAGTACTGATCATGTATTCGGAACAAGATACGCTGTTTTTGCATGCCGAAATCCTTCGAACAATACCCGATACCACAACAATCCGTAAGCCGGTTAAGGCCAAAACACCGGCAAATTTAAAAGCTCCGCAAAAAGCTGTTGGCGACAGTGTGGCAGCTATTGCTCCTGAAATTGCAGTAACGGAACCTCCGGTTTTAAGCAGTGACTCACTTGCAACAATCAAGCCGGCTTTGGCTGATACGACATTAATAGCCGATTCAACAATTGTTGAAAAACCTAAGGATCCGCGATTGGTTCTGGCGTATCGCAAAGTCAGGTTCTTCAGAAACGATTTGCAGGGTAAATGCGATTCGCTGGTATATTGGTCGAAAGACTCGACCATTCAACTATATACCGATCCGGTAATATGGTCGAACAAAAACCAACTGACAGCCAAATTCATAGAAATGATCAACCGGAGCAAAGACCCCGATGAGGTGAATATGAAAGATGATGCATTTATCATTTCAATGGAAGACGACAGCCTGCGGTTTAACCAGATAAAAGGGAAAAACATGACCGGTTTTATCCGTAAAAATGAACTTTACCGGATAAATGTAAACGGCAACGGACAATCCAACTATTATGCCCGCGACAAGGATGGCATCATCGGTTTAAACAAAGCTGAAAGCAGTAACATCGTAATTTCTCTGAACAAGGGAAAAGTTCAAAAAATTACATTTATCAAGTCGCCGGAAGGTGAGCTAAAACCAATGGCCAACATCGATGATGGAGATAAAATATTGCCCGGTTTTAAATGGCTGGAAGATATCAGGCCCAAATCGAAAAAAGATATTTTCCGTTTTCCCGCCGTCGATGGTTCTTCGGCACCCGTTGTTAAGCCTATTCCTGAACTATCTAAATAATAAACACATGAAACGAGCCATGAGAATTACTTCTCACACAGGAGAATGATTATTGGCGAGTTCCATCTGACAATTAAAAAACAAATTATTAATAGATGAAAAATCTACTTAAATCGCTCATTTTACTGGCTGTTTTGCTAGTCGAATTTCCCTCGTATGCCAATCAGGCTCCCGACGATTTTGCCAAATCTGGCATTTCAATTGGTGTTGTAGTTGAAGACCTCAACAAATCCCTCGACTTTTACCTGAATGTTATCGGGATGGTAAAAACAGGTGAGTTTAGTGTCGATGCCGACAAGGCCAAAGAATTGGGGTTAAGCAACGGCAACCGCTTTGATGTGCAAGTGCTGAAACTTGAAAACAGCGAAAATGCTCCTGAATGGAAGTTAATGTCGTTTGGCAAAAAAGCTACTCACCCAAAACAAAACTATGTACCCGACGACACTGGCATACAATACATTACCATCTTTGTAAAGTCGATGAAACCTATTTTGGAGCGAATCGAAAAACATGATGTAAAAATGCTCGGAAAAACGCCTTCGATGCTCGACGAAACCCGCCAGTTTGTGCTTTTACAGGATCCGGATGGAAATTTCATTGAACTGATCGGCCCAAAATAAGAAGTGAAAGTCAGGTTGTTATTCGGTTTTATCGCAATACCGCATTTCATAAATTCCGACACCTTCAGTAAAAAAAACAAATAGCCTGTAAATACATTGATTTACAGGCTATTTTCATTTCGTGTCGGTCTGCAGGGATTCGAACCCTGGGCCCGCTGATTAAGAGTCACAATATTACCCTTACTTGTTAGTTTAATCATTTTTTAAGATAGTTTAAAAACATACTGAAATAAAGCACTTAAGCATATTTAAGTCTCTACTTTGTTTAATCATGATTTAACTTTTTTATATATTTGTATGCAAATAAAATGCAAATATCTTAAATTTGCATACGAATTAAGAATGAATGAAAAGAGAATACAGCATTTCTATTTATCTGGATCAACGCAGAAGCCTTAAAAGTGGCAAATACCCTGTTCGCCTCCGTGTTTATGTACCGGGTACACAGAAACTATATCCTACAAAATTTACTTTTACCAAAGAGGAGTTTCAATACATCTGGAATTCGGACAAATCTGATCTGCCCGCCGCCAAACCAAAAACAGAAAAACTACTTAATAACGCTGACCGGAGAGAAGCCTTGAGCGCTCTCCTATCCCTACAAGACAAAGCTGAAAAGATTGCTGAGGGACTTGATCCGTTTACATTTGACCAATTTGAAAAGAAGCTATATCGTAGGTCCGGGCAAACTGAGAATGTATTTTACCAGTACGATCAAGTTGTAGAACGGTACAAGACAAACAACCAGATCGGTACTGCCAAGAATTATGAGCTTTCCCAGAAATCTATAAAAACCTTTCTGGAAGACTGGAAAGGAAAAGAGCCCTCAACCTTACTATTCCGTGAAATTACCCCGGAGTGGCTTAATAGGTATGAGCGTTTCATGTCTGACAAAGGCAAGAGCCAAACATCGACTGGGATATATTTGCGCCCTTTACGGGCCCTTTACAGAGCTGCTATATTAGAAGGAACGATAAAACAAGACCTCTATCCGTTTGGCCGGAAGAAGTACGAAATACCGCAGCCTGAAGTTGTTCGGAAGGCACTGTCAAAAGAGCAGATCAAAAAACTTTATGAGGCTGTTCCTGCAAATGAATATCAGAAGAAAGCCAAAGATTTCTGGTTCTTCTTGTTCAACACCGCCGGGATTAATGTAAAAGACCTTGCGCGGCTTAAATACAGCAATCTTTTGGGGGATAAACTGGTTTACATTCGCGAGAAAACCAAACGAACGACAAAAGCCAGGCTTAAACCCGTTGTCGTGTACCTCAACGATTACGCAACACAATTCATTGAAAAATACGGGAATCCGGAAAAGTTGCCTCAAAACTATATTTTTGATATTTTCCGTAACGGGATGACCGAGCAAGAAAAGTTTGACAAAGCCGGAGCCTTTACACGGATACTAAACCAACACGTAAAGAATTTCGCCAAAGCCAACGGGCTCCCGGAAGAAATTTCAACATACTGGAGTCGGCACTCTTTTGCGACAAACGCCATTCGAAGCGGAGCGTCAATGGAGCAGATCCAGCAAGCTTTGAACCATGCAAATTTAACCACTACTCAGAATTACTTTGCAGGCTTTGGAAATGACAGCATGAAAGCACTTACTAAAAACCTAATGAATTTTAACGATGGACAAACGGACGAACAACCTGCCCAGTAACGAATTCGAAAAAGCGTTCTTTAAAGGGATCAAAAACGTCGCTAAAAAATATAGCGTAATTTACCCATATCAGGGAGAAGATCCCGGGTTATATGATCCTAAAAGCGGATCTGAATATCTGGCAGAGAAAAGCGATGACTTTCTCTTTGAAATTCAAGGTAACTATGCGAAGTTTAAATTTTTAGGGAGTCACCAAGAATATTTAACAAGAATAAAAACCGAAATCATTGGGCTTTTCGAAGTCTTACCCCTTCCATACGGTGAAGCAAAATACTTTTATGAAGACCTTATGTTTTTTAGCAATCGTATTTTGACACGACTTAACGCTCTCGAGAGTGAAAAAGAGCCAACGGAACCAGAGGCCAGGCAAGTATCCAATTTATCGACGCTGCCAACTATCGAGGAGGTTAAGCGGGAAGCATTAACCGATGTCCTGGCCCAGCATGGCTTTTTTAGACTGGATAAAATAAAGACCCTATCTGAAGAAAAACAGATGGGAATAGTCGAACTGCTAATGAAAGAAGGGACGCCTTATCGTACTGCGCTATTCGAGTATTTAGGCTTTTTTAAAACGCTTGAGCCCCTACATTTCAGTACTAAAACAGAGACAAATAAAAATCTTGCTGAATGGTTTTGGTTAAGCCCGGATAGTCAAGAATTTAAAAAGAACAGGGAATCTTTGTGTAAAAAGCCCCCCGAAGGGAATAATAATAATAAGCAAAAAAAATATAGAGCGTACGAATTTAAAGAAAAAGCAGAAAAAGACTTCCAAACCATAAAAAATGGGGGAAGCCCCTCTTGTAGCCCCTAAAGCCCCCCTGTACCATTGCAAAATAAACTATTAACGTTTTTGCAATGGAATCAACCTTGACATTTGAAAAATTACCGGAAGCGGTCAGCCTGCTATCTGAAAAGCTTGACGCCCAAGAGGGGCTACTCTTAAGAGTCTTAAGACTAATACAGCCCGAAACCGCCCAAGAACAACCCGAAGCCCCAATTACCGTTACTGAAGCTGCCGCCTTCCTTGACCTGACCGTTGGGTCAGTTTATGTAAAAACAAGCAAAGGGGAACTGCCTTTTTATAAAAGAGGCAAGCGTGTTTATTTTTACAAATCTCAACTCACAGCCTATCTTCAGCAAGGATACCACAAGACTGTTGCTCAAATTGAGTCCAGTCCTGAAGACTTCCTTCAAACCCAAAGAAAATCAAGGAGGGCTTAACGATGAGTCCTAAAAAAATTTATCCGTATGCGTATCACGGTGGTATGCTAATGGAAAGGGAGGGCCTTTGCAATGGTTGACGCCCTAAAAAAAGAAAGGCCTGCTTTGGTAGAACAGGTGAATTCTAAGGAGGTAAAAGAAGTTTTTAACAGCGGTAAAGGTATTATATTTCAGGATACTACACAACGAATCGAGTTAAAAAATAACCCCCGTATATCTGTTGCAACTACGCCCCATCGGACAAAACCAATGACAAATGGAGAATGGTTCTGGCTTGATCTACTTTTACGGTGTTCAAAACCCAAGGTATCCCAGATAACGCAAGCGGAATACGCCCAGAAAACAGCAGCACAACAAGCAAATCTCAAAGACGTCGGGGCTTTTATCCCGGGCGAAGTCGGGCCAAATCGTAAAACACGCTCCCGATACTGTTTAACTCTGGATCTGGATTATGCGACGGCTGAGCTTTGGGCGGTGTTCATCCCGCTTTTTGACGTCGCCGCGTTTCTGTACTCAACCCGGAAACACACTCCGGAAGCAGCAAGGTTCAGGCTGGTGATACTGTTAGACCGCCCAGTCATGGAAGACGAGCACGAAGCGGTTAGTCGATGGCTGGCAGGGCAACTGGGAATTAATTTGTTTGATGATACAACCTTCCAATTCAACCGGCTGATGTACTGGCCTAGTGTTGACAAAGACGCGCAATTCATTTTTGAATATCAGGACGGTTCCGCGTTATGCGTCGATGAAGTACTTGGAAAATACACCAACTGGCGCGACCAATCAGAATGGCCATACTCAAGCCGTGTCAAAAAAGAGATCCACGATAGAAAAAAACAGCAACAGGATCCGCTAACCAAACGAAACTTTGTGGGTACTTTTTGCCGGGCTTATACAATTAGTGAAGCAATAGAACGCTTTCTCAGTAAAGTATATTTCCCAACGGCTGACCCAACGCGGTTTACTTATGCCAAGGGTTCTACGTTCGGTGGACTTGTTGTGTACGATGACAAGTTTGCATACTCCCATCACAGTACTGACCCAGCAGGAGATAAACTCTGTAACGCCTTTGATCTGGTCCGGTACCATTTGACTGATGACGATATTACTTTAATTGAGGAGGGCAAGAAATGAGCGTAAAAGATTACAATAAAACAGTTACCGCCCTCGTAAACACCAACGATCCCAAGCTCAACAAACAAGCGGGTATAGATCGATTGGAAGAGGCGGGGGTTGACTTTAGCGACGGGATCGAAAGTACCGAGGTTTTGAAGGTTCCGCGTGATAAAATGAAGAATGTGCGGGCTGAACTTCGTTATTACAAAATAGTAGTGAAAACCGCTCCTAAAACCCAAGGACTGTTTTTATACGACGCCTTAGATTATCGAATCAAGACGACAAGGCGGTTTATAGACGAGGACAATGTGATTGAAGCAGGGGAAACCTTGACCGATGACAGCGCCTTGATTTTCAGGCCGTATTTTGAGGGAATCGGGCTCATGAAGAAAGATCTTCTTTCTGATGCAATTAGGGCTGTCGCCCTTGAAAACAAAGTACACCCCATTCGGGAAGCATTGACCCGGTGTCATAAAGCGTGGGATGGAAGACCAAGGGTTGACACCTTGACAATTAAATACTTTCATCTGAAAGACAACGAATATACTCGCCAAACTATACGGAAAACATTGGTTGCGGCTGTTGCCAGAATATTCGAACCAGGGATAAAATGGGATTACGTTTATATAATCATAGGTCCCCAGGGTTGCGGGAAATCTTCTTTTATCGACATACTGGGTATGGGATACTACTCTGATTCGTTCAGCACTTTACAAGGAAAAGAAGCCTACGAACAGTTAATAGGGGTTTGGCTTATTGAGATGGCGGAACTTTCGGCCCTTAAAAAAACGAAGGATGCCGAGACAACAAAACATTTTATTTCAAAAAGAAGCGATTACTTCAGGGATCCATACGCTAAATCGCCCACAGATCACCCGCGGCAATGCGTTTTTTTCGCAACCAGTAACACCGGGCAGGTTTATGATGACAGTTCCGGCGGGCGGCGGTATTGGCCAAACGAAGTCGGAGACGACATCTCTGTCAGCGAAATGGCTACCAAAATACACAAAGAGTTACCCGGCGAGGTAGAACTAATATGGGGCGAGGCTATGGAGTTGTACCTCAAGGGAGAACCGCTATTTCTATCTCCTGAAATTGAAGCCATTGCCAGACAAACCCAAAACGAACATCGTGAAATTGATGACCGGACCGGTGTTATCAGGGAGTTTCTGGACACCCTGTTGCCTGAAGATTGGAAAGATAAAGAACTCTACGAAAAGCGTAATTTCTTCTGCAACGACCCGATGGCGCCAAAAGGCTCAGTCCTGCGAACCAAAGTTTGCCCGTTAGAAATATGGTGTGAGTGCTATGGAAAGACCAAGGCCGATTTTACGCCTTACATGCAACGGGATCTTCACAACATTATGAGACAGATGGAAGGGTGGAAAGCCTCTAAATCTAGTTTGACGTTTGGAAAAGAGTACGGAAGTCAAAGAGGGTATGCCCGCGAACAGACGAGCGCCAGATTAACGAAAACGAATTCAACCACGAGCAAAGACATTTCTTGCGAGAACGGTTTGAACGGAAATCATGCACAATACAAACAGCCCACGAACGCATTAAATTAAGGTCGGTTCGTGGCGAAACATTAATAAAATAAGGTGTTCCATCAGGCCATGAACAAAAAGAACAGAAATATACTAACAAGAGATAAATGAGAAATATAGTATTAAACAGGCCCGCACGAGGCGCAAAACACACGCATAGAGTTTTTCAATTTTGTTTGTTCTTTTTGTTCTTTTTAATCGTTTTGCTCGTGCCGTTTTTCAATAATCCAATTTTAAACTAAAAAAACCATGGCAAAGCGAAATAGAAAAGACAAAGCGACCAGACATCTGAAACACTTCCAGACGTTTCACAAACCCGGAAAACGGAAAGCGAAATTTTATCCTGTTCTCACTGGTGTGCAAAAGCCAACCAAATCAATCGATGATTTGACGGACTACGAAATAGATCAGATTTGGGCGGAAGCAGTCCACAGATATAAAACCGAAGGTTTTGATCCTGAAGAGTTCGAAGGCGAATTAGACGAGCTCTTAAAACAAGATCCGCTTATGAGTGCACTGTTCGATCGGTTGAACAACGGTCCGGCACCGAAAGTCAGAAGAGTGGATGCGGAGCCGTTAAATGTGTTTTAACTCTTAGAGTCTCCAAGGAGGTGAACTAATGCAGATTACAGGGCTTTTACGGGCTAAAATTCAAGAGTTTTTACCGCTCTAAAAAGGAGTACAGAATTGAAGCGGTTTTTCTGCCAGGTACGGCAAGGTTACGGCAAGGGTAAAACCTAAAATTGAATTTGATAAAACTTGAGATTGAAACACTATTTCTGCTGGGTACGGGGAGGGTACGGGGAGGGTACGGGGAGGGTACCGCAAGATTACCCCAAGGGTAAAACCTAATAAAACCTAAAATTGAACTTGATAAAACTTGAGATTGAAATTAATAATTTTTGAGATTGAAAGATGAAAAAAACAGGATTCTCTATACAGGGCTTTGACCTTGCACACTACAAACGCACGGAGGACTACGTTGCTGCAATAGACCGGATTTACAGTCAGGCGATACTGGATGTTGCCAGACTGGGCATACGCTTGACCATTGACGGGGAAAAGCCGTTTAACTTTGATCAACACCCCGGCGCAAAGAACGTGTTAAAAAACATCCTGCTTAAACTCTCCACCCGGATAAAGGCAGTTATCGAAACCGGCTCCCGTGAACAATGGCTATACGCCAACGCAAAAAATGATGCTTTCCTTGAGTCCATTATGGACACCTCCAAAATCCGCAAGTCGATTCTTGACAAGATTCAGGATCGTAACCTTGACGCGCTAAAATCCTTCCAGACACGCAAGGTTAACGGGATGAACTTGTCAGAGCGGATCTGGTGGCAGGCGGAGCAATTTAAGGAAGCAATGGAGTTAGGTCTTGATGTCGGTATTGGTGATGGTAAGTCAGCACAACAGTTGTCCCGTGAGCTGCGCGGATTTTTAAAACAGCCTGACAAACTCTTCAGGCGCGTGAGGGACAAAAGAGGGCAATTACAGCTATCCAAAGCTGCAAAGGCGTATAATCCCGGTCAAGGGATCTATCGCTCATCCTACAAGAACGCAATGCGCTTAACGCGGTCGGAGATCAATATGTCCTATCGCACCGCTGATGGCAACCGCTGGAAGGCAATGGATTTTATTAACGGCTTCGAGGTTAAACTTTCGAACAACCACACCCTGAATGGGAAACCGTTTGTTGACGTTTGCGACGAACTCAAAGGCAAATATCCAAAGAGTTTCGAGTTTGTAGGCTGGCACCCGCAATGCCGGTGTTTTAGAACGCCGATCCTTCAGGCCCCAGACGAATTCAACACCGACGAGCTGAACGAATTGAAAGCAGCTCTTAACGGGACCGAATATAAGAGGCTGGTTTCCAGAAATGCCGTTAACGAAGTTCCTCCACATTTCAACAATTGGATTGAAAAAAACAGGGAACGGATCGCCGGTTATAAGTCAACCCCATACTTTATCAGGGACAATTTTATAGACGGGAAAATAACCGAAGGGCTAAAGATATAAACAATTGACATTCAAGCAATTAACGCTTTGACAAAATGACAGATTACCGAATTTCACAACATAACAAAATAAGCATCTATGGAAAAGAGGCTTACAAAACAGTAATCAATTGAAAAGTTGATAGTTAATCAAAACATTCTTTTTAACGCAATAAAAGTTCTAAGACAATGGACACGATCAAAACAAAGCAATTAACAGCTATTTCGCGCCGCGCAATGCTGAATTTCATTACTGGTTTCCTGTTGGAGATAATCGGAAAAATGAAAGAAAATTATATAGAGTCTGGGGCTCCGGAAATGGGAGAAGCGGCAAAAATCGTTTCAGATGACGCGGTTTTAATCAGTTGCCTCTTTAAAACACTGTTGGAGCAGGGCTCGCCCGCAGAGGTCGTGTTTATTAGCCAGACTGGTAAAAGGATCAGCCTAAAGACTGACAAGAATTTAACAGAGAATGAACTGGTGAACTTGATTCTTGATAACGCTGAAACACACTGACATCATGCCTATAAAACCAAATTTCACACGTGCAGACATCGAACGGAGGTTTTCTAAATTTCTGGATGTTATCGAAAACAAGATACTTGAACGGCTTCAATACTTGGGTGAGAAATGCGTAGCACATGCCCGGCAAGTACCGGCTGGCTCTGGGTTCACTGACCAGACCGGGAATCTCCGGTCAAGTATAGGCTATGCGATTTTCAAGGATGGGCGGGCGATACATGCCAGTTACGAAAAGGTGAAAGACGGTTCAGACGGGGTAAAAGCTGGTCAGGAATTGGCCCAACAGGTTGCAGAAAACTATCCTAAGGGTTATCTCCTGGTTGTTACGGCGGGTATGAATTACGCTGTCAAACTTGAATCAAAAGGCAAAGACGTACTCACCTCCGCTGAGCTTCTTGCAAAACGGGAGTTACCACGGATGGTAGAAGAGCTAAAAGACAATGTTTACAAAGCACTAAGATAATTAACAAACTAAAATCGAAAATTATGAACACAGATGGGGCACTAGACTTTGATATACTGTTTAACACTGACAAAGCCAACGCTGGGCTCGATGAGACAAAAAAACGGATAGCCGGGCTGTCACAAGCCGCGGTTAACGAAGGCAAAAAAATGGACGGTGTTTTCAACCGTATGGGCGACATGGCGACTGAACTAATTGGCCCGGTATCGGCTTTGACCGCTGCGTATAAGTTTCAGCAACTTGCACAACAAGCCCTTAAGTTTGAAAATGCCTTCGGAATGGCAATGAGAGAGGTTCAGACCATTTCAAAAGCGGTACAGGATGATTTTGAGGGAATGTCTCAAAAACTGGTTGACATGGCCGCGAACGGCCCGGATGATGCTGTTAAATTAGCTAAAGCGCTCTATCAGATTTCGAGTGCGGGGTTTGATGGTGCAGAAGGGTTAAAACTTCTGGACATAGCCGCAAAGGCGGCGGTCGCAGGTGTAACAGATACCAGAACCGCAGCCGACGGTTTGACTACAGTTTTGAACGCATTCGGTCTCTCTGTTGATAACGCGGGTAAAGTTGCGGGCGTAATGTTTAAAACCGTGGAGAGGGGTAAAACAACTTTTAGCGAATTGGCTTCTACCATTGCCCAGGTTGCCCCGTTAGCAGCTTCGAACAACATTGAGTTTGAGCAGATTTTTGCAGCCCTGCAAACGATCACCAAACAAGGTACGCCAACAGCTCAGGCAATGACCCAGATCCGTTCGTCCATCGTGAACATGAACAATGCTCTGGGCGATGGCTGGGCGCAAACAATGACCTATCAGGAAGGGCTTAACAAGATCGCGGAAAAGGCGGGAGGCAGCGCGACGGAACTTAAAAAGCTTATCCCTGATGTGGAGGGAATGAGCGCGGTTTTGGCCTTAACCGGACAAAAGGCAAAGGGCGCGGCTGAAGACCTCAACGAAACGGCAAAGGCAGCGGGAGCTATGGAGACAGCCTACGGGCGAATGATGCTGGAGGCAGATAACCGTTGGGCGGCGGTCCATAATAAGTGGACCAGACAGGTCAGGGAACTTGGTAAAGCTTTGAAAGAGGAATCCGGGAACCTGGCCAACTTCACGGACGCGCTCTTGTCAAATAGTGCGGATGTTGACGCTAAATTCAATGTCCGCGGCATAAGTGACCGGATCAAGGCCATGCAGGAAATGACCGGCGGCGGCTTTTACAATGGAATAAAAAATTATCTGTTAGCCCCTTTTATCCCTGATGCAGGGGTGCAACAGGGCTATGACAAGTTCGTGAACCAGATCGTTCAACAGGCGAAAAAAGGACTTTCAGAACAGCAAATATCACTGGGTGATATTCTCGGCATCAAGGATAAAGATGAGCAGTTAATCAAGCTCAATGAGTTTTTAGTCTCCATGAAAGCGGCTGAACAGGATCTGGGAAATACCCAACTTGTCAACGAACAGCAACAGAACGCGGCTTTGAAAATCCGGAGCCAGCTCTGGGGAGAAGTTGAGGCACGCGCAAAAGAAGCCATTAAAGCCATCGAGGGGGCAGGAACCGGAGGAGGTGGTGAAGCGAAAGGACGCACCCTGAAAACCATGCTCGATGAGGTTAAGGCTCAACAGGATTCATTGGGCACCGGAACATTAAACGAAGATATTACCGCGCTTGCCCGCATTTCGGCTCTTCAGCAGGAGGTTTTGGTGTACTATAATAAAATCCGTGAAGCCCGAAAGGTCGAGCCGGTAGCCGCAATTAAACCACTATCCGGGGAAGAAAGCCTGGGCGGGGTTCAGTCCATCACTAAAGAGCAATCAAAACAGGAATTCCAGGGCGATAAATTACTCAAACAGTCGAAAGCCAGAACCGCCGAAGCACAAAAACAGGCTGATGCAATCAAGGAACAGAACGATGCTTACACCTATCAAACTGCATTTTTTGAAGAGCTTACCAATAAGCTTGGTGATGCTGGGGAGTTGCTCGGAGCGATGAGCTACGCCGTTGGTGAATTTGACAGCACTTTGGGCCAGTCGGTTGGTAAAATGGCCGATATTGCCAACAACGCCGCAAACATGGTAGCGAGCTATGCCTCCGGGAACATGGTAGGTGCAATTGCTTCCGGGATCGGGGTCATTGGGAACGTAATCGGATTGACAAAATCCGACAAAGAAGACCAAACTATCAACGCCCTTGAAAGGATTAACAACCTGTTAAAACAACAGTCGGCGATACTTTCGAATATGCCGGGGGGCGGAAATTACTTTGCTCTTGCCGCGAAGCAATACCGGGACTACGGCCTTGCGATCGACGAAATAAACGGAAAGTTACGGGGGGCGCTGACGGAAGCTGAAAAAATAAAAAAAGACCAAATATGGATTGCGGAAAAGCCAATGGAATTAGGCCCCGGAGCTTCAGAATATGACAGGCAATTCTATAAAGCGGAGCTCGCGCAATGGGACGCCGCTAAAAAAGACTTTCTGGCCAATAGAGAAACATTGTCGTGGACTCCGGAACAATTCATAGAAGCTTATGCAAATGGCAGTCTTAAATTAGACCAGCAGCAGATCGACTGGGTTGAGGAGATGACCGCAACCCAAAAAGCACGGGCGGAACTACTTCAGGAAACCTTCCGTGAATCGTTGGGGTTTGACGCCGGAACGGTATCCGATGCTATTTTAAAGGGCATTGAGGACGGTCTGAAGTTTGGAGAAAACGGACTGGGTGATTTTGCCGAAACATTTGGCGACTTGATGAAAAAGGCTTTGATGCAAAGCGTGATCAATGCAATGAACCTTGATATTACAAGCACCTTCTTGCCAGAATATCAAAAGGCTATGTCAGACCTGACCCTTACCGATGAAGAGCGAGCCAATCTTGAATCAGTTTACCGGTCGCTGGTCGAGAAAGGTCAGGCAGATATGAATAACATCAAATCCATCACGGATAGGTACGGAGCCCCATCGGCCTCAGCCTCATCCCCAATTACCGGAATTGCAGCAAGCATGACCGAAGAAACCGGAAGCCTTGTTGCGGGGCAGTTTATGGCTATGCGCGTGGACTTGAAAAGCGTTGACTCTGGGGTCAAGGGGTTGCAGCAAATTGTGGTTAATCAAACTGCAATACTTGACGCAAGTCTCTTCCAGCTTATAGGCATTAAAAAGAACACGGATCAACTAAGCCAGCTAGGGCCAATCAAAGCCAGCGTAGATGAGACTAACAGGATATTAAAAGAAAAATTATAATTTACATTTTAACAAATACTTAAAAATTAGAGAATTATGGAAAAAGAAGAAGTACTAGAAATTGTTGCAGCCGCGGTTAATGAAGCAATGGCACCACTCGTCGAAAGTGCCAAATCGTTAAGACGGGAAGACAAAAAGCCGGAGTCAGAAACAAAGGACGGACCATCTCAAAGCGCTCAAGATTGGATCAACGATAAAGCCCGCGGCGGGTTAGGCGGAAAAGCGTTAGACGCTCCCACGCCACACAACCCGAACCCTAAAAAAGTAGTGGATCCCGGGCCCACGCGCGTCAATGGAAATTTAACCGGAAAAACAGTATAAATCAAAAACTATCAAGATTATGAAAAAAGTACTTATTCACGAAAATTCAGAGAGAGCGGAAGCGTTTCTCTCCAAAATCAACACGATCTATTTAGTCCGGGTTCGAAAATTGATAGCCAGTATTAGGGCTCTGGGCATTGAAGATATTACAAAAGACATGCTCCTGGAAGCCATTGATCGCAAATTACAGCCCCTTCAGGAGCAGTACCGCGAACGGTATCAACGTGACTTGAACGTGTTCCAAACCGAAGAAATGCGCAACCGGGTAGAAACTGCCTTTGCCTTGAAATTTCGAGAAGTTGAGAAAGCCGTTGAAGATTTTTACAGCCCGGAAGTTTCAAACAATCTGCCCTTTGATCTGGGAGTTTTAGGGGGTATTTTCGAACTGGACGGGGTGCAACGGGTTTATGTCCCCGTGGAAAAGTCTGAGATCATTTTTGACAGTTTTCGGGAATTCATAGAAAACCCAGAACTGTTAAGGATCTACAATCTCCATAACGAGGTGGCTAAGAAAATACAGGATCTTGTTGTATCCATTCGCGAAAAGGGTATTGCCCGTCAAAATTTAATGCTCGGGAATGGTGGCCTCAGTATTCTGGAGTTGTTCCGGGTTGAGGATAACTGGATGGACGGATCCTTTACGGTGAAACCAAGGCGGCTGAACTACAAAGTTGAACCGGTTAAGGTCGAAGAAACGGAAGAGTGATAAAGGTTAAAGCCATCTGAAAAGGTGGCTTTTTTTGTTGTGTTTCTGATCATTGGTCAGGAGTATCTGAGCTAAGCCTCTCGGGGACAATTTAAAGATCAAAGAGTTACAGTCCATATATTTGCGACTACTTTTTATGCGCATAAAACTTGCATTGTTTAATCTTATTTGATACGCGGATTGATACACATAGAAATAAAAAGCCAGCAGTATTAGTGTACTGCTGGCGCGGTGTAATAGCACCCCTTTATCATTCTTACCTGAGAAACCGGCGACGTGAGAGCGGTAAAGATAAAAAAAATACAGAACAAAAAACTATTTAGGAATATCGTTTGTGGTATAATAGGATGTTTTGTACCAATTTTCACCGCCGTATTCCGGGTATAGCTTATACTTGAAAAAGTAGATAAGCCAAAGTTCAAATACTTGCTTTTTCTTCCCCGCCGTTGGCCGTTCGTAGTCTTCTTCCGAAATCAGCTCCATGAAACTTTTACCCAACCCATGCCCGGAGAAAAAAGAGAACCAATCGGAGCTTTCAAATTGTTGAAAATCGCCCTCAAAAATGGACTCATAGAACCAGAACATGTGCGCCGCGTTCTGTTCCTTGCTGTCGAAGGGGTTTTCAGCTTCGCCTTTATAATATCGGAACATTCCATAATCTTTTTTCATCCGGTTCTAATGGTCAATTTCTAAAGCTTCAGACAAGAATAAACCCCCGTCAATTATTCCGCCTATGAAATCCATGCGTGACGTATCAACCTCTTCAATGCCTGGATAAACAGCAATGAATTTCCGATTCTCTCTCACGGCCTGTGCAAGCAG
Source organism: Prolixibacteraceae bacterium (assembly GCA_003537645.1). Taxonomy (GTDB): domain Bacteria; phylum Bacteroidota; class Bacteroidia; order Bacteroidales; family Prolixibacteraceae; genus Aquipluma. Next base: position 98,021 of record DPRM01000094.1, read on the forward strand.
CTCATAGGCTTTATCCGGATCCGAAACAGCATAGGGCAGCAGTGCGATAACGCTTGCGTATTCTTTGTCCGGGTGATCCAGAAGGTAGTAATAAAACAAGGCCTCCCCCTCCAGTTGTTTGTAGTCTAAAGTGACCATTGGTTTATGATTGCCCCAATTTCGACAAGTTTGAGAGGTTTTCCAACTCCTTCATCGAGTTGATAAGGTTTGGCCTACCCCCCAAGTAAATCACCCCATGAACGTCTCCCGGCGATCCTACCGGTAATGAATCGGTGAATAGTTCCCAAGTCTCAACGCCCAAATGATTAGCAATATTCTGTATCGTTTTTAGTGTTGGGTTTCCGTTGAGGGCGCGAGTTAATGATTCTCTTGCGATTTTCATTTCTGTGGCCAAGTCATTCAGGGATTTCCCCTGCTCCTTGCATAGCCGTTTAACTTTTTCTTTCATATCAGTGTGGTATGTAGATTACGGGCAAATATATAATTTATACACTGAAAGTCAACATTTGTACATAAAAACAGCATCTAAGGTTACTTTTTTCTTTCGAAAATTTGCATTTGTTGATTTATCCTGTACTTTTGTTGACGTACATATCAACATTTAACTAATAGTATGCGAACACTAATTAACAAAATCAATTTCTCGGCACTTTCTCAAGGAGAACAAACCGAAGTGTACAGGATCGTTAAAAAGGCCCAGATGAGCCAACCAGTAAGCGACAAAGAACAAAAGTTTATTGAGGACATGGCCTCAAGGGGTGAAAAGTCCAACCCGGATCAGCTCAATAAAGCCTGGGCGGCCCTGGTTTCTTACTGTGGTGTAAATGCCGGTTACTATGTTAGTGAAAAACTAAAGGAGGGTATAGTTGACGGAGCTTTCCCGGAAACAAAATACTTTTTTTCTCTTACACAAGCAGCCTTGGCCCAAGCAATAAAACCTCTGGGCGGTAGCCCGGACAGAATAGAGATAATAGTTGACATAAGCGAATACGAATGTATTCGGAAATCTCCTATTCCACATGACCATGTTGTTGACTTTTCAGTTCGGGGTCCTGAACCAATCCGATTTGAGGCCAAAGAGTCAAATTAACTTTTTACTAATCACTTACATTCATTAAAACATGAAAGACACAGCATCAAAGATTAAAGACGGAATTATCCGGGTTGAAAACGGGCAAATTGTAGGGCTAGGCTACGGTGGAGCGAATCCCCTTGACCTCAGCGTTCTTGATACCTTTATGGGAGAAACTGAAAAAGAGGGCGGTTCGGAGGCTCTCAGCAACACAATTGCCGGGGTTTGTCAGGTTCTTGCCTTTTTAGCCGCAAACCACCCAAAAGTTTTGGAAGAAGTATCGCCGATGCTTCCATCATGTGAAGACATTTATAGGTTAAACGAAGTACTAAAAATCTTTAGCAAATAAAACCATTCAAAACCAACGTTATGAAAACACCAACCTTTGACACTAAGAAGGAGTACGAAAAGTTTGTATCTGACTTAAAGACGTACCATGAAGAAGCGGCCTCCTTCAATGGTCCGGAAGAAATGTTTAGCCAATTCAACGGTAGATTTGACATTTTAGGCAATGTTACTGAACTATGCAACCTTTTTGCTTGCAACTCAGTCTACATTTTAGATGCCTTTGACCAATACAAAGCGTCTATGCAGAAATACGGCGTTAATACCAACTTCTCATTTTTTACTGGTCTAACAAACTGCATGATAAAGCTCCTAGCTGAAAAAGAAGAGCTTTACAAATGGCTTGGTCAATTGAGCAATGAAACCAAATATATGGAAAAAACCAATGTCTGGGATATGAGTGTTGAGGACATAAACAGAACGTAGGCCATGGAAAATAATTATATTAATATGAAAAAATTCCGAGCTATGTCATACGCCGCTTTTGCGGGTATTTTGCTGTTATGTACTGCTTTTCCTGTCAATTCAATTGCTGGAGTAAGGCGGATCCCAATATTTTACGGCGGTGGAGGCGGCGGAGGCGGTCATATAAGTCCAACGATGGCGATAGGATTACTCATCGCTTTTAATATCCCAATGGTTTTAATTTATATCATACGATCAATTATATGGGCCGTAAAACATGATAAATTCGACACTAAATATTCATTTTTTGAATATGTAATATGGGGAGAGGGTTTTGATCTTTATACGCCGGTGATTAATACTTTGGGGTTTATCAGTTTAAATGGAATTGCGCTTTTGATTTGGATTGCAATACTTATCAGCGATGTCCTTTAAAGTAGTACATAACAGCCTCTCATACGACAAACCTGAAGACAATATTACTCAGGAAATCCCATTGAGTTTTATAACTAACTTCTGGCGGCTTAAAGCAATGGTCAGACTAAACTAATTATTATGGATGAAATTTTCAAAGTGCTTGCCCCCTCCACGTTCAAGGAACTATTGGAGGAAATGTTCACAGGATACCTGAACAGTGGCGAAATGTGCTCAACGGATCGCCTGGGTGAATTGTATGTACTTAAAAAACTGATGGATCAGGAAGCTGATAAACACCTAGGCAGAAAGACGAATGCTAAAAAGCGTAAGCGATGAAGACAGTTACCCGGACATACAAAAATTGCACATACGACAATCCCAAAAGACCCGCCTACCACGAAGCCGGCCGGATTGTTATCTTGTTCCTGTTCACCGGAGGCCTATCACAGGTTCATCTGGTCAAGCGCAAGAACCGGCTTTCGGAATTTCGACTAATAAAAAGACACGGACAGGAGTTCTCAATTTACGGAGACTCCTATCAGGCTTTCTCAACAGTCCGGGAGTATAACCGGATCTTTGCTGAAGTTTGCTTTTGGGTTGCTGGTGGCGTTGCTGAAAAGGTCTTTTGTAATTTGCGGGGACTGCCAAAAGAGACAATGGTTGACGACACCGACGTACTCAGGGCCTTCGCAAAATATGATTGGCTTTTTCCGTTCAAGGAGACGAAAAACGGGTTTCCGGTTTGTCCGGTTCTTGACAACATGATCGGGTCAGCTGCCGATCTTGTAGAAGCTCTCTTTAGATCCAGTGCTCTTTTCGCTGTCCAGAACGTCACCGGTTTTCTGATCGATAACGGGGCTACTCCGGAGAATGTCGGAAAGGATCCCGGGCTAAGACAAAAGCTTTTGAAAATTCTCAACAATTCCGTTCAGGATCTTGCTTCGAAAAGATCTTACCTTTAACGTCGTAAATACTTGACCACGCAAACCCCTTAATTCAAAGCAACATGTATAAAATCTATATGCCGGAAACTATTTTTGAACTAAAAAACTTACTGGCCGATGCCGCTGAACTCGGAGCTAAAAGGGCGCTTCTTGATCTTGGGCTTTCCAAACCCTACTTGAAGGAAAGAGAAGCCAAAAGGATTTACGGCCCAACTATCGTCGAACGCTGGATAAAGGAGGGTCTTATAACTCCTGTAAAAGACGGTAACAATACCGCGAGTAAAAGAATCAGCCGGATACAAATTGAAGCCGTTGCCAAAGCGGCAAACCGTTGCACTTACCTAACAATGGATGAACGCAAAAATCAATAATTTATGCACAATTTATGCACAGCAAAAAGAGCTACAAGATTTAAACCTTGTAACTCTTTGTTTTTCTGGTCGGTCTGCAGGGATTCGAACCCTGGGCCCGCTGATTAAGAGTCAGCTGCTCTACCAACTGAGCTACAGACCGAATCGGCGACAAAAGTAACAGTTTGTTTGGCATTAACAAAAAATAGAGATAAAATTGACTTTTAATTACTTTTGCTTACTAACACAACCGAAGCGAAATGGAACTGCTGAACTACATACCCGAAGAATTTGTGAAATTTATGCTTGTGCTCATCTTCTCCTTGTTAATCGGGCTTGAGCAAAGGCGCCACCACATTCATGAGAACGACGATCTACTTTTTGGTACCGACCGAACATTTACTTTTATTGGTTTGCTGGCCTATGTTTTGTTTATTGCCGATCCGGTCACCTTCATTCCTTTCCTGTTCGGGTTTGCCCTGATTGGACTATTGCTGGGCATTCACTATTTTCACAAAGCCGGTCAAAGCAGCAAATTCGGATTAACCAGCACCATTCTGGCTTTGCTCACCTATTGTATCCCCATTATGGTTTTCACGCAACCAATTTGGCTGGTTCTGTCATTTATTGTGGCGCTCCTGTTAATCACCGAACTTAAAAGCCACTTCATCACATTAACTAAAAAAGCTTCCGAAGAAGAGTATATTACGCTCGCCAAATTTATCGCGTTTGCCGGCATAATACTTCCATTACTTCCTGAAGCAAATATTTCGGAGCAAATTCCAATTTCGCCGTATCACTTATGGCTGGCCATTGTAGTTGTTTCGGGTATTTCGTATTGCAGCTATTTGCTCAAGAAATTTGTTTTCCCCGATTCAGGAATTTTTCTTACCGGCCTATTGGGTGGAATTTACAGCAGCACTGCTACAACTGTAATTCTGGCACGCAAAGAAAAACAGGGATTTGCAGGCAAGCAAACTGTTTCGGCCATCATGATCGCCAACGGAATGATGTATCTGCGCATACTTTTTCTGGCATTTATTTTCAACCGACCGGTTGCCGTAAAACTGGCAATTCCTTTTATTGTGATGTTCCTGATTACTTATTTACTTTCAAAATTCGTTGCCGGAAGTAACCGTAATAAAGTCACTGAAGAAACTCCGGATAGCATTTTGGCGTCGAATAAAAATCCGCTTGAATTCAGAACTGCTGCCGTTTTTGGCTTGCTATTCGTTGTATTTGCATTAATTACCGATTTTGTTCTGCAAACTTACGGCAATTCGGGAGTAACCGGGATGGCTTTTGTGGTTGGAGTCACCGATATCGATCCATTTTTACTGAACCTGCTTCAGCAAAAATCAGGCATTGATCAAATGACTATTGTACTGGCCATTTTGAATGCCACCAACAGTAATAATCTGTTAAAAATGATTTATGCTATTACCCTGAGCAGCAAAAATATCCGTAAAGATTTAATTTTGAATTTCTCAATTTTGATTGTTTCTGGAGTGATACTGTCAATAATATTTTACTTAATTTAGCGTTGTTAATTTTACAACAGAAAACAGAAAAACAGAAAAAAGATGAAACGATTACCATATTCAAAACTTCTCGCTGTATTTTTATTTGCCGCACTTTTTATTTCGGGATGCAAGAAAGAGGAAGAACCAATTCCGGAAAAACCTGTAATTACAAAAGTTATCCCGAAGGCCAGCGATGTTAACTTGTTCGTTTATTACGGATTGCATGATTACTATCTGTGGAATTATGCTGTTCCGGCTCTTTCGGATAAAAAATATGAAAAAGCTGATAGTTTGAATTCTTTCCTGAATAAATTCACTGATCCTGAAAAGCTGTTTACAAGTTTGCTGTATAAGTACGAAGAAATCGACAAATGGTCGTTTATTGTTGACAACTCGAAAACAATCGACGACTGGATCGCCGGCATTTCAGAAACAATGGGATACGATTTTATGCTTGGCCGGATTGGTTCTTCGGGCAACCTTTTTGGATTTGTAAGATATGTATATAAAGATTCTCCGGCTGAAGCCGCCGGTATAAAACGTGGCGACATTTTCTTAAAAGTGAATGATACGCAGCTCAGCCTGACAAACTATCAGCAGCTTCTGTTTAGTACCAAAACCTACAAATTATCGTTTGCAACCATCGCGAATAACTCTATTTCTGACAATGGACAATCGGTAACAATGACTGCCATTGAAATGCAGGAAAACCCAATTAATATGGATACCGTTTTTGTTTACAACAATCAAAAAATCGGGTACCTGGTTTACAATAGTTTTAATTCCGATTTTGACATTCAGCTAAACAATGTTTTCAAAAAATTTAAAGATGCCAATATCGACCAATTAGTAGTTGATTTGCGCTACAATGGTGGAGGTTCGGTTCAGAGCAGCATATATTTTGCCAGTATGATTTACGGACCCGATGAGTCGAAAGTGTTTGCAAAATCGCAATACAATGAAGGATTACAAGCCTATCTTATTGACAGATACGGTGATTCTGCACTCTCCGACAATTTGGTGAGAACCATCGAAGCAACAACAGAAAATCCGATGACGCTCATCAACACGGTCAACATGCGGAAAGTTTACTTCATTGTATCTGACAATACTGCTTCGGCCAGCGAAATGTTGATTAACGGATTAAAACCTCACATGACCGTAAAGGTTATTGGAACCAATACCAACGGAAAATATACCGGATCGACAACTTTGAGAGACCTTGATGAAAATGGGAAAGTAAATCCCGGTCACGATTACGCCATGCAGCCAATCATTGTAAAATATGCCAATTCGTTAGGTGTTTCAGACTTTGTTGATGGCTTGGCACCCGACATTAAAGCAGAAGAAGATTTTGCAGCTTTGCTACCATTTGGCGACCCAAACGAAGATTTACTAAGCGTTGTATTGGCTGATATCAAAGGAATGCCGGTGACCGGAATGACCTTAAAATCGGCAAAAATTGGATTGCAGAAAGTGGCAGACAGCCGCGATTTTAAACCTTATGCCCACGAAATGTATGTTAATCCTGAAAAAATACGTGGATACAAAAAAATAGAATAACCATGAAAAAACTATTTAGTTTCCTGCCATTCCTTTTTGTCATTTTCTCACTTCAGGCACAACAACTTTCCTACAGGCTCGAGGAACTTACAGCGCCCGATTACATTAAGGCAGTCGAAAAATCAGGAAAAACCTGCATCCTGCCTATCGGAGTATTCGAAAAACACGGACCTCATCTTCCGCTTGGAACCGACGTTTTCATTGCCCGCGAATATGCATTGAGAGCTGCCGAAAAAGAATACACAGTCGTATTTCCGTGGTATTATTTCAGCCAGATAAACGAAGCCCGCCAACAACCGGGAACAATCGCCTACAGCCCCGAATTAATCTGGAAAGTGCTTCAGGAAACACTCGACGAACTGGCCCGAAACGGATTCGAAAAAATAATCATCGTGAACGGACATGGTGGAAACAATGCATTTCTGAATTACTTTGGAATGGCGCAGCTTTCGGAACGCCGTTCGTACAGTTTATATTGGTTTCAGCCCACCACCGATCCTGAAGTACTAAAAAAAGCAGAATCATTGACGCAGCACGACCGTTTCGATCAGCATGCGGGGAACAGAGAATCATCCGTTTTAACCGCCATTGCTCCTGATGTTGTTCATCTGGATCGGGCAGGACAACAATCGGGTATTGATTTGGACAGGCTGAAAAACCTTCCGAATGTTTATACCGGTATTTGGTGGTATGCAAAGTATCCTAACCACTATTCAGGCGACGGATCAAAAGCAAATGCCCACGCTGGCGAGCTTTTAATTAACTCAACAGTTGACCAGCTGGTGAAAATGATTCAGGCAGTAAAAAGTGATAAAGTTACTCCAGCTCTTCAGAAACAGTTTTTCGATGAAGCGGAAAATCCACTAAAAACCAAGCAGTAAACTCTCAACCGGGAACCTTACAATAACTATAACCCTACTGCTTCCTGTTGTTTACGATTCGGGGAATCAGATACCTGAAACCTGTAGATATTCCGAAAAACATTGAGAAAACAATTATTCCGAGCAGTAATTCAATGGCAACGATTACCCATTCTGTTTGAAATGAATTCAGCCGAAATGTTAATTCGTTTTGCCAAATAAGGATAATACTAAAAATCAGTTCAGTAATAACCATACCGGTAAGAAATCCAAGCAGACGGATTTTTTTCAGGGGAAAGAGAATCCCCTTTTCAGGAACAGAATTGGCTGACGTGAAAATTGCAGCAAAAATGAGCGGGAAATAGCACAAATAAAACTGGTTTGTCCGGGCTATCAGAATTACCGAAATCATAAATATTATTCCGGCGAAAAGATAAAAATTTGGTTTGGCCAACCATTTTTGATAGTTCATCGTCATGCAATTTTTTGAAACCATTTCTGAAATAAAGCACCAATGAAGGGCACCAAATGTTCGATTCCCTTAACTGGGCCAACAAAACTGTAAGTCCATAAAACGAATAAAAATCCCCACACAACGATATAATAATCAGGAATAAAACGGGTTACAAAAAAAAAGATATACAACCCCGCTAACTGACGCAGATAAAAGCTGGTCATCGAATCTTTTTTAATGCTGTTTAATGCCCATGCAATCACCCAACCAACAGGTGTGAGATGTGCCAGCATCGATTTCATTTTCGGATTCATAACTCAAATTTTTAGTAATTATAAAAAGAAAATTGCGACACCACCAACAGTAATTACAGCTCCGATGATTTCTTTCCAATTTACTTTTTCGTGGAAAAACAGGATCGCCGGAGCAATTATTAATACCGGAACAATTGACATGATAGTTGCAGCAATGCCTGCCTGTGTATTTTGAACGGCCAGCAATGAAAAGGAAACTCCCAAAAACGGGCCGAATAATGAACCCAATGCAATTCGCTTCATGGCCGATTTGTGCTGAATGGCTTTCCATAATTTTCCGTACCGTTTGGCAAAGAGCAAAATTATTGCAAAGCCAACCATACCGGTTATCACCCTGATATGCGAAGCGGCAAAGGCATCGTACTCGCCCATTCCCTTCTTGCTTAAGACCAGCCCAACCCCTTGCCCTACTGCCCCGCCAAATGCAAGCAATAGCCCCGGAATACTATAATTGGTGGTAATTTTTCGTCTCTTTTTAGAATCTTCCTCTTTCTTTTCACGCTTAAGGATTACGATCGAAATACCGGTCAAGGTAACCACCATGCCAACCAATTTCATCGGACTAAGCACCTCATCGAGTAAAATCCAACTTGCAAAAGCTGTTATTGGTGGCGCCAAAGCCATAATCAGCATCGAAATTCGCGCGCCAATTACTACGTAGGCCTGAAATAACAATAAATCGCCAACCACAAAACCAACCAGGCCTGAAAGTGCCAGCCACAGCCAACTTTCTGTTCCGGCATCGAGCGGAAGAAACAAACCTCTTCTGAAATAATTGACAATTCCGTAGATGAAAAAAGCAATAATTAAACGAATTAAGTTAACCGATAATGAACCAACTTTTTTACCCGCCGACTCAAACGACATGCTGGTAACTGTCCAGAAAACAGCTGTAAGCAGCGCGGCAATCTCACCAAAATACATACTCATTGGATTTCTTTTGTAAGGAAGGCGCGAAGATATAGAAAGATTGACTATTAGACGATTTACTATTTACAATTTGCAGGCAATAATTAGCCATCAAAAACCGAAATAAACAAATAGCAAATATTTTCACTCCATATCGCTTAACTGAAGATCTAGTGCTCTTACAGAAATTTGAATTTCGCGAACCGATAGTGCAAGCGAAAGAATTAGAAGAATTAAAGCAATCCCAAATGTAATTTCGGCCAGGGCTGAAAAATGTACATAAATCAGAAACATGCAAATTACACACAGCAAAAGACTGGAAATTCCAAGTACCTGCATGGTTTGCGTTAGCCGAAGCCGTTTCCGCAGATTTTTTATTTGCCCGAGAAGTATTTTATTGGGATTTTCTTTAAAGGTGGCATGAAGTCCTCTAACAACCGCAGCATAGGCCAGAAACCGGTTGGTATAGGCAAGTAAAATCAACGAAACAGCCGAAAACAAAAGCGCAGGGGTAGTAAGGGTCAATTGTTCCATGATGTGAAAATTAGTGCCTAAAGACAAACTATTTACTCTTAAATTATTTACAATTTACTATTAGGGGTTGCTGTTGTTTTACGCCCTAAATAGTAAATTGTAAATCAACAAGTGGTAAATATCAGTTAAGCAACCCATTGATGGTTTCGGGAAGTTTTTCCTCGCGGAGATTACGCCCGATAATTTTGCCGGTTCTGTCAACCAACAAATTGGCAGGAATTGAGTTAACTGAATAGATGGCTGCCGCTTCGTTTTTCCAGCCTTTTAAATCAGAAACATGTGGCCAGCTCAACAGATCGTCGGCAATGGCTTTTTCCCATTTGGCTTTATCAGAATCGAGAGAAACGCCAAAAACACCAAACCCTTTGTCCTTGAATTTATTAAAAGTTGCCACTACATTTGGGTTTTCGCGACGGCAGGGTCCACACCATGAGGCCCAAAAATCAACAAGCGTATATTCGTTTTTCGAATAAATTTCGCTCAATTTCACCGGATTCCCATTTAAATCATTCATTGTAAAGTCGGGTGCTATTTGACCAATCGCAACTGATTTAAGTTTCACAACCCTGTCGCGCAGCGTAAGAACAATTGGCACCGAATCAAGTTTTGCATCCATCGACGATAAAAAGCCGTCGAGTACATCTGATTCCATATCGTAATAAACGCGACTTAGCAAATAGGGAGAGACGAAAGAAGCAGGATTGGCCTTAATGTAGTCTTTTTGCAGATCATCGATTGAGCTGAATACACTCTCGGCCAGTGCCATTAAACTGTCGGCCTTTACTTTTTCCCCGGCTTTTTCAGCAGCTTTCGATTGCTCAAAAATTACCATTCCCTGTCCATCAAGTTTGTCAATTTTTTCCTGAACAGACTGGAATTCATCATGAACCACCGAGCCCACCACTTTAGCGACTGTTAGGGAATCAACTCTTCCGATAATTGAAATCGCAGAGTTCTCAATAAAGAAAGGTAACTTTTCTTTCCCACTACCAACATTCAAATAATATACATCAGGATTTTTGACACTTCCTTTAAAGAGACATGCTCCATCAACAAATTCAGCCGAATCAAGTTTAATCCAGTTGCCCTTGATACGTTGAGTAAGGTAGGCTTTTCCTTCAGCCCCTGATATATTAACTTCAACCTTATACGATGGAGTTTTGGAACAGGCAAAAATGCCCAACAAAAGGGCAATCAGCAGCAAATTTTTCATAGTTGTGTTTTTGAATGGTAATTAGTGCAAAATAAGATAATTTAATGAATGATTATCAACATAAACCACAAAAAAAAACCGGCACAACTGTCCGGTTTTTCTGTTTCAATCAAAATAATGAGAAAATTTATACTGAAACGACTAAAACTATTTTTTGTAAGCTTCCAGATGTACACTTCCAACCGAACGGCCCGAAGGATCGGCATTGTTTTTAAAGCTGGCATCCCACTCTAACGCAATTGGAGTGCTGCATGCGATTGAAGGAACTGAGGGTACGCAACTTGCTGCTGAATCGGACGGGAAATGCTCGGTAAAAATAGAACGGTAGTAATACTCTTCTTTCGATGGCGGCGTATTGATCGGGAAACGGAATTTTGCAGTATTCATTTGTTCGTCGGTAACTTTTTCGGCGACCATTGCTTTTAGCGAGTCGATCCAATTATAGCCAACACCATCCGAAAACTGTTCTTTCTGGCGCCAAACAACGCTCACGGGTAAATAATCCTCAAATGCTTTGCGAACAATCCATTTTTCCATGCGGCCATTTTTAGCCATCTTTTCTTCAGGGTTAATACGCATTGCCACATCCATAAATTCTTTGTCGAGGAAAGGCACACGACCTTCAACTCCCCAGGCTGCCAGCGATTTATTGGCACGCAAACAATCATACAAATGGAGTTTCCCCAATTTGCGAACAGTTTCCTCATGAAATGCCTGAGCGTTGGGTGCCTTGTGGAAATACAGGTAACCACCAAATATTTCGTCGGCTCCTTCGCCTGAAAGCACCATCTTCACGCCCATTGATTTAATTACACGGGCAAGCAGATACATTGGAGTTGATGCACGAATAGTTGTAACATCATACGTTTCAAGGTGATAAATCACGTCACGCAAGGCATCCATTCCATCCTGAACAGTAAAATGAATTTCATGATGAATGGTTCCGATATGATCAGCCACTTTTTTAGCCGCAACCAAATCGGGCGAACCTACCAAACCTACTGCAAATGAATGCAGCTGCGGCCAATAAGCAGTTTCCGAGTCCTGCGATTCGATTCTGAAGGCCGCGTATTTTTTTGCAATCGCAGAAATAACAGAAGAATCGAGCCCTCCGGAAAGTAACACACCATAAGGAACGTCAGACATTAACTGACGATGGACAGCATCTTCGAGCGCTTTTCGCAAAACATCAATATCGCAATCATTGTCTTTCACCGCATCAAACGAAGTCCAATCGCGTTCGTACCAGGTTTTTACTTCACCATCGGGACTGTACAGATATTTTCCGGGTAAAAACTCTTCAATCTTGCTGCACACACCTTCCAGCGATTTCAGTTCCGAAGCCACATAGAAATTACCCGATTTATCCCATCCCTGATACAACGGGATGATTCCAATATGGTCGCGCGCTACCAAATACACATCTTTTTCCTGATCGTACAAGGCAAAGGCGAAGATTCCATTCAGATCTTCCAGAAAATCAATGCCTTTCTCGCGGTACAAAGCCAAAATTACTTCACAATCAGATTGTGTTAAGAATTCGTAAGAATCACCCAATCTTTTTCTTATTTCCTGATGATTATATATTTCTCCATTGACTGCCAATACCAGTTTACCATCTTTGCTGTACAATGGCTGACCACCCGATGCAGGGTCAACAATCGACAATCGTTCGTGCGACAGAATTGCCTTATCGCATGAGAATACACCCGACCAATCGGGTCCGCGATGGCGAATTTTCTTCGACATTTTCAAAACCTGGGGGCGCAATTCCTGCGATTTCACGTTTAAATCAAATACACCTACAAATCCACACATATTATCAGTTTTAAATATTAGCGCTCGTTTTATCAATATTTTGTCCAAAAATAGTCTTTTTGATTATATTTTAAAACTTTCACTGTCTTTTTTCTTGTTTTTTTGTCATTTTTTGTGTTTTTTGATATTTAACACAAGCAAATTGATTTTAGATAAAACATCAATTTACCCAGCCCCTCCCCTTTCAATTCGATTAAAATTTCAGAATAATTAATTCTTTAAAAACTATACCCGAATTAAAACAACAAACAAGAAAGAATTTTGTGCATTTTTATTCATACACCCCCATTTATAAAATTGCACAATTAAAGAATGGCAGAAACAAAAAAAGCAGCCAAAATTGACTGCTTCTTTAAATATTTGTGTAAAATTTTTCTTAAACATTAAACCTGAAATGCATAATGTCGCCATCCTGCACCACATATTCCTTGCCTTCGATGGCCATTTTCCCGGCTTCTTTACAAGCCTGTTCCGATTTAAGAGTAATAAAATCTGCGTATTTAATTACCTCGGCACGAATAAATCCTTTTTCGAAATCAGAATGAATTACACCGGCAGCCTGCGGCGCTTTAAAACCGCGTTTGTAAGTCCATGCACGAACCTCTTTAACTCCGGCAGTAAAATAAGTTTCGAGCTGAAGCAATTTATAGGCTGTTTTAATGAGTTTATTCACCCCCGACTCCTTTAATCCAAGATCTTCCAGAAACATCTGACGTTCTTCAAAGCTTTCCAATTCGGCAATATCGGCTTCAGTGGCAGCAGCAATCATCAGCATTTCCGCATTTTCATCCTTGATGGCTTCTTTTACCGCATCAACATAAGCGTTTCCGTTTACAACCGAAGCCTCGTCGATATTACAAACATAAAGAATAGGTTTGTTCGTAAGCAATTGAAGATCTTTTGCCAGACGAAAATCCAACTCGTCAATCTCCACTGTGCGGGCCGATTTTCCCTGAACAAGCGCTTCACGGTACATTGTAAGGATTTTAAACATCCTTTTCGCGTCCGGATCGTTTCCGGTTTTGGCTTGTTTCTCCACTTTCGCCAGGCGGCTTTCAACAGTTTCAAGATCTTTTAACTGAAGTTCGATATCAATGGTTTCTTTATCGCGAACCGGATTAATTGTATGATCGACGTGCGTGATATTGTCATTGTCAAAACATCTCAAAACATGGATAATAGCATCCGTTTCACGGATATTGGCCAAAAACTTATTTCCTAATCCTTCTCCTTTGCTGGCACCCTTCACCAGGCCGGCAATATCAACAATCTCAACCGTAGTCGGGACAACCCTTTCAGGATGAACCAATTCTTCGAGTTTGATCAAACGATCGTCGGGTACTGTAATTACTCCCAAATTGGGTTCAATGGTGCAAAACGGGAAGTTGGCAGACTGCGCCTTTGCATTTGATAAACAATTAAAAAGAGTCGATTTTCCGACATTGGGCATTCCTACTATCCCACATTGTAAAGCCATGCGTTCTTATTTTTTAAAATTCGGTGCAAAGATAATCGATTCGGACAACTATAAAGCAATTAAATGTTTATACTTATTACTTTTGCAGCCAAAGCGATTTACTATGATATTAAATTCTGTTTCTGTCGATTGTGTTATTTTCGGATTTGATAAATCCGGCTTACGCGTTTTGCTCAATCAAATTGATAAAGAAGCCCTGCAGCAATCACTTCCGGAACAAATAAGCTCCGATCAGATAAAAAAATTATACGAACAACATCCGGTGTTAACCAGCGATCGGTTCTGGAGTTTGTTTGGAGGTCATGTTCCTGAAGACAAAGATTTGGATGAGTATGCCAAATCACTTCTTTTTCAGGCAACAGGACTTCACAATGTTTTTCTTCAGCAAATAAGGACTTTCGGATCACTCAAACGTGTGCCATACACAAGGGTAATTACAGTTGGCTATTATTCGCTTATCAATCCAGATCATTATAATCTGAAACAATCGAGCATTGCAAAATCGCTTCAATGGTTTAACCTGAATGAATTGCCTCCACTGTGCTTCGACCACGATAAAATAATTGAACAGGCACTCATTAAGCTGCGGCGCGAAGTAATGTATCATCCGGTTGGATTCCACCTTTTGCCCGAAAAATTTACATTGACCGAAATTCAATCGTTGTACGAAGTTATCCTGAACAAAAAAATGGATACACGAAACTTCAGGAAAAAGATTACAAACATGGAATTATTGATTGATTCGGGGAAAAAACAACAAAATGTTGCACACCGCGCAGCCAGATTATACAGTTTCGATACAAAAGTTTATGAAAAACTGAAAGAGGAAGGCCTGAATTTCAGAATTGAGTAAAAATTCTAACGCAAAGTTCTGTTTAGAACTAATAAAGTTTTGTACACTGACTGATTACCCGATTAAACTATTTCGTCATTCTGCCGTCAGATCACCAAATTATTTCGAGTATGACCGATGACCAGAAAATACTGGATAGCCTGAAAGATCCCTCGACCAGGGAACTCGCCTTCAAGCATCTGATTTCAAAATATAAGGAGCGGTTGTACTGGCATATCCGAAAGATGGTGATGAACCACGACGATGCCGACGATGTTCTGCAAAATACTCTCATTAAAATCTGGAACGGAATCGACTCATTCAGAGCCGAATCGAGCCTGTTCACCTGGTTTTACCGTATCGCCACCAACGAATCCATTACTTTTCTGAACCAGCGCAAAAAAAGAATGATGCCGGGATTGAATGATGTGAACGAATATCTTTTGGAAAACCTGGAGAGCGACACCTATTTCGATGGCGACGAATGGCAGTTAACGCTGCAGAAAGCAATCGCCACTTTGCCCGATAAACAACGATTGGTATTCAACATGAAATATTTTGACGAAATAAAATACGAAGACATGTCGGAAATACTCGAAACATCTGTTGGAGCACTAAAAGCCTCGTACCATCATGCCGTAAAAAAAGTAGAAGAATACGTTAAATCGCACGATTCAAGAATCGACTTATAAAATTGGAAAATTAAAAAAGCAGAAAATTAAACTATTTGCAATCAAAGTTGTCAAAGCCATATAATTAAGAAAATCATGTACGAAGAAAATAATACAGAACCCGAATTCATGAAACGGCCAAGATCAAATCCGTTTCGCACACCCGATCACTATTTTGATACGATCGAAGACCGAATTATGGGTGCAATTGAACATGAAGCAAAAAAGAAAACGACTTCAGCAACGGGTAAAATATTCCAATTATTGAAACCAGTTTTAGGGCTTGCCGCAAGCTTTGCAGTTATTTATCTGCTTGCCTACTACCCTATCAAATACTTTTCGCCAAAAAGTATGGTCAAATCAGAAACAACCAACATCAGTTCTCCTGAAACTTTGGATGCCTACACTTTCAATGTTTCACTGATTGACGAAAACTCATTGGTTAGTACAATATTTAGCGACGAAACAGACACTCTTTCAGAAATAAAGCCAGATGAATTACTGGCCTTCCTTTCAACAGAAATGACTGATCTCGAAATTTATACTGAAATTCAAAATTAAAGAACAATGAAAAAGTTATATACAGCTATCCTTTTGGTTACCGTATTTTTTACCGGACTGAATGCGCAGGAAAGAAGAGGCGGGAATCCTGAAATGTTTGAAAAAATTAAGGCTGAAAAGATTTCCTTCTTTACCAGCAAGCTTGATTTAAAACCTGCCGAAGCGCAGGCATTCTGGCCAATTTACAACGAATTTGAGAAGAAAAGATTCGAGATAAAGCAGCAAATCCACGAATTTGAACGAATGCCCGAAGATGAGTTTGAAAAATTATCGGATGCTGAAATTGAAAAGCTGACCAACAATTACATTGGCTCGTTTGAGAAGGATGCACTTTTGCTTAAAGAATACAACAAGCAGTTTTTGAAGATATTGCCAAAGAAAAAAGTACTGATGATGTACCGGACCGAAAATGAATTCAGGTCACATCTGATCAGGGAATATAGAAGGGGTCAAAAGAATGAGTAGAATTAAAAAGCCGGATTTTCCGGCTTTTTAATTCTACTCATTGACCGTTTATATGCCTATCTGGTACTCTGCATCAGTCAGTGGTGGTCATCCTATTGTCATTCTGTAGTCATTTCCTGACAATTAAATGACTACCAAATGACAATCGAATGACTTTTATGACACTGGGTATTACTAAGTAATGAGATGAATTTATTGTCGTATTTATTAACTCACCCCCGGATCATCTGCGAT
>DPRM01000062.1 GCA_003537645.1 Prolixibacteraceae bacterium
TAAAAATACGTTTGTGTGTTGGAAGTGGAATTGGTCCGCTTACTACAGCACCGGTAGTTTTAACTGTTTTTACGATCTTTTCGGCCGATTTGTCCACTAAATTGTGATCATACGATTTCAGCTTAATTCTGATCTTTTGACTCATAATGAGAAATAATAATACAGTTTATAATTATAATAAGTCTGTTCTTCCTTTGAGATCTTCAAGTACTTTAACTGCAAGCAGTTTTGGCAACTCAACGTATTTCGAAAATTCCATTGACGAAGTTGCACGTCCTGATGATAAAGTTCTAAGTACAGTTACATATCCGAATAATTCAGAAAGTGGAACCATTGCTTTGATTACACGAGCTCCTGATTTTTCTTCCATGCCTTCTATCTGGCCACGACGACGGTTTAAGTCACCGATAATGTCACCCATGTATTCTTCAGGAGTAACAATTTCGCATTTCATAACTGGTTCAAGCAATTTTGGGCCAGCTTTACCTGCAGCACTTTTAAATGCCTGACGGGCACAAATTTCAAACGAAAGCTGATCGGAGTCAACCGCATGGAAACTACCGTCGAGCAGAGTAACTTTCAAACTATCAACACTGAATCCGGCCAATGGACCGTTTGACAATGCAGATTCAAAACCTTTTTGTACTGATGGTACATATTCGCGTGGGATATTACCTCCTTTAACTGCATCAATAAACTGAAGCCCAATTTTGCCTTCATCAGCAGGTTCAACACGAACAATAATATCAGCGAATTTACCACGACCTCCGGATTGTTTCTTGAAAACTTCGCGAAGCTCAACCGACTGAGTGATGCATTCTTTGTAAGCAACCTGAGGTGCTCCCTGGTTACATTCAACTTTAAACTCGCGGCGTAAACGATCAACAATAATCTCGAGGTGAAGCTCACCCATACCACGAATAATCGTCTGACCTGAATCGGGATCGGTATTTACTTTGAATGTTGGATCTTCTTCGGCTAGTTTATATAAACCCTGATTTAGTTTATCCAAATCTTTCTGAGTTTTAGGCTCAATAGCGATTCCGATAACTGGTTCAGGAAAGTCCATACTTTCAAGAACAACAGGATTGTTAATATCTGACAAAGTGTCGCCAGTGCGGATATCTTTAAAACCTACGGCTGCACAAATATCACCAGCTTCAATTACATCAATTGCATTCTGTTTGTTTGAATGCATCTGGTAAATACGAGAAATACGCTCTTTTCTACCAGTTCTTGAATTGAAAACTGTATCGCCAGCAGTAATTTTTCCTGAATAAACACGAATAAAACACAAACGACCAACATAAGGATCGGTTGCAATTTTAAACGCAAGAGCAGCCAGAGGTTCATTTACGTCGGCATGACGAACGATCTCTTCAGTATCACCATATTCAGTTCCAAGGATTTCACCTTTATCAAGTGGGCTTGGAAGGAAAGAACATACGGCATCGAGCAAACGCTGAACACCTTTGTTTTTGAATGCAGAACCACACATCATTGGAATAATAGCTCCAGCGATTGTAGCTTTACGAATTACTGGCAACATCTGCTCAACAGTAATTGAATTCGGATCTTCGAAGAAACGTTCGAGCAATTCGTCATCAAATTCAGCAACAGCCTCAACAAGTTTCGCACGGTAATCATTTGATATTTCAACCATATTAGCAGGAATTTCTTCCATGTAATAAGTTGTACCTAATGTAGCATCGTCTCTCCAGCGAATGGCTTTCATTTCAATCAAGTCAACCACGCCTTCAAAAGTTTCTTCAGCACCAATTGGAATTGTAATAGGAATTGGATTTGCACCCAATTTTTCTTTTACTTCTGAAACTACATTGTAGAAATCAGCACCGGAACGGTCCATTTTATTAACGAAACCGATACGTGGTACGCCATATTTTTCAGCCTGGCGCCATACTGTTTCTGATTGAGCCTCGACACCACCTACTGCACAAAAAAGCGCAACAGCACCATCCAGAACGCGTAATGAACGCTCTACCTCAACGGTAAAATCGACGTGTCCGGGAGTATCAATGATGTTGATTTTGTGTTCGATGTTGTCGTAAGTCCAAAAAGTGGTAGTTGCAGCAGAGGTAATCGTGATTCCACGTTCCTGCTCCTGCTCCATCCAGTCCATGGTTGCAGCTCCGTCGTGCACTTCACCGATACGGTGAGTAATCCCTGTATAATAAAGGATGCGCTCCGAAGTGGTCGTTTTGCCGGCATCAATGTGAGCCATGATGCCAATATTTCTTGTATATCTTAAATCCTTAGCCATTTTTTACCAATATCTATCCTAAAAATAATCTATTCTTTTAACAAAAGCGGTCTTCCTAAAAGCGGAAATGGGCAAATGCGCGGTTGGCTTCGGCCATACGGTGCACATCTTCTTTTTTCTTGTATGCGCCACCTTCTTCATTGTAGGCAGCAATAATTTCAGCAGCAAGCTTATCGGCCATCGAACGACCTGAACGCTTACGTGCATATAAAATAAGATTTTTTACTGAAATTGAGATTTTTCTCTCGGGACGGATTTCCATTGGAACCTGGAAGTTGGCTCCACCAACTCTTCTACTTTTTACCTCAACTTGTGGAGTAATTTTCTCGAGGGCTTTTTTGAACACATCAACCGGACTAAGTTCGTTGTCCTTCATTTTCGCAGACACAACATCCATTGCGTCATAGAAAATCTGATATGCGATTGATTTTTTCCCGTCGTACATTAAGTCGTTTACGAAACGGGTAACCAGAACGTCGTTGAACTTTGGATCGGGCAGAATGATCCGCTTCTTTGGTTTCGATTTTCTCATTATTAAATGCTTTAGTGTTACTTAAATTAGCTGTAATTTGTATGCTTCAATCGGCTTTCAGGCCTCTTTACTCAACTCAAACCACTAAGCTAGAACGTCATTAAATTAAAAAACTAGTGAAAGATTATTTTTTCACTTTTGGTCTTTTGGTACCGTATTTCGACCGTCTCTGTGTACGACCTTCAACACCTGCAGTATCCAAAGCACCACGAATTAAATGGTAACGAACACCTGGAAGGTCTTTAACCCTACCACCGCGTACCAATACAATAGAGTGTTCCTGAAGATTGTGTCCTTCTCCCGGAATGTAAGCGTTCACTTCCTTGCCATTTGTCAAACGCACACGGGCTACTTTACGCATAGCCGAGTTTGGTTTCTTTGGAGTCGTGGTATAAACGCGAACACATACTCCTCTTCTCTGTGGGCAAGAATCCAATGCCGGAGATTTACTTTTCTCCGCATTACTTTGTCTACCTTTTCTAACTAATTGCTGAATCGTTGGCATATAGCTACTCTTAATTTTAATATTACTTACGCAAAAAATTGGTTTGCAAAGGTATTGTAATTCATCAGAATTCCAATACTTTACAATCCGTTCTTAGGATTTTTCCTTTAAAACGGCTTGCAAAAGTACTAATTACCAATAGAAAACACAATAAAACCTTAAAAATAAATGAACTTTTTTCGTTTGTTAAGAAAAAATCAACCTGGCAGTTGAAAACAAACTCTATTCGGAAGTTAAAACCCGGTGTTTCAGCATTGATCTGACAGGATTAAAAAACCGCTGTATAAGCCGCAGTTCTTCTGTAATAATTTCAGCCGAACCTTTCATTTCCTGACTGAACTTTAATGGAATGTTATAATTTGTCTTCATATCCTGCGGAAGCTGAACTTCGACTACGTAATTTTCATTGTTGGGCATCAGCGAAATACTTTTCACTGTTCCATTCAGAAAACCGTATTCCATGTATGGAAAATTATCGAATCTGATATTGACTTTCTGTCCCTCGGCAACCTTTCCGGCACCTTTCAGCGGCAAGCTAATGCGGCCGATAATTTGCGATTGCTTTTCAGGAATAACTGCAAATACGATCTCGTCTTTTTTCACCTGCTGATTCTTGTTGTAGAAATTGGTAAAACTCACTTTCCCAACAATAGGGCTTCTGATAATAAATGTTTGTTCCCAATAAGCCAACCTGCTTTTTAAAACATTCATTGCTTCAATCAGCGAGTTTTGCGCTTTCTTCTTCTGATCTGCAAATTCCATTTCAGCATCCACAACATCCTGCTCAAGTTTTATAATCGTTCCCTGGGTTTCAGCAAGTTTTGTGCGGGCGCCATTGGTATTGAATTTCTTTTGCAAAAGCAAACCTTTCGATTTTTCGATATCCAGATCAGAAAGCACCCCTTTTAACTGCAAAAGCGAATCTCTCCTGAATTGGCTGTTCACAATACGCAAGTCAGCTTCCATGTCCTGCTTCTGCGCCCACAACCGATCGTAATAAATACGGTTCATGGCAATTTGCTGCTTCAGCGATTTAATCTTTTTGGGGTGGAGTTTCAGGCGCAGAAAAGAGAAATAATCGTTGTATAACCTTACAAAACTTGAATAATCAGATTGAATATCGCCCAACTGCAGACCAAAATCAGGAGTTATGGCAGTCAATGTATCAAATGACAGCATAAAAGGTTCTAACTGGCGAAGAAGCTCTTTAAGTTTCATGGCATCTTCAAAATTTGCAGTGCTCTCAAGAATAGCAATGATTTGGTTTTCAGAAACCAATTGCTGATCTTCTGTCATCAACGAATCGATTCGGGCAGTGGTGCGGGCTGCCAGATATGCAGGGGGATTTTCAGACAGAACCACAATACTCGTATTAATTACATCAGGATAACGAAAAAAATAACTCCCGGCCAGCAAAAGTATCAGAATACCAAATATCAGCGAAATGCCGGAACGAATCATCCATCGGGGCGATTGCTGAACGATTTCCTGAAATTCGTCGCTTCTCAGTTCTATTTCGATCCGTTCTTTTTTCTCTTCCATTTGAATAAGTATTCAGTCTCAGTTTTCAGTCTCAGTTTTCAGAAGTGGATTCGCCAACTATCAGTTTCCCAATTCAAGCTGATTTTTTACCAGTTCGTAATAAGCTCCTCGTTTCGTTGTTAATTCTTCGTGATTTCCAATCTCAACAATCTTTCCTTTTTCAAGGACAATAATCTGATCGGCATTCTTTACTGTACTTAAACGGTGAGCAACAACTACAACTGTTTTCCCTGTAAAAAATTCATTCAGGTTCTCCAGAATTACTTTTTCGTTGTTCGCATCGAGTGCGTTGGTCGCTTCGTCGAAGAAAATAAATTCGGGATTTTTGTAAATGGCCCGGGCGATTAAAATTCGCTGTTTCTGTCCCTGACTAAGTCCGACTCCTTCGGGACCAATTTTCGTGTTGTAACTCAATGGCAATCCCTCTATAAATTCTTTGATGTTCGCCATTCGCACGGCATAACTTAGGCGATCCTTATCAATTTCTTCGTCACCAATAGCGATGTTGGTGGCAATCGTATCCGAAAAGATAAAACCATCCTGCATCACCGCACCGCATTTGCTGCGCCACCACGACTGACGGTAATTTGCCAAATCGCTTTCGCCCACTTTTAGCGAGCCCGACACCGGTGGGTAAAATCCAAGCAACAGTTTCACCAGAGTAGTTTTTCCGCTTCCGCTTGTTCCCACAATGGCTGTTACTTTTCCATGAGGAATCGTAAGATTAAGATCATTGAGTACTTTGGGCGAATGCGGCCCTTCGTATTGAAATATCAAGTCTGAAATCTGAATATCGGCCGATGTGGGCAGTGAATCCAGCTTCCCTTCCTGAACCTGCTCTTCATCTTTGTTATCGTGAATTTCGCTCAGGCGTTCCAAACTGATTTTTGCATCCTGCGAAACCTGCATAAACTCAATCATCTGATCGAGCGGGCTGTTCATCTGTCCTATTATATATTGTACTGCCAGCATCATACCCAAAGTCATGTCGCCATGAACTACTGCCGTAGCGGCAAGAACAGTAATGACAATATTTTTGGTTTCGTTGATAAAAACCGATCCTGCCTGCTGATATTGCTGCAACGACAGACTTCCGATGTTCACTTTAAATAATCGTGCCTGAATACGCTCCCACTCCCATCGCTTTTGCCGTTCGTAATTATTCAGTTTGATTTCCTGCATTCCGTTGATAAGCTGGATCAATTTACTTTGATTATCTGCAAGCTGGGCGAACCGCTTAAAATCGAGTTCACGCCTTTTTTTCAGGAACAGAAAAATCCAGCCTATATATAATGTAGAACCCAGCAGAAATACAAAAAAGATCAGCCAGCTGTAAAATGCCAGCACAATACTAAATATCACAATATTAAATACTGAAAACACAACATTGAGCGATTGCGAGGTCAGAAACCGCTCTATCCGTCGGTGGTCGCCAATTCGCTGAAGCAAATCGCCGATCATTTTGGTATCGAAGAACCCAATCGGTAACTTCATCAGTTTGATCAGAAAGTCGGAAATGATACTTATATTAATGCGTGTGCTGATATGAAGTAAAATCCACGACCTGATAAAATCTACTGTCATCCGGCTGATGAAAAGCATCATCTGGGCAGCCAAAATCAAATATATGAAATTGATATCCTGAGTATTGATACCGACATCAACAATACTTTGGGTCAGGAACGGGAAAATAAGTTGCAGCAGACTTCCGGCCAAAAAGCCAAGAACCAGCTGAACGATCAGTTTCCGGTGAGGTTTCAGGTATTTCAGGAGAAAACGAAGATCACTTCTTTTCGATTCTTCTCCTTCCAAATCAAAAAAAGCCGGCGTTGGATCAAACATCAGGCAAATTCCCTTTTGTTCGCCTTGCCTGACGGTAGCCAGCCAATGCTTTTTAAATTCGGTTTCGGAATATTCAACCAGTCCAAAAGCAGGATCGGCAACCGATACAACTCCTTTCCGGTATTTATAAACCACCACAAAATGAGCCTGATCCCAGTGAACAACGCATGGTTTTGGAACTTCCAGCAATTGTTGGATGGTGATTCGCGCGCCGATGGTACGAAAGCCAATAGTCTCGGCAGCCTCGCTAAGCCCCAAAAGCGAAACGCCTTCGCGGGAAATGTGCGACAGCGTGCGTAGTTTCTGCAGAGAATAGGTCTTCCCGTAAAATGCAGCTATCATGCGTAAACACGAAGGTCCGCAATCCATTGCATCATATTGTTGGAAGAAAGGGAATTTAGCCATAATGCATTCAAAGATGCTCTAAAAATAGTGGTTTTATAATGACTTTCTAATTTCAATTAGAATTTTATTGTCAGTAAACCCCAAATATTTTATTTCTGAAGGCCCGATCCTGAAAATATGAAAATATCTATCTCAAAAATATTTTCAATTTTAAATCATAATATTATTAAAATCCGATAATTGTATTTTAAATTGTATCTCAAATAATTACAAGCAGCACTTCATAATAGAATCATTTTCTTCTAAACCGCCTTCAGGAAACACAGTCGAAAAAAAGTATTCAACAACATATTTAGAACATAAAAACCTACTAAAGAGACAATTACAACCAAAAGTTAAGAATCCTTAAAAAACACAATCCACTGATTATCTATAACTTTAACAGTAATTGCGTAACCAGGATCTATTAGCATTTTTACGTTAAACCAATGCATCTTGGTTGTTAATTAATTATTACTAATTTTGATCGGCTCTGAAAATTACAGCGTCATAAAGCTGAAAATGACCGAGTAAAAAACCAATAACTATCTAAATATGAAAGTCTATAAAACAGATGAGGTTCGCAACATTACACTAATTGGTAATGCTGGCAGTGGGAAAACCACCCTTGCTGAAGCTATGCTTTTCGAGGGTGGAGTAATTAACCGCAGAGGTGACGTTGGAAGTAAAAATACTGTATCCGACTACCATCTGATTGAGCAGGAATACGGCAACTCCGTATTTTCATCGCTCATGTACACTGAAATCAACGGAAAAAAAATCAACATTCTGGATACTCCTGGAATGGACGATTTTTGCGGTGGCGTAGTTTCTTCTCTTCAGGTTGCAGCGCTTGGACTGATGGTTGTTGACGCTTCGACCGGAATTGGTGCCGGAACTGAAGCAGCATTCCGACATGCTGAGGCGGCCAATGCCAAAATGGTTTTTGTATTGAACCATCTGGATAATGAAAATGCCAACTATGATCAGGACATTGAAAATCTAAAAAACAAATTTGGAAATAAGGTAACTATTGTACAATATCCGGTTGAAACGGGTATTGGTTTTAATTCCATTATCGACGTACTGAAAATGAAAATGTATAAGTACGGTCCGGATGGTGGCAAACCTGAAGTTCTGGATATTCCGGCTTCAGAAAAAGAACGTGCAGATGAATTGCACAACGAACTGGCTGAAATGGCCGCAGAAAACGAAGAATCGTTAATGGAACTGTATTTCGAACAGGGTTCATTATCGGAAGACGACATGCGCCGAGGGATGAGAATTGGAATGACTAAACGCGATTTATTTCCTGTTTTCTGCGTTTCGGCTAAAAAAAATATGGGCGTTGGACGTTTGCTCGAATTTGTATGCAACATTGCACCAGCTCCTTACCAGGTACCAATGCGTGAAATTATTCAGGGGAAACCGGTTGTGATGGACGAAAAAAATCCAACATCGCTATTCGTTTTTAAAACTGCCCTCGAACCACACGTAGGTGAAGTAACTTACTTCAAAGTAATGTCGGGAAAAGTAACCGAAGGAAAAGACCTGTATAACACATTCAACAACGGAAAAGAACGAATTTCACAGATTTTTGTAACTGCCGGAAAAACCCGCTACCCTGTTACAGAACTGGTGGCTGGCGATATCGGTTGCGCTGTGAAACTAAAAGATACCAAATTCAACCAAACACTTTGCGACAAAGAACTTGACCTGAAATTTGCCCCGATTGTATTTCCTGAACCAAAATTCAGGGTTGCCATTAAAGCAGTTTCGGAAACCGACGATGAAAAAGTTGGTGAAATTCTGCATAAGGTAAAGGACGAAGATCCAACCTACATCGTAAATTACTCGAAGGAACTTAAACAGTTGATTGTCGAGGGACAGGGTGAATATCACCTGAATACGCTAAAATGGTATTTCGACCACATCCACAAAATTGACATCGAGTTTAAATCACCTAAAATTCCATTTCGCGAGACCATTACCAAATTTGCTCAGGCCGATTACCGCCACAAAAAACAATCGGGCGGATCGGGTCAGTTTGGCGAAGTTCACATGATTATTGAGCCTTTCGAAGAAGGAAGCGCTCCTAAGAACATGTTTGTTTATGGCGGAAAGGAAATGAAAATTTCTGTACGCGATACACAGGAAACTCCACTTCCGTGGGGCGGGAAACTGGTTTTCCACAACTGTATTGTTGGTGGTTCAATTGATGCCCGATTCCTTCCAGCAATTCTGAAAGGTATCATGGAAAAAATGGAAGAAGGACCGCTAACCGGATCGTATGCCCGCGATATCCGCGTTTACATTTACGACGGTAAAATGCACCCGGTTGACTCAAACGAAATCTCGTTCCGTTTGGCCGGACGTAATGCATTCAGCACCGCATTTAAAAATGCAGGTCCTAAGATTCTTGAGCCAATCTACGATTTGGATGTTTGGGTTCAGTCTGAAAGAATGGGTGACGTAATGAGCGACCTGCAAGGCCGCCGTGCGTTAATCATGGGAATGGGCAGCGAACGTGGCTACGAAAAAATCACAGCCCGTGTACCACTGAAAGAAATGAACAAATACTCAACTTCACTAAGTTCTTTAACTGGCGGTCGTGGCGTTTTCAATATGAAATTTGCGGCCTACGAAAAAGTTCCGCAGGAAGTTCAGGAAGAACTTTTGGCAACTTATGCAGCCGAAGAAAAAGACGAATAAGTACCAATTCTATCCTTTTTTATATTTTACTAAAAACGAAAAAACCCGGGTTAGCCGCCCGGGTTTCTTATTCTATATTTTCAAACATTCTATTTATCCCTGAACAGGTGGAAAAAGCCACTCGCCCGCTGTCGCTTATCATCGCGGCCGGTTCCTTCAACCACATAATAATAAACGCCCGGAGTAGCTATTTTGCCGCCAACTTTTCCATCCCAAACCGCCTGCGGAACCGACTCAACAGTTGGGCCAAATCCCTGCACATTGTTGCTTTCCCAAACGTGCAACAATTTTCCCCAACGGTTAAATATTGAAAACTTAACCGTCTTCATCGAGAAAAACCTGACAACAAATCGATCATTATTCCCATCATTATTGGGCGTAAAAACATTGGGAGCCTCAATAAACGAAGTATCAATTTCGATATTTTTATCGATATAAACGGTATCGAAACAAAATGTATTAAATTCTGTGGATCTTTTTTGTGAAACCAGCTTTACCTTATACGAACCAGGTCTTTCGAAAACAATAATTGGGCTATCGCTATAATTTTTACTCATGATACTGTCGATCACTTTGCCCGGATTTGCAGCTGCTTCCTTGACAATTTCATCACGATCGCGATATATAAACCATTCAAACTTTCCGGGGTCACCATTTTCCGAAGTATTGGTAAATGTTACCGTTAAAGGAGCTTCAATCTTGCTCGAATGACTTTTCGGATCCTCCAGTTTATAATCGAAAGAAGCTTTTGTAACTATTGAAATATACCTGACAACAGTATCAAAATCACAATCGAATTTATCACTAAGTTCGAGCCTGTAATTCGTATCCTCGGTTGGAGGATCAAATACGGTTGCATTAATAAAACTACTTACAGCGACATTGCCTTTCATCCATTTCGCCTGAATATCCTTATTCATAACTTTAGGCTGACCGTTGGATAAATCGACATAATTAAGTACCATCGGCGAAGTAACATTACCTTTTAATTTAAACAAATCACAATCCGAATCGGTAATTTCGGCTGTTGCCTGCAAATAGTTATTAAAAACCCATGCTGTATAAGTGGTTTTTACTCCTGAAGCTGAGGTAATATCAACACGATAACATCCATCTTGCAAATCGGCAATTGTTGAAGTACTGTTTCCTGATTCGCTCCTGAAAAAATCAAAATTTCCTGAATTGTATTTCTGCCACTCGAAAGTTGCAGTTTCTCCATTTAATGAAGTTGCTGTTAACGATGCGTTTGTTTCTCCTTTCATTCCGCAGAAAACATGAATTTCATCCTGCGGACCGGCTGAATATTCCGTCGGAACAACTTTCCGGGCAAAAGAAGTAATCTGCGCAAAACCCCGAAAGGGAACCACCACAAAAACGAACAAAACAATGAATACAGCAACTGATTTTTGAATCTTCATTCTTCCTTTTCTTTTAAGAGTTTACAATATTAACGCTAAAAATCGATTTATCTTTTGTGGCCTTTGAAATTTTCTGAAAGAGGATTGTTGAAAACTACTTACTTTGCAGCCCCATAAAAAGGGAAAACAGTTTTACTTTTGAAGTTCAATTTAGATTACAGCAAAGTGCAG
Organism: Prolixibacteraceae bacterium; assembly: GCA_003537645.1. Taxonomy (GTDB): domain Bacteria; phylum Bacteroidota; class Bacteroidia; order Bacteroidales; family Prolixibacteraceae; genus Aquipluma. Next base: position 11,388 of record DPRM01000062.1, read on the forward strand.
AATTATTTAGAAGGACTAAATGAGCCTCAAAGGCTTGCAGTTGAAAACATTAAAGGAGCATCACTCATTATCGCCGGGGCGGGATCCGGGAAAACCAGGGTCTTGACCTACCGCATTACCCATCTCCTGAAAAACGGAGTGAAACCGGGATCAATTCTGGCTCTCACGTTTACCAACAAGGCCGCAAAAGAAATGAAAAACCGTATTGCCGAAATGGTAGGCCAAAATACAGCGCGGCATCTTTGGATGGGAACTTTCCACTCCATTTTTGCACGCATTCTCCGCACCGAATCTGAAACACTTGGCTATCCTTCAAACTTCACAATTTATGATTCTGCTGATTCGAAAAGCCTGATAAAAAGTATCATTAAAGATATGAACCTTGACGATAAGGTTTACAAATCGAATGTTGTTTCTGGTCGGATTTCGGCTGCAAAAAACAACCTTGTTTCCTCTGAAATGTACTCAACTCTACCCGAAACTATTGAATACGACCAAAGTATAAAAATGCCGCTCATCAGCGTAATTTATAAAGAATACAGTAAACGATGCTTTCTGGCCGGAGCAATGGACTTTGATGACCTGTTAATGAAAACCAATGTTCTCTTCAGAAATCATCCTGAAATTCTGGCAAAATATCAGCGCATTTTCGATTATATTCTGGTTGACGAGTACCAGGATACGAACCACTCGCAATACATGATTATTAAAAAACTTGCTGCGACTCACAATAATATTTGTGTGGTGGGCGACGATGCCCAAAGTATCTATTCCTTCCGCGGAGCACGAATCGAGAACATCCTGAATTTCCAGAAAGATTATCCCGAGCATAAAGTTTACAAACTCGAACAAAATTACCGCTCTACCCAAACCATTGTTGATGCAGCCAACAGCATCATTGCCAAAAACAAACGGCAAATCAGGAAAAACGTATTTTCAGAAAAGGAAGTTGGCACACTGATTAAAGTAATGAGCGCCATTACCGATAACGAAGAAGGATATCTGGTTTCGAACGAAATAATTGATACCCGGATGCGCGACCATTTCATGTATTCTGATTACGCAATTCTTTACCGCACCAATGCCCAGTCGCGTATTTTCGAGGAAGCACTCCGGAAAAGAAATATTCCTTACCGAATTTATGGAGGTCTTTCTTTCTATCAGCGCAAAGAAATCAAGGATTTGCTGAGCTATTTCAGAATGGTTATCAACCCGAAAGATAATGAAGCATTTAAACGCATCGTTAACTATCCGGCGCGTGGCATCGGCCAAACCAGCCTTACCAGGCTCGAACAATACGCTGCTCAAAACAATATTTGTATATGGGAATTTGCTACCAACATTCCATTGCTGTTAAGCGAATTCAATAAAGGCACCGCAACCAAAATCAATGAGTTTACACAGCTCATCAATGCTTTCAGGGAGAAAATCGAAACCCACAATGCCTTCGAACTGGCCAGCGAAATTGCCACTGGGTCAGAAATAATGAAAGACCTGTATAAGGATCAGACTCCGGAAGGTGTTAGCCGATTTGAAAATATTCAGGAACTGTTAAACGGTATTCAGGAATTTTCAATTTCAGCAAGAGAGGAAGGAACTCCCGGGAAACTGAACAATTACATGGAAGATGTTGCCCTTTTGACCGATCAGGATACGGACAAAGAAGAAGACAACGACCGGGTAACCATGATGACCATACATTCGGCAAAAGGACTGGAATTTAAGAACGTATTTATTGTCGGGGTCGAAGAAAATCTGTTTCCATCGAACCAGAACGGACAAAAAACGATGGAGGATTTCGAAGAAGAACGGCGCTTATTTTATGTCGCACTTACACGCGCCGAGCAACATGTCTACATTAGTTTTGCGCGTCAGCGTTACAAATGGGGCAAACTTGAATATTGCAACAAAAGCCGCTTCATCGACGAAATCGATCCTCAATACCTGAATATGCCGGTTGAGAAAGATCCAAATTTCTACAGCGACAGTTCCGATATGCCATTTACAGCGCCAAAACCACGCCCGCAAAATGTAAAAATCCCCGGGTTTAAATCGTCATCGGCTAGTCAGCCCGATATGTTCCAGAAACTAAGCAAACTGCGCGAAGCTAAAAAGGAAACCGATACTTTTGAATATAGTAATCCTGAAGAAATTCAGGCAGGAATGATTGTTGAACATCAACGATTTGGAAGGGGAAAAGTATTACAAATGGAAGGAAAAATGCCCGACATACAAGCAACGGTATTTTTTCAGAATGCTGGCAAAAAACAACTTCTATTAAAATTCGCTAAACTGCGGATAATTAATTAGTTTTGCGGTGTCAAACCAAAATCAATCAGTTTTTGCTGCTTTTTTTTGCAGGCAAAACTATTTTGATTTAATTTGCAACAAATTCATCTTCATCCTGATTATCTGTACTATTCACTCTTTTGAGATAACAGCCTGATTTATACGAAACTACTTTATTTATTTACATGGATTACAATTCTGATCGCAGTAAGTTGCCCTTACCTGAGTATGGTAGAAACTTACAAAACATGGTCAATCACATTATGACCATCGAAGACCGCAATGAGAGAAACAGGGCAGCAAGAACCATTATCGATATAATGGGCAGCATGTATCCCTACTTAAGAGATATCAACGATTTCAAGCACAAGCTATGGGATCATTTAGCTATAATGACTGAATTTAAATTAGACATCGATTATCCTTACGCACCGCCGGAACCGGAATTTTTCAACACTCCGCCACGGAAAATCCCGTACTCACTCAATACAATCAAATATCGCCACTACGGAAAAACGATCGAATACCTGCTTGAAAAAGCGGCTGTTTACGAAGATGAAAATGAGCGTAAACTATTGATCAAACTAATTGCCAACCACATGAAAAAGAGCTACATCATGTGGAACAAAGATTCGGTTACCGACGAAAAAATCCTGCTGGATATCGAAGAACTTTCGAAAGGAAAAATCAAATGTACCGACATTCAGCTTGCTGAAACGAAGGATATTTTATTCCGCAGCAAGAAAAAACAAAATCCGGTGGCTGACAATATCCAGCGGCGAAGATTTCAGAAACCCGACGACCGCAACAAACAACAGCGTTAAAAACTGATTTTCAGAAACTACTTATCTCATAATCCTGCTTTTATCCTGAATGGCAATTTTTAAAATCGAAGGTGGGAAACAATTGCATGGCGATTTATTCCCGCAAGGAGCAAAAAACGAGGCACTTCAAGTAATCTGCGCAGTATTGCTGACTTCAGATAAAGTCAGTATTTCAAACATTCCTGAAATTCAGGATGTTATTAAATTAATTGAAATTCTCGCCGAACTGGGCGTAAAAACCGAACGTGTAACCAAAGGAAATTACACTTTTCAGGCCGACCAGATAAAACTCGACTACCTAAAAACAGAGCAATTTGCCAGAAAAGCTGCAAGCCTTCGTGGTTCAATAATGATACTCGGCCCGCTTTTAACCCGCTTCGGAATTGGGTACATCCCACAACCCGGTGGCGACAAAATTGGGAGGAGACGACTTGATACTCATTTCACCGGACTTCAAAAACTAGGAGCCACATTCACTTATAATCCCGATCTGCATTTTTACAGTGTTGAAGCTACCAAACTCAAAGGTAGTTATATGCTGCTCGACGAAGCTTCGGTAACCGGAACCGCCAATATTGTAATGGCCGCCGCAATGGCCGAAGGAACCACCACCATTTACAACGCAGCTTGCGAACCTTACGTTCAGCAACTTTGCAAAATGCTGGTTGCAATGGGTGCCTCAATCGAAGGAATCGGATCAAATCTGCTCACCATAAAAGGAGTTACTTCATTAACCGGCTGCTCACACCAAATACTGCCCGACATGATTGAGGTGGGAAGTTTTATTGGACTTGCCGCAATGACAAGTTCTGAAATTACCATCCGCAACGCCGGAATACAACATCTGGGGATTATTCCGGAGCAATTTAAGCGCATGGGAATAAAAGTTGAAGAACGAAACGACGATCTATTTATACCCGCGCAGGGACATTACGAGATCGAAACATTTATTGATGGTTCGATTATGAACATTGCCGATGCTCCATGGCCCGGCTTGACTCCTGATTTGCTGAGTATTTTTCTGGTAATCGCCACTCAAGCCAAAGGGAGCGTGCTCATCCACCAAAAGATGTTCGAAAGCCGCTTGTTCTTTGTTGACAAACTCATTGATATGGGCGCACAAATCATTCTATGCGACCCGCACCGCGCCACAGTTATCGGGCTCGACCACAAATACCAGCTGAGGGCAACCAATATGAGTTCGCCAGATATTCGTGCCGGGGTTGCCCTGCTGATCGCCGCACTATCGGCGCAGGGAACCAGCAAAATATCGAATATTGAGCAAATCGACCGAGGATATGAGACAATTGACGAAAGATTAAATGCAATCGGCGCCCGAATCACACGAGCTGAATAGAATAAGATTAAACAAATTCCTGGTTCCCTGATTTTGTTAATGTTATCAAACAAAAAGAACAGATTTAACAATCGTGTTGTTGAATTGTTATTTTTGTCATTCTATTCACGAATAATTTTAAAAATACAAATATGAAAATGAAATTAACCTTGGTTGCTGTACTGTTTTTCGCGTTGACAACCATTGCAATTGCAGCCAATCCTACAAAAGGAACAGCTCAAACAAAAGAAGTAAAAATCGGGCTGAACATTGGTGACAAAGCTCCCGAAATTATCGAAAAAGGAATTGATGGCAAAGACATTACGTTATCGTCGCTCAAAGGGAAACTAGTGCTCATCGATTTCTGGGCAGCGTGGTGTGGCCCTTGCCGGAGAGAAAATCCGACTGTAGTGGCAACCTACGAAAAGTTCAAAGATTCAAAATTCACAAATGGCAAAGGATTCACCGTTTTCGGCGTTTCGCTCGATAAAGACAAAACTGCATGGGAGCAAGCCATCAAAACCGACAAGCTTATTTGGGAATATCATGTAAGCGACTTGCAGGGCTGGAACTCAAAATATGCTGCTGTTTATGGTGTACGCGGTATTCCGGCTAACTTTCTGATTGACGGAGACGGTATTATTGTTGGTAAAAACCTACGCGGCCCCGCATTGGAACAAGCAATTTCGGCACTTCTGAAATAATACCAGATAGTAAAATAACCAGGAAAGGGCAGTTCATAAAGTGGACTGCCCTTTTTGCGTTAAAATTCAACAATGGCAGTTATCAATTATTTAAAATGCCAATTTGTCAAATATCACATCAATGGCAGTATATTTGCAACTCCGAAAACCAAATTATAAAATTCAGTTACTATGACAGAAGATAAAGCCAAAGTTAACGGGGAACTTGAAAATGAAACGCCGGAAGTAGTTGAACAGCAAGAAGATTCGGCACAACACAAAAAAGAATCAAAAAAAGATAAGGCACACAAAAAGAGTAAAGCTGAAGAGCAACTTGAGATAGCAGAATCGGATTTGCTGGAACTGAAAGACAGACATATCCGGTTACAGGCTGAATTCGACAATTACCGGAAACGTACCCTGAAAGAACGTATGGAATTGATGAAATCAGCTAACGAAAGCCTGTTAATCAACATCTTGCCTGTGATTGACGATTTCGACCGTGCAATGCAAACACTTGATTTGGATGAGGACGAAAGCCATGTAAAATCAGGTGTAAAATTGATTTACAACAAATTTCAGGAGTTCCTGAAACAAAACGGAGTGAAAGAAATTGAAGCAAAAGAGCAGAATTTTGATACCGATCTGCACGAAGCAATCACAAAGATACCTGCACCTTCAGAAGAATTAAAAGGTAAAATTGTGGATGTGGTACAAAAAGGTTATTTCCTGAATGACAAAATTATACGGTTCTCAAAAGTAATTATTGGCGAATAAGCCAGATTTTATTAGAACGAAAATGACAAAACGCGATTTTTACGAAATTCTTGGGGTCAGCAAAACGGCAAGCGCCGATGAAATTAAGAAGGCCTACCGACAAAAAGCCATCCAGTTTCACCCTGACAAAAACCCGGGAAATAAAGAAGCCGAAGAAAAATTCAAGGAAGCTGCCGAAGCTTACGAGATTTTGAGTAATCCTGAAAAACGGCAGCGATACGACCAGTTTGGGCACAAAGGAATGGGCGGCAATGCAGGTTTTGGCGGACACGACATGTCGATGGACGATATTTTCTCGATGTTTGGCGACATTTTTGGAGGAGGTGGGTTCAGCGGATTTGGAGGTTTTGGAGGAGGCTCTCGCAGCCGTGGACCACGCCAGCATCGCGGATCCGATCTTCGTGTAAAAGTCACGCTTAATTTGGTTGAAGTTTTAAACGGAGTTGAGAAGAAAATCAAAGTTAAAAAATATGTGCCCTGCAACCATTGCAGTGGTACCGGCGCTCAGGGCGGATCGTCCTATTCAAATTGCTCAACCTGTAAAGGCAGCGGACACGTAACCCGCATTCAGAACACAATGCTCGGTCAGATGCAAACCACATCGGCCTGTCCCACCTGCAATGGCGAAGGACAGATTATTACCAACAAATGTGTTCATTGCCAGGGCGAAGGAGTTGTTCGCGACGAAGAAGTAATCTCGATCAGAATACCTGCCGGTGTTGGCGAAGGAATGCAGCTTAACGTTGCCGGAAAAGGAAATGCCGGACGCAGAAGTGGAATCAACGGCGATTTATTTGTTGTTATCCAGGAAGACGAACATCCGGAATTGATACGCGACGGGAACAATCTGATTTACAATCTTTTTGTTACTTTTCCTGAAATAGTACTCGGAACCACCAAAGAAATCCCGGCAGTTGACGGCAAAGTAAAAGTGAAGATTGAAGCAGGAACACAGCCTGAAAAAATACTTCGCCTGCGCGGAAAAGGATTGCCCGATGTGAACGGCTACGGAAAAGGAGATTTGCTTGTTCGTGTTCATGTTTGGATACCCAAGAAAATAAATTCAGACGAACGAAAAATACTTGAAAAGCTTCAGACTTCGGCAAGTTTTATTGATGGACCAGACCAAAGCGACCGTAATTTCTTCGAAAAAATGAGGGATATTTTTGACTAGCAAGTTATTCAAATCAGCATAAAAAAAGCTGCCTGAAGATTGAAATGATATAATCTTCAGGCAGCTTTTTTCTTTGAATCTCACCTAAACAACAGATTTTCAGGCTTAAACAAAAATTATTTGAAAACCTCCATTGAGTCGAGCGCTGCTCTGTATTTCCGCGCGTTTTCGTTGTGACCTGATAAAGTCTTCGAAAAGTTGTGGTATCCCGAAAAATCTTCACGGGCACACATATAAATATACGATGTCTTCGCAGCGTTCAAAACCGATTCAATGCTCGATAATTCCGGAAAATTAATCGGGCCAGGAGGCAATCCCGGATATTTATAAGTGTTGTATGGAGAATCGATCTCGAGATGACTGTTCAAAACTCGCTTTATCCTGAAATTACCCAAGGCAAACTTTACCGTCGGATCAGCCTGCAAAGGCATTCCGCGTTTAATCCGGTTCAGGTACAAACCGGCGACAACAGGTTTTTCATCATTCTTGTTTGTTTCTTCCTGAACGATGGATGCCACAGTCATCACTTCTTCGGGAGTAAGGCCTAATTCCTGAGCTTTGGCTCTTCGCTCTTCGCTCCAGAAACGTTTGTATTCCATCGACATACGTTCCAAAAACTGGTCGGAAGTTGTTGTCCAGTAGAATTCGTAGGTATTCGGAATAAACATGCAATGAAATGTATTTTCGTTGAAGCCAAATTTTGCATGAACCGCCGGATCTTTGAACTTTTCAATCAACTCTAAAGAATCGGGTTCAATGTATTTTGAAACTGCTCCAGCCAATTCACCAATAAACCGCAAATTATTAAACGTAACCATAACTGGTTGCTGTTGACCAGACCTTAGCATATTCAAAATTTCATTGGTATTCAACCCCTTATCAAGCAAATACTTACCGGGCTTAATCAGTTCATTATACTTTTTGCGCTTGGCCACCCATTCAAAAGCTTTGTAATTCGAAATGATCTGATGCTTCTTCAGACTGTCAATCACCTGTTCATAAGTCGCATTCAGTGGAATAATAATACTTCCGGGTGTGTGAATATTTTCATCAAAAATGTAGTGATAAATCTGGTAAGCACGAAATCCGGCAACTGAAACAGCAAGCACAAAAACAATGAGGAACCATTTATTTAATCTGGGAAACAACATAATCCTTCCTTTTTTGATTAGATCCATAAGGTTTCGGTTTTTTTGCATAAAAATAGTCATTTCATTCAAAGTACCTAAACTGAGTATGTAACTGCAAGTCGACGGCCAGCCATAAAAACTAATCAAATATTTGTAATCTTTATCTTAAATTCTGAAGTAACAAAATTCAGTGCTATCTGAATTGACCGAATTTGCTTATTTTCGCAACGATATAAACACTTCATCAAAACATTTCCTTATGCATAAGGTTAATTTAGCCGAAAACATTTACTACGTGGGATTCAATGATCGCAAAACCCACCTTTTCGAAAATATCTGGCCCATTCCAAAGGGAGTTTCCTACAACTCATACCTTATTGTTGATGAAAAGATTGCGCTGATCGACACGGTAGAGCGTTCATATATTGACGATTATCTCGACCAAATTGCAATACTAACCGAAGGCAGGCAGGTTGATTACCTGATCATCAACCACATGGAGCCCGACCATTCAGGAGCATTGAAAGCAGTTATTTCGCGCTACCCCAATATCACGCTGGTAGGAAATAAAAAGACTTTCGAAATGGCCGCCAATTTTTACCAGGTTAACCATCAAATGCTGGAAGTTTATGACGATTCAGAACTTTCACTTGGAAAATGCAACCTGCAGTTTACAACCATACCGATGGTACACTGGCCTGAAACAATGGTTACCTACGAATCGACCAATAAAATCCTGTTCACGGGAGATGCCTGTGGAAGCTATGGCACCCTTGACGGTGGAATTTTTGACGACGAGCTGGACTATACACTTTACGAGGAAGAAATTGTTCGGTATTTCTCGAACATCGTTGGTAAATACTGCCCGCATACACAACGTGCCCTGAAAAAAATTGCCAAATACGAAATCAAGATGATCGCTGCTACACACGGCATGATCTGGCGGTCGCACATCGACTATATACTCGAAAAGTATCAGCAATTGAGTACCTACCAAACCGAACCCGGAGCTGTGGTGGTTTATGGCTCAATGTACGGTAATACAGCAAAAATGGCCGAAATTATTGCCCGTCAGTTGGCTGTAAGAGGAATAAAAAATATTCGGGTTTACGATTCTTCAAAAACGCATCCGTCGTTCATTATCAGCGATATATTTAAATACAAGGCTTTAATACTGGGAAGTGCGGCTTATAACAATGCCATGTTCCCAACAGTAGAAACTTTACTGACAACCATCAGGCACATGGGAATTAAAAACCATTTGCTCGGCATTTTTGGTTCGTACAGCTGGAACGGCGGCGGAGTTAAAAACCTGATGAAATTTGCCGAAGAAATTCAATGGGAAATGGTGGGAGAACCTTTGGAAGAAAAAGGTGCCATGAAAGCCGATCATTTTAACAAATATGTTGATCTGGCAAATGCCATTGCCGATAAGTTACTGGCATAATCTTTCAATATAAATTATAGAACAGGGCCGTTTGTCTATTGACAGATGGCTCTTACTTTTTTATAGGAGTATCCGTAATATTATTCAATGACATAAAAGTCATCAAATTTCATTCATTCAGGCAATGGCAAAAGAATGACTACCAAATGACTGACGCGAAATGCCAAATAGTTGTACAAACAGTCAAGTATTTCTTTAATCCGATCGAAAAAATGTGTAAAACTATTTCTCTTTTCCGAAGGATATCCGGAGGGAGAAAATATCTTTGCAGATCAAAAAAATTAGACGTATGCAAACCTGGTTCGAGTGTAAAGTAAAATATGTAAAAATCGACGACGACGGTCGTGAACGCAAAGTCAGCGAAGTATATCTGGTTGATGCGGTGTCGTTTACTGATGCCGAGACACGCATCATTCAGCAAATGGAAACCATGGTTCGCGGCGAATTTATGGTTGACAACATCAAAAAATCGAATATCGTTGAAATATACCCGCACGAAAACGGCGAATGGTGGTACAAAGCAAGGATTGGTATCGTGACCATCGACGAAAAAGCCGGAAAAGAGAAGAAAATCAACAACTATTTCCTGGTTGCGGCCGACGATCTGAAACAGGCGCTTCAACGCCTCGAAGAAGGACTTTCTTACATTCTGGTACCTTATCAGACTTCCTCGCTGGCCATTTCAACTATCGTTGATGTTTTCCCNNCCGGTTTTTGAAGACGAGGATTTGGATGTAGTGTATTCTGCTGACGATGAGGAAGAAGATATCACTGATGAAGAAATTGACGATCAGGAATAGAAAGTAAATATGAAGAAAAGATCATAAAAAATCCGGAGGTTTTGAAATCTCCGGATTTTTTATTTTCAGCTTACAAGCATCGATTTTTTAAGTCCGATCATGACCTTGTAAAAGCAGAACCGGTCGCGCTGAACCGGATCAAACTCATAATAGGCAGTAACTATTCGGCAAATGTTCTTAATCTCAGAGTAAATAGCATTTATTTCATGCTTCAATTGAGCATCCAATTGGTCTTGTCCATGCGAAATATCAAAGCAGTTCTTCAATTCAGCCAGTTTTTCTTTGTAGGTCATCAAGCGTGTCAGTAAAACCTGATCGATACCGCGCGACAGAACCATTTGTTGCAAATCGTTGTCCATGTTGCGTTTAAAAGTAGCCATCATTTTGTATAAACTAAAATGATCGCCGTTTTTAGCATCACTATAGTAATCTACATAACCCAATTTTTCAAAAGTATCCTTCAAAAATTGTTTGTCGTAGCTGAAATCAACTTTCAATTCGGCGCGGAAAACAGTAATATCCTTCAACGCAGCAATCATCAGTTCATAAAACTGACCGTGTGTTTCGAGATGTTCGGATAGCGATTCTTCAGTAAAATACTGATGCATAATGCTATCAATTCTATGCTTCAGATCATTTGCGTATTCAGGCGACCAATTGTGCCTGATTGAAGAGAGTTCGTAGATGTTCTCGCTAAATGATTGGGCGATCTTTCTGCAAGTCAGGATAGTTGCAGTTCCGGTTAAGCAAGTTGATATCACATTCATAATCGCAGGTTTTAATTATTGGTTAATCAAAATATACGACATTTTAGCCTGAAAAAATATGTTTTTTACCTGCTATTATCAATATTGTGTTGTAGAACAATTCATCACAAAAAATTGAAAGCGAAAAGGAAAAAACAGGTAGCACTGTTATAAAAACAAAAATCCCTGATCGGTTTTTATGCCAATCAGGGATCTCAATAATTTTTATAGTTCTTCGTGCGAAGATTAACTGTTTTTTGCTGCTCTTTTTCGTTCGTGCTCTTTGAGTGCAATTTTTCGCATCCGGATGGAAAGCGGAGTAACCTCAACCAACTCGTCATCTTTGATATATTCGAGTGCTTCTTCCAAACTGAATTTTATTGGAGTAATCAACCTCATTTTTTCATCGGTACCCGAGGCCCGCATGTTGGTCAATTTCTTTGGCTTGGTGACATTGATGGTTAAATCATCAGCTCGATTATTTTCACCAATTACCTGTCCTTCATAAATTTCCTGTTGCGGATCGATAAAAAATGCTCCACGGTCAGAAAGTTTACTGATTGAATAGGCAAACGCTGTACCGGTTTCCAGCGCGATTAACGAGCCATTGTTACGATTGTCGATTGGCCCTTTATACGGCTGATATTCAACAAAACGGTGGTTCATAACCGCTTCTCCGGCAGTGGCGGTGAGCATATTGGTACGCATACCAATAATTCCGCGCGAAGGGATAATAAATTCGAGGTGAATACGATCGCCTTTGCGCTCCATAATTTGCATTTCGCCTTTACGCTGCGAAGCCATTTCAACCACCTTACCAGAATACTCTTCAGGAACATCGACGTGCAATTCTTCGATTGGTTCACATTTTTCTCCGGCTATCTCTTTGAACAATACCTGAGGTTGTCCAACCTGAAGTTCATATCCTTCGCGGCGCATGGTTTCAATTAGAACAGATAAATGCAGAACGCCACGACCGTAAACAATATACGAATCGGCTGATTCAGTTGGAATTACACGAAGTGCAAGATTTTTTTCCAATTCTTTTTCCAGACGGTCTTTCAGGTGGCGCGAAGTCACAAATTTTCCTTCTTTTCCGTAGAAAGGCGAATTGTTGATCATGAAAGTCATACTCATAGTAGGCTCATCAACAGCAATCGGGTCGAGCGGTTCAGGGTTTTCCCAATCGCAAACCGAATCGCCAATATCAAAACCTTCGATTCCAACCATAGCACAAATATCTCCGGAAATCATTTTCTGAACCTTTTGACGGCCCAGTCCGGTGAATGTATGAAGTTCTTTTATTTTACATCTTTTCACTGAACCATCACGTTTCACCAGCGAAACATTCATTCCCTCGCTAATTTCACCGCGATGAATACGGCCGATAGCAATACGGCCAACATACGAAGAGTAGTCGAGCGAAGTAATCAAAACCTGCGGAGTTCCGGGATTTGCAACCGGAGCAGGGATATATCTTACAATCGCATTAAGCAAGGCTTCGATGTTGTCAGTAGGAACTTTCCAGTCATCCGACATCCAGCCTTGTTTGGCCGAGCCATAAACAGTCGGAAAACTCAATTGCTCTTCGGTGGCGTTCAGGCTGTACATCAGATCGAAAACCTGTTCGTGAACTTCCTCGGGACGGCAATTTGGTTTATCAACTTTGTTTACGACAACAATGGGTTTCAAACCCAATGCCAGTGCTTTCGACAATACAAACCGTGTTTGTGGCATGGTACCTTCAAAAGCATCAACCAACAATAAAACACCGTCAGCCATGTTTAGCACACGCTCAACCTCTCCACCAAAATCGGCGTGACCGGGAGTATCTATAATATTGATTTTAATGTCTTTATAAATAACCGATACATTCTTTGCCAGAATCGTGATTCCTCTCTCACGTTCCAGGTCGTTGTTGTCGAGAATCAGCTCCTGCATCTTCTCGTGTTCTTTCATGATGTTACAATAGTAAATCATCTTGTCAACCAATGTAGTTTTTCCGTGGTCAACGTGGGCAATAATCGCAATGTTTCTAATCTTCTGCATATAAGGTTCAAAAATGAAGGCGCAAAGATAGCCTAATAATCCAATCGAAATTGCTTTTACGGTAAGCTGGAGGTTAAGTTTATGTAAATACTACTATTTTAACAATTTAGCCACATTAAAATGCAAAACGGAGAACTCTTTTTACAGAATTCTCCGCTTTTTCGTTACCCAAAACCCGCCATATTCTTCCTGAATTTCCGGATTTTGAAGTTAAACCTGTCAGATTACTTTGGCGAAATGTTCCTTATTTGATTAATCACACGTGCCTCTGTTGAATCTTTTTGGATACTGGTTACGTCGCCAACGCAATTGGTAAAATAAACATAGTGTCCTCTATCCTCAAAACGGTAAACTTTGCAACCATCATGTTCAAACAAATATTCAACCTGATAGGTATCATTATTAGCCGGAACTGTTTCCGCAGGAAAATAGTAAGCTAGCACTGCATATCAGCAGAAAGGTTTTTGTCAATGTGTTCATATTTGGTTAGAATTATTTGTGCCGCTTCTTCAATTCGCGTGCCAAATCTTCAATCCGGTAACCTTTGTGCGACAGCAAAACAATGAGGTGATACAACAAATCGGCACCTTCATAAATGAAGTTCTCATCGTCATCGGCCATTGCACCGATGATGGTTTCAACCGCCTCCTCTCCCACTTTCTGGGCTATTTTGCGGGTTCCTTTCTGAAACAACGAAGTGGTATAAGAACCTTCAGGCATTTCCTGTTTGCGCTGATCGATAAAATCCTGAAGATATTCGATGAACTGGATGTCGCTTTCTTCATTCGTTTCACCCCAGCAAGTGTCGTCGCCGGTGTGGCAAACCGGTCCAACCGGATTTACTTTAATCAGAAGCGTGTCGTTGTCGCAATCCGAAGCAATTGAAACTACATTCAGAAAATTTCCCGACTCCTCGCCCTTTGTCCATAACCGGTTTTTACTGCGGCTAAAGAAAGTAACCTGACCGGTTTCTTCGGTTTTGGCCAAAGCCTCTTCGTTCATAAAACCCAACATCAGCACAACATTGGTGGTATTATCCTGAATAACAGCCGGTATCAGGCCATTCAGTTTACTAAAATCCAACTGAGTATTTTCCATATATTGTTTATCTTATTTTTCTTAGTGGTCTTTGTGGCTAAAACGCAAAGATGCACAATGTTTTATCGTATGACAATTCCTTTACTTTTCAAAAAGCTTTTCAAATCGGGTATCGCGATTTCCTTGTAGTGGAAAATGCTTGCAGCCAATCCGGCATCAGCTTTTCCTTCGGTAAACACATCCACAAAATGCTCCATGTTTCCGGCTCCTCCTGAAGCAATAATCGGAATGCGCAGCATGTCAGCCATTTTAGCCAATTCCTTGTTGGCAAAACCGGCCTTTGTTCCATCGTGGTTCATCGAGGTAAACAGGATTTCTCCTGCTCCGCGACTTTCTCCCTCTTTGGCCCAAGAAAACAGTTCTTTTTCTGTCGGAATGCGACCGCCATTAACAGTCACTGTCCAATGATCGTTTTCACCCCTTGCATCGATGGCCAAAACCACGAACTGGCTGCCGAAGTTCAGTGCCAGATCGTCAATCAGCTTCGGGTTGCGAACGGCTGACGAGTTGATGCTGATTTTATCGGCACCGGCACTCAACAGCGCATCAGCATCTTTCAATTCGCTGATTCCGCCACCAACAGTAAACGGGATGTTGATTTCGCGTGCAATGCGCCTGACCAGCTCCACAAAGGTTTTGCGGCCTTCGTGCGAAGCGGTAATGTCTAGGAAAACCAATTCGTCGGCTCCTTGTTCGGCATACAGCGCGCCCAATTCGACCGGGTCACCAACGCTTTTAATATTCACAAAGTTGATGCCCTTCACGGTCTGACCGTCTTTAATATCCAGGCATGGTATGATTCGTTTTGCTAGCATTCTCTTTTAGTTCCAAGTTTCAAATTTCAAGTTCCAAGTTTTGGCTATCCACATATAAATCGGCTTATCTCAGCCAAACTTATTCTATTCTCATAAATCGCTTTGCCAGTAATTACACCCGGAATGCCCATTTCATCCAACTCATAAATGTCTTTCATCGAAGCGATTCCGCCACTGGCAATGAGTTCGAGGGTTGGAAACTTGCTCATGATTTCTTTGTACAAATCTATGCTTGGACCTGTTAACATGCCATCGCGGGCAATGTCGGTGGAGATCACTTTCCTGATGCCTTTTTCGGTATAGCTTTCGATAAAATCCAGGATGGACAATTCCGAAACTTCCTGCCAGCCGCTCACGGCGATCATTTTGTCTTTGGCATCGGCTCCGAGAATAATTTTCTCTGCTCCATACGTCTCAATCCAATGCAGGAAAGTTTCGCGATCTTTCACCGCAATGCTCCCGCCAGTAACCATTTGAGCACCGCACTCAAAAGCGATGCGCAGATCCTCATCCGATTTCAGTCCGCCACCAAAATCGATCACCAATTTGGTTTTCGAAGCAATACTTTCAAGCACTTTATGGTTGACAATGTGTTTGGCTTTGGCGCCATCCAAATCGACCAGATGCAAGCGGGTAATTCCGGCATCTTCAAACATTTTGGCAACTTCCAACGGGTTTTCGTTGTAAACCGTTTTCTGGTTGTAATCGCCTTGCGAAAGGCGGACACATTTCGCATCAATTAAATCGATGGCTGGGATTATTTTGATCATGTTTAAATCTTCAGGAAGTTTTCTAAAATCTTAGCTCCAACAGTTCCACTTTTTTCAGGATGAAATTGGGTTGCGTAAAAATTATCACGATGCAAAGCCGCACTGAACGGGTTGATGTAATTACAAACCGCTGCTGTATGTTCGCCAACCGCGGCATAATACGAATGCACAAAATACACATATTGCTGATCGAGCGATGGATCAAAAATGCCGCTCTTTAATTCGCTGATGCTGTTCCAGCCCATGTGCGGTACTTTGGTTACGAATTCCATTCCCGGTTCAGGAATAAAGCGCTTTACCTTTTCCTCGAAAATGCCCAGACAAGGCGTGTCGCCTTCTTCGGAATGACTGCACATCAACTGCAAACCGAGGCAAATTCCCAAAACCGGCTGTTTCAGGTCTGGAATGAGTTGATCCAATCCTTCTTTTTTCAGGAACGCCATTGTTGTGCTGGCCTCTCCCACTCCGGGAAAAATAACCTTGTCAGCCATTCGGATTTTCTCGTGATCGCCGGTAATTTCGGCAGAAACGCCCAGTCGCAACAAGGCATTGTTTACTGATTCAATGTTTCCAGCGTTGTATTTGATGATAGCTAAGTTCATATGTGCATGAGTTCATAAGTACATAAGTGAAAAGAGTCATCGTTGTTCAAGTTTTTGTTCCAATCCGCGGAGCAGTGCTTCTATTTCTTTCGACTGGGTAAGAACCGAATCAAATTCGAGGTCTTTTATATATTCAATATTTCTTGCTATTTCTAATTGAGTTTGGCATTCATAAAGTGATCCTACTGAAATTCGAATAAATCTCAAAAATTCGTTATTACCTTTCCTTCCAAATCCTTCAGCAAAATTACTTGGGATCGAAACAGCAGATCTTCTGATTTGTGATGTTAGACCGAACAATTCTTCTTTTGGAAACGATCGAGTGATTTTATAGATATCTGTTACAAAAGCCATTGCCTTTTGCCAGGCAATAAATTCTCTATAAGTTTTCATCTACACTACTTTTTTATTTATACTTATGTACTCAAGTACTTTGTACTTATGTACTATTTTAACAGTTCAGCAATCACCGATTTCATTTCCTGAAACTCTTCTTCTTTATAAAGTCGTGTCATATAAACGATCTTGCCGGTTTTGTCGATGATTACATTGCGGGTAACGCCAGCGCCTTTTTCAGCGAACTCATAAAAAATGCCCCCTTTCGGATCAAGTGCCAATGGATAGGTTACCGGAATCTGTTTGGCAAATTCTTTCACTTTCTCAACCGGCTCGTCGAGATCAATTCCGTATAAAGCGAAATTCTTGTTGTTTTTGTATTTCTTCCAGATGTCGGCTTCGATGTGCGGCATTTCTTTCCGGCAAACCGAGCACCAACTGGCAGTAAATTGCAACATCACCACTTTGCCTTTCAAATCGTCCATACGAATAGTTTTCCCGTCGGTTGTGGTTAAATCGAAATCAGGAACTTGTTGCCCGATTTTTACGATGTAGCCGTAATCGGCAGGAATTTCCTTTGCAGGGATTTGCGCCTGTACTGTGAAAGTAAGAAGTACCAAAACAATAGTTAAGTATTTCATAAATAATTATTTAAATGTCCAATGTTGAATAATTAATACCCAATATCCAAAGCTTTACTCCGCCTCTTTCGGAGGAGGCTATTAACTAAAAACTACTGTTCTATTGTTGTAAACCAATATTTTCCGTTCAATGTGCTTGTTCACGGCCTTCGAAAGTACAATTTTTTCCAGATCGCGGCCCTTGGCAATCAGGTCGTTCACAGTGTCTTTATGGCTGACATGCGTAACTTCCTGTTTGATAATCGGTCCGGCATCGAGTTCGGTAGTAACATAATGGCTCGTCGCCCCAATTATCTTCACCCCGCGCTCGTATGCTGCATGATAGGGTTTTGCGCCAACAAAAGCTGGTAAAAACGAATGATGGATGTTGATAATCCGGTGCGGATAATGCGTTATGAATTCATCGCTGATAATCTGCATGTAACGGGCCAGCACTATAAAATCGATTTGGTGCTTTTCCATCAATGCAATCTCTTTTGCTTCCAGTTCAGTCTTATTGTCCTTGGTTACCGGAAACACGTGGTAATCGATATCGAAACGGCGCGCAACATCAGCCATATCAGGGTGATTACTGATAATCAGCGGAATTTCAACGTTCCATTCTCCGGCGGTATAACGCGCCAGAAGGTCGAACAGACAATGTGACATTTTTGAAACGAAAATGGCCATTCGCGGTTTTTCTTCCGAAAAATGAATCTCGAAGGTCATCAGGTTTTTCAGCGCAATTAGCGTTGAGAAATAATCGGCAATCTTTTCCTTCGGAATACTGAATTGAGCCAAATCCCATTCCACACGCATGTAAAACAATCCTTCCTCGCGATCAACATGCTGATCGAGGTACAAAATATTCCCGTTGTTCGAATTGATAAACTCGGTTACCAATGCCAAAAGACCTTGTTTATCAGGGCAATAAATTAACAAAATCGCAGTCGATTTACTTTTATCTACAGTCATGTTGGGGTATTTTCAGTAGGTTATAAAGTTCCTTTAGTTGTTGGGAGTTCAAAGTTAAACACATCTTTCCGGATGGCCATTTTTATGGCACGGGCCAGCGCTTTAAATATGCCTTCAATTTTATGGTGTTCGTTGGTTCCTTCCGCCTGAACATTCAGGTTAGCCAAAGCCGTGTCGGAAAACGATTTAAAAAAATGGAAGAACATTTCGGTGGGCATATCGCCAACTTTTTCGCGCTTGAACTCGGCATTCCACACTATCCACGGACGGCCTCCAAAGTCGATTGCGACCTGCGCCAGACAATCGTCCATCGGCAAACAATAGCCATATCGCTCAATGCCGCGTTTGTCGCCCAAAGCAAGTTTGAAAGCTTCGCCCAAAGCCAAACCGGTATCTTCAATCGTGTGGTGCTCATCAACATTCAAATCGCCATCAACCTGAATAGTCAGATTTACTCCTGAATGGCGGGCAATCTGGTCGAGCATGTGATCGAAAAATCCAAGTCCGGTATGAATATTACCTTTCCCGGATCCATCCAGATTCAGTTCAACCCTGATTTTGGTTTCTTTGGTATTGCGAACAACCGCTGCGGTGCGATCGGGAGAAGCGACTTTTGCATAAATTTCATCCCAATCAGTTGTAATTAGCGCACAATATTCAGCCAATCCCTTTTCCTGAAGTTCGCTTTCCAACGAGCCATCGTTGATCAGGATCCCTTTTGCTCCAAGGTTTTTAGCCAGTTGAATATCAGTCAGCCGATCACCAATAACAAAACTGTTTGCCAAATCGTAACTACCATCCATGTATTTTCCCATCATACCGATTCCAGGCTTGCGCGTTGGTGCATTATCGTGTGGAAAATGGCGGTCGATCAAAATATCGTCGAAAACCACGCCTTCGTTTTCAAAAGCTTTCAGCATTTTGTTATGCGCCGGCCAGAAGGTTTCTTCCGGATAACTGGCAGTTCCCAAGCCATCCTGATTGCTGACAATCACCAATTCGTACGACAAGTTCTTGGCAATAAAGTGCATATTCCTGAAAACTTTCGGAAGATATTCAAGCTTTTCGAGCGAATCAATCTGCTCGTCGTTCGGTTCGATAATCAGCGTTCCGTCACGGTCGATAAATAGAGCCTTTTTCATGTTATATCAACTTTTTCAATGCTTTCCGTAATTTCCTATTTTCTTTCGGCGAACCAATTGTGATTCGCAAACAATCGTCGCAAAGTGTCACTTTCGATCTGTCGCGAACAATAATTTTTTGTTCGGTCAGATATTCGTAAATACCACGTGCATCGTGCATTTTAACCAAAACAAAGTTAGCATCCGACGGGTAAACTATCTGAACAAAAGGCAATTTAAACAGTTTGCGTACCATTTTATCGCGCTCTTCCAGAATCACATTCACCCATTCTTCCTTTTCCGGAGCTTTTACCAACAGTTCAAGCGCTTTCTTTTGTGTCAGGATATTGATGTTGTACGGATATTTTACCTTGTTGAAAACCTTGATAATTTCGGGCTGGGCAAATGCCATTCCTAGTCGAATTCCTGCCATTCCCCAAGCTTTCGAGAAAGTTTGCAGCACCATCAGGTTGGGGTAATTATCCAGTTCTGGCAGTAGACTGCTTTCCGGAGCAAAATCAATATAAGCCTCGTCAACAACCACCAAACCATCAAATCCGGTAAGCAATTTAACTATTTCAGATTTATCCAATAGGTTCGCTGTCGGATTATTGGGCGAACAAATAAAAATAGCTTTCGTGTAAAGATTTGCAGCATTCAGTAAATCGTCGGCTTTAAACTGATATTCAGCATTAAGCTTTACTTTGTGAACCTCCACATTGTTGATGTCGGCCGCCACCTGATACATTCCGTAGGTTGGGTCAATAGAAACAACGTTATCAACTCCCGGCTCACAAAAAGCACGAAAAATAATATCGATAGGTTCATCGCTGCCATTTCCGAGGAAAATCTTTTCAGGAGCAACGTTTTTGATAACAGCAATCTTCTCTTTAACAGCCCATTGCAACGGATCGGGATATCGGTTATAAGGTTTATTGAACGGGTTTTCGTTGGCATCCAAATACACATCAGCCTCGCCTGAAAACTCGTCACGAGCTGAAGAATAGGGTTTCAATGCCTTTATGTTGTTGCGAAGTAATTTGTCTAAATCCATATTTCTAGTTCCTTATTTTTTATTGTCTATCTCTTTCAATCGCAAAGTAACCGCATTCTTGTGTCCGTCCAGTTCTTCAGCGGCAGCCATTGTTTCAATAACAGGGCCGAGGTTTTTCATGCCTTCAGGAGTTATTTCCTGAAAAGTAATTTTTTTAATGAAACTGTCGATATTCACTCCGCTAAAAGAACGCGACCAGCCATTGGTTGGCAAAGTATGGTTTGTTCCTGATGCGTAATCGCCAGCACTTTCAGGAGTATAGTTTCCCAGGAAAACCGATCCTGCATTTACAATTTGTTCGGCCACCTGAAGATAGTTTTCCATCGAAATAATCAAATGTTCGGGTGCGTATCCATTAATCAAGTCAATCATGTCGTCAACATTTTCCAGCACAACGGCCTGACTGTTAGCCAAAGCTCTTTCGGCAATGGCTTTTCGCGGCAGATCGTTAAGCTGCCTTTCCAATTCCTGATCAACTTTTTCAACCAATGATTTGTCGTTCGTTACCAACACAACCTGGCTGTCAGGCCCATGTTCGGCTTGCGAAAGCAAATCGGCAGCAATAAATGCTGGGTTGGCAGTTTGATCGGCCATAACAGCCACTTCCGACGGACCTGCGGGCATGTCAATCGCCACATCTCCGCGACTAACTATCTGTTTGGCTGCCATCACGTACTGGTTTCCGGGGCCAAAAATTTTATCCACTTTCGGAACTACATCCACGCCATAAGCCATCGCCCCAATTGCCTGAACTCCACCAAGTTTAAATATCTGTGTCACTCCTACCAATTGGGCAGCAAATAAAATCGCAGGATGTATCTTACCTTCTTTATTTGGTGGAGTACACAAAACAATTTCTTTACAACCCACTATTTTAGCCGGAATGGCCAACATCAAAACGGTCGAAAACAGCGGAGCCGAGCCTCCCGGAACGTACAATCCAACTTTCTCGATCGCCACCGGTTTCTGCCAGCAGATCACTCCCGGGGTCGTTTCTATTTTTTTGATTTCAGGAACCTGCGATTCGTGAAATTTTCGAATGTTGTGTGCGGCAACTTTTATCGCATTTTTAAGTGATTCGTCAACCAACGAAATGGCATCTGCAATTTCCTGCTCCTGAACTGCAAAATTCCGGATGAAAACACCATCAAATTTGTCGGTATAATTACGAATGGCATGCACACCACTCATTTTAATGTCGGTTAAAATTGCCTGAACCTGGCTTTCAAGTTCGGCCACACTAAATAATGGACGTTGAAGCAGTTCTGCCCACAAATTTTCTGGGGGATTGATGTACGTTTTCATCGGTTTATTTAGAAAATCATTTTCTCGATAGGAATAACCAAAATACCGGTTGCACCAGCAGCCTTCAGTTTGCCGATAATTTCCCAGAAATCTTTCTCTTCGATTACTGAGTGAACAGAGCTCCAGCCTTCTTCGGCAAGCGGCATCACCGTCGGGCTTTTCATTCCCGGCAAATATGATTCTATTTCGGCCAACTTTTCATTGGGCGCGTTGAGCAAAATGTATTTCTTCTTTTCGGCACGTTGAACCGATTCCATCCTGAAAATCAGGTCGTCCAGAATTGCTTTTTTTACTTCTGAAAGATCAGGATTGGCGATCAAAACAGCCTCGGATTTAACAACCACTTCAACTTCTTTTAACCGATTGCTAACCAATGTGCTTCCTGAACTGACAATATCAAAAATGGCGTCGGCCAGCCCAATTCCGGGGGCAATCTCAACCGACCCATTAATCACATGAATTTCGGCAGTAATATTCTTTTCCCTGAAAAAATCGCGAAGGATTTCGGGATACGAAGTGGCGATTTTCTTTCCGTTGAAATACCCAACTCCGCTGTAAACGTCATCTTTTGGAATGGCAAGTGAAAGGCGGCATTTGCTGAATCCCAGGCGCTTTACTATAACAACATTTTCCTTCTTTTCGAGCATTTCATTTTCGCCCACTACCCCAATGTCGGCTACGCCCATGGCCACTGCCTGTGGTATATCGTCGTCGCGCAAAAATAGTGCTTCAAGCGGGAAGTTGCTTGCGGATGAAATAAGTTTACGGCTGCTCAGCGGAAGTTTTACTCCAGCTTCATCTATTAGTTTTATCGAATCTTCATTCAACCTTCCTTTGGTTTGAATAGCAATTTTTAAAAGTCCATCCATTTTCAAATTTGTTTTAAAACAAAGAAGGCTTACCATTGCGGTAAGCCTTCTTATTGGGTTAATATCTTCTATAAAAACATCAAAACAATTACTGCCTACCGGTTGATAGAATCACATGATGATGGCCGTAATGTGTAATTGAGTTATTCATTTTCGTCTTTATGAAGTGCAAGTATAGTTATAAATTGAAATCAAAACAAGTTATCTAATTACAGTTTTTTGAATTTTACGTTTTATTAATATTAAAAATGAGACATTGCGACAATGGGAAGTCTATAAAAATACAATAATTACATTCGCTATTTATAAATTTAAAATGAATATGTATGTTTGTACAATCGATTGCAAAACCAACTAAAATCAAATAAAAATGAAAAAAGCACTTTCTGTGGTAGTAGTTTTCATGCTTATTGGCATGACTGTATTTTCAAAGAGTAAGCAGGACAATTGTTTTAAGCCTAAAGAAATTAAAAAGGCGATGACAACTGCAGCCATGTGGCAATTGGCCAACCCAAAACACAAGTTATACGACTGGACTAATGGCGCATTTTATGCAGGAATCTCCGCAGCCTATAAAACCACAGGCGACAAAAAGCTTCTGAATGCCATGATAGAAATGGGTGATAAAAACGAATGGAAACCTGGCCCAAGACTCGAACATGCTGACGACCATGCTATTTGCCAAACCTACATTGATGTTTACCGCATCAAAAAAGATCAGAAAATGATCAATCCATTTATTGCGCAAATGGACAAATTCATTACAACACCCTATCAAACCAAAGGAATCCAGCAGATTACCTGGTGGTGGTGCGATGCACTTTTCATGGCTCCTCCAGCGCTGGTTAAATTATCGAATGCTACCGGCGACAAAAAATACATGGAATATAGCGATAAACTTTTTCACGAATGTTACGATTTGCTTTACGATAAAGAAGAGAACCTTTTTGCACGCGACTTGATGTACGTGATTAAGGGTGACGCTTCTGACCGTCGCGAAGCCAATGGCAAAAAAATCTTTTGGTCGAGAGGAAACGGCTGGGTTATGGGAGGTTTAGTGCTGGTTTTAAGCGAACTTCCTATAGATTACAAGGAGCGTCCGTTCTATGAAAAAGTTTATAAAGAGATGGCTGATAAAATAGCAGGCCTGCAACAAACCGATGGACTTTGGAGAGCCAGCCTGTTGGATCCGGAATCCTATCCTGGAGGAGAAGCCAGTGGTTCAGGATTTTATACTTATGCCTTGGCCTGGGGTATTAACAATGGATTGCTGAACAAAGAAAAATTCCTCCCGATAGTTAATAAAGCATGGAAAGGATTGAATACATTGATTCAACCTGACGGGCATGTAGGCTGGTGCCAGCCGATTGGGGCCGATCCTAAAAAGAACTTCAGTGCAGAAAGTTGGGAAGTTTATGGTACAGGAGCTTTCCTTCTTGCTGGTAGTGAAGTAATCAAACTTAAAAAATAAGCCTCCGAATAGTCAGGAAGTTAATAAATGTGAAATGATGAAAGTGTTTGTTCACTTTGAGAACAAATATTTTATGAAATGGTAAAAAAAATAGTTTCTTTGCAAGAAGATTAAGATCAAATGTCCAGATGACACTTATTGAATTTCATGGGAAACTATAAATTTCAGGAGGTTGCATCTCAAAATAATGTTCTAAAAATGACTGATCACTTTCTTTTTAAGGGAGTAAAATCATAAAAATGCGTGATTAGCTATGCGAATAGCTAGGTTTTTATTGACCAATTGCTTGATTGGTTGATCTTGTTTGTGGTATGAAAAGCCGGCCAGCGGGTCGGCTTTTCTTTTGCATTTTTTACATGATTATCATATTGCAATAATTTATAAATAAAAAAACCGCCTTTTGAGCGGTTTTTTTATGGGCTTTATCCCAAGTATGTTTTCAGTAATTTACTTCTTGAAGTGTGACGCAAACGCCTAATCGCCTTTTCTTTAATCTGCCGAACCCGTTCGCGGGTCAATCCAAATCTTTCTCCGATTTCTTCGAGTGTCATTTCCTGACATCCGATTCCGAAGAACATCCGGATAATGTCACTTTCTCGTTCAGTCAAAGTAGCCAGTGCGCGTTCAATTTCTTTTGCCAGCGACTCCATCATCAATGCACGGTCGGCATTTGGAGAATCATTGTTAATCAGAACATCGAGAAGGCTGTTATCTTCTCCTTCTACAAAAGGAGCATCAACCGAAATATGCCTGCCTGAAACACGAAGAGTATCTGCAACCTTTTCCGCAGGTAACTCTAATGATTCTGCAAGTTCTTCAGGCGAAGGTTTCCGCTCATTTTCCTGCTCAAACTTCGAGAATGCCTTGTTGATTTTATTCAACGAACCAACCTGATTCAAGGGTAAACGAACAATTCTGGATTGCTCGGCCAAAGCCTGTAAGATAGACTGACGAATCCACCATACTGCATACGAGATAAACTTAAACCCCCTGGTTTCATCAAATTTTTCGGCAGCTTTAATCAATCCAAGATTTCCTTCATTAATAAGGTCGGGCAAACTTAATCCCTGATTCTGGTATTGTTTAGCTACCGAAACAACAAAACGCAGATTTGCTCTTGTTAATTTCTCCAATGCGGCCTGATCACCTTTTTTAATCCGCTGCGCCAACTCCACTTCTTCCTCAACGGTAATAAGCTCTTCTTTTCCAATTTCTTGCAAATACTTGTCTAAAGAAGCACTCTCACGGTTGGTAATCGATTTTGTAATCTTTAATTGTCTCATATACCCTTCAAAAAAATAGCGTGCAAATATAGGCTTTTGAGGTCAATAATTCAAATGGATAAATTATTTATGGTTATTGTTTACGTTTTCATAACCAGCGCCATTATATTATTTGGAATCAACACCAAAAACATAGTAAGCGACTTCTCCATCCGGATAAATTCCTTCAACTAATATTCCACCTCTTGCGTTTTTAATAATGCGTAATAAATCGTTAACTTCTGAAATGGGACTCTTGTTCACCTGGGTAATTATAAAGCCCTTTTTAATTCCTGCATTCTTGAATTTACCATTCCCCAATTCGGTGATTTTTACTCCATAACGTATGCCCAACTCCTGTTTTTCGCGGTCGTTTACTGCAACAAATTTCGAACCAAATATATTACCGGGAGCATCACCTTTCACAATTTCCGTATCTCCGTGCTTGTTACGAAGCGTTACGTTAAATGGTTTCTTTTTATTGTCTCTTTTTACCACCACAGTAATTTTATCGCCCGGACGATGTTTGCTTATCTGCTCATGAAGTTCGGCTGTTGAATTTACTGCAATACCATCAATACTGATAATAACATCGTTATCCTTTATTCCGGCAAGCTCTGCAGCCCCACCTTCCTGAACTTTTCCGATAAAAACCCCCTCAATTTTATCAAGTCCGTAATCTTCTGCAACTTTTGCAGTAACGTCTCCAATCTGAACATTTAACAAAGCACGTTGTACCTCTCCATGTTCTCTTAAGTCGGCAACAACTTTCTCAACAATATTTGAAGGAATCGCAAAAGAATATCCACTATAAGAACCCGTTTGCGATGCGATAGCGGTATTGATCCCGACCAGGTCTCCCCTTGTATTAACCAATGCACCACCACTGTTACCCGGATTTACGGCTGCATCAGTCTGGATAAACGATTCGATACGCATTTGGTCAGGATTAATTCCAATATCACGACTTTTGGCGCTGACAATTCCAGCAGTAACAGTAGAAGTAAGATTAAACGGATTTCCGACTGCCAACACCCATTCTCCTAATTTAAGGTTGTCAGAATTGCTGAATTTGATTACAGGTAATCCTGATGCATCAATTTTCAGCACAGCCAAATCGGTTGAAGAATCTGTTCCAATAAGTTTTGCCTTGAACTCTCGTTTGTCATTCAGAACAACCGAAATTTCATCGGCCTGATCAATCACATGATTATTTGTAACAATAAATCCGTCGGGAGACAAAATTACGCCAGAGCCTGCCCCCTGCCTAAGTGGCATTTGTTGT
Organism: Prolixibacteraceae bacterium; assembly: GCA_003537645.1. GTDB lineage: Bacteria > Bacteroidota > Bacteroidia > Bacteroidales > Prolixibacteraceae > Aquipluma. The sequence goes on from DPRM01000062.1 coordinate 38,226, forward strand.
GAATGATAACCTTCACCAAAAAAATAATCAAAAAAATTGTTTGGTCCTGAATACCGACTCCCCTTTTGAGTAACTTTTATGTGCACCACAGAATGAATTGAATTCTCTGCAGCAAAAGTTAAATCAGGTAATTCACCGGAATAGGACGTTGGCAAACTTGCATATCTCATCGACTGATCCTGCTGAACTGTCACAATTTGCGGATCGTTAAAATAGCGTGTGTACGCCCACAGAGCAATAAATCCGCCAACCAATGCTATCAACAATGTAAAAAATCCTTTTTTAAAGTTATTCATCGCTTGTTTACTTTTTGTTGTTAGAAAATACTGACATTTACGATTCAATTTTGAGTTATAACGCACAACCATTAAAAGTGTTATGAAATTTGCATTTCATTCAAATTGTTTAACAGATTTTAACAGCAGCTTAAACAAATTCAAAAAATCAAAATACAGGCCAGCTGAAAAAAATAAGTAAAAATGAAAAAACAACCGAAAAAATGTCAGTTATTTCTTTACTTCCAGGAATTCCGCTGTTTTTATGTCAGATTTTTTCTGATTTAACAAATCACTGATTTGCATCCGGATATCATTGCAAACATTTTTTCATTGAATTCAGATGTCAATCAACATTTATCTCTGCATGTTTGTTTTATCGGCTAAGTAACTTTAATAACCAACTATGAAATCATTTGTAATACTTAATTTGTCAGTAATTGTGATATCAGGATTATTGCTGATAAGTCCAACATTTTCAACTTCCGGAACGGAAGAACAAACAAAAAGTGCATCGGCCCAACCATCCGCAAAAGACAATTTCTTGAAATATTGCGCCGGTTGCCATGGCCAAAAAATGGAACGCTTTGCCGGAAATACCTGGGAAGCGTTTAAAGCTGGCGGCGACTTAACCGGAGTTATACGAAGCGGCTTGCCACAATTGGGTATGCCCTCGTTCGAAAAAGCATTTACCCAAAACGACATGAAAGCCATTTCGGATTATATTCTGGAAATGAAAAATAAAAAAGAAGTGCCGGTAGCTACAAAATTTCCTGCAATAATCAGGTCAAAACATCAGGCATTTAAAATAGATACTGTTGCTAAAGGGCTGGATGTACCGTGGGGTATTGCATTTTTGCCTGATGGCGATATGTTGGTAACCGAGCGCAGCGGACAATTGTTCCGTTTTGGTGGAGGAAAGTTAAAAGCGATAATTTCAGGAGTTCCGGAAGTTATGGCCCAAGGACAAGGCGGATTAATGGACATTATTTTACATCCGAAATACAAACAGAATGGGTGGATATACATTTCCTATTCAAAGAAAGCGCCTGACGGAAAAGGCGGAAATACTGCCATTTTCAGAGCAAAATTAAAAAACGACCAGTTAGTTGAACAGCAGGAATTGTTTAATGCGATACCAAACACGAACAGCGGTGTTCACTTCGGATGCCGTATGGTTTTCGACGATGAAGGATATTTATTCTTTTCTGTCGGTGAACGGGGCAACAAGGAAAATGCACAAGATTTAACCAATCATTGTGGTAAAATCCATCGCATTTTCGACGATGGCCGTATTCCGACCGACAATCCATTTGTAAAAACTCAGGGGGCAATGCCTACCATTTATTCATTCGGGCACCGCAATCCGCAGGGAATTGACATTCATCCTGTTTCGAGAAGAATTTATAATAATGAACATGGCCCACGTGGTGGCGACGAAATCAACCTCGTTGGCAAAGGCAATAATTACGGCTGGCCGGTTATCACCTTTGGAATTAATTACGATGGAACCATCATTACAAAAGAAACAGCCAAAGCCGGGATGGAGCAACCTGTGTTTCAGTGGACACCTTCTATTGGCCCAAGCAGCATGAAATTTGTGACTGGCGATCGTTATCCGGGCTGGAAAGGAGATATTCTGAGCGGCTCTCTGAGTTTTAAATATCTCGAACGCGTTCATCTTGAAAATGGCAAAGTGACAGAGCAGGAAAAACTGCTCGAAAATGCCGGTCGTGTGCGCCATGTTGCAATTAGTCCTGATGGCTATATTTATGTGGCCACCGAAAGTCCTGGCATTGTTGTCAAGCTGGTTCCTGTGAAATAACGAATCGAAAACTATTGTCAAACAGTCAATTTCGTGAAACTAAATTTTGTTTTTTCGGTAAATGCTCAAAACTTAAAGAAAGGAGACCATTATGCCTGAAAGCGTTTATAAAATTATCGAACTGGTTGGTTCGAGCAGCGAATCGTGGGAAAAAGCTGCTGCAAATGCTATTACTAAAGCTTCCGAATCTTTGCGAGAATTGCGCATTGCTGAAGTTAGTGCAATGGACCTGACCATCAAAGACGGCAAGATTGAAAGTTACCGAACAAAGCTAAAAGTGTCGTTTAAGTTTGAAGGTCACCACTAAGAACAAATCAACTTTGATTAGAAATTATCAAACAGGACGAGTCCGGTTTTTGGGCTCGTCCTGTTTGTTATAACGCATTGAATTACATGCAAAATCACAATTGCAATATTCTAATTATATCAATCATTTTTTTATAACTTACGCAAAAATTAGACACAAAAAAGTAAACTGAACTATTCTGAAAATTATGAGGCAGGGAAAGCATCGGTTGCTATTATTTTATTTTTTATTTCTTATTTCCGCCAATTCAACTGGCCAGTCCGCCAAAATAGAATTCGACCAATATACTACCAACAATGGCCTGTCTAATGGCTACGTTAATGCGATTTTACATGATAGCAAAGGATTTATCTGGATTGGAACTGCCAATGGCTTAAACCGTTTTGACGGGATCACTTTCAAAACATATTATTCAAACATTAAGGATGCCACCTCCATTTCAGGTAGCGAAACAACTGCTTTGTCTGAAGATTCGCTGTCCAATATCTGGGTAATGACAAGCAATGGCTTGTGTGTTTATGATAGAAAAACGGATCGCTTTTCAAGAAAAACAATGCGGGTAAACGGAGTAATTGTAAATAATTCCTTCCTCTATTCCTGCATTATTGACAGCAAAGGATTTTTATGGGTTTCTTCTCCAAGCAACGGGATATTTCGAGTTAAAATTTATAACAATCCACTTATTTCGGATACCATTATTGATGCGGAACTTTATGTACTTGAGGAGAATGATGTGTATCACGCGTTAAAAAACAATGTATATACATTCGTTGAGGATAAGAATAATAAAATTTGGGTAGCCAGTCAAAGCAACAAACTTTTCTATTTTGATAATCAACAAGATAAATTTATTTCAAAAAAAATCGACCATCCTGAAGCTGATAATTTCAGCAACAAACGTAAAAATATACTGAAAGACAGAGATGGTATTTTTTTTATTAGCATTGAAGATAACGGGTTAATGGTATGGGACCGTGAAAAGGATGATTTCAGGTTATACAAACCAAACGGTTCCAATACAGGTCCCAAAGGCAGAGTTTTATCTGCTCTTGCTGAAGATAAGGATGGATTAATCTGGATTGGTGACAGAAAATCAGAAGGTATAAGCATATTTGATAAAAAGACTGGAAAATTCAGCTATTGCCAATCAGACGAGTTCGACCCATATTCGCTAAATACAAATAAAATAAACTGCATTTATCAGGATAAATCCGGATCGATGTGGGTTGGCGCTATCATTGGGATCAATAAATATAGCCCCGGGAAGTTGAAATTTAGACGGTATATCAGCACCCCAAATGTTCCGGGGAAACTTAGTGTTAATAATACCCTCTGCTTTGCTGAAAGTAAAACTGGTGAAATCTGGATAGGAACAGACGGAGGAGGTTTAACTAAACTTGACCGGGGAAAGGGTGAATTTGTAAATTATAAAGACAATCCTTCCGATCCCCATTCATTAAGCAGCAACGCCGTCATTTCAATTTGCGAAGACCATGAAGGCACCTTGTGGATGGGTACCTACCATGGCGGATTGGCCAGAATGAAAAATGGCAAATTTGATGCTTTTTATCCTGATCCGGCAAACCCACTTTCGGTATCTGACAGAAATGTTTGGTATGTTTTTGAAGATAGTAAAAAAAACCTGTGGGTTGGCACTCTAAACAGCGGCCTTGATTTGTTTGACCGAAGAACAGGACGCTTTTATCATTATACCTTAACAGAAGGTGATTCAACCAGTTTATGCAATAATTCAATCAGGCAACTATACGAAGACAGCAACCAAAACCTTTATATCACAGGTAATCAAGGCGTAAGTATTATTGATTTGAAAGCATACGATTTTTCAGGATCACGACCTGATATTAAATTCCGGAATTTGGCACATCATGAAAGCAGGAATAGTCTCAGCAGTAATGATGTTTATTGTGTAAAAGAAGACAACGAAGGCAATTTGTGGTTTGGGTTGCTGGGTTCAGGCATTGATAAACTTGACCCCAAAACCGGAAAGTTTACCAATTTTTCAACGAAAGATGGATTTCCCGGCAATTCAGTAACTTCTATCCTGGTTGACGACCAAAACTATTTATGGCTGGCAACTGACAAGGGGCTTGTAAAGTTTAATCCTGAAACAAAAGAAGTTGTTGTTTTTGACCAAAAAGATGGTTTGCAAAACACGAGTTTAAAAAGTTGGGCGATAAAAACCAAAGATGGTGAAATGTTTTTTGGAGGGCCCGATGGTTTTAATTCGTTTTATCCCGAGCGTGTTATAAATAATCAAAATCATAGCAAACCTCCTGTTGTTATTACCGGATTGAAGATATTTAACGAACCCGTTGAAATAAATGAAAAATTTAATGATAGGGTTATTTTGGTTAATGACATTAGCGAAACCAATGAATTGGTGCTAAGCTACAGGGATAATTACTTTTCATTCGAATTTATTGCCCTCGATTTTACTGCCCCCGAAAAGAACAACTATGCTTATATGATGGAAGGCTTTGATGATGAATGGGTACCGTGCGGAACCAAGCGAGAAGCCAATTATACCAACCTCGATCCGGGCAAATACACCTTCAGGGTAAAAGCCTCCAACAACGATGGCATTTGGAACGAAGAAGGAACTTCAATAAAAATAATTATCCGCCCGCCCTGGTGGAGAACATGGTGGTTCAGAACAGCTGCCATACTAACATTAATTATCCTTTTGAGTTCCTTTTTTTATTCGAGAATCCGACATTTTCAGAATCAGAAAATTCTGCTCGAAAAATTAGTAGCCCAAAAAACTTCAGACTTACTGAAGATGAACGCAATATTGACAAATCAGGCTGAAAAACTGAATAAAAACAATTTGTTGCTTGAAGAACGACAGGAACAGATAGAAAAACAAAGCGAAGAATTACTGGCACAAAAAAAATCGTTGCAAAAAATGAATGTTGAATTACACGACCTTAATGCCACGAAAGACAAATTCTTTTCAATCATTGCACACGACATTAAAAATCCGTTTAACGCAGTTCTTGGGTTCACCGATTTGCTCGAAGAAAACTTTAAAACATGGGACGATGGGAAAAAACTTGAAGTAGTTAATTTAATAAATAACTCGGCAAAAAACCTATACGAACTCCTGAACAACCTTTTGCAATGGTCGCGGTCGCAAAGTGGAGTTATTGATTTTAAGCCTCAGAAAATTGTACTGAAGGATACTTTCAGCAATGTAACCGGTTTATTCAGGGAAACGGCAGGTTCAAAAAACATTGAGCTGACATCTACACTTCCTGAAACAGAATTAGCGATTTATGCTGACAGAAATATGCTCGATGCCATTATGCGTAACCTGATAAGCAACGCAATTAAATTCACCAACCCTGGAGGAAAGGTTCATATATCTGCCGAAGCAAATAAAGAATTCGCAATGATTAAAGTGGCCGACAATGGTGTCGGACTTAGCACTGAAATTCAGGAGCAATTGTTCAGGATTGACAAGCACACAAGCACCTATGGCACGCTAAATGAATCAGGTACCGGATTAGGGCTGATTCTTGTCCAGGAATTTGTTGCAAAACATGGCGGTAAGATTGGTGTAGAAAGTATCAAAGGAAAAGGCAGTACCTTTCATTTCACACTCCCACTGGTGAACTCCTAATAATAAACGAACACAACTGACTCGGGTAAAAATGCCAATTGGTATAAAAATGAATGATCATTAAAATAAAATGAAGTTCAAATCGATTCTACCAGCTACCACCAGCACCGCCGCCTCCAAAGCTTCCACCACCGAAGCCTCCAAATCCGCCGCCACCGCCGCCAAGACCGCCGCTTCCACCCGAGAAGCCTCCGAAAGATCCCCGGCCACTACCGCTGTTCAGTAATCCCATCGCGAGCCAGAACGGGAGGCTGCTTCCTCCGTTGTAATGACGGCCACGCCCTCCTTTGAAGATTGAAACCAGAATGATAATGATCATGATGACGATAAAAAATGCACCGCCTTCCGATTTCTTTCCTTCAGCTTTTTGCTCATAATCCTGTGCTGTAAATTCTTGCGCTGCCAAACCCATTAAGACTTTTGTTCCGGAATACAGGCCTCCGAATATATCATTTTGCTTAAACCGGGGGATCATTTCATTGTTTACCACCGTGCGGTTGGCAATCGCATCTGGAATTATTCCTTCAAGACCATAACCGATGGCAACAAATACTTCACCGCGTTCGTTTCCGGTCTTCGGTTTAAAAACAATAACAATCCCGTTATTCTTATCTTTCCGGCCAACGCCCCATTTTTCTCCCAATCGAAATGTAAAATCAGATTTTTCGTATCCATTCAGGCTCGGAACGGTTACTATGGTAATTTGCGTTGAAGTTGACCGATCGAATTGCACCAGTTCCGACTCCAATTGCTGCTCTTCCTGGTCAGTAAGCACATCAGCCAAATCATTAACCAGTCTCGGTGGATTGGGACGTTCAGGAATATCCTGTGCGAAAACCGAAAAAATAAAAACAGAAAGAAATATCGTCAGTAATAATTGCTTCATGATTATAGGTTTTTATCGAAGGAAATCTCATCCGACAGTTCATTAACATCTTCACTTTGAAAAGGGAAATGTGCTTTTAATTGCTCCCCGGCCATCAGAATCCCTTTCGAAAGTCCATCGGCAAATTTTCCTTCTTTAAAGTAGCCAAGCATGGTTTCCTTTATCTGATCCCAGAAATCTGCAGGAACCAGTTGATTAATGCCGGCGTCGCCCAGAATCGCGAATTTGCGGTCGTGAACTGCCAGGTAAAACAATACACCATTGCGCTGAGCGGTTTTGTGCATTTCAAGTTTTCCGAACACATAAGCTGCGCGGTCGAGCACATTAATTTTGCAATGGCCTTCAGCATGTAACTTTATTTCTCCTGAAGTATTTAATTCGGCTTCAGCAATGGCATCGGTAATTTGCTTTTTTTCCTCTTTACTGAAAAAATTTTCGACTGACATGGTTATGCGGATTTTTGTTTATAAAAAAATGACATTGGCTTCTGATGGCTGGCCAGAAGCTAACCACCAGAAGCCAATAGTCTTAAAACTGCACTTGTGGGGCTTTCTCTGCGCCTGCTTCAGCTTCGAAATAGGCCTTCTTTTCGAATCCGAACATTCCTGCAAAAATGTTTTTTGGGAATTTGCGAATCAAAGTATTGTATCCCTGTGCACTTTCATTGAATTTCATACGTTCAACGGTAATGCGGTTTTCAGTGCCTTCCAATTGAGCCTGCAAATCCAAAAATCCCTGATTTGCTTTCAGATCAGGATATTTTTCCATCACTACCATCAAACGACCCAAAGCAGAAGATAAGCCTGTTTGTGCTTCCTGAAATTTCTGAATCGATTGTGCATCCAGTTTATTCGGATCAACGGTAACCTGGGTGGCTTTGGCACGGGCTTCAATGACCTGTGTAAGTGTTTCTTTTTCGAAATCGGCATAGCCTTTTACAGTATTTACCAAATTGGGGATCAGGTCGGTACGACGCTGATAAACGTTTTCAACCTGCGACCACTGTGCTGTCACTCCTTCTTCCATACTCACCATACTGTTGTATGAATTTTTTACCGACGAATATGCCAGTAAAAGCAATACGGCAATAACTGCCAGAACAATCCACGTCTTTTTCATTTTTATTTACTTTTTAATTTATAATCTTACAATACAATTTCCGAACAATCAATGACAAATATAAGTTCGACAAATGTTGCAAAACTGCTGCCATCTCACATTGAATTATCGGGGAATGTAGCAATTTTGCCGTTGTACCCACTACTTCAAAAGGCGAACCACATTTACAAATTATGAATACAGCCGAATTTAAATCTGCAATACAGGAAGGGATTCCGGAAATTATACCAGAACAAAAACCGGCCAATCCTTCTGTTAATCATGCTCCTAAGAGAAAAGACATACTAACCAGGGCAGAAAAGATGCTGGCGGTTAAAAATGCGCTCAGGTATTTTAAGCCTGAACACCATGTCCTGTTGGCACCTGAATTTCTGGACGAATTGCGACAATTTGGCCGTATTTACATGCACCGGCTTCGTCCAGACTATACGATGGTGGCTCATCCACTTGAAGATTATCCGTTCAAATCAATTCAGGCGGCTTCCATCATGATGATGATTCAGAACAATCTGGATCATGCCGTTGCCCAACACCCGCACGAACTGATCACTTACGGAGGAAACGGGGCTGTTTTTCAGAACTGGGCGCAATACAGGCTTGCAATGAAATATCTGTCGGAAATGACCGACGAACAGACACTGGTGATGTACTCCGGCCATCCGATGGGGCTTTTCCCGTCGCACAAAGATGCTCCCCGCGTAGTGGTAACAAATGGGATGGTCATCCCAAATTACTCGGGTCGCGACGATTACGAGCGAATGAATGCGCTGGGGGTTTCGCAATACGGACAAATGACCGCCGGATCATTCATGTACATTGGTCCGCAGGGAATTGTGCACGGAACCACCATTACTTTGCTGAATGCAGCCCGGATGCGGGGAGACAGTCAGATTGCCGGGAAGATATTAGTCTCATCGGGACTTGGAGGAATGTCGGGAGCACAACCAAAAGCAGCTGTAATAGCAGGTATGGTGGCGGTTATTGCTGAAATTAACCCGAAAGTGGTTGCTGTGCGCCATCAGCAAGGCTGGGTAGATGAAGTTTTTGAAGATTTGGATAAACTGATTGCCCGGATGTTGAAAGCCAGTCAAAACAAAGAAGCCGTCTCGCTGGCATATCAGGGAAATGTGGTTGATCTTTGGGAGAAACTGGCGGCGGAAAATATTGCCGTTGATTTGGGAACCGATCAGACTTCACTTCACAATCCGTTTGCAGGTGGTTATTATCCTTCCGGACTTTCGCTTGAAGAATCAAACCGGATGATGGCCGAAAATCCGGCACTTTTTCAGGAGAAAGTGTATGAAAGCTTGTGCCGGCAGGTGAACGCGATCAACCAGCTTTCAGCAAAAGGGATGTATTTTTGGGACTACGGAAATGCGTTTTTGCTTGAAGCCAAACGTGCAGGCGCATTAATTACAAATGCTGACGGAGGTTTCAGCTACCCGTCTTATGTGCAGGATATTATGGGGCCTTTGTTTTTCGATTACGGCTTTGGGCCATTCCGCTGGGTTTGCTGCTCGTGCAATCCGGAAGATCTTCAAAAAACCGACGAAATTGCACTTCAGGTTTTAAAAGAAATAGCCCGACAGGCTCCTGCGGAAATAAAAAACCAGCTGCAGGATAACATTCACTGGATTGCGGAAGCAGGAAAAAACAAGTTGGTGGTCGGTTCGCAGGCGCGCATCCTGTATGCCGATTGCGAAGGACGAACCAAAATTGCCGAAGCGTTCAACAAGGCAATTCGCGACGGGATTATCAGCGCACCGATTGTGCTGGGACGCGATCACCACGACGTTTCCGGGACAGATTCACCCTACCGTGAGACTTCCAATATTTACGACGGATCAGCTTTTACTGCCGATATGGCGATTCAGAATGTGATTGGTGATTCGTTTCGCGGCGCAACCTGGGTTTCTGTCCACAATGGTGGCGGTGTTGGCTGGGGCGAAGTGATTAATGGTGGTTTTGGGATGACCATCGATGGCACAGATGATGCTGACCGGAGACTGAAACAAATGCTTCAGTGGGACGTGAACAACGGAATTGCACGCCGTAGCTGGGCTCGCAACGAACCGGCCATGTTTGCCATCAAACGGGCAATGCACGAAAATCCGAATCTCGTTGTTACGCTGCCAAATTTGACAGATGAAAAGCTGATTGAGCGATTGTTTGAACCCTAGTCATTGGTGGTCATTCAATTGTCATTCATTGTGAAGGATTTTACAAACAAAGACTATAAATGACGCGAAGCAAATGACTACCTATGCTTCAAACATCATCGAATAAGGTCTTTGGATTTCGGCCCTCAATTCATCAATTCCGAATGCACGGCTTTTGCGGATTGTTTCGCGACCGGCAAAGAATATGATTACGGTTGGAGCAGCAAAAACCCGGATTTGAGCAGCCAGTTCGGGCAGTTTATCTGATTCTACAAAAACCATTTTCATCAATGGAAATGATTCGGAAACCATCTCTGAAACTTTTGGCTTCAGGACTTTGCAAACAGAACAAATTTCGGTGGAGAAATAGGCTAAAACAGCATCCTGTTCGGTCAAAAGTTGCTCAAATTCCTGAATGGATTGGATTGTTTCCATTATTCGAATTGACCGGTTGCCAGTAAAACCAGGGTACATGCAATTTCAGGATAGATACCAGCTTCTTCTAATTTCGAAATAAATGCCGGATTTTCGGTACCGGGATTAAAAATTACACGGCGAGGTTTTAATCCAATAATATATGAATAGTATTCCGGCTGATTTTGAGGCCCGACATACATTGTTACGGTATCGATATTTTCAAACTGAACTTTTTCAGTATGAAACTGAACTCCGTCAACATTCCCGGATTTCAGTCCCAAAGCGACTACTTCGTGATTGTGCGAACGCAAGGCCTTAATTGCCTTGTATGAATATCTTTCGGGTTTTTCGCTGGCTCCGATTACGAGTGTTTTTTTCATTATGAATTATATTATTACAATTAAAAGTCAACATCATCATCAACTTGGATGACATTCCTAATTAAGCGGGAACAATTATGAACGGTTAAAATATCAATACGCTCATAATTAACTATCTTATATACAATCCGATAATTTCCGCAAATCAATTCTCTGATTGCTTGTAATGAAAACTCGGGTACGATTTTCCCAGCTTTTGGATGATTGATTAATATTGAGGGTGCATCAAAAAGGCTTGAAACAGTAAGTTCTGAATATCTAGGAGAATCCAAAAAGATGTATTCACCTATTTCGTTCAAATCTTGAATTGCCGAATCAGTCCAGATTATTTCAACCATTTATTTAGCTTTTGTTTAGCTTCTTCAACAGTATTTATCCGTCCTTTCTCTGAATCATCTAATCCCTTTCGGACTTTATCAACAAAAATCAAGTGCTCAATAACCTGCTCAATTGTAACATTCTCAGGCAAACTATCAAGAGTATTTATTAATTGTGATTTTGTAATCATGTCATCAATTTTGGATTAAAAGTACATATTTTCAGCTTAAAGTTTCAAGCATTACCACCGCATGAACCGAAATTCCCTCTTCCCGTCCTTCAAAACCCAGCTGTTCGGTGGTGGTAGCTTTAATTGAAACGGCATCCACATCAATCCCAAGAATGCGGGCAATGGTTTCTTCCATTTCAGGAATAAACGGTTTGAGTTTTGGTTGTTGCGCTGCCACTGTTACATCCAAATTCCCGACACGGTAGTTTTTTGTAGCAATCAACTCGTTGGTTTGTGCCAGCAAAATCTTACTGTCAATGTTTTTGTAATCTGAAGAAGTATCAGGAAAATGACGGCCAATATCGCCCATTTTTGCTGCGCCAAGCATGGCGTCGCACAAGGCGTGAAGCAACACATCTCCATCGGAATGTGCTACTGTACCTTTACTGTGCGGAACAAGAACACCGCCCAGCCACAGGGTTTCGCCCTCTGCTAAACGGTGTACATCGTATCCGTATCCAATCCGGAAATTCATATCATTAAGATTTTAGATATCAGATTTAAAATTTTCAGACTTAAGCTTTCTGGCAGAATGGTGAATGGTCAGAATTTCAATTTGAGTGGAATTAGCTTTTCTGTATATAATCCTGTAATTTCCTTCCAACAGTTCTCTCACGTCCTTTCTTTCAAACTCAGTCAACATCCTGCCACTATCTGGATGTATTTTCAATAATCTCGCTTTAGCCTGAATTCTATTCACAAGCAATCCTGCATACCTTTTGGAATCTCTTGAAATATAATTTGCAATACCTTTAGGTCACTTACCGCTTGATTTGTCCAGCTTAATCGAACCATTTGGCAATTTCTAATTCCAAATTTTCATCTGAAATCACTTCTCCACGTTCTGATTGTGCCAGCCCTCTTTCAATTTTTTCAAGAAGGATCATTTTGTCAACCATCTCATCAATAGAGAACTCGTCGGGTAGTTGTTTGATTGCTTTAAGAACTTTCGCTTTTGTCAACATAGCCAAAGGTTTTTCTGTAAAGATACTGAACCTGCGATTTTATCTTCTCTGCTTTTTAAAAGCGTCAAAGTCGAACGACAAGGTAAACCGAAGGGTGTTGTCGAGTGGATTATTTTGCGCTACAGAAATTAAATAGGAAAAATCGAGTGCAAAAACATTCATTTTCAACCCGGCACCTACTGTTGCATATTTACGGTTTCCTTTATAAGCATCTTCGTGATTATATCCGGCGCGAATTGTAAACTGTTTGTTGTATTCATATTCGGCACCGGCAGAAAGGCTAACTTCCTGCAACTCTTCTTTCACTCCACCCGGAGCATCGGAGAATGATTGAAACATGCTTGCAATTACCGAAGTTCCGTTGTATTCTTCATAAGTTTCATCGGCATTGGGTGTTTTAACCAGTAGTTTATTGGCATCGAAATAGATGGCAAAGGCATTGTATTTATCGAGTTCTGTTTTATAACCGAGTCCCAATCTAAGATTTGTTGGGATAAAATCTTTTGTATTTCCCTTGTCATACGATATTTTCGATCCGATATTCGAAACATTGATACCCGCAGAAAGCAGGCTGCTTTTACGGTTGATGCGCAATTCTTTCTGATAATAAAATGCGACATCCGAAGCATACGCGAAACCGGGATAGTAACCTTCAACATTTAAGGCAAAGTCAGAATTGATAATTCTCAAAGCAACACTACCTGAAAAACTTTCAGATAATAACCGTGTGTAGGCAACGTCAAGCGAGAATTCGTTCGGGCTGGATTGGCCGGTGCTACCTCCATATTCGTCAGTCAGAAATATTTCACCCAGCGTAAAATAGTTCAGCGAAGCACTGATTGTCTGCATATCGTCAAGACGTTTGTAGCCCACAAGCGACGAAAGACCAATATCAGTAACAAGTCTCTTTAACCAGGGAGTATATGATAATCCAACGCCCATATCCTCTTCAATAAAAGCATATTTGGCAGGGTTCCAGTGCTGCGAAAATAAGTCGGGCGCACTTGCAGCTCCAACATCGCCTTTACCACCTGCAATTGCATCAGGTCCAATCGTTAAAAACGGGACTCCGGTGGTTACTGCATTAATTTTATCCTGTGCATAAACATGCTGTCCGAGCATTCCAATCAGTACAAATACAATCACTAATAAATTTTTCATCTTCATTGTAATTCTGTCAAAAATTTTGAATTCGCAAATATAAAGCTTTGTGTGGGTGTTGCAATCTGAGGCAACTTAAAAAACTTAACGCACATTCTACCGAAAAAGTATTGAAATCATGAATTCCATTAACATTATTTAGCGATATACATAAACCAGCCTTCCGGAGCCACTACTTGTTTTACCATCAGTTGTGACTGTCATTCGGTAAATATAAACGCCCGGAGTCATTTTTACCGATCTTGAAGTAGGCGTCCATTCGAGAGAAAAGCTTTCGGTTCCCTGCGAACCCAGCTTCTTTTGAACCATGTCAACACGTGTTCCTGAAGTCTGAAAAACTTCGAGTGTCACATCGAAAGTCTCATCGGGCTGATTGTGTGTGAAAACAAAATTGGCTTGCTCACTCATTGGATTGGGATAACACAAAACACTTTCAATCCTTAAATCGTCTTTCACCACAAAATGAATTTCCTTTTCTGATGAGTTATTCAGAACGTCCCACACTTTAACTTTCAATGTATGATTTCCTTCCGGTAGGTTCGACAGCGGGAAAACGATGGTTCCTTCATTATACTTGTCCAAGCCTGACTGAAAATAATCGTTCAGCACCATAATATTCGAATAATCGTCGTTGAGAACTGCGGTAATATCGTGTCCAATTCCGATGCCTGCCGTATTTATTCCGGTAATATCACTGATATTGGCTATCAGAACCGAACTTGCACTCACTCTTCCGCCATCTTTAAACGATTCTGAATTCAGGAATAAATCAATAGTTGGTCCCTGCGAATCGGTAATCGCAGTACTGGTCGATCCCCCGAGATAGAACCCGTCGAAATATCCTTGCGCATCGCTAGTTTTGTTGTAGGCGTAATAAAGTATTTTGCCTTTATCGAGTTTATACGAAATATCTTTCGGAACAAAAAATGAGAATTCAAACTCGCCATTTTTAACGCTGGCCAATCCGCGATAAATGATACTATTCTGAACCGTATAATCCATTTGCTCTTCGCCTGCATTTCCCAGAGTTTTAACTGGCATTACCTTATCATAAACAGTGGGTATAATTTCACCATTAAAAGAAGTCAGTTTTGCACCTTTGCTGTCGGCAACAAATCCCTTAATTGTCACAACCGACAAAGTTCTGATGGTGTCAACCCCGGTTTCGACATCTTTGCCATTAATGCTGGTAGTTTTTACCTGAAGTGCCGGATTTGCCATACGCAAGGCAGGATCGGCCAGTAAGGTAAAATTCAGCTGATTGATTCCTGTGTTGGCTTTCGATTTTGCCAAACGCATCACATCTCCCAGCCGAAGGTTATTCCCATTCTCGTCCTTTTGAAAAACATGCCTGAAGAACTGGTCCGTCAGTACAAAATTTGCCCCTGAAAATACCAAACGGGTAGTCGAAAAAAGCCCCACACCTCCACCTATCGGGTTAAAAAGGAAGTGTTCGCCCGCCGATTTTTCGTTTGAATCGAAGCGGCTGAATTCGCAGGTAGCAGTTACAAAAACCGGTAATCGCTTGTAATTGTTCCACGAGTTGATGATACCAACATCCACCACGTTTTCGTCGGCCAGATTTTTCTCGTTGGCATGTCCGATATAATTCATCAGCAAAGTACCCTGTTTTACCCGATTAGTAATTGCAGCCGTCACATCAGGATATTTCTCACCTCCCGAAGTTGACAACTGGCGGTAGGCATCGAAGTAAATTTTGTCGGTAAAAAATGCGGGATAGGTTTTATTCATATAGTTTGCAAGACGGTCAGCCTGATCCATGTGAGTGCTGTTATCGCCATCGTCGCCAATAAAAGTCACCACATTTCGCCAGTTCCCGATGGTTTCCTCTTTTTGGTAGTTCTTTATTTTATCCAATACAATCTCAGCTTCATCAAGCGTTTTTGCAGGAATCCGGCCAATTCCCAGATCAATAATTCCGGAGGAGCCGCCTTCATTGTCGTCAAGCATCACAAAAAAATCGTCGGATACAAACGATTCGGTTGGCGAAAGCGAATTTGGCGATTGGTAAGTTGGAAGAATATTCAGGTTTTTTCCAAGAATATTCCGGTTATCAAACGAGCCATCTCCAATGAGTAAAACATATTTCAGGGTATTTTTTCCTGAAAGTTTCCCACGATCGTAACACATTCTGAAATAGTTGCGAATTCCTGCCGGATCGGGCAATCCACCCGAAAATTCATTGTAAACAATTTCAGGAGTAACTACCTGAACAGTCATTTGGTCGTTGGTTCGGCGAAAATCAGCCAATTCGTTGGCTACACTTAAAAAATCGGGATGCGATACAATAATCATTTCAGCCAGATCGCTTTGATGCAGATTCTGATTGGCAACTTCTCCTACTAATTCGGGTACCGGAATATTTGTTCCTGAAGGATTAAATGCCACATATTCGTTGAAAACAGAAGAATTAGATTTAAACTTCAGCTGGCCGTTCGAAAAAGCAGCAGGCATCTCAACCGTTTGATGTGGATTGGTCACATTCAGTATTATCACTCCCGAAGTTGTATTTGAAATTACAAACTCCGAAATTGTGATAGTCCCGTCAACGCCTCTTCCCCTGAAATTCACCACATCTGAACTCATGCTAAGCGGACTTTGGTAATTTATACCGATGTAATTAAGCCATGCCTCCGATGTGCCATTTGATGCATTGTAAGTCAACCTCATCACAATCGTTTTTGTGGGAAGAGTTTCAGTAAAATCTATACTTTTTTCGTTGGCATAATACGATGTTACATCGCTTACTGCGGTTGGCTGGAACGAAATTGTCCCAATTGATTTCGCATTTAAAAGAACATTCATACTACTTGCTGCTGAAGATCTTGCCGCAGCAGAGACAACTATTGAAGCGGGTTTTGTCAAATCAGGATTATCAAGCAAAATGTTTATTGAATGTGCCGAACCCTGCATAAATCTTTCGCCAAACCATTGGCTTCCCGACGAAATTAAGTTGAGCAACTCCTTCTCATAAAAAGTATAGTTCGGATATGATGTTACCTGCCGGCCTGCCGAACCTCCGATTTCAGCAGCTTTTTCGATCAAAAGCGGAGTTCCCTGATCAGTCAGATAAAAATAAGTTTCGGTTGAATAGTAATTTTGCTGATGAGTAATCATACCAGTCTCACTATTTCGGGTTTGCGAAATATTTCCTGAAGAATAAAAAAACAAGCAATCCTTACCGGCATTGTCCTTCCCTTTCCAAACCGGATAAATCAAAATATCATCAACCTGCAAATCCCTGTTCAGCAATGGCATCATAAATCCACCATTTCCATACAGGCTTACTTTTTCAGGACTGGAATAACCCCAGGCTTTTAACTGATCGTAGGTTATTTTGTATATACCTTTATTAATAGTCCTTATTTTGGTCCATTTTCCTGAACCAAGCACTGAAGTTGGCTTCCACAAATAACCTGCAGCGCCTGATTTTTGCAAATTTGAGTTTTCTGTAATTTTAAGTGTGAATTGCTTTAGTTTGAGAATCTGATTATTCCTCTTAACAAAAGGAAAAACAGTAACGCGTATAAAAGATTTACCAGCAGAAGTACCAGTCTCTGTAGAATATTTCAGCTCTGTTCCTATTGTATCAGGCAATTGGAACGAAATATCACTGAAAGGTTCAAATAGCGTATTTGTAATTGCGAGCTCTGCAATACCCGATTGTAATTCAAAATTTTCAGACCAAAAGGGCAATTTTCCCGCCCCTAAAAAAACAGCCCCTTCAAACAATCCTCCAAAACGACTTTCATACACTTGCCCTGAATCATTCGGAACCCAAACGATAGTCCTCTGATAATCAATAGCCCTAGCTGAAGTAGTGAGAAAAAAAACCGCCAGAAAGAGAAATAATCTTCGCATTTATAGAGTTTAATTATATTAGTGATTTAACGATCAGCCGGTATCTATATTGTTTATCTCATCTGTAAATCACAAATATTTACGATACCAATTCGTTTAAAGAAAAGCAAAATTATGCATAACAAACAAATATCCACAAAAAAAGATTGAATAACCGGACAATATCAATTCAACAATTTAGTTATATTTGTGAGTCTTAAAAAAACAGGAAATAATTAAATGAAGCGGTGTGCCATGAGAATTACTTCTCAATCAGGGCGGTGATGCGTAAGCTGGTGAATGGCAGGTTTCTTCGGACAATAAAAAAATAAATTATACGCAAATGAAATTGAAATCCATAATGTTATTTGGTCTTGCTGTACTGATTGCAGGATGCGGATTACTTGGAAAAGGAAAAGGCAATAAAAGATCAGATGTCTCTCATTCTACCGGATGGGAATTCGGTGATCCTGATTTAGGTGGTTTTCAGTCAGACGATAATTATGCACAGGAAACCGGACCGGGTTTAGTTTTTATACAGGGAGGAACCTTCTCTATGGGTCGTGTAGAACAAGACGTTATGTACGACTGGAACAATGTTCCAAAGAGAGTTACGGTTGCCTCTTTTTATATGGATGAAACCGAAGTTTCAAACCTCGATTACCGTGAATATCTTTTCTGGCTGAAAAGAGTTTACCCGGCAAATCCCGAAAAATACATGGCTGCCCTGCCTGACACTTTGGTTTGGCGCGAAGAATTGGCATACAACGAACCCTACGTTACCAACTATTTACGCCATCCGGCTTATGGAAACTATCCCGTAGTAGGAGTTTCGTGGAAACAGGCCGACACTTATTCTAAATGGAGAACCGACCGTGTTAACGAAAAAATATTGATAAAAAAAGGGATCATTTCTCCTGATAATGCTCAAAGCGGACAAAACGTATTCACTACAGAATCATTCCTTGCAGGTCTCTATCAGGGAACTGAAGGTAAAAAACCATTAAAAGATGCAGCAGGCACCGGACGTCGTGTTCGTTGGGAAGATGGAGTTTTACTACCGAATTACAGGCTTCCTACCGAAGCTGAATGGGAATATGCAGCTCTTGGACTTGTTGGAAATACAGAAGAAGAACTTTTGACCGACCGCAAATTGTATCCATGGAACGGAAGCTACCTTCGCAATAGCGCCAAGAAAAACAAAGGTCAGATGATGGCCAACTTTACCCGTGGACGAGGTGACTTGATGGGTATGGCAGGTGCACTTAATGACAATGCTGATATTACCGCACCGGTTATTTCGTATCAGCCAAACGATTTCGGATTATATTGTATGGCAGGTAACGTAAACGAATGGGTATATGATGTTTATCGTCCGCTGTCGCCAAATGATGTTGCCGAATTTCAGCCATTCCGCGGAAATACATTTACCAAATACCGCACCGACGCTGAAGGAAAACTTGTACGCGACCAGTATGGAGAATTGGTAAAAGATACTATTGCCGACAGTCGCAACTTCAAAGACGGAGATTATCGCTCACAGATAATTGAAGGCGACGACTGGAATGCTCAAAAAGACAAATCGAGTACAAATTCGATGTATATACAATCGAACAAAGATGGCCAGTTCTCGTCGATGATTACTGACAACGCCCGCGTTTACAAAGGTGGAAGTTGGAAAGACAGACCATACTGGCTGACGCCCGGAACAAGAAGATTTAAAACCGAAACTGAAGCTGCCAACGATCTTGGTTTCCGTTGTGCGATGACCCGTGTGGGAAGCCCTGACGGTTTTTAATGAAATAAGAAACATTCAACATAAAACCTCATTTGAAAAAGTGAGGTTTTCTTTTTTATAAAAACATGGAAATAGCCAAACTATATCAACTATTCAGGCAAAATCCGGTAGTAACAACCGATTCAAGAAATATACCAGCAAACAGTATTTTTTTCGCGTTGAAAGGCGACAATTTCAACGGGAACAAATTTGCAGGTGAAGCATTGCAAAAAGGAGCTGCTTTCGCTGTAATCGACGAGCCTGAATTTGCTACATGCGAAGAGATATTGCTGGTTGACAATGTTTTGCTTTGCCTTCAGGAATTAGCCAGATACCATAGAGATAAACTGGATTTACCGATTTTGGCAATTACCGGAACAAATGGTAAAACAACGACCAAAGAACTAATTGCCGCAGTGCTATCTATGAAATTCAGGATAAATTACACACAAGGCAACTTAAATAACCATATTGGCGTGCCATTGACATTACTGTCGATGACCGACGAAACCGAAATCGGAATTGTAGAAATGGGTGCCAATCATCCGGGCGAGATAAAGATATTATGCGATATCGCAAATCCTGATTTCGGTATAGTTACAAATATGGGGAAAGCCCATTTGGAAGGTTTTGGCTCATTCGAGGGAGTTATCAAAACAAAAACTGAACTCTATGATTATCTCCGGGAAAATGATGGGAAATGTTTTATTAATGCCGACAATGAATTATTAATAAAACAGGCTGACGGACTGGAACAAGTTAGTTATGGAAAATCGGAAACTTGTTTCTTGACCGGAGAATTGGCTTCAACAAATTACAATCTGGTAGTAAAAGCGCTCTTTCCAAAAGGTTGGCTTTACCTGAAATCCAAATTGGTTGGGGACTACAATTTTGAGAATTTAATGGCTGCAGCCTGTGTTGGGAAGTATTTTGAAGTTGATCCTTTGCAAATTCAGGATGCACTTGAAGAATATACGCCTTCGAATAACCGTTCGCAACTTATAAAAAAAGAAAAAAACATACTGATAATGGATGCCTACAATGCCAATCCGACCAGTATGATGATGGCTTTGACGAATTTTGCAAACATCAGGAATGAACAAAAATGTGTGATTCTGGGCGACATGCTCGAATTGGGAACAGTGTCGGATGAGGAGCACCAAAAAATTGCTGATTTTATTGAATCACAGGATTTCGAAGAGGTTTTCCTGATCGGCCCACAATTTAAAAAGACTGTTACGGGGGATAAAAAAAAGAAGTTCGACAATGTCGAACTCCTTTCTAACTACCTAAAAACACAACCTATTGAAAACAAATTTATTCTGATAAAAGGTTCAAGAGGAATACACCTCGAGAAGATTCTTGAATTGTTGCCTTAGCAATATTAATTCACAACTGGTTTCTGAACTTTTAATACATCAGAAATTGCCTGTTCAAATGTTGACTTTGGAAGCGCCCCCATTGCCATTTGTGGTTGCCCGTCAACGGGAACAAACAGCATTGATGGAATGCTTTGAATACCGAATATCGCCGATAATTCGCGTTCGTCTTCAGTATTTACCTTATAGATTACCAGGTTTTCACCGTATTCTTTCTGTAATTCTTCAAGAACCGGAGCTACCATTTTACATGGACCGCACCAGTCAGCATAAAAATCAATTAAACACGGTGTTGTTCCTTCAAATTTCCATTCTTTATTCACTTCAAAATTGAATACTTTTTCCTTGAAAGTCTCTTTTGTTAAATGTTCTAACATGGCTTTAATTTTTATTTTGCAAATATATACATTTTTAGATATGTCGATATCAATTCGAATGCCAAAAAATATAAAAGTTGTTATTGAGAGCTAAAAAGCAAATAATTGTAATTTTGTCACAATTTAAAAACAAATTGTCATATCTAATTATTTATATATGACATTTCCGGAAGCTTTAACATGAAAAAACACCTTCAACATTCTATATTTTCGGTTATTTCTGAAATAGCCGACCAATTAAACCAGGAAACCTACGTCATTGGCGGTTTTGTCAGAGACCTTATTTTAAATCGGCCATCGCCTGATATTGATGTGGTTACAGTTGGCAATGGCATTCGGCTTGCCGAAATGGTAGCAAAAAAGCTTGGCCCAAATATCAATGTCAGTGTTTTCAAGACTTTCGGTACTGCCATGTTGAAATATCAATCGCTTGAAGTTGAATTTGTTGGCGCCCGGAAAGAATCTTACAATGAGGATTCGCGCAAACCAATGGTTGAAAATGGCACCCTTGAAGAAGACCAAAACCGTCGCGATTTCACTATCAACGCCTTGGCTATCTGTCTAAACAGCAACCGATTTGGAGAACTGATAGATCCTTTTGGTGGAATTCAGGACATTGAAAACAAGATCATACGCACTCCGCTCGAACCCGGAATTACCTTTTCTGACGATCCTTTGCGGATGATGCGCGCCATTCGGTTTGCCACTCAACTTGGCTTTACGATCGAAGAAAAAACACTCGAAGCAAT
The DNA here is from genome assembly GCA_003537645.1 of Prolixibacteraceae bacterium. Lineage (GTDB taxonomy): Bacteria > Bacteroidota > Bacteroidia > Bacteroidales > Prolixibacteraceae > Aquipluma. The sequence continues at coordinate 60,053 of DPRM01000062.1, forward strand.
TTCGCTCAATAAAAACCGAATCCATATTATTTCCAAAGAACGAATTGGCGAAGAACTGAATAAGATTATCCTTTCAGACAAACCTTCAGTTGGATTTAAACTGCTCGACAAAACAGGCTTGCTTGAGTTAATTTTTCCTGAATTGCACCGCATGAAAGGCAAAACAGAAGTGAATGGTATCGGGCACAAAGATAACTTTTACCATACGCTTGAGGTACTCGACCGGATTGTACCAAACACGAACAATCTGTGGCTTCGCTGGTCGGCCTTACTGCACGACATTGCCAAACCAGTTACAAAAAAATACTCACCTGAATTTGGCTGGACTTTCTACTCGCACAATTTCGTTGGAGCCAAAATGGTACCCGCACTTTTCAAAAAAATGAAGTTCCCGATGAACGAAAAAATGAAATACGTTCAGAAAATAGTTGAACTTCATATGCGCCCAATCGTACTTTCCGAAGAAGAAGTAACCGACTCGGCAATCCGGCGACTTTTGTTTGAAGCAGGTGACGATATCGACGATTTGATGACTTTATGCGAAGCCGATATTACTTCAAAAAATCCGGAAAAGGTTAGAAAATATTATGGAAATTTTCAATTGGTACGACAGAAACTGAAAGATCTGGAAGAAAGAGATCATATCCGGAATTTTCAGCCGCCAGTGACCGGAGAAACCATCATGGAAGTTTTTGGATTGACTCCCTGCCGCGAAGTAGGAATGATAAAATCGGCCATTAAAGATGCCATTCTCGACGGAATTATTCCAAATCAGCACGATCCTGCCTATCAGTTCATGCTTGAAAAGGGCAAGGAACTTGGATTAAATCCTGTTGCAAATCAATAATTTACGAGCTTATATCTGAATAAAATAGGAAGATGGTCTGAAAATCCTTCCTGAAATTTGAATCCAACGTAAGTTCGTTTAGGCTTTACACCTCCATATTTTTTGTCAGGCTCCACTAAAAATGCGGCATCGAATATTTCGGCTGCCTGAAATTTTATGCACTTACTATTTTCTATCAAATAATCAGAAACTATAAATTGATCAAACACCTGCCATGAATACAGGTTTTTCAGTGTTTGTAACGATCGCGACATCCATTCTGACGAAAGATTGACCATCTCTCCCTTCAATTCAGAATTATTGGTTTTTACTGCATTCAATACTACTGATAAACTTTCGTCTTCAGGCGTATCGTTAAAATCGCCCATGCAAATAACGTTTGCTTTCGTGTATTTGTCAAATAATTTATGAATCTCATTCATTAAGATTCCGGCAGCAAGTTTTCTATATCGAATCGTTTCCATTAATCCACCATACCTCGATGGCCAGTGATTTACAAAAATGTGAAGTGTATCACAATTATTCAATATTCCACTTACAAGCAGAATATCCCTGGTTTTAAATTCAGGATTAAGCGGATCGGAAACCAAAATAGCCTGATAATCAATAGGTACAAATAATTCAGGACGATAAATCAATGCAACATCAATTCCGCGTTCATCGGGTGAATCTTTGTGAATGATTTTGTAATTATAATTCCGGAGAGGCGTTTGCTTTGTAAGCACTTCAAGAGCCTGTAATCCTTCCACTTCGCAAAGACCTGCAAAAACAGGCGGATTCCATTTTCCCGCAGCCAGAATCACCTTTGCCAGTCGGTCGGCTTTTTCGTGAAAGCGGCTAAAGTTCCATCTCCGGTCTCCATCAGGAGTAAATTCATCATCCTGTGTAAGTGAATCATTCTCACAATCAAAGAGATTCTCGACATTATAGAACATGAATGTATATTCATCGTTTCTTTTTATTTCCTGCGAAAAAGAATTGGGAACAAGTAACAGAAATAGTAAAAGCCCTAAAACGAAATGTTTCATTGGCTATATATTTGGTGCTATTTAGCTTTTTTTTCCTGACGTTCCAATGCTCCCAAATCGGGTCCTTTGTCAAGTAAACGGTCGCGTCCTTTCAGGTCGGAAGGAATTAATCGCCCAATAGCTAGTTTTCCTGCATCTTTGGCAGGACTCAGTGTATCAAGTTCGAAAACGTATTTTTTATAAGGGTCAACAAATTTTGGATCAACTCCTCTTATTATATTGATGTAGTGTTCAGCATTGGTAGTTTTAAAGGTATCGGCAACCTGAAGCAGACATCTGTCAAATTTATAATTGAACAAGGCATCAGGCCTTTGCCCTAATAGCAATTCGTTACCATTAATTGCATTACCGGCAATAATACAGTTTCCAAAATCAGCCTTCGAAAGATCGCCCACATAAGCAGGTTTATCTTTACTGATTATTAAATAGTTCTGAATTTGCAATGACGGAGTTGTTCTTGCTTTCATGCCGTATCCACCCCAGTAATTGGCAATTGTTGAGTGGTTGAATTCGTAGCTTCCGCCAACAAGTAAAGCAACGGCGTAAAACCCGCAATTGGTAATTAAACAGTTTTCGGCTACAATCTCCGACTTCATGGCAAAGATTCCGGCATAAGCCATGTTCTGAATCTTTGTATTAGAAAGCTTTACAGTTGCAAAACCTTCATTCTCAATATTTCCAACTTGAAGTCCGATATTTGCATTCTTAATCTCAACATTCGATAACTCATTGTTTTTACTTCCTGAATACAATAAAACTCCATTCCACTGATCAGGAACATTGTCATAAACACTTTCGAGCCTGTCGCCATGCATTGTAATCGGATTCTCAACTGTTCCTTTGGCCACAACACGACCTTTAACATACAGGCCTGCGTCTTTGTGGAAATAGATTTTTGTTCCCGGTTCAATGGTGAGGGTCGCATTACTGTCAACGTATGCGTAATTGTAAACCAAATAGGGTTTCTCATTGGTCCAGGTAGTATTTTTAAGCCTCTGTTGCCTTACCAGTTTAAAATCCTGTCCCCATGCAATAAGATCAACATCCTGACGGTTCAAATTGGTGATAAACTCGATAGAATCCTTCACAACCAACGGAAGATTTTGACCAAGCGGATCTATTGTAACCTCAACAAAAATATACAAACTATCGAAGGGTTCGATTTCAAGATTTTGAACCTCGTTGGCAGAAACTCCATTAATATTAAGCCTGAAATTTGACATTATACCTTTTGCCAGTTTCACCGATGAAATTAAAACCTTTTGATCGTATGGATTATAGATTTTTAAGTGTTGTGTTGTTGAACCAATGGTCGTAAAGATGGTATCGAACATAACCGTGTCAACAGAAAAGTGCAACTTGACATCCGAAGATGAAAGATATTTTTCATCTTCACACGAAAACAGATACCCCAAAGTGAGTATCAGCATCAATATGTAGGCAAGTTTTTTCAAAAAAAGTTTCTTAAAAAACGACAATTTATCACACTTAGTATCCCAAAAGTAATAAATGATTTTTACATTTTTTAACACTTGGTGCAATATGTGACAAAATCATATATTTCAGCAAAATTTTCATCTGAAAAACAGCTGAATTATAGCAGCAATTAAATATAAACTATTAATTAACAGTGAATTAAAATAAAGTCGGTATTTTTCACATTCATCATTAATAAATCAACAAATCTAAATTTAGAATTGATTGACAAACAGTTCAAATCAAACCAGAATTTATTTTGCAGTATTCAGAGTTTTTTATCTTTACCACCTGATAAATGTGAGGATGAAATTATTTATATCAATTATACTTATCCTGATTTTAGCCACAGGATACAGCAATGCACAACAAAATCCAGTCTTTCTGAAAGAGTTTGGCGCCCCGTGGGTCGATTCGCTGATAAACAATATGAGTCTCGATCAGAAGATTGGCCAATTGTTTATGGTTCAGGCATATTCGAATAAAAAAAATCAAAATACCGAAGAGGTTCTGAAATATATCAATCAGTTTCAGGTTGGTGGAATTATTTTCATGCAAGGCGGACCTGTTGCTTTAGCAAATATTTGCAACCAATTACAGCAAAATTCAAACATTCCGCTTTTGGTTGCAATCGATGCTGAAAATGGATTAGGGTTCCGGCTCGATTCAACCATCAGCTATCCGGTACAAATGGCTCTGGGCGCCATCACCAATGATTCGTTGATTTACCAGATGGGAATCGAGATTGGCGAACAGTGCCGAAGGATCGGAATTCACATGAACATGGCGCCGGTATCAGACATCAATATAAATCCTTCGAATCCGGTGATTAATTATCGCTCGTTTGGCGAAGACAAATTTCAGGTAGCCCGAAAATCGTGGCTATATGCAAGCGGCATGCAGCATGCAGGTGTGTTGGCCACCGCAAAGCATTTTCCGGGGCATGGCGACACAGATACAGATTCACATCTTGGACTTCCGGTAATTAATCAAACCAAAAGTGAACTCGACTCGCTTGAGCTATTCCCATTCACATACCTTATAAACAAAGGCATTGGAGCTGTTATGACCGGACATTTACAGGTTCCTGCACTTGAACCGAACTCGCGGATCCCGGCGACTCTTTCTTCAAGAATTATCAACAATAAACTCATAAAGGATTTGGGGTTTAACGGACTGATAATAACCGATGCCATGAATATGAAAGGTGTTGGCAAACCCAATGAATCGGCCCAGGCTGTAGTTCAAGCATTAAAAGCTGGCAACGATATGCTTGAAATTGTACCCCGGCTGGAATTGGCAATAGCTGCAGTAAAAAAGGCTGTTTTATCCGGCGAAATATCTGTTGAGGAAATTGATCAAAAGTGCCGAAAGATTTTGTCGGTAAAAAAATGGCTTGCGCTCGATAAACAAAAACCGGTTGATACAAATAACCTTATCAGCGATTTAAACAAAAACAGCTATTTGCTCACGAAAAGGCAACTTCAGGAAAAATCGCTGACCATTACCAAAAACAGCAACAACCTTCTTCCCATTCATAGAATTGATACACTTAGAATTGCCAGCTTATCAATTGGATCAGAACAAACAACGCCATTTCAGATAATGCTGGGAAACTACACCTCTGTTGATCATTTTAATATCTCCAAAGAACCAACAGAGGAAGTAACCAATGAATTACTCACACAGCTGAAATCGTACAATCTTGTTATCACAGGAATTTATGGAATGAGAATGTACCCATCGAGACGTTTCGGCATTTCCGACCAGCAAATCGGTTTAATTAAGAAACTTAAAGAATTCCCTACTATCATCGCCTTCTTTGGGAATCCGTATGCCATTCCATTTTTTCCTGAACTAAAAAACGCTCAAAGCATCATTATTGCTTATCAGGATGATAAAGAGGTGCAGGAACTTACTGCTCAATTAATTTTTGGCGCTACAGATGCAACCGGAAAGTTGCCGGTAACTGTAAAAGATTTCTACCCGATTCGTTCGGGAATCGACCTCAAAAATATCAAAAGACTTAAATATACTCTTCCTGAAGAAGTTAAAATCAATTCAGCAATTCTTCAACACCTGATTGATTCGATTGCAGAAAGCGGCATTTCGGGCAAAGCCTATCCCGGCTGTCAGGTTTTGGTTGCAAAAGAAGGGAAAGTGATTTTTCACTCCTGCTACGGAAATTTCACTTACGAACAGCAACGACCTGTCAAAAAAGATGATCTTTACGACCTTGCCTCGATTACTAAAATAACTGCGCCGCTTCCGGCAATTATGAAGCTGTACGACGAAAAAAAGATCATTCTTGATGCTCCTTTCTCAAACTACTTTGCTGAATTTAAAAAGACGAACAAGGCGGAGTTGACTTTTAGGGAAATTCTAACTCATCAGGCACGTTTGCAAAGTGGAATTCCATTCTGGCTCGAACCCGGAACGCGAACAACTTTGCGAAAGGGCGTTTTCAAAAGTCAACCTGAAGAAAATTTTCAGATTCGTATTTCTAAAGACATGTATGTTAAAAATGATTTCAAAGACCTGATTATTAAAGATATAATCAAATCGCCACTAAGGCCTCAAAAAGAATATACCTATTCTGATCTGGGATTCGGACTTTTCCCGTTTCCAATTGAAAGGCTTGAAAAAATGCCATTTCAGGATTACCTGAATCAGGAGTTTTACAAACCACTTGGGGCTACCTCAACCGGATTCAAACCTTACGAGCGATATCCAATTGAGCAAATTGTCCCGACAGAGATCGATCTGACCTTCAGGAATGAACTTTCGCAGGGATTTGTGCACGACGAACTGGCAGCTCTTATGGGCGGAATTTCAGGAAATGCAGGAATTTTCAGCACTGCCAACGATTTGGCAAAAGTGATGCAAATGTATCTTCAGTCGGGCTATTACGGAGGGAAACAATACATCTCGGAAGCTACGGTGAACGAATTCACAAAGGTGCAGTTTTCGTCGAGCAGCAACCGCAGGGCACTTGGATTCGACAAACCAAATCCGGGCATCAGCGGAATAAAAAACAAATTTCCGGCAGCCGATGCAAGTCCTGCCAGTTACGGGCACACAGGTTTTACCGGCACTTTCACCTGGGCTGACCCTGAAAACCAGTTGCTTTTCATTTTTCTCTCCAACAGGGTTTATCCTACCAGAAGAAATTCAGCCATTTACAATCTCAACATTCGCACGGCAATGCATCAGGCAATCTATGATGCGATAAAAATGAGTTCGGTCAATTATTAAAAATTGTTAATTAATTAACTGGTTTTTAATATCCGGGCAATCGTTTTTTAATTGAAATTACTTATCAGACAAGAATTAAAGACTGTTAGTTTAACTGTTAAATAGATGTGCAAATAATCTTTTTCAAAACCTCCATTAAAACATGAGAATATCGCCATTGTTATTTATTTATTAATTTTAACTTTAAGCGGCATTTAAACCGAAAACATAGTGTAAAACCATAAAACTAATTGTCATGGAGAGAAAAATCACTTTTAACGAGTTACGTCACATCAAAGACAGCTTACCTGCCGGTTCAATCAGTCAAATTGCGCAAGAGTTTGGGCTAGAAGTGGAAACCGTCAGGAATTATTTTGGAGGCGCAAACTATGACAGAGGTAAATCTGTAGGATTACATATTGAACCGGGGCCTGACGGAGGTGTAGTATTACTTGATGATACGGCTATTCTGGAAAGGGCTCAGCAGTTAATCGCATCGCACGCGAATTAAAGTTACATTTCTTAATTACAATAGACTGCCCTATCTTTATGGGGCAGTTTTTTTTTGTCAATTTTAACCTAAATCAATCATCATGAAGAACCTTTCAATTCTTATCATCATCACCTTATTTACAATTAACACGTATGCCCAGAAATCGTTGTTCAACGGCAAAAACCTGAAAAACTGGGACATTTATCTTGGAAGCCCAATTGGCGGGTTCGAAGATCTGGCTAAAAAAGCCACACCTGCCTCCACTTTTCAGGTGGTTGAGATGAATGGTCAGAAGCTCATTCGCATATCGGGTGATATCAATGCAGCCCTCGCGACAAAAGCCGAGTATGCCAACTATCATCTTCGCCTCGAATTTAAATGGGGCGAAAAAGTTTATGGTCGCCGCAACAGCGGATTGCTTTATCACAGTTACGGCCCGTTTGGAGTCGCATTCGGCACCTGGATGGCCAACATCGAACACCAACTGATGCACGATAATTTGGGCGATACCTACCTTATGGCCAATACTTATTGTGAAACCAAAGCAATTAAAGGCGACGACGGTAAAACATTCTTTTTTTCTCCTGAAGGACAATTCACCCCATTCAGTGAAACTGACAACGGACGTTCGATCAAAAAAATGAAAGATGCAGAGAAATCGCTTGGAGAATGGAACACTGTTGATTTGTATTGCTTCGGACAAACTGCCGTACACGTTGTTAACGGCCAGGTGGTGATGATTAACAACAATTGCAGCAAAGTTGAAAATGGAATGAAATTACCGCTCACAAGAGGCAAAATACAGCTACAGTCGGAAGGCGGAGAGTTTTTTATCAGGAAAGTAGAAATTAAAAAAATCAAAGGAATTCCTGCTGAATTTCAGAAATAGGCTAACGATTAATGAAAAGGCCTGTCAGGTTTTCACACTTGACAGGCCTTCCATTTATTGATTTACTTTGATCTTAAATCCCTACGCCTTCCATCGATTTTTCGAGTTCATCGGCTTGTTGTATAAATTGATCGACACTCAATTCACGAATATAGACCAGACCGTGCGTAGCCCTTACCAGCGGTTTGTCGTGCTGATAAAAGAAATTCTTTCCTAAAAGGAACTGAATCTGTTTAAGCTGTTCAACCCAAACCCGTTGGGTAAGCTGACTAAATTTTCCGTCGAGCTGGTAGCTTGGAAACGATGCATTTACCTGACTCAGGTAACATTCAGTAAACGAGGAATCGAGAATCGACAATGCATTTAACGAAACCGGAACAATAACTTCGGTATCGGACGGATGATAGCGAAACCATACATTCCGGTAGCCAATTACCCGCAATTTCGACAAATCTTCCTCTTTCTTCCATTCCTTGACGGCAGCAGCAATGGCTTTTAAAACTTTATAATGTGTATCCGGACCACTTCCTTCCGGATCCATAGCTAAACTGATAACGGTTGGCTTGTACTTTCTGAATTCTTCAAGAATAGGAAGTACATCGCGCTTTTCGTCAGGCTGTTCAGTAAAAATATCGCCCTGATAGAAACCCAAACGCAGGTGGTGCACATTTTTAACCTGAACACCAAAATGAGCCCAAACCAGTTCTTCTTCCATTTCGCGGAGCATTCCTTTCAACTTCTGAATCTTTGGAGGATTTTTACTTCCATCGTAACTGTTCCGAAGATTGTCAAGAATTTCAATGATGGTGCTAATCAACTGTTCTTCGCTTTTTACTTCCCAAATTTCAACTATTGAGCGAATAACCCTATGACAGACCCCACGGCGCTTTTCGGCCTCGTCGTTGGCTGCGACACTGTCGAGGTAATGATAAATATCTTTGTCCCACTTAAATTTATACCCCTCTTCGAAGAAATCAGGGAATTTGATCATTTGAATTTTGCCATCACTGATCAGGCTAAGTGTTTCAGCCAGTAAATCAACTACATACTGGTTGATAACCGCAGTAAATCCTGAAGTTAGTACCGAAAAATGCAACTCGTTGCTTGCATCGCGTAACTGTCTTGAAGTGTGAGGCATAATTCCAAGCATAATATCGTCGTGATGCGGGCCTGTATGGTAGAAAACCTGATTCGACTCATGTTCCATCCCTTTATTAAACTTGGCTGTAATCGAATCAATCACCGATTGCACTGTTTGTTCGTTCAGGTTTGGTATCAAACGGCAGTATTTGTCTGCCTTCAGGTCTTCCAAAGTAATACGATGACCAAACTTGTTGATTTTAGGACAAAGATCAATAATTGCACGTTCTGTTTTTTGATGTGTCCATTCTCCGGTTTGGTAATATTTATCCACACTGTCGGTCAGTTTCACGGCTGCTCCGGTAGTCAGGTAAAAACGGCTGTTGCGCAATTTGTGAAGGCTGCTGGCCGGATATTTATTCGACGGTTCGTTTTCGAGCGCATCTTTAATCACATCAGCTTTTGCTTCTCCGGCGGCGAAAACAATGGCCACAGATTCAGGATTGTAGGCGATTGTTTCGAGCCCGATAGTGATGACCAACCGGTTGCGTGAAACTTCAATACCGCCCAAATCACCGGCAGCCACCGCCTGTGTTTCGAAGTTGGTTGCAGTTAATCGGGTAGTCGAGAAATGATCGGATCCCCTGGTATTGAATGCTATATGACCATCAGGACCAATACTTCCGAGCCAGAATCCTATTCCACCTTTTTCCCGGATTTTTTGTTCGTATTCGGAACACCAATCATCTATCATTAAAATTGATTTTTGCTGAAGTTTTTCGTCCGGGCTTTTAGCCTCGCGGTAACGCAGCGACAAATCGAGGGTGAGATTTGGAAAAACTTCGTTATATGTTTTGCCTTCAGCAAGCAATATTTTATCTGAATTGATTAGCAATGCCTTGTCCGGATCGAGCCCAAAACCTTTGATATAGTAGTTCTCGACGTAGTTACAAAAACTATTGTGCTGTTTCGACGAAATAGGGTAAAACTCGTCGGTCTGTACGAAGTGAAGTCCATGCAGATCTGGCTTTTGTATTCCTGAAAGTCCGTGAGCACTTAATAAATCCTGTCCCTTTTTAGTATCCCAGTTTTCAAGAAAAAAATGAGTGTATTTCAGGAAATATTCAGATGTTTTTCCGGTAGGAAGACTGATTACCCCGTTGGGATTTTCAATTACCCATTCCAGAAAGCGCAGCGATGCGAGCATTCCCAACTTTGGAAAATTTGCGACCGTGATGTAGGGCATTTTTGTGGTCATCTGATCAATTCCTGCCTGTTGCAAAAATATTTTTTCGACCTGACTGAAATGATTTGTTTGCATTGTTATGAGTTTTAAATGTGATCTCTTAATTTTTATCGAGTACATGTTCGAGTAACAAAGCCGAAATTCCCTGTATTCCAGCCTGGCTCCCCAATTCTGAAACCTTAATTTCAATTTCGTTGCCAAGCTCCGGATTACAAAATATCTGAATTGATTGCTGGATGGGTGGCAGTATAAATTGGTTTGCTTCCGACATACGTCCTCCCAGAATAATCAGTTCGGGATTGAATATCTGGATGAGGTAGGCCATCCCCTTACCGAGCCAGTGACCCACATTGGCTAATACTGAAATCGAAAACTGATCGCCCATAATGGCTGCCTGAACTACTTTACGAATCTCAATTTTATCCGGATCATCGTTAACCAGATTTCCAAGCATAGCCGATCGCCCGGCAATTAACCCCTCTTTTGCCATGCGTACAATGGCAGTCCCCGAAGCAATTGTTTCGAGGCAACCCTGTTTCCCGCACTTGCAAAGTATTCCATTGTCAACCATCGGCAAATGGCCAAATTCACCGGCAAAGCCATCGCGGCCTTTGTAAAGTTTACCATTCACAATAATTCCCAGGCCAATTCCCCAATCGAGATGAATGGCCAGTACATTTTTTTTCGAATGAGCTGCACCAAACCTAAGTTCAGCAAAAGCACGCGCTTTGGCATCGTTTTCAATCAAAACCTCTACTCCGAATTTTTCGCTAAAAACTTCGGATACAGGTCGATCGGAAATCATATATGTTTTGTTTATTCCGGTTGCCGAGTCAACCATTCCGGGCATTTCAATACCAATGCCCAAAATTTTCTCACGAGGAATTTGCTTCTCGAGAATGACGCTTTCGGTAAACTCAACAATCGAATCAATAATCGAAGTTCCATACGAAATGGTAAGTGGCAGAATATGATCTTCGGTTATCTTTTGGTTTTTTGCATTAAAAATTGATACCGAAGTTTTATAAATATTGATAGAAATACCCACAATATAGAAGGCATCCTCCTTATTTCCATACAAATTAGGTCTTCGGCCACCGCTCGAGTTGCCCTGGCCAAGTTCCTCAATCAGCCCATCATTCTTTAATTCATTCAGCAGACCAATTACTTTGGGAGTACTTAATTTTACCGATCCAATCAAATCGGTATTGGTCATTGCACCATAAAGAAATAAATGCTTGATTATTTTCCGCTTTTGCAAGTTGTTTTTTTGCTCCACAACATTTAAGTCGCTGTCTGAAGAATATTTAATCGATGAAAAAGCCATTGTGTCAATTTTTATCTTGCTTTTTTGAAAGCACAAAGTTATTCTATTATTTTTTCAAAATGAAGAATACTTTTACTATTTTTTTAAATAAGTTTAAAAAACTTATAATACAATTGCTAAAATCATTAATGGATAAAACCTCTGTAATTAAAATTAGTTCAACTTCGGAAGAAATAAAAAAAAAGCCTAAAATGAAGCTGGAGTACGAAGTAACAAACCTGATTGTGGCTCGTGAGAAATGTTTAAAGGTTGTGTGGAAAATCAATAACTGATACAAACAAAAATGAAAAGCGGTGGTTAGCCACCGCTTTTCACTAAACAAACAACTAAAATTACCTTACGAACTTTGCTTTTCACCAAAAACCAATCAACCCAAATAAGTCCAAAAATATAAATTGCAAAGTCAAGGTTAGTTACGTTCAGCATAGCGTCATTGTTTCATTAATTCATGGCAATTAACAAATTTTAGCAGAATTAAATTTCATGCTTGCGATTTGAAATGCCAATTAACTGATTGACTGAATCAAAAAAAAAGAAATTTGAGATGCCAAATAAAATGTGATGCAGGATTCCTGAATCACATATCGATTGTTAAAACCATTTTCTCTTTCTGAAATAAACAAGGAGGCTTAAAACAATGGCAACCATCAAAATCCAGAAATACAGATAGCCATATTTGAAATGTAGTTCCGGAAAATTGTCGAAATTCATACCATAAACACCGGCGACAAAAGTGAGAGGAATGAAGAAAGCCGAAAAAATGGTCAGCACTTTCATTATTTCGTTGGCCCTGCTATCAAGACTGGCATGGTAAATCATCATCTGGTCGTTCAGCATTACCTGATAAATCTCGATGGTCTCCGAAGCCTGAACAACCAGATCGTTCAAATCGCGAAAGTATTTCAGGTTATCGTCGGCAATAAAGCCAGATTCATTTTCGATCAGATGATGCACAATTTCAATAACGGGACGGATGTTTTTCCGCAGAAAATTAATCTCGGTTTTGTGTTTGTAGATTTCCTTCATCAGCCCATTTTGTTTGGGCAAAAAAATTCGTGATTCCATTTTTTCAATAATATTGCCAAGTATCTCAATGTTATTCAGATAATTATCAACAATGGTATCGAGCAAAAGGTAGGTCAGATAGTCGGCATTTTTTCGTCTGGCCCGGCCATTTCCTTTTCTTATTCGGTCGCGAATATGGTCAAACTGGTCGCCAACTCTTTCCTGAAGAGTAATAAGATAGTTATCATCCAGAATCATCGAAATCTGTTCCGAAACAAGTTTCTGGCTTTTCTCATCATAATCGATCACTTTTAAGATGACCACCATCAAATCCTCAGTCTCGGCAATTTTGGGGCGCTGCCCGGTATCGAGCATATCTTCAAGCAAAATACCATGAATATTGAACAGTTCCCCCAATTTCTGAATCATTTCAGCATCGTGCAAGCCGTCGATATTGATCCATGTTACCGAATTCGCGGCTATAAATGAACGGCATTTCTCAAGAGTTTCCGGTTCTGCTTCTACCAATTCATCCTGATTGTAATGCATAATCCGTAGCCGGGGACTATCAATTTTCTTTGTCCCCAGGTGAATAAGTGAACCCGGAATTTTGCCACTGGCCTGTTTTCGGTCGTTTAGAAATTGTGCCATTGAAGTTATTGATGATTTGAAAATTTACTATTGACGATTTTTTTATTCTGAATCCGCCTCCGGATCCTCATGTTTATGGCTATACCGGTCAGGTACAAAAGTCTGATCTGTAATGGGTGGTCTCTGGTAAGCCGGAAATTCACTGCGCGGAGGCAAAACGATTGGTTCATACGGAAGCGCTTCGTACGAAATAAGGCTCAAAAGGTGGCTAATGCAGTTTAACCTTGCAAGTTTTTCGTTGTCGGCAGGTACCACGTACCATGGCGAATGATCCAGATCGGTTTGCTTAAACATTTCGTCTTTCGCTTTTGAGTATTCAACCCACTTTTCGCGCGAAACAATATCCATCGGGCTAAGTTTCCATCTTTTCGTAGGGTCTTTTAATCTGTCCTGAAAGCGGATTTCCTGTTCCTCATCAGAAACCGAAAACCAGTATTTAATCAAAATGATTCCTGATCGTATCAGCATCTGTTCAAATTCAGGGCAACTTCTGAAAAACTCATGGTATTGTTCGTCTGTGCAAAACCCCATTACATGTTCCACTCCGGCACGATTGTACCAACTCCGGTCGAACAAAACAATCTCGCCAGCCGCTGGAAGATGCTTTACATAGCGCTGAAAATACCATTCCGACTTCTCTTTCTCCGTAGGCGTACCAAGGGCTGCAATCCGGCAAATACGAGGATTTAGCGGCCCGGTTATTCGTTTAATCACCCCTCCTTTTCCGGCGGCATCTCTGCCTTCGAACAAAACCGCCACTTTCAACTGTTTGTATTTCACCCACTCCTGAAGTTTTATCAGCTCTATTTCTAACTTCTGAAGTTCCTTCTCATATCTTTTGTCGCTGATTAATTTATGATCTTTCTTTTCTGGCTCAACATGTTTATGTTTTTCATCTTCATGTTTTGAATGATGATTTTCAGAATTTTTTCCCATTATAATATTGTTTAAATACATAAACTTACGAATTTGAAATTTACGAAACATCCGGCAGTAAACCTAAAAGAGTGAAAATTTCAAAAACTGTTCAGGCAGAAATTCCGGCAAATCACATAAAAAGTGTTAAACATTGGGAACGAAAGCAGGGCAATCAAGAAAAAGGCGTATTTTCGTCGGTAATTATAAAACCAACAGCGTGCATCAGAATCTGGTATTAATTCCAACATACAACGAAAAAGAGAACGTTGAACGAATGATCCGAAAGGTCTTTTCACTGAAAACACCTTTTCAAGTATTAATTATTGACGATAATTCACCTGATGGAACCGGGAGAATTGTTGATCAGCTTATTCCTGAATTTCCTGACAGGCTTCACATTTTGAAACGGGCCGGAAAAGAAGGACTGGGGAAAGCCTATCTTGCCGGATTTCACTGGGCGCTGGAACACAACTACGATTACATTTTTGAAATGGACTGCGACTTCTCGCACAATCCGAAAGATCTGGTAAATTTGTATGAAGCTTGTACCACACAAAATGCAAGTCTGGCAATCGGATCGCGTTATATTTCAGGAATTAATGTGATTAACTGGCCTCTCGGAAGGGTGCTGATGTCGTACATGGCTTCGGTTTATGTGCGAACAATTACAGGAATGAAAATAATGGATACCACTGCCGGCTTTAAATGCTATCACCGGAAAGTGCTGGAAACCATTGATTTCGATAACATCCGGCTTAAAGGATATGGATTTCAGATTGAAATGAAATTTAAAACATGGAAACATGGATTTAAAATAGTTGAAGTACCTATCATATTTAAAGACCGCACACAGGGAGCTTCGAAAATGAGCGGCGGTATTTTTAACGAAGCGCTTTGGGGAGTACTGAAAATGAAGATCAGAAGCTGGTTTACCCGTTACCATAAGGCATAACAAAAACATAAAATATGAAGACACTCATTAAAAATGCCCGGATTATTAATGAAGGACAGATTTTTAGCGGAGCTGTTCTTATTGATGGTGAGTTAATTGCGAAAATATTTAGCGGCGAAATCATTCCGGAAGAATTCACAAGAGGAGCAACAGTAATTGATGCACAGGGCAAATACCTGGTTCCGGGAGCAATCGACGATCAAGTGCATTTTCGTGAACCAGGACTGACCCACAAAGGCGAAATTGCCACCGAATCGAGGGCTGCTGTGGCCGGAGGTGTAACTTCATATATGGAAATGCCCAATACCAATCCGCAGGCGGTAACCCACGAAATACTCGAACAAAAATACCAGCGTGCTGCCGAAGTTTCGGCTGCAAACTATTCATTTTACATGGGCGCTACCAACGATAATCTGGACGAAGTATTAAAAACCAATGGATCAGATGTTTGCGGAATCAAAATATTCATGGGTTCTTCAACCGGAAATATGCTGGTTGACAACGAAGCTGTACTTTCAGAAATATTTAAGAATACCAAATTGCTGGTGGCAACGCATTGCGAAGACGAGCCAACCATCATAAAAAACACAGCGATTTACCGAGAAAAATACGGCGATTTTGTTCCAATTTCAGCCCATCCGAAAATACGCAGCGCCGAAGCTTGTTTCAAATCCTCGTCGAAAGCAGTTGAACTGGCGACTAAATTTGGAACACGGCTGCACGTTTTGCATATTTCAACTGCCGACGAAATGAAATTATTTACTTCGGGACCGGTGGCGCAAAAACACATTACCGCCGAAGTTTGTGTCCATCATTTATGGTTCGACGAGAACGATTACATTTATTTCGGGAACTTTATTAAATGGAATCCGGCTATTAAATCGGCTGACGACAAAGCTGCGCTTTGGGATGCTTTGCTGGCCGACAAAATTGATGTGGTGGCTACCGATCATGCCCCGCATACTCTTCAGGAAAAAGATCATTCGTACTTTAAAGCACCATCGGGAGGCCCGCTGGTACAGCACTCGCTGGTTGCCATGCTCGAAATGAGCCGAAAAGGTTTGATTTCGGTGGAAAAGGTGATTGAAAAAATGTGCCATGCTCCAGCCGATTTGTTCCGCATCGACCGTCGCGGCTACATTCGCGAAGGATATTACGCTGATTTGGTTTTGGTTGATCAGGCACAATCGTGGAAAGTATCACCCAAAAATATACTTTACAAATGTGGTTGGTCGCCTTTCGACGGAATTGAATTCTCGCATCAGATAACACATACTTTTGTGAATGGAGAACTGGCTTATGATAAAGGTGTGGTTAATTCAGAAATTCAGGGTAAACGACTGAAGTTTAACCGGTAGTATTCGCAATAAAATGGAAGAGGCTCCGAAAATCAGAGCCTCTTCCATTTTATATTTTCAGCAATTTATTCAACCACAATCAGCAGGTATTTCGAGGCTTTCCAGAATTCTTCCGGTTTATCGATCACCAGATTTTCAACAGTTTTTTCGCCTGTCAGATGATACGATTCGGCAGGATGGAAGGTAACCAAACGCGCTTTCTTCGTATTTAGCGACAACTGGCTGAACTCTCGCAAATCAACTTTCATGAAATAATCGCGGTTAAAATCTTTCTTCATTTTAATAGTTTTTCCAAGTCCCAGAAAACCGCCTTCTTTTTCAATCACATTCTGGTCTTCCAGTTCCTTTTTGGTCCCGAAGGCATAATAAACAGTATTCATGGCAATTGTCTGCTCTTCAATGGTCTGGGTCTTTGCACTGATGACAGCTTCACTTTCTGCTGTAATCGTTTCAATTTTCCGGTTCAATCCTGCAACATCTATGTTCAGTTTTTCAAGCTCGTGTTTCAAAAGGGCAATTTCTTCATCTTTCTCGCCCATTTGTTTACTAAGCAACTCAATCATTTTTTCGAGTTCGGCAACTTTCATGTTCGAAGTCCGCAGTTTTCCCTGAAGTGATTTTACAAGTTCTTTGTTTTTCTGAAGCAGGTCGTTGATCTGGGCGATGTCTTCCATGATCCGTTTTTTAGCAACTGCTTTAATCTCAGTTCCTGATGCAGTTTGAACCGAAACGATTTTTTCGAGGGTTTTAATCGAATCGAGGTTCATCTGTATTTCGTTCATATCGCCAATCAGCTCAAGAATAGAAGCGTCTTTCTGAACGCCCAACTGTGCAATGCTGTCTTGCTGAGCCTGCATGCGGGCAATGTCTTTTTTGTGCTGACCACAAGAAGTCAAAACCACAACGGATAAAACAAACAATAATTTTTTCATTTGGATATAAATTTAAAGTGAAAATAATCAGTACTAAAAACAGTCGGTTAAGTTTTCATTTACGGTTGGAAAATCAGTCGGTTGCAAAGCCAGACTACTTTCCTGATTCGCAACAGAAATAATTGACTAAACCTATAAACTCAAGTTAAATATCGTTTACTACCTTTCTATTTTTTTCAAGAACAACCTGATTCAAATCAATCGAATCAAACATTTCGAGAATCCTTTTTTCGGTTTCTTCAAATCCAATCCTGAAAATTTCATCGGCTTTCTTAAAATCGAACGTATTGTATTTCCGTGTTTCAGGAGGATCGATCACAAAATCGCATTTGGCCAGGCTGCCCCTTACATTCTGGCTCATGGCCAGTCGGAAAGTTCGTTCGGCAACATTTTTGAGCCCCGAAATATTTTCTTCCGGCCCATTATGGTTTACGTGCACCCCAATCAGTATCTGGCATTGATCGCGAATGCAATCAACCGGAAGATTATTAAGCAAGCCACCATCAACATAAGAGTTTCCATCGATGATCTGAGGTTCAAAAATAATTGGTATCGAAGCGGAGGCCAATACCCATTGAAACAGCTTCCCTTCGTGCTTAATTTCGGAATGACCACTGTTAAGGTTTACAACCGAACAATAGAAAGGTTTTTTAAGTCCCGCAAAATCATCAGTTTCAATGTTCTGTTCAAGGAGCGAAAGTACCTTCTTAATATCGATCAACCCGTTCGAAGGCAATTGCCATTTAAACATCTTCACCATTTTATTGGCTTTTACCAGTTCCAGAATTTGCATGGGCTCCATTCCGGCGGCATAAAAAACACCGACTAAGGCTCCGGCGCTTGCTCCTGAAATAATTTCGGGACGAATGCCATACTTATGAAGTGCTTCGAGAACACCAATATGAACAATTCCTCTGGCACCGCCACCACTTAAGGCAATACCAAATTTATAGGGTTTGGGGATATAGGGCATGGCAGCATGGTATTTTGTGGTGTAAAGTTAAGCGGATTCATTGATCAAACGATTACCTAACCATAAAATTTTTCAGCAGAGTCACTGATCAGAATAAAACTCAAAATCTTTTCATTTTCACTACCGAAATTCAGACCTCCTTAATTTCCGGAAATCAAAATTTCTTCAATTTTACCTGCCACTTCGAGCCCTGCATTGCGACCAACATCGCAGAAAACGGTCTTCCCACTTTTGCGGTCTGTCAGGTTTACTTCAATACTTGCATTCATACTTTCTTCAATACGGCCATCCATCAGCCCCAGAATAGGCGATGCAAGCGATGTTGACATTCCCCGCCGGGCAACAATTCCCAACCTGTAAGTTTGGTTTTCAAGCAACAATTCAACTTTATCGGCATCAACAACTGATTTGCGCAACTTACTCCGGTTGTATGTTGTAAATTGAATTAAACGATCGCCAAGCCATATCCCTGCTATAAAACCAACAAACCAACGGCCTAAAAATGGAATTTTGGCAACCGAGACCTTAATTGAGATTCCTGGCTTGCTGAAATGATTGGTTTGCATCCAGATATATGCGCTGGGGAACGAATGTCCCCAGTCTTTTTCGGTATATCCGCGACCATTATCAAAATTCAATATTTCACCGTTTACTTCCAGATGCCCGCTAATTTTGTGATCCATCGTAACAATTCCATGATAGCATTCCATAAACGGGATAAAAGTATAGGGACCCATTATTCCGGGCGAATACCAGCGATTTGGCCATGGAACTGTTTCCGAAAACTGAAGATTACCTTTTAATTCAGGTAAATTTAGCTGAACTGAATTTTGGGTAAACCGGTTACCATCAATTGAAACTTCGAATTTTCCGACACTTGGAACAAACAACTCGGGTGGAAATTTGTGATAATGAGCTGTTTGCTTTTTACCGTCGAGCACCTGAATAAAAGCCTGCTTTTTACCCGCTTCGTCCATCGCAATTCCCGGAATAAAAGCGAACGCTTTGGTTTCAGCTTTATTAATCACTTTAAAATACCAGCCCTCAAAATATTTGCGTTTCTGTGCCCACCCCTGAAAATGATCGGGATTGAAAATTGCACGTATTTTATTTTGTAAGATGCCCATGCCTGAATGCTATAATTTAGTTTCCCAATTTAAGGCTTTCTTTCGGGTAATTACTCTAAAGTTTGTAATATTGCAAGCTTATTAATTATGACTTTTTTCAACACAAATAACCTGCATTTTAAGGGTACTTATACAATATTATCCCGAATTGGCAGTTTATCCTAGAGTCAGTAAAAAAGAACTATTGGGCAATCGGTTTTCATATCGCATAATTTTCATCATAGTATTGTTTTTCATCGCTGGATGCTCCACCGAAAAAAACACAGTAGTATCGCGTGCATACCACAATGTAACAGCACACTACAATGTATATTTCAACGGAAAGGAAAGCCTGAGAGCCGGAACTGTGAAGATAAACAACACGATTGAAGATGATTTTTCGAAAGTTTTACCACTCTTTAAATCCAGCAATCCGGCTACCGCCACTGCTGCAACTTCCGATATGGATAATGCAGTTTTGAAAGGATCAAAGCTGATACAATCGCACTCCATCACCAAAAAACCAAAACGCAGAAAAAACAGGAGCAAATCGTATATCAATTTTGCCAGCCGCGAAGAATTCAACAACTGGGTTGACGATGCCTACATCCTGATGGGGAAAGCTTATTTCTACCAGCACAATTTTTCTTCGGCTATCGAGAATTTTTCGTACGTGGTTCGTAAATTTCCTGAAGAATCATCAAAATACGACGCGAATATATGGTTGATAAGGAGTTATACCGAACTTGAACGATACGTTGAAGCTTATGAACTGATACAGGTTTTACAAACTGACGAGAACTTTCCGCGACGTTTAGATGGAGAACTTGCTGCTGCCACTTCCGATTATTACGCCAGACAACTCAATTATACCGAAGGAATCCCTTTCCTGTCGATTGCAGTAAAACAGGCAGCAAAAAAGCAGGACAAACTTCGTTTTACTTATGTTTTGGCTCAATGGTATCAGGAAACCGGGAATGCAGAAAAGGCATCAGAAACATTCAGGCAAATAGCACGAATGAATCCGCCATACAGAATGGCTTTCAATGCTCACATTAGCGCAGCAGGAACTTTTACCGGAACCGGCGATGCCGAAAAACTAAAAAAAGAGCTCCGGAAAATGCTTCGCGACAAAAAAAATCTGGAATTCCGCGATCAGATTTATTATGCGATCGGAAACATTTCGATGAAAGAGGGAAATACAAAACAGGCAAAAGAGGAATATACCAAATCTGCTTCGTTAAGTTCAGCCAATTTATATCAGCGGGCACTCTCCTGTCTCACTCTTGCGCAAATCTACTTCGACGAGCTNNCACCGCAGCCTCACCCGGCTTACCGACAATATTTACACTGTTGAACGCGAAGACAGCCTGCAGCGAATCGCCCTGATGGACGAAACTTCGAGAAACGCCCTGATTGACAAATGGATAAAGGAAGCCAGCGAAAAAGAAGCCCTCGACAAAAAGAACGCAGCCAATCAACTGATGGACCGTAGCTATTTCAGGCAAAACGAAAGCCGATTTGGATTGAGCCAGCAACAGGAAGGCGCCGGCTGGTATTTTTACAGCCCAACAACGGTGGCTTACGGGAAAGTTGAATTTGAACGTTTATGGGGAAAACGTAAACTAGAAGATGGATGGAGAAGAGCCGACAAACGGAATCTGTTAGATGATGAAGCAGCTCAAAATGAAGATTCGCTGCTTGTTTTGGAAGGCCAGCCCAAGAAAGTTACAGACACGAAAAAAAGAGATTTCTATACCCAGGATTTACCAATGAACGATTCGCTGATGAACGTTTCGCACACAAAAATAAGGAATGCCCTGTTCAATGCCGGTCGTATTTTCAAAACAGAATTTTCAGATTTTCCACGTTCATCCGAGTCATTCGAAGACTTGAACAAGCGCTATCCTGACAATATTTATGCACTTTCGTCGTATTTCGAATTGTACGATGTGTACAATAAATTGAATAATCCGGAGAAATCAGCCTACTATAAAAACCTGATTATCCAAAATTATCCGGATTCAAAATATGCAAAATATTTGCTGAATCCGAATTATTTTATCGAACTTGAAGCCAGAGCAGATAGCATTAACAGACTGTACAACAAGGCTTTTCTCGAATTCAAAAACGGACAGTATGTTCAGGCCGGGAAAACGACTGATATGATTACACCAATGCAACCCGACAGTGTGCTGGTGCCAAAAATCGAATTCATAAGCACAGTGGCCGACGGAACTCNNGAACCCAAGCCATTGGCTGAACAAATCCTGAAATTAATTCAGGATAGCTCGTTGGTTGATTACCAGAAAATGGTTGATTCTGGTTACCTGAACGACCAGATAAAGAACAGCGAATTGATGCCCGGACGTGAAAAAGGAACCGACGAGTTTGAAGGTAAATTCTCGTACGACGAGGATCTGCTTCATTATTTTGTAATTGCATACCCGAAGGATTCAAAAATTGATCTTAACCGATTGAAATTCGATATTGCCAATTACAACATCGATCATTATACAAAATTCGATTTCGACATCGAGACGCAAACTCTTAACAACAATACCAATCTACTGACTGTAAGATCATTAAACAACAA
>DPRM01000016.1:0-27218 GCA_003537645.1 Prolixibacteraceae bacterium
TTGACTGATTTTTATAAACTCTTTCGATTGCTTCGCCCAAGGCGCTGGCAATTGGAATGTATTTAATTTTAGATGATTCCTGTTTTGCGGGAATTGAGTCGGTAAAATATACCTCGGCCAAAGCTGATTTTTCGATTCTTTCGTAAGCCGGACCCGACAAAACACCATGCGCAGCAAAGGCCCGCACGCTATTTGCTCCTTTTTCCATCATTAAGTCGGCAGCTTTTGCGATGGTTCCGGCAGTGTCAATCAAATCATCTACCAAAATGATATCCTTACCTTTAACATCTCCGATTAATGTCATACTACCAATAACATTTGCTTTAGCCCGCGACTTATGGCAGATTACCATATCGGTTCCCAGCATTTTTGAGTAAGTATTTGCCCGTTTGGTACCTCCAACATCGGGCGAAGCAACCACCAGATTCTTGAGCCCCATTTTGCTGATAAACGGAATGAAAAGCGAAGAAGCATACAAGTGATCGACCGGGACATTGAAAAATCCCTGAATCTGATCAGCATGAAGATCCATGGTGATTATGCGGTCGGCACCGGCGGTTGAAAGTAAATCGGCGATTAATTTAGCACCAATCGAAACTCTCGGTTTATCCTTTCTATCCTGACGTGCATAGCCAAAATAGGGAATCACAGCAATAATTTTATAAGCCGAAGCTCGTTTTGCTGCATCAATCATGAGCAACAATTCCATCAGATTATCAGCAGGTGGCGGAGTCGATTGGATAATGAAAACATGCGAACCACGAATGGTTTCTTCGTAGCATGGTTCAAACTCGCCATCCGAGAAAATCGGGCAGGAAGTTTTTCCTATTTCAACCCCCAAACCTTCACAAATACGTTTGGTTAAATCCACACTTTTTGTACACGGAAAAATTTTGAGAGGAGCTTTTCTTGACATTACTTCCTATTTAAAATTTGTGTTTTTGGAATTGCGGCAAAGGTAAAAAAATCTTGCTCATATCACTTGAATTTCATTTGCAAGTTAGCCAATAATACTTCAAAGCAACTATTCAGAACCGATAACAACTTGATTATAATCGCAAAACATCAAGTTTTATTGATGTTCTCTATAAATAAAATAATTTCATCCTGCCCTGTTCCGTCAACCGACGAACTGACTAAAACAGGTGGCAATTCTTCCCATATCTTCTTCAATTCCATGGTATAATCGGCCACATTTTTCTTTGCGGCTACTTTCCCAAGCTTATCGGCCTTGGTAAAAATTATGGCGAACGGAATATTGTTTTCGCCCAGCCAGGTTATGAATTCAACATCAATTTTCTGGGGAGAGTGCCTGATGTCGATCAGCACAAACAAACAATAAAGATTTTCGCGGTTCAGAATNNGGCAAATCAACCAAATACCAGCTTTCGTCGATGATAAAATGATTGATCAGCTGCGTTTTCCCGGGCCTTACCGAAACTTTGGCCAGACTTTTCTGTCCAACAAGCATGTTGATGAGCGATGATTTACCCACATTCGACCGCCCGATAAAAGCATATTCGGGCCGGTCGGGCGGCGGGCATTTTTTCACATCGGTATTGCTGATTAAAAATCTTGCTTGTTTGATCATTTCTGAAATTAAAGTTTATGATAGCCCGATTATATACCTAATATGTCTTTACACATCAGTCAGTTGTGGTCATTTCATGACAATTGAATGACTTTTATGACATTGGTATTATTACGGATATTCTTATTAAATTTTTATTTGTTGCTGATAAAATACAACTTAGCCGATATACACCTCGAGCAGTTTTACTGAAGAGGAAGCCGGTTTCAGAATCACATTTTCAGTACTTGCAGGAATCAAAATAGTTTCGCCTTTCTGAAACGATTCTGAACCCAATTCGGTTTCAGCTGTCAACTCGCCTTCCAGACATATATATATTACAAACGAATCGAGCTGGCTATAATCTTTCTCTACAATTTGACTGAACTCCAAAATGTTGGTCGTAAAATAATCGCATTTCACCAATTCTACCGATTCATTCGGTTTCGGTTCGTACTGAGTTTTATAGGTGGGGCTCAATGTATAATCGATGGCATCAATTGCCAGTTCAGTATGTAATTCGCGTGGATTGCCCTCACTATCGCGACGATCGTAATCGTAAATTCGGTAAGTTACATCCGAAGTCTGCTGAATTTCGGCCAGCAAAATTCCCTTGCCAATGGCATGAACCCGACCGGCAGGAATGAAAAACACATCACCGGCAGTTACTTCCTCAAAATTCAGAATATCTGTCAACTCGTTATGTTCGAGCTTAAAAAGATATTTATCCTCATCAACCTCCTGATTAAAACCGGATTGCAGCTTTGACCCTGGATCGGCCTGCATCACATACCACATTTCGGTTTTGCCAAAAGCATTGTGACGCTTTTTCGACAAGTCGTCGTCGGGGTGAACCTGAATGGACAAATCGTCGTTGGCATCAATAAATTTTATTAACAGCGGAAATTCTACACCGAAAGTTTCAAACACCTGTTCTCCGACCAAGTCGCCCATATAAACCTCAATCAGTTCTTCGAGCGTGTTTCCGGCTAAAAATCCGTTTGAGACTACCGAAACATTTTCTTCTACTCCTGAAAGCTCCCAGCTTTCGCCGCAATTGGGCAAACTGCCGAAATCCTTATTTAAAACTGTTTTTATTTTGTTGCCGCCCCATATTTTATCTTTGTAAATGGGAGTAAACTTCAGAGGATACAATCCGTCCATGCGTTAAGGAATAATTAAGTTTAAAAATTTATGCTTCGAATTGGCTTTTCGGCTTAAAATTCATAATCAACTGCAGCTCTTTCAACAGCATGTTGTCCGATCAGTTCTGCAACTTTCAGATGTTCAGGATGAATACGGTAGGCATCAAGCTGATCGAGCGACTCGAAATGAGTGATCAGGCAAATATCAAACGATTTAGCTGCCAAATCGTAATTAACGCCAACTTCAATGTATTTCAGCTCTTCAATTTTACCCGACAAGCCGAGCAAAGCTTCTTCAATTTTACTAATTTCTATTTGCTTCTGGCTTTCCGAATCGTAATTTTTCAGCTTAAACAGTACAACATGGTTAATCATATCACTAATATTTTTAATATTTTTCAAACGCGAAGTTAACATTTTATACCCCTTGTCACACAACATTTCATTTTGGTAGTGCCAAAACCACGCGCTTCATTATCTTTGGTAAAAAAACTTTTATATGCTTGTAATAGGTATTGCCGGCGGAACCGGCTCTGGAAAAACAACAGTTGTAAAAAAAATAATCGAAAACCTTCCGGCCGGCGAAGTTGCTGTGATATCGCAAGACTCGTACTACAAGGACAACAGTCACCTGCCATTGGAAGAAAGACAGAAAATCAATTTCGATCACCCGGCCTCTATCGAATTCGAACTTTTGGTCGAACATATTAAACAGCTAAAAGAGGGCAAAACGGTTAATGAACCTATTTATTCGTACCTCACTTGTGTTCGCTCTGAAGAAACCCGCGAGATAAGCCCAAAATCGGTAATTATTATTGAAGGGATTCTGGTACTTTTTCCTGCCATACTTCGCGAACAAATGGGCTTAAAAGTGTTTGTCGATTGCGACTCGGATGTTAGGTTATCACGTGTTATTCAGCGCGATATTATTGAGCGTGGCCGCGATGTACAAATGGTGCTCGACCGTTATGCAAAAACAGTGCGTCCGAGCCATATTCAGTTTATTGAGCCAACCAAACAATTTGCCGATATTATTGTGCCTGAAGGCGGGAACAATTTAGTAGCAATCAACATTTTAACGAATTTTATCCAACAAAACCTGAAATAAAATGTTTGATACCATCTCTTCTGAAGACATCTTGTTTATCGACATCGAAACGGTTCCGCAACATCCCGATTTCAATGAACTTCCAGAGCATTTTCAACATCTTTGGGACAAAAAATCGAGCTATTTCAGGAATGAAGACCAGCTTGCTGCCGACGTTTATGAAAGAGCCGGAATTTATGCTGAATTCGGAAAAATAATTTGTATTTCGGCGGGAGCCATCATTCAAAGAAGTGGTGAGCGCTTTTACAAGGTGAAGTCTTATCATGATACCGACGAGAAGAAATTGCTATCCGATTTCAATAATATGCTCGAAAAATTCACTTCCAACCCCGGGAAAAAACTTTGCGCACACAATGGGCAAGAGTTCGACTATCCATATATTTCGAGGCGCACCTTAATTAACGGTCTGAAAATACCAAGAATTCTCGATATTTCAGGAGCAAAGCCCTGGGAAATAAAAGATCGCCTGCTGGATACTCTTCAATTATGGAAGTTTGGCGATTATAAAAATTACACATCGCTCGATTTGCTTTGTGCAGTTTTTAATATTCCTACCCCAAAAGATGATATCGATGGAAGTCAGGTAGCAAAAGTTTATTACACGGAAGGCAATCTCGACCGGATTATTCATTACTGCGAAAAAGACACGCTGGCTCTTGCCAACTTGTTTTTACGTTACAAAGGAGAACCAATTATCCCCATTGAAAATATGCTGGTTGTTTAATTCTTTCATGAATATGAAAAAGCTCTCTTTAATATTTGTGTTATTTTTCCTCGGGTATAGTGCATCAGCCCAATTTCCGGTTGACAGTTTATTGCGACTTTGTGTAAATGCCCCCGATAAGAAAAAAACAGAATTATACCTGGAACTTTCGTTTCATCTGAAAAATGATTCAGCAAAAAGTAATGCTTACTCCAAAATGGCTTATCAGCTCGCGGTAAAAAACAATCAGATTCCGCTTCAGGCCAAAGCACTGTATTATTTAGGCGAAAGCTTTTTCAATTCTACCGATTATCAATGGGCCATTCCACAATACCAAAAAGCCCTTTCGATATTTACAACAATTAAGGACACCATTAATATGGTGGATTGCTACAAAGCAATTGGATTGTGCTATTACAATATGGATCAAGGAGATAAAGCAATTCAGCAATTTATTGAAGGAATGAAGCTTTGTGAAAACGATACAAGAAACACAGCAAAATTGCTTTCGAACATTGCCATGACCCACAACCGAATGCGCAATATAAGTGATGCAATCTCGAATTACCGCAAGGCATTATCATTAAACGCCTCAATTAATAATTCCACTGGCATGGCAATTAATTACAATGGACTTGGCGAAATTTATAAAACGCTCAACCGTCAGGATTCTGCTCTTATTAATTATATAAAAGCAAAAAACTTAAACAAAACAACTGAATTTCAGGCAATTATACTATCAAACATGGCTGGAATTTATATAAACTATGCTGACAGCATGAATAAAGCGGTTGATTGTTTAAAGCAATCATGGGCAATGTTTAGTCAATTGGGATTGAGCCAATATGAAGCTGAATTCAAGCAGGGAATTGGTGTAATTTTATTTAAACAAGGCAAATATAAACCGGCAATTGATGCTTTTGAACAAAGCATTGAACTGAATGACAAATTCAACAGAGGCTACAAAATAAAAACTACCTGCCACAATTTATTATCAAAAGCTTATGAAAGAACCGGTGACTACGTGACTGCCTTAAAACACCTAAAACTATTTATCCAATACTCTGACAGTTTGGCCCAAAAAGAAAAATACGAACAAATTGCAACTCTTGAAAAGCAATATGAAACAGAGAAAAATGAAAATGAAATAGCTCGTTTACAGACAGAGCAGGAATTAACGCTTATTCAGCTCCGGAAAAACAAACAGCTGAAACAGCTTACAATGGCCACTGTACTACTCCTTTTACTGCTTGTATTTTTTGTCTATATGAAGTATCTCGACAAAATTAAATCGAATCAACTATTGAAGGAAAAAAACCAGTTAATAGAACAAAGCGAGCAGGAATTGCGAACACTGAATGCTTCGAAAAATAAATTTTTCTCAATTATTGCCCACGATTTAAAGAATCCGCTACACTCCATTTTGGGGTATTCGTCATTGCTTAGCGAGAAATACCATTTATTTACTGAAAACGAACGCCGTAAATTTGCGGGTGACATCCATTATTCAACCAATAATCTTTTCCGCCTTCTTCAAAACCTCCTTGAATGGTCAAAGGCACAGACCGGAAGGTTAAACTTCTCGCCAGCTGTGGTTGAATATCAGCGAATACTCGACAACTCGTTAAGCGTTTTGCAATCACTGGCCGATCAGAAAAATATAGAAATAAAAGCCGAAAATGATCCTGAATTAGAAATATTTGCCGACCCTATAATGATTGAAACCGTATTGAGAAACCTAATTAATAACGCAATAAAGTTTACTCCTGAAGGCGGACAAATTGGAGTTTCAGCCAAAAGTGAGAATGGCGTGATATTGGTTTCAGTAATTGATACCGGAATCGGAATTCCGGAAGAAGATACAAAAAACCTCTTCCGAATTGATTCAAAGGTTAAACGAAAAGGAACCAACAATGAAGATGGATCGGGCTTGGGCTTAATTCTATGCCATGAGTTTGTTGATAAACACTTCGGTAAAATCTGGGTTGAAAGTACGCCTGGCAAAGGAAGTGCATTCACATTCAGCATTCCGGGCAAAGCCATCGCGTGAAAAGAAAGTCATTCAATTGTCATTGGTTGTCATGGTTCTCAGTGGTTGTAATTGTTGTAATTTGCTTACTGTAGAATGACCTTTTATCTACTATTGAATGACTATCAATGACCATCGAAATCTGCGACCCGACTCCGGACTTCCGACTCCGGACTTAGGACTTAGGA
Organism: Prolixibacteraceae bacterium; assembly: GCA_003537645.1. Lineage (GTDB taxonomy): Bacteria > Bacteroidota > Bacteroidia > Bacteroidales > Prolixibacteraceae > Aquipluma. The sequence continues at coordinate 6,744 of DPRM01000016.1, forward strand.
CTTAGGACTTAGGACTTTCTCACCCCACCAACATCTGGCTGGCAATTAATTCTGCTTTTTCAGCCGAAACGAGCTTCTCAACCAGTTTTAGTGCAAATTTAATCGCAGCACCGGGACCCCGGCCTGTAATTACATTGCCTGATTCGGCAACCGGGCTATTCAAAACCTCTGCTCCTTTCAGGAATTTCTCGAAACCCGGATAACAAACGGCTTGTTTGCCTTTCAATATTCCAAGATTTCCGTAAACAAGCGGTGCTGCGCAAATTGCTGCAAGCGGTTTATTTTCACCATTGAATGTTACAATCTGCGCCCTCAAACCCTCATGAGCATCAAGGTTTGCTGCTCCCGGCATTCCACCCGGAAGGACAATCATCGATACACCGTTGTAATTAACGTCTTCGAATAATTTATCGGCAATAACTTTTAGCTGATGGGCGCCCGTAACTTCCAATTTACCAGTTACCGACGTTACAACGACATCAAGGTCGGCCCTGCGCAAAACATCGATAATGCTGATAGCTTCAATTTCTTCGAAGCCTTCTGCCAAATGAACAGCAATTTTTTTATTCATGGTAGTTTTTTATTCAAAGTTAAGTCAATGAAGCTATTCAATCAAAGAATTTATTAGGAAAAATCCAGATTGCAATAAGCCCAAAAATACCGCTGACAGCCACAATTCCCAAATCGGCAAGATGATTTTTCAATTTGACTTTTCGTTTGAAAAGCAAAGTGAAATGAAATGCCATCAATAGTAAATTGAAGATAATCCAGTTCAGTCCTTTTGAAATTGAGACGTAAAACCGGATAAACTTACTGCTATCGCTCGTCATAGAAACCTGTGCAGGGAAAAGCGATGCAAATATTTTACCTTCGGTCTGTTCTTCTTTCAGTTTTCTGGTTTCAGTATAAGTATCTACAACCTGATAATCAAGATCTAACGCAATTACTTTGAATTGATTTTCAGACTCAATTACAACCGTAAAATTGAACAAATCGCCATAAATTTTCAGGTCAGAATTTGACCTGTCAAATCCTTCAACTGGCCATTTTATCAGCTCATAATCACCTTGCGTCAGAATATAAATTTCATTTTTGTCTGAAAATAAGTAAGCGTAAAAATCTTTGTTTTTAAAATCAACACAACTGATATACTTGAATTTCAACCCTTCAGGAACATTTATTGTCTTCACATACGGCTTGCCTTTGATCATTTTCAGATGAAAAAGCTGATCTTTCGCGTCAACGATCAGGTAGCCTTCATCGACTGATTTTCGCGGAGTTGCCAATCCGGAAATCGTTTTCGCCGGAAAAGAAAAACCATACTGAAACAAGGTTGCTGAAAACAACTGGCTTTTTTCTTCCAAAACCATGTTGGTGGCAGCATCAATAAATTCAATCCTCCAGGTAATCCTGAAAAAATCGTCGGGCAAATCAAGCATTGCACGTCCAGATTGGGATTCAAACAATGGATAAAGTGCAGGTGCAGGTGCGTCGATCTCGTTGGCCTTCAGGCGGAAAAATGACTTTTCTCTTGCTATATCGCGCATATCGAGCTTAACACCGTTGACAGAGTCAGGCATAGTACCAGAAGCTAGAAGTTGCTTTAGAAACATCATCGGGAGTTTCTGTTCATACTCCTCGCGTGTATATTGTTGTCCTTTAGTGTCTTCCCATGTTTTTTCGCTGATTCGGTGGATCATAAAATCGTCGTTGATGCAACTGTACAGAATAAATGGCTTCCTGACAGGTTTTTCGAAGGCCATCCAATACAATCTGGGAAGAATAATTGCCAATGTAAGGATGGCAATAAACACGAGTAAATATCTGCTGACTTTTTCCACTTTACATTTCCCCCTTTCTGAACCGATACGCTGAAAACAAAAGCGCAATACTTAGAATAGCAGTCAGAACAAATAATCCTGAATTTGCAGGGCTATAAGCTGAGGTTACTGCCGGGACAAAAAAGATGGTCAGGAAAAACCCGCCAACCAACGAATAATAAAACCGGAACATCCAGTGCGGCTCTAAAATAATGAGCGCACCCAAAAAGTAAGCCGAAAACCCGGCCAGCACCCAGGGCAAAATGGTAATCAGGCTATAGATCACCATCTGAACCGGAAAATAAATCAGGCAAAACCCTGAAAATAACCCGAAGATAATTACGAACGAAAGCAGCAAACTGACCGCCCCAAAAGTATGCATCATCAACAATACTTTGTTTTCGCCCAACGGAAGGTGAAACGAAAGCTTGATCCGTTTATTGACCGTTTCAGGAAAATACTGGGCAATGGCAATGATCAGCCCTCCTGCGAGGGAGACATATTTTAACGGACTAAAAAACTGATTCCCCAGGAACAGAATACTGTTCCAGATATTTTTGCCCCCTGAAAATGCAAAATCATGTTTCACTGTGAGCAACAGATAGCCGACACCAAGAATTCCGAGCAAAGTGTACCCGACAAGGAACCACCTGATTTTTAGCCATTCTTTATAAACAACCAATTTCCACATCATCTAATATTTTCCGGTTAAACCAATAAATGCATCTTCAAGCACCATTTTCACCTGGGCAAAATTACTGGCTTTGATATTATTGTCATCCAAATATTTCTTCACAATACTTTCAGATGAGTAAGTATATAACTCAACCTTGTTTTTCATTTTATCGAGATTTACCACAAACGACGCATTTTTCATGTCCGCTTTGTCATTTTCAAGTTCAAAATCGAAACGATTGAAACTGTCCATAAATTGAGTAACCGAAGTTTGCGCCAGTACTCCTTTGCAATCTATAATCAGTAAATCGTCAATCAGTCGCTCCATATCCTGAACAATGTGCGAGGTCGTAAAAACAGTTTTGTTTTCGGCTTTGGCATATTCGCGCAGATAGTCGATAAACAAACGGCGGTAACCCGGGTCGAGCCCCATCGAAAAATCGTCGAGAATCAAAAGGTCGGGATCCTGCGCCAGAATAAGTCCCAAAGCTACCTGCGAACGCTGGCCGCACGACATGGTCGAGATTTTTTGCGTATGTGGGACATCCAGCTTCGACATAAGCTCCCAAAAGGGGGCAGGTTTCCAGTTCGGGTAAAATCCCGAATAAAATCTCTCTATCTGCCTGATATTCATAAACGAATATTGAATGTGCCCTTCAATTAAGAATCCGATCCTGGATTTGGTTTGCGGACTCAAATGCTGCGTATTTTCGCCGAAAATGAGACATTCGCCACTCCGGGGCTGCAGAAAACCGTTCAGAATATTGATAGTGGTAGTTTTGCCCGTTCCATTTTTGCCCAATAATCCGAGAATGCTTCCCTTGCTGACCTGAAAATTCAGGTTTTCGAAAACTTTTTTCTTTCCGTAATAATGTGTAAGGTTTTTGCACTCAATCACATTGTTCATGCCTGTCGTATTAGAAGATTAATCCCGTGCTAAAACCGAAAATAGTTCTGCTTAGCCCACTTTCAGCACGATACCAGTCAAAATCAGCTTTTATGAAATACTTGTCGAATCCTTTTTTCATCGGGACCTGGTAAGCCAATGAAATTCCGGGCGAAAGATAGTCTTCTGTCAGGTAAATAAATTCGGGCCGGAAGATTTTCTTCACCAAAAAATTCTCATCTGATATTTTCTGGTCGCCATCAAGGTTTAACTGATAATTGAGTTTCATTTCAGCCGAAAAACTTGCCGCCGGAAGTGGAAACAATTTCAGGTAAGAGGCGGCAAACTTCAGGTTTGAGTAGTCCTGCACATTGTCGGGCAAATAATATTTTTCAGCAAATGCCGAATATTTCAAACCTGCGTTCAACAACGATTTCATCAGTTTATTTTCATCTTTCACCATCAACTGATAGTTCAATTCGGCGTTGGTTCGCAAAGAATAATACTTTTGCTCTTCGCCATAAGTGATCCAATGCTCCAGATCGGTTGCGTTGACTTTCTCTAATCGCTGAATAAATTCTGTTCCGCGCCGGGCTACAATTTGCAGCGAAGCTTTCACCTTATGAACTTTTCCTCCCCTGTCAATCGAAATAACATCGGTCAGATCCCAGTCAATTCCGTCGAGGCGCGAGTCGTTTTTGGTGGCTGCCCAGGTTGCAGCATTTCCTCGTCTGCCATCGTCGATGGTTTGAAACGAGTAGCAATAATTTGAATGCAGCAGATTAGAAAAACTGGCTGACTTGTATTCTGCCTGCAATCCGCCACCAAACTGTTGCTGCCGGTACAAACGATAAAAAGAAGTTGACACATGAGAATTGAAAACACCAAGTCCATAACTCTGGAACATCGCATACAGCCTATTTTCTTCGACCACCGAAATGTCAATGTCTTCGTTGTAATATCCATAAGCGAGGTTTGCCCCAAGCTTAAAATGATTTGTTTTAAAGAGCAATCCGGATGAAATACTGGTTTGCAGTACTTTGTTTTCAGGCCGGGGATCGCGATTTTGCGAAGCTACACCAACTTTATAGTCAAAACTCAAACCCCAATCGAGCCGGCTACTTAATGGCGATGAGATGATTGCAGCAAGCTTAAAGAATTCCCGGTCGTAGATATCATTACCAATTGTGTCAATCAATAAATACGGATAATTCATTGCAGGATCGTTGGTATTGCTGAAATTCAGTTCCCTTTCGTAGCTTTTGCTGTAACCGAACGAACCGAACAAATATATTTTGTTGATCTTCCTATAACTCTGCGAGCTGAAATCGAAAGATTGATCAGATTTTCCTTTAAAAACCGAATGAAAATCGCCGTCATTCAGGTTAAACCCAAGTTTCAGTTCCGAAGGGAATAGTGCTTCCATTTGCAACAAACCCGCAGCATTATTCGATTGAAGCCAAGGACTGCCAGCTTCCAGTTGCCTGAATGAATGCATATTATACCGTCTCTCCGCATCAGGTTCAGTAGCATCCGCAAACCGGCAAATCAGGAAAAGCAATATGACAACAAGTCGTTTATTCATAGAACTTAGGTCGCGGATCAACATCCTTAAAAAAATCTTCGGTCGAATTATTGGTATCCTGATAAATCGCCCTTCCATTGATAACTCCCTGAACTTTCCGGCGAACACATTTCCCCGAACGTGAACCAGAAGAGACAAGGGTATAACCGGCATCTAATTCCGGAGGGAAACGTTTATAAACCGATCGAGCTTCATCGAGCACCACCTCCACGGCATCGAGTACATAGTTATTGGCAATTTTTGCAAAATAAGTTGTATTTGAGCCTGATGCAGAAGCTTTTGAAACCATGTTGCTTTTTATGTATTCTTTTCGTTCGCGGTCGGTATTACCCGGAATTTTTGCGATTGCAATTGCGCTTCCGCCCCCAACATGAAATGCGACGTCGTTGCCCCTGAAAACAAATAAATCCTCTATTAAATTGGGAACCGACGGAGAATCAAGATCAGCCTCTGGTTGCTTAAGTACATAAAATTCGAAATTGGCACTGCCCAGGTTTACCGGGCTCAATGGATTTCCGTTGGGGTCGTCGCGATGATTCATCCCGTTTCTGGCCAAAAGAATACTTTTCCCGGGCAACACCGGAACCTGACTGCCATTCCCAGGTATAGTCCAAATCATCTTCACCACAATCGTGTCCTTTATATTCGCCCAGAAATTAGTGCCGGTTCCATACGATTCATGCTCCAACACCGAAATCCCATCAGCAAATTGTATTTCGGGAGTATTGTTCACAATCTCGATGTATTGGTCGGCTGAATAAGCTTTCCCGGCCGGTGTGCTACATCCGCTGAAATAAAATTCTTTGATTACAAACGGTGCCAGTCTCCCTTTGAACACCTTAATGGTATCATTTACCTGGCCATAAACCTTAATCGTTTTCAATCCATTCAAATAAGAAACAATTCCTTCCTGAACCGATGAATATGAAACAGTTACACTATAAAAACCAGGCTCAACCAATGAAAGCTGAACTTTTCCATACTGATCAGTGTAGGTTTCAATCGTATAGGCTTTTGATTGATTAAACAATGTCACCTTGGCGCCTGCTTTTTGTTCCTGAGGAAATTTGTCGCCAAAATCAACCATCAGATCAACCTTGTAACTGTTGTAATCAGGCTCTTTCAGGCAAGATCCCAAAAGGAAAAACAGCGCAGCAATAGTAAGTACTCTCTTCATGGTTTACAGCATTAATTTTAATTCGACCCCGAAATATACCGAAGGATTTCTTCGGACAAACGAACCCGCCCTTTTATATTCATATTCAGGACGGTAATTTACAATATTATTCACATAAAAGCTCAATTTCATCCTATCGGTCATTTCTTTCGATAACCTGAAATTGGTCTGCAACAAAGGCGGCATCACTTCTTTCAGATAATAATTCGGGCTTTTAAGATCAACAAAGCGAATATAACCCGGATTTGTCCTCATTTCAGGAGTAAATTCCTTCGTTGTACCATCGCTATAAACCAGATACATCGGCGCTTCGTCGTATTCCGGAAAATAATAACTATCGTACCAAAGCATCTGAAGTGTACCCGAAAAAATCAGGCGCAGTTTTGGCACCTGGGTAACCGTGCGAAGGTTGGTATTCAGCCGCTCGCTTACCCGGCTTTCTCCGGCCGGATAAACGCCAACATAAAGCATTGGCTCCGATGCTGTCCGGGGCGGCTGATATTGATACGGAATGGTACTGCTGATGCGCTTTGTTCGCAACCATGCACCATCGAGCGTAAACGAGGTATAAAGCGAATTAATTTTCCCGAAATCGAAACTGAATTCCACCCCCGATTTTTGGCTTTCCTGATTATTGACCGGCATCAGATACGAAACTGGAGCAATCGTTGGAATAACAGGAAGCGTGGCTGGATTTGGTTTTGTGCCGAAAGGTATATTCTCGGTATTGTACCGGTTGTAATTGATGAACAGGTAATTGCTAGCAAAATCGAATTCATTGGTCAGGTTTTCCCTGAAAGCGGTAATCAACCCGTTCACCTTTTTAATCCTGAAAATCAGGCTTGCTTCCATTTTCAGGTTTTCCGAAGGTTTTAATTCGGCATTGGCGGTTTCGTATATGCGCATATTGACAACCGATGTATTGTAAAGCGGATCGCCCACATAATAACTCAACGCGCCTAAATCGAAATAGGCTTTGTCGGGATACAGGTACAACAAAGGCGGAGCTTTAAATGTCTTGCCAATTCCAACACCGACTGCCAGTTTATCGAAAACCGAACTATTTTTCCGGCTTAGAAACGCGTATTGTGCATTCAACCGCGGTTCAGTATAAAATCCAAGTCGGCTGCGAAACATTCCTGATGATTGAAAATTATTCAGCCTTACACCTGCCTGAATTTCGAGGTTTGTTTTCCCGAAAACCATAAAAAGCTTATCTTCAAGGTAAACCGAATAATTTTGAAGTGCCGGAATGTCTTTGTATTTTCTGGGACGCGCGGTGTAGGTCGATATAAAAGGAGGATTGGCGACATCGTAAATTTGTCCTTCGCCGTAATTGGCGTTCAGCCTGTAATCAAATCCGTATAAAATCTTATTGGTCGTTCCGTTCTGAAAATTGACAAACTTGTTGGCTGTAACCTGGCCAAAAATTGCTATTGGTTTGCCATCAATGACATAACCGGTAAGTTGTTCGGAAGGCAGAAACAAGCCGTAATTTTCACCTTCGGTCAGCGAAGTAGAGATCGTCTGTATCCCGCTAGTCGATCTGTATTTCTCTTCGCTACTTTTTTGGTGGGTGTATGATGCTGAAAACGAATAATCCAGACTGGTCAAAAGCTTCAGTTCCGGAGACCATTTCCCGTACATATTAAAACGCAGTCCACGGTCTTTCGACAAAATCCGCTCGTTGGCAACCATTGCGTCGGGATCGGTTTTAAAGTCATCAATGGTTTCGTAATAACTAACTTTTGCATTGTATGTCAGTGGGATTTTCTGTGGATCGAATATTTTCGAAAAGCCAACTTCTGCCGTTAACCGGTTAAAACCAGTGTACTTGCTACGTATATCATCAAACGACTGTAAATAATCGAAGTTGAAATTCAAATTGCTGCGTATTGACTTCAGGCTTAAACCTTTACCGAAAGTTAATTGCTTTATTTTGGGATCGGTTTTAAGTTTCACCTCCAACGGGGTATATCCGGCTTTTGTTTTAATGAGAACAACACCTGATGTCAGGTCGCCAAAAGTTACCGAAGGAATTCCCCTGATGACCTCCACCGACTCGATATTATCAGTCGATATTTGTCGCAGATCGACGCCGGAGCCAATCGTTGTGCTAAACTTGTCACCTAATTTTGACGTTGCAAAAGTTTGCAGGTTGCCATCGTTTGAGATGGGCGCCCCATCGACCATGATGGAAGTTCCCATTGCACTGTTGTTATCAGCCCCAATCTCGCGGATTGAAATTCGTTGTGCCGACCGCAGATCCGGATTGGCGGAGAGATTGCCGGGAATCAACTGCATCACGTCGGCCAGACTTGTAGGTTGCACATGTTCGATTGCCGCATTGCCAACAATTGAAGAACTTGTAAGCCCATTATCGTTTTTTGAAAGTACGGTAATTTCGTCCATATCGTACGAAACAGGGACCAGTTTTATCACCAATTCAGAGCCGGTAAAAAGCGCTGGGTCAAATTTCCCTGAATATGTTTCGAAACCCAAATGCTGAACTTTGATGATGATAAAAGGAATTTCCAAACGTTTGAAATTGAAAAGCCCATTTTCGTCAGAAGAAGTCCATGAACCCGTCTCCTGAATATATATTGATGCAAAACTTACTGGTTCTCCAGATTTTTTGCTTATCAATTTTCCCCGAATTACTTGCGGAGCCTGAGCGAAAATCCCTGATGTTAAAGTAAATAAATACAGACAGGCGACAATCCTTTTCAACATAAAAACAGCTTCAAGTTTTTTAGGTAGAAGAATGGCTCTAAAGGGCATCCCATCTGCCTAAATACTATTTAAAAATAACTTTTTGAGTATATTTTTTACCCTCGATCAATGCTGCAACAATATAAATTCCGGGCGTAAAAGAGTTGTATTCAATCCTGAAATTCGGGGAACGCGGTTCTGTATTAGCCACCAGCTGGCCTGAAATGTTGTAAACCATGCAGCGATCAATGTTCTTTTCGGCAGAAACCAGTTCCAACGCTGAAGTTCCGTAAAAAACCTTCAGCGGGTTTGGCAATTTCACTTCCACAGCAAAGGTTTTTATGTCAAGATCAGTCACAGCCACCTTGTAAACATTCGATTTACCCAACAGATACAACGAATCATTCAAGACTTCGCCCGCAGCAAAAATGGCAACTCCAAGGTTACAGTCTTTCCAGCTCGTACCGCCATCGTTGGTAAATTTATTTGCAGTTGACGATCCTACCGACATAAACGAGTTATTATCCAGTACCACAAAATCAAATCCTCCGTTTACACCGCTAAATTTCGTAAAAGTGCTGCCGCCATCTTTTGTTGCAAATACACCTTTGTTGTTGGAAGTCTGAAAATACACTTCATCAACAGACTGGATTGTTACTGAACTTACAACTAAATTACTGTCAGTTCCAATGGTAAGTTTCGGGTATAAATCAATAAATGTCGTTCCATTGTCGGTTGTCTTCAGTAGAATTTTATTACCTGCCAAATACCCGGTTTCTCCTGAAAATTCGATGGAGTTAACGATAGCACCTCCAAAATCCTTGGTTACAGCGGTCCATAAATCGCCGCCATTGGTGGTCTTAAATACACGCGAATGTTTCGTCACGGTTTTTGGTACCGTGATGGTATCGCTCCATCCAGCAAACATAAAAGCTGTTTTGGCATCAACACATTCAATGGTGTAATTGTCCATTGCATAACATCCTTTCAGTGTCGGATATTTTGACGCATCAGTTGGCGTGTCTTTTCCAACATTTTTGGTATTGAGTACTTTCCATGTTTTCCAGGCATCTTCGGTTTTATAGATCAACCCATTCAAATAATAATCTTCTCCTGAAGGATAATCAACCATTTTTAACCATCGAGAGGTCAGATATCCGGTGCTGCCAGACGTGCTTATACTCCGAAAATCGTATTTTCCATCGTAAACAACCAAGTCCGGAAATGAAGCGTCAGTCCATGTTTTACCGCTATCGGTTGTCCTTTTAGCAAGTTGGTCGTCGCCAACTATCAATGCATTTTTCTCATCAGCCAAATACATTTTCTGAAGAATCGAACTGCCTTCAACAAGAGTTTTGGACACCCATTTATAATTTCCGGCTTTCAGATCAGAAACAGCCATTTTGTTAATCACTGAGGTAGCCATTACATAAAGTGAATCGTTAAATACACCTGAAATCTCCCAACTTGTTTTTCCAGGATAGCAAGAAACCCAGGTGGTGCCACCATCAATCGTTGCTTTCGAAGCCGATTGGGACCCAAGAACAATCATAGTTTTATCGTCAAGCTTAAAAATATCGTTGCCACCCGTGGGTCCGTTAAGCTTTGTAAACGTATTGCCACTATCAGCCGATATAAAAACACCAGACGTAGTCACAACATGAATTTCATTCTCTTTGAATGATCGAATTTCATTAATAAAGGCATTGGTTCCTGCCACTAATGAGAATGCAGGAAAAAGATCACTAACAATATCGTTTTCAGTTGATGCCTTCAACAATATTTTGTTGCCACCGATATAAATATCTGATCCAAACTTTTTCATCGCATTGATATAAGCTCCACCAAAATCCGGGGTAATCGCGGCCCATTTTGCCCCCCCATCAGTGGTTTTAAAAACCGCCGAATGTGCATTTTTTGTTCCAGAAGTAACATCAAACCAATGCATAAAAATCATTGCTTTTGAAGCGCTTACACTTAAAACGGCAAACGGGTTCAATGATATACTTCCTTTTGCATTTGGATTTATTGCCGGACTTGTCCCCTCCCCGATTTTGGAAAGATCCAGTTGAGACCATGTTGATCCGTTATCAAGGGTTTTAATCAAAACCCCATTCACAAAAACGTCCTCGTCCCCACCAGTCGGATTTTTTACCAGCATAGTTTTTCTACCAACAATATAACCTACATTGTCAGTAACACTAATGTCATTAAAATGATATTTGGGATTAAACAGGCCAACATCTTCCCACGAGATTCCTTTATCTGAAGTAATCTTAAAGGTTCTTCCAAAGCCGGCAATTACTGCAGTATTTTCATCGTGAATACTCATTCCCTGCAAATTATTGTCTTTGCTGATTTCCTGAGTTTTCCATTTAAAGACAGGATTCGAAGTTTGAGAAAAAGAAAGAAAAGGAATAGAAAATATTAATAATAGGATCAATAATTTCATATAGATATTCTTAAAGGTGTAGTCAGAATTATTAATCGCCCAAGATAATCAATTTTGACAAAGTACAGTACTTTACCTTTGACGGCTTATATTTTTACTATCAGTTACCTTTTCATTGGTAATTTGGAGTGATGCGCTTCCAAATAAATGTTTATTTCATCCGAAGGCCTGGATAATAGGTATCTACAAATTTAATGGCATCTTCCTTAGTTTGAAAAAGATCACCTTCTGTTTCATTCCAGTCATCCCCTTTCTTTAAAGTAAATTTATCGCACCCATCTACTGGCGACATATCAATATTTTCAAGTGATCTCATTATAATTTTGTCGGGATCAATACTGATTACTTTTGCGTGTACTACTTTAATTCTTAAGGGGATTCCATTTTTATCATCTACAATTACAATCCCATAGCAAGTGATTCCTTCTTTTACCCATGAACCAATCTTTTTTGTGATTATTCCATCTGAACCTGACTTACTTTCATCGTATTTGTATTGTTCCAGAATTTTTGACTTATCACTTTGACCACAGCCCGGCATATACAGCAGAAGTATGATGCCAGCAATAATCAAGATCAATTGTTTCATAAGTTTTAGAATATTTAAAGTCAATCTGAAATAATTGGTCAAATATATCATTCCAATATTCTATTAGCACAAAATATATCAACAAATATTTTTGCAAAATTAGAAAAAAACATGACAGCCTGAAATCAGAATAAATGTCCATTCACTCACCATCAGTCTTTTACATATTTTTTATCCAAAAAGAAACAAACACAAACAAAAAAAATGACCCGCGATTTGCGAGCCATTTTCTTATCAAATTCACTTACTAAATATATTAAAACCTTAATATGCGTAATCTTTCAACGATTTTTCAAGCTTTTTACGCGTAAAGAAAATACGACTCTTTACAGTTCCTAGCGGAAGAGTGAGCTCTTCTGCAATCTCTTTGTATTTGTAACCATCAAGAAACATATTGAAAGGAACTTTGTATTCATCTTCCAAAGCGTTGATACATTTGACAATCTCTTTCGAGCTGTAAATTGATTCAGGCGATGGATAACTTTTATCTTTCGAAAACTTAAGATGGAAATCGTTGTTAGCTCCGTCGAATGTACTCTTCGATTTTACATTTCTACGGTAATTATTAATAAACGTGTTTTTCATTATCGTGTATATCCACGCTTTGAAATTTGTATTTTGGGCAAACTTATCTCTGTAGGTGAGCGCTTTCAGGAATGTTTCCTGAAGAAGATCCTGTGCTTTTTCGTGATCTGAAGTCAGGCTGAGTGCATAATACAACAACTTGTCTTGCAGGCCTAAAAGTGCGGTGTTGAATTGAAGCTGTGTCATGGCGTTCGTTTTTGTTTGTTAATAATGATACAAATATAGAGATTCGTTTTACGAAAAAAAGGATTTAAGACTCTTTTATTCTTCGATATTTTTTATAGCTTATAAAGATTATTTATGCAGGTAATATTTCTGGCTTGATTTAAAACTATACGGAGTGTACATAAGTTTGTTCCTTCATTACAACATGTTATTAAACAAACATTTCAGGAGTTGAAAAATTGGAAATAACAGAAATTTTTAGTAATTCGCTGAACACTCAAAATTGCTTCAACCTTGACTCATCTCAAATAATTATTACTTTAGCCGCCGCTTATTTTAAGTTATAAATGAAAAAAGTAATTAAATCCCACAGGGCTGAAATGTTTACATTCAAACGTTGGGGACGAAAAGCTTATTCATTGTTCAGTGTACTCAAACAACCTGTGCGCATTGGCGTGTTAATGGTTGCTTATACTTCTGTTTCTGAACCTGAATTACTTTTTGCCCAAGCCGACAGTTCGAAAGTGAGCATGGAATACAATCTCGACGAGGTCGAGGTTAGCGCCCAAAGATCACCTGTTACTTTCTCGCAGGTGGCACGGATCGTATCCGTAATCGAGAGAAATGAGATTGAGGCGGCACCCGTACAAAGTCTTCAGGAACTGCTTGAATATGCGCTAAGTGTTGATGTCCGGCAGCGCGGTGTTCACGGAGTTCAGGCCGATATCTCGGTCAGGGGCGGTTCCTTCGATCAAACCTTAATTCTTCTAAACGGCATCAACATCTCCGATCCACAAACGGGTCACCACTCGCTCAATCTCCCTGTCAGTTTTAAAAACATCCAGCGAATCGAAATTCTGGAAGGTCCGGCCGCCAGAGTCTTCGGCCCAAATGCGTTTTCAGGAGCCATTAACATTATTACGAGTTCTGAAGGAAGTTCGGGCCTGAAACTTGATATTGCAGGTGGGCAGCACAAACTGGCCGATTTAAATGTTTCCGGAAATATCAAATCAGGAAACTGGAATCAGTTTGTGGCGTTTAACCGAATGTCGTCTGACGGATACATTGACAATACCGATTTTAAAATCTGGAATGGATTTTATCAGGCAAAATTAAACACAAAACCCGGCACATTTGACTTTCAGCTTGGAAGAACAAACAAAGCATTTGGCGCAAACAGCTTTTATACAGCCACCTATCCAAATCAGTTTGAAGAAACCAAAACTACTTTTGCTTCAATGAAATTCGAAACCGGCACAAAAATCCATTTAACTCCTTCAGCTTACTGGCGGCGCCATCAGGATCGGTTCGAACTTTTCAGGAGCGAACCTGCCAGCTGGTATGCAGGGCACAATTACCATTTGACCGATGTTTTTGGCAGTAACCTGAATGCGTGGTTCTCTTCGGTATTCGGAAAAACCGCGTTCGGAGCCGAAATCAGGAGCGAAAATGTTTGGAGCAATGTTTTGGGCGAAGCACTCGCCTCCCCTATCGATGTTCCGGGTGAATCCGGAAAGCTTTTTACAAAATCGTATTCAAGAACAACGATTTCCTATTTTGCCGAACATTCAGTTTACCTGAAGAAACTTTCGATTTCGGCCGGGGCAATGGGCAACCGTATTTCTGACCTTGGATTCGGATGGAATATTTATCCCGGACTGGATGCCTCGGTTGCAATTTCGGATAATGTAAAACTTTATGGATCTGCCAATTCGAGTCTCCGGATGCCAACATTTACCGATCTTTTTTACAATGGACCAACCAATATCGGAAATCCTGATCTAAAACCAGAAAAATCAATCACTTATGAAGGTGGACTAAAACTTACCTTCAATGGATTTTCTGGACATGCCGGAGTGTATCACCGCCGGGGCAAAGACCTTATTGACTGGATTCGCGAAAACGAAACAGAAAAATGGCAAACAAAAAACCTCACCAGTATTAATTCAACCGGAATTGAAGTAAGCGGCGACTTTTTTCCTGAAAAAGTCTGGAAAAAACCGGTTTTTATTACCAAACTCGGTGTAAATTACTCATACAGCGAATTGAATAAAAACGATTATAATGTTTTCTCTTATTATGTGCTAGATAATCTGAAACAAAAGCTCGACATCGAACTCAATCATAAAATCTGGAGCAAACTGAAAGGTTCGTGGCGGGTAAGCTATCAGGATAGAAACGGGATGCGTACACAAGCAGAACCTTACGAGCCTTTTTGGCTGGTAAACACACGAATCATGTGGAAAACTCCTTCAACTGAAATATACTTACTGGCAGCCAACCTGTTAGATACTAAATATTTCGATTTCGGAACAATAGAGCAACCGGGTCGCTGGATTAGTATCGGAATCAGTCATCAGCTAAGATTATAGAGCAATCAGCTTTTTTTACTTCGGGGGAAAGTGTTATCTTCGTCCACTGAAAAATAAATTTGAACGTATGTTAAAAGGAATATTAGCAATTAGTGGTCAACCTGGACTTTTCAAAATGGTGACCGAAGCAAAAAACAGCATTATTGTAGAATCATTGCTGACAGGCAAGCGAATTCCAGCCTATTCAACCTCCAAAATAAGTGCCCTGGCCGATATTTCGGTATTTACTGAAACAGGTGAAATTCAGCTAAAAGAATTATTTAAAAGAATTCNNATTTTTGAAGAAGTAATTCCGGAGTACGATAAAAGCAGGGTTTATGCTTCCGACATGAAGAAAATCATTCAGTGGTATCAATTACTGAAAGAAAAAGATCTGTTAAACGAACCGGAAGTTGAAGAGGAAAAACAGGAAGAAAAAGAATCAGAATAATAACATCGAAAGAACCGCACCGAAAAATGCGGTTCTTTTTATTTAAAACAATCGTAACTGGCTTTGGTCCAGTTTGGTTTCTTTCAGCGCTTTTCGCGCCAAAATCATTTCAAAAAGTTTAACAGTTGCCAATGCATCGCCAGCGGCTCGATGCCTTCCATTAATGGAAATACCTAATTCGCCGCACAATTTTCCGAGCGAGTATGACCTGTGGCCCGGTAGATATTTTCGCCCCATCCTCACTGTGCACATCGTTTTTCTTTGGTAATCGTACCCCAAACGATTAAATTCCTCCTGAATAAATTTATAGTCGAAACTAACATTATGAGCCACAAAAATGGTATCAGTAGTCATTTCCACAACTTTACGGGCAACCTCGTAAAAGCGGGGAGCCGATCGTACCATTTCATTATCAATTCCGGTAAGGCGTGTGATGAAATCGGAAATATAGCATTCAGGATTAATGAGACTGCTGAATGAATCAACAATCTGAAAGCCATCGTGAATATAAATAGCAATCTCGGTTATTTTACCAGTCTTCGAAGCCTGGCCTGTCGTTTCTATATCAATGATTGAGTACAAATTCTATATTTTCGGTAAAATTAAAACTTACGAGTCATCTGATGGCGCTTTATTTGAAAAAAATTTGAAATTGGAAATTTCATTCATCCTCAGGTAGGGCATTTACTATTTCAATTGTATAATGATAACTAAGGCCTAAAAAAGTACCTTTAATTTAGTCTGATAATTCTAAATTCATTCTATAAAAAAGTCTTTAATGCTTTATAATTATATTTTATTACTATTTTTAATCCAGAATTAAACCATATTTAGTATTTATTGTTTCAAATTCAGAAGAATAAATCAAAGATATTTTTCTATATTTACATAAACCAAAATCGAATGATCATGAAAAAAACAATTCTACTTTTATTGATCCTGTCTTTTACATTAGGAGTAAATGCACAGACTGTTGATAAGAAATGGGGGCTTGGAGGAGGCTTTGGCGCATACGGAACACTTAAGAATGGTGGAATCGGCATTATGCCCGAATTGTATTTGAGTAAGTACCTCAATCCGAGGTTAGACATCATGCTTAAATCCGATTTTGGAGTTTATCGGACCGGATTGAAAAGCAATCTTGATTTAGTTAATCCATTTCTAAACCTGAGGTACAAACTTACCGACGAATCAAAGAATTTACGTCCTTATCTCTTTGCCGGACCAGGATTTTTGGCCGACAACGGAACCTCTGCTCTAAACTTCGATATGGGTCTTGGAGGAAAATACTATTGGAAAGAAAGCGCAGCTGTTTATTTGGAAGCCGGTTATATTCACGGACTTAAATCAACAGTTAAAACAATCACAGAAAGGGAAAGTCTCTGGAAGGTTACAGCAGGCTTTGAATTTGACTTTGGAAAAGCCAAAGATTCTGACATGGATGGCGTGTCGGACAACAAGGACGAATGCCCGAATACCCCTGCAGGTGTTGCTGTTGACGCAAAAGGATGTCCTGTCGATTCTGATGGTGACGGAGTTGCCGATTATATTGACGATTGCCCCACTATTGCAGGTTTAAGTTCGTTAAAAGGCTGTCCTGACAGTGATAAAGACGGAGTTGCCGACAAAGACGACGCATGTCCTGAAGTTGCTGGTCTTCCAAGTCTGAAAGGATGCCCCGATGCGGATGGTGATGGTGTAGCTGATAAAGACGACAAATGTGCCAACACACCAAAAGGATGGAAAGTAGATGCAAGTGGATGTCCGATTGATACCGATAAAGATGGTTTGTTTGACGAAGAAGATGATTGCCCCACTGTAGCCGGCCCAAAAGATAACAAAGGTTGCCCGGTTAAGGAATTAACAGCCGAGGAATTAGAGGCTCAGAAAATGAAAGTAGCACCGGTTTATTTTGATTTTAACAAAGCCAGCTACTTTACCGGCGAAAAATCAAAAATTGATCAACTTGTTAATTTGCTGAAACAAAACAGTAATTACAAAGTGAACATTACCGGCCATGCAGATAATGTTGGAGCCGATGCTTACAACATGAATCTTTCAAAAAATCGCATCAATGCGGTTGTAAAAACAATCACCGCCAGCGGAATAAAAAAGAATCGCATTTTGTCGCAAAAAGCATTGGGAGAATCAAGCCCTGCAGCAACCAACGACACAGAAGAAGGCCGTGCGTTGAACCGCAGAGTTGAATTTAATGTAGTCAAATAATCACTCATAAAAAAAATACTTAAACGCCATGTTTGGAAACAGACATGGCGTTTTTTTTATACATTTTTTTATACATTCTGGGAAATTTTAATATATCGAGTCGCATAAAATTATGTAGCCAAAATTTATGCTTGTTTCAGAATTATTATTATAATTTTGTTTAAACTAGTTTTAACAAAATGAGTTCATATATTTTCATAACCAAAAATTGACAAATATGAAAAAGCTGATTTTACTTTCAATCATTCTGGCTTCTGCAATCATGTTAAACGCCCAAACATCTGACAAAAAATGGGGTATCGGAATTGGTGTCGGGGCTTATGGCACTTTAGATGAAGGTGGTGCAGGTTTTATGCCCGAATTGTATTTAAGCAGATACCTCAGTCCAAAATTCGACGTCCTGCTTCGTGGTAATATGGGGCTTTTCCGTTCAGGACTCGATTCTGATCTGGATTTAGCAAATCCAACTTTGAACCTTCGCTATAAACTATCAGACGAAAGCAAAAAATTCCGCCCCTATTTAATGGCTGGACCAGGATTTCTGGCCGATAATTCAGAAACCGGGTTAAACTTTAATGCAGGAATCGGAGCTAAATATTATTTCAAACCCGCCACTGCTGTTTATTTTGATGCAGGTTATATCAACGGAATTGAAGTTACCAGGGCAGCAAAGCAAGTACGTGAAAACTTATGGAAAGCTACTGTTGGTTTAGAATTTGACTTTGGAAAAGCCAAAGATGCTGATATGGACGGAGTATCAGACAACAAGGACAAATGTCCGGATACTCCTGCCGGCGTTGCGGTTGATGCAACCGGATGCCCATTGGATTCTGATGGAGACGGAGTGGCCGATCATATTGACGACTGCCCTACTGTTGCCGGATTAAGCTCGTTAAAAGGTTGTCCTGATAGTGACAAAGACGGTGTTGCCGACAAAGACGATGCATGTCCCGAGGTTGCTGGTCTTCCAAGTCTGAAAGGTTGCCCCGATACCGACGGTGATGGAGTTGCCGACAAAGACGACAAATGCGCTAATACACCAAAAGGATGGAAAGTTGATGCAAGTGGCTGTCCGATTGACACCGACAAAGATGGTTTATTCGACAATGAAGATGACTGTCCTACTGTTGCCGGTCCAAAAGAGAACAAAGGTTGCCCTGTAAAAGAACCCGAAGCTAAAAAAGAAATAACCCGAGATCAGATTGAAATACAGGACATTAAAGCAACACCAATTCATTTTTTGTCAGACAAAAGCTATGTTACAGATTATTCAAAAGGAATTCTGGATAAGCTAATCAAAACCCTGAACGAGAATAAATCCTACAATGTTAATATTTTCGGATATGCTGACAGTCAGGGATCTGACGAATACAACCTAAAACTGTCGCAGGATCGCATTGAATCAACAATAAAGTATCTTGAATCAAAAGGAATTTCGGCCAACCGGATTATTCATCAAAAAGCATTTGGTGAAGCAAAACCAGCCGCCAGCAATGCCACTCCTGAAGGTCGTTTACAGAACCGCCGCGTTGAATTTGAGATATTTAAAATGAAATAAAGATTAAAAAAAATTCGATGCCTAAGTTCGTATTTGAATTTTGAAAATTACAACATTACTAAAAGCTCTGCCGGATTATTCAGGCAGGGCTTTTTTTCATTCTTCCTGAAACTCGATTTTAAACATTATTATCCTTCCTGTAATTTCAAATTGATATCCACACAACCCTCCTGAATTATAAATATGTGAATCCAATTTTGCCTTCGCTAATTTTCCTCAAAACGGCGAAGAACAAAAAAGCCCGGTAGAACTTAATCCATCAGGCTTTTGTATGAAAGTTTAAACGATAATATTTACTTCAAAGTGGCCAGTGCGTCTTTGATGCGGGTCAGCGATTTGGTCAGATCGGCTTCCGAAGCGGCATACGAAATGCGGATACATTCAGGAGCGCCAAAAGCTTCGCCCGAAACCACGCCGGTAAAGGCATTCGACAGGATAAATAAGCCCATATCGTCGGCATTGTTGATGGTTACAGTACCATCCGATTTTCCGAAGAATGATGAAATATCTGGAAATACATAAAATGCACCATCGGGTTTGCTGGTTTTTACACCCGGAATTTCAGCCAACATCGAAAGTACCAGGTTGCGGCGTTTTTCGAATTGGGTAACCATTGCTTGTACAGTGTCAAGCGGTGCGTTTAAGGCGGTAACCGAAGCAATCTGCGAAACCGAGCATGGTCCGGAAGTGTATTGGCCTTGCAATTTGTTGGCAGCTTTGGCCAGCCAAAGTGGGGCCGCAATGTAGCCAATGCGGTAACCGGTCATGGCAAATGCTTTCGAAACGCCATTCACCACCACTACACGTTCTTTAATATCAGGGAATTGAGCAATGCTTTCGTGTTTAATTCCGTAAACAATGTGTTCGTAAATCTCGTCTGAAATCACGATGATGTTCGGGTGTTTGGCAAAAATATCGGCAAAAGCTTTCAACTCGGCTTTGGTGTAAACGCTTCCGGTTGGGTTGCTTGGGCTGCTGAACAGGAACGCACGGGTTTTTGGAGTAATGGCGGCTTCCAATTGGGCAGGAGTGATTTTGAAATCGCTGTCAACCGTGGTTGGAATGATCACATTTACGCCTTCGTTCAGTTTTACCAACTCGATGTAAGTCACCCAGTATGGAGCGGGAATAATCACTTCGTCGCCTTTGTTGATCAAAGCCTGCAACAGGTTTGCAATTGAATGTTTAGCACCATTCGATACAATTATTTGATTGGTTGTGTATTCCAGATTGTTGTCGCGTT
>DPRM01000016.1:27305-27426 GCA_003537645.1 Prolixibacteraceae bacterium
TTCGATTTGTAAATAAAAAGGCTAATATATTTACGATTTGTTATTATACACCCACTTTATTCAGGAATCCGCTTACTTTTAATTGCAAATTCTGGTAGTCGCTGTAATCCGAAACAAGAAA
>DPRM01000087.1 GCA_003537645.1 Prolixibacteraceae bacterium
CTTTTTCCAGTTCAATGTTCATTCCTGAAGTATTTCCCGGGATACGCACATTGCTCCAGAATTCTTTTTTAATAGCTGCAATTTTATCGATGGCATTTTGCAAACCTTCTTTATTGCGTCCCATTCCAACGAAATCCCACATCACCAAACCAAGTTCTTTGTGCAGGCTGTCAACCGAACGTTTTCCCTTGATGCTCATCAGCTTTTCGAAACGGGCTTTTACCGCTTTTTCTGCTTCAGTAAATTCAGGCTCGTTGGTGGTCATTCGTTTTACTGCGATATCATCGGCCAGGTAATTCTGAATGGTGTATGGCAATACAAAATAGCCATCGGCCAATCCCTGCATCAATGCCGAAGCTCCCAAGCGGTTTGCGCCGTGATCGGAGAAGTTGGCTTCGCCGGCAGCGAATAATCCGGGGATGGTTGTTTGCAATTCGTAATCGACCCAGATACCACCCATGGTGTAGTGGATAGCCGGATAAATCATCATTGGTGTTTCGTATGGATTTTCGTCAACGATTTTTTCGTACATCTGGAAGAGGTTTCCGTAGCGGGCCTCAATGGTTTTTTGTCCCAAACGTTCGATCGACGATTTGAAATCGAGGTAAACAGCCAATCCGGTTGCACCAACGCCGAAACCGGCATCGCAACGTTCTTTGGCAGCGCGTGAAGCAACGTCGCGGGGAACCAGATTACCGAATGCCGGATAACGACGTTCGAGGTAGTAATCGCGGTTTTCTTCAGCAATTTGTGTCGGTTTTAATTTTCCGGCGCGAATGGCTTCGGCATCTTCTTTCTTTTTCGGAACCCAGATGCGGCCATCGTTACGCAGCGATTCCGACATCAATGTCAGTTTACTCTGATTTTCGCCGTGAACCGGAATACAGGTTGGGTGAATTTGGGCCATACATGGATTGGCAAACATGGCGCCTTTGTGGTAAGCTTTAATGGCTGCCGATCCGTTTGATCCCATCGCGTTGGTCGAAAGGAAGAATGTATTTCCGTATCCTCCGGTAGCCAAAACCACTGCATGTCCGAAATGACGTTGCAGTTCGCCGGTAACCAAATCGCGGGCAATAATACCGCGGGCCTTACCATCAACAATTACGATGTCAACCAACTCTGTGCGGGTGTGCATAGTTACGGTTCCCAGGTTTACCTGGCGCATCAGTGCCTGGTAAGCGCCCAGCAACAACTGCTGACCGGTTTGTCCTTTTGCGTAGAACGTACGGCTTACCTGTGCTCCACCGAACGAACGGTTATCGAGCAAACCACCGTATTCGCGTGCAAACGGAACTCCCTGAGCCACGCACTGGTCGATGATGTCGTTACTTACTTCGGCCAAACGGTGAACGTTGGCTTCGCGGGCGCGGTAGTCACCACCTTTAATGGTATCGTAAAACAAACGGAAAACAGAGTCGCCGTCGTTTGGATAGTTTTTTGCAGCATTGATACCACCCTGAGCGGCAATAGAGTGCGCGCGGCGTGGTGAATCCTGAATAGTAAAGTTTTTAACATTGAAGCCCATTTCGCCCAGTGAAGCGGCAGCCGAAGCACCCGCCAAACCGGTACCAACAATGATTACATCCAGTTTACGTTTGTTGGAAGGGTTCACCAGTTTCTGGTGATCTTTATAATTGGTCCATTNNTAAAACCACCACCTAAAATAATGGCAACCACATTACTGATTACTTTCAGGCGAGGCATCCAAATGGTGTTGTTCCAGCCAATAGTCTGGAAAGCAGACCAGAATCCGTGAGCCAGGTGAAAAGCAAGGGCTACCGAACCAACAATGTAAATAAGAACGATTGACAGGTTTTGGAAGGTTTCGTTGACCAAAGCATACGCATTTTCGCCTTTAGCCATTGCACCAAAGAATGGGAATTCAACTTCGCCACCATGCCATTCGGTAAAACCTTTCATTTTCAGGTAGAAATTAATAAGGTGAATTACAAGGAAAGCAAAAACAGCAATCCCCAATGGTAGCATGTTGAGTGAAGCCCATTCAACACCGGTTGTTTTTTTGCCTGAAGCATAAGCTTGCGAACCGCGTGCTTTCATGTTCTGAAGCGTCAGAATTAATGAATAAATGATGTGAACTAAAAATCCTAAAGCCAGTGTAGGCTCAATGATTTTAATCAAAGGGTTGGTTCCCATGAAGTGAACCCCGGCATTAAACATCTGACCTTCTTCGAATCCCATGCAGCTATCGAGCAGCAGGAACGAGTTCAGAATTAAATGTACAAAGAGGAACAAAATCAGGAACAAACCTGAAACGCTCATCAGGAGTTTCCGTCCAATAGAGGCAGTCAGTAAATTGCTCATAGATAAACAGATTTTTATTTTAATAATAGTTTCATTTTTGTTTGCCCGACAAAAGTAGAGTTAACAGGCATCACATACAATAAAATGCTGTTCAAAATAACTAATTTATAATGTTTCTAAGCATAAAGAGCGAAGCGCCAGCGAGATGAATTTATATAATGTTAAGGTTTGGAGTTTTGAATGAGCAGAGGCTCGGAAAAATAAGTTAAACCATTTTTGCATAAACAGCATATTTGCATATTTTTGCAACGGCTGAAAAAGAAACATCCAATATTGAATAATCAATAATCAATTTTCAAATCACGTTGATCGAAACTTTATTCGAGATTCTGGATTCGATTTTTATGGTTCCATAGTTCAACGGATAGAATAGCGGTTTCCTAAACCGTAGATCCGGGTTCGATTCCCGGTGGGACTACAATTAGACCACTTAAAATGAATGTTTTAAGTGGTCTAATTTTTTGTATTCTTTGATTGTAAAAATGCAATATCAGGAAGATCATTTATGCGATCTGGCTGACCAGTTTTTTCATTTTCTCCAGACCGGCTCGGGCAACCAGCAATGGGTCTTGTTTCCAGTAAGTTTCGTTAAATAATTCGAGAGAAAGTACTTTGATTCCACCCATATTTTTCAGGTCGGTAAGTATCTGTTTCATTGGAGCAGCGCCATCGCCCGGATATACACGGTCGCCATCTTTTTGCTCTTCGCGTGGGATGAATGCGACAAAATCGTTTATGTGAAATACTTCGATCACATTCCCATTCAGCATTTTCAGTGTATCGTAACCCGAATTTCCACGGAACATGTGATAAACATCAGCAAGGATTTTCGCATCCGGATCGTTGGCAAAGGCGGCAATCATCATGGCCTGCCCGATATGAAACAGTGTTTTTGAAGCTCCCCAGAATTCGAGAATAGGCATCACTCCGGTTTGGCGGCCCAGTTCTATTAATTCTTTGTATTTGTGTCCAGCTTCCGTCAGGTCAAAAGGTTTATCGTGCGGAACTCCCGAGGCCGGAGCTGCAATGCGTTTACAACCAATTGAACCCATCATTTCCATTTCCGACTTCATTTGCCCGAAGCCTTGTTCACCTGTTAGCCAGGGTGCGAAACCAATAGCATTTTCAACCAGCAAACCACGTTCGGCGATATATTTTTGGAGCGATTGCGCCGAATTGCCTGATTCTAGATGTTGTTTTACATCACGAACCCAAAGTTCCACGCCACTGTATCCGGCTTCAGCAGCAATGTCGATGTATTTCAGCAACCCGGGTTTTTGTCCGCTGATGGTGCTGGTGTTCAGGCAAAAACGAAAATCTGTTTCCTTTTTTTTGGGGTTCGAAAGTGTAATATCAGGTAAAACCGCAGCGGCTGTGGCCAGACCAGCAGTTTTGAATAGTTTTCTTCTTGATATCATGGTCATTTAACTGTTTTGTCCAGAGGTCTTCCCAAACTTTCGTACAAGCTTTTTCGGCCGGCCTTGTCGTTGGTAAGAATCTTTGCGGCATATTTCGCAACTTGTTCTGCCACTGCGCGTGGAACGACAATAACACCATCGCCATCGCCAACAACCACATCGCCCGGACAAACAAGCACACCGCCTATTGAAACCGGACGATTGACTGATTCAATTTCATTTCTTCCGGGACGAATGCCACGACCTTTTTTACGCAGATAAAGTGGTATTTTTTCGAGGCCGACCTCATCAGTATCTCTGGAGCTTGCATCGGTTACTACTCCGGTAGCTCCCAGTTTATGCCAGAACAGAATATTGTTCGAACCAATTGAGCCGATGTCTTTATCCTCCACATCATCAATCACGATGGCCGAACCGGGTCGTATAACCTTTGCAAAAGCTTCGTTTGAATACGCATTGTAGAAATTTCCTTCCCACTTTTCGAAATCTTCACCGGGATCCGGACGATTTGGTTTTT
Source organism: Prolixibacteraceae bacterium (assembly GCA_003537645.1). GTDB lineage: Bacteria > Bacteroidota > Bacteroidia > Bacteroidales > Prolixibacteraceae > Aquipluma. The sequence continues at coordinate 4,261 of DPRM01000087.1, forward strand.
GGGTAGGCACGTAACGAACGGTAACCGCAATTCCTCTGAATACGTGGGCGAAATCTTTTAAATCGACCCAATCGGCATGAATGGCTTCGTTAACCAAACCTGTATTGGGCAACCCAACCATGTCCATCCCGTCGGAAACATCGGCTACACGCAAATCTTTGTAAAGTTCCAGTATTCGCGCATCATCTTCGGCTGTGTAGGTTTTTGTAGTAATCAGGTTCACTCCTTTTTCGATTGCTTCCTTGTCGGGAGTCTGGGCAAAGGTGGGGGAGGCAGAGATTAAACTCACGATGAGAAATGAAATTAGTTTAGTCAGTTTTTTCATAGTTGGTTATTTAGAAATGTGACTTAAAATTAGAAATTTTCAGATTCAAATCATCAAAAGTTGTCATCAAACAAAACTGAAAGAGACTGTCACTTTCGAAGTGCAGCCTCTTTGCATCGATTCCTTATTTCGGGAATCAGAATATTGGGGGAGAGATTTACTTTGCAGCTGGGGCAACCGAATCAATTTTCAGTGCCAGTCCGTCGGCAGTCATCGTCCAGAATTTGCCAACCATGTCGCCATCCCACATATTATTTACATTTTCGATGTCGTAAATAATCGACTTCATTTTTTCATTCAGGTAAACCGATTTTCCTTCCGGAACTTTCAGTATCATAGTTACTTCCTGATTGCGCCATTTCGCATTGTCTTTCAGGAAATAGTAGGGATCGAACTGAAGTGTTGAATCTTTTTGACTGAAGTTATAATCTATCTGTTCAACATTTTTTTGTGCCTCTTCGGTGTCGCCGCCTCGTGCCCGTTTTTTTACCTGAAGTAAAAATTCGCCGGTAGTGCTTTGTTCGATCGTAAATTGCGGATGTCCGAGCAGTTTTTCTTTTCCGTTCACTTCTGCAATTTTCATCCGGTCGAGCGAAATATGATCTTCAATCAATGATTCATATAAATCGTCGGCCATTTCGAGGTACAGTGTTTTACACTGACCACATTCAAGCTTTTGAGTAACTGTCTGGCTGGTTTGTTTCGAGAAATTTTCGGCCTGACTAACGCCAACCACAATCAATGTTATAAGGGCCAGTAACCACAGGGCGAATGTTCCAAGTCCGATCAGTTTGTTATTTGTTTTGTACCTGAATAAGAGTTTTGTGCCGATAAAAAGTAATATCAGGATTGGGATTCCGATAAGTACCGAAAGCGCAATCAACGAAATGGTGTAGGCTTCGGGGCTGACAAAATGATTGATTATATTGGCCATGTTGATGTTTGAATCCCATCCGAAATTCCAGGGACCTCCATGCAGGAAGGAATGACCGACGGCCACAGAGGTAATAAACATGATCAATGCGGCAATTCCTCCGATAATCAATGCTGCACCAAACAGCAATGCAATTACGCGAACTACTACGCGGAGAACACTGCCCACCACATCGCCAAAACGATCCATGCGTGTAACGCCTTTTTCGTATGATGCCGAATTTCTGAAACGGTTATAGCTTTCGCCAATCTCGTTCACCTCTTCCTTAATCGATTTCTCGATGTTTGAAACCGTGGCTTCCTTTCCGCGCATTTCCAAACGCTGTGCAGTAGTTTTTGCTTTCGGAACTACTATCCAGAGAATAATATAAATGAGAAACGAAGCGCCAACTCCAAGGAAGAACAGCACTACGAAAATTACGCGCAGAATTACCATGTCGATATTAAAATAAGCGCCAAGTCCGGAGCAAACGCCACCGATTACACGGTTGTCGCCATCGCGGTAAAGTCGGCGACGCGTTTTTTGTTCGCCATCCTGGGCGGTTTCATCAGCCTGTGTTTTTGCTGAAGCTTCTTCTTCCGGCTCCATAAAATCTTCGGGCTTGCCCATTCGGGCGATCACTTCGTCAACCATTTCGTTGGTTACAACCTCTACTTTGTTGCCGGTTTTTTCGATCAGGAGCTCGGCAATACGCGCTTCTATGTCCTGAAGTATTTCCTGGCCTTCGAGTGCAGTCCCAAAATGACGGTTCAGTAATTGTAAATATCGTTGAAGTTTCTCGAATGCATCGTCGTCGATATGAAAAACGCTTCCGCCTATGTTTATTGTGAATGTCTTTTTCATGTGTTTATATTTTTTCCGATTCGATTTCTTTATACTGAAAATGACTTATTTATGTTCCTTTATCATTCTGACTGCATCGACTAATTCGTCCCACGAAGCGCCCATTTCATTCAGGAAAAAGCGGCCCTCGTCGGTGAGTTCGTAATATTTACGTGGTGGCCCCTGCGTCGATTCTTCCCATTTGTAAGCCAGCAAACCGTCATTTTTCAGCCGTGTAAGCAGCGGATAAAGAGTTCCTTCCACCACAATCATTTTAGAGTTTCTCAATTCCTCGATGATGTCGCTCGCATACAGAGGCTTCCCGTCGATTACCAGCAAAATGCAGTATTCGAGAACTCCTTTGCGCATTTGCGCTTTTGTATTGTTCAGATCCATAGTTTTTTCCTCCTTAAAATTCGTTCAAAATTATCTCTCACTCAAGCTGGTATTACATTCCCCAGATTGATTCATCCAACATCCATTCTTCAACTTTCAAGGTTAAATCGCTTTCTGTATTGTAATTTGTTTCTGTAAAATTCTGATTGGTAAGCATCCATTCTTCTACTCTTAACGATTCATCATTTTCAGCGTTATAGGCATCCATTTGAGAATCGAAATAGGTTTTATCGGTCATCCAACTTTCAATTTCCAGACTTTCTTCTGCCGAAGTTTCGAATAAAAAAGCAGTAGCTGCATTTGTAATTTCTGATGAGTGGGCAATGCTTGCAGTGGTGGTGAATGCCATCAGTTGTTTGCTTTCATTGCCTGTTGCCTGATTGTTCGAAAGTATGCCGGCACTGGCTGTTAAGTTGATTAACACAATACCTAATACTAATGCGAAAGTTTTCATTGATTTGTTTTCTGTTTTCTGAACATTGTTTGTTGTTTTCATGGCTTTGAGTTTTGTTTTCTGAATTGTTTCTGTTTCCTGTTTTCTGAACACGTTTTCCTGTTTTCCTGACTTTGTTTTCTTGTTTTCTGTTAGTAAGACGATCGGTTTCTGATTTCGTTACAGTTGCAAGGAACTTTTTTTTAACTTCTACCTTCTCTTACATTGTTATTGGCTTTACAAACATACGAACTTTAAATGGAACTATGCAAGACAAAGTACTAAAATTTTTAAAATATTTTTTAAGTCGTTGAAAATCAAGAGTAAATTATTTGAGTTAGAAATGAGAAACACATTGTTTTTCTTCGAAACCAGCAATTTTTCAGAAATTATACATGGAGAATACGTTTTATCGAATCAAGTTGTTAAAAACAAAAAGCCCCGAATCGTAATACGGGGCTCAATTATCAATCAGAAAATTTAATTCTTTTAAATATTCGTATCCTTCAGAATTACGTCGTGCGCTCCGCCTTCGATGATACTTGTCGAAGAAACCAGGGTGATTTTGGCATTCATTTCAAGCTCCGGAATGCTTAAGGCTCCGCAGCTACACATTGTTGAAATGATCTTTCCAAGAGTAATGTCGAGGTTGTCTTTTAGTTTTCCGGCGTAAGGAACATAACTGTCAACGCCTTCTTCAAATTTAAGGCTTTCGTTGCCGCCCATATCGTAACGTTGCCAGTTGCGAGCCCTGTTCGAGCCTTCGCCCCAATATTCCTTCACGTAACTGTTGCCTATCTTAAGTTTTTTTGTGGGACTTTCGTCGAAACGGGCAAAATAGCGTCCCATCATTATAAAGTCGGCGCCCATAGCGAGTGCAAGTACCATGTGATAATCCTGTACGATGCCACCATCGGAGCAAATTGGTACATATACCCCGGTTTTCTTGAAGTACTCGTCGCGGGCTTCTGCCACTTCAATTAGTGCGGTTGCCTGTCCACGGCCAATTCCCTTTTGTTCGCGGGTAATACAAATCGAACCACCGCCAATTCCAACTTTAACGAAATCGGCTCCGGCTTCAACGAGGTACAGAAAGCCATCTTTATCGACTACATTTCCGGCTCCAACTTTTACTTTTCCGTTGAATTCTTTTTTGATGTATTCGATGGTTTCGGCCTGCCATTCCGAGAATCCGTCTGACGAGTCGATACAAAGAATATCGGCTCCGGCTTCAACCAGTTGCGGAACCCGTTCTTTGTAGTCGCGCGTGTTGATTCCGGCGCCTACCAGTAATTTTTTATTCGGATCGAGCAGCTCGTTCGGGTTTTCTTTGTGTTCGTCGTAATCTTTCCTGAAAACAAAGTATTGTAAGTTCTGATCTTTGTCGATAATCGGGAGTGTATTCAGCTTATTCTCCCAGATAATATCGTTGGCTTCGGTAAGCGAAATGCCCAGCTGTCCGGTTACGAGTTTCGAAAACGGGGTCATAAACTGGCTGATAGCCGTGTTCAGATTGTCCTTTGTTTCGCGGTAATCGCGGCTGGTTACAATTCCGAGAAGTTGTCCGTTCGAGGTTCCGTCGGCAGTAATTCCGATGGTTGAATGGCCTGTTCTGGCTTTCAGGGCAATAACATCGCTAAGTGTTTGGTCGGGTTTTAGGTTGGCATCGCTGACAACAAATCCGGCCTTAAATTTCTTTACTTTCCGGACCATCTCAACTTGCGGTTCGATGGGCTGTGATCCGAAAATAAACGACAATCCTCCGTTCTTTGCCAGTGCAATGGCCATTTTGTGATCGGAAACCGATTGCATGATCGCCGAAACAAAGGGAATATTTAGCTCTAAATCGGGAGCAGTTCCTTTACTGAATTTTACGAGTGGTGTTTTTAATGATACGTTTTGGGGATAACATTCTTTGGTTGTTAGCCCCGGAATTAGTAGGTATTCATTAAAAGTTCTGGAAACGTGGTTGAAATACCGGGCCATATAGTTTTCTTTAAAGTGGAAATTCGGGCAAATTTAATTAAAATTTATTCGCTGATTCAATCAGATATTGGTCAATAATCTCCTTTACGAAATGCAGTGCCGTTGAATAGGGCAATTTTATTTCCTTCTTCATCCTCAATATCAACCTGATAATGGGCGATTGTTCTGCCTGAATTTAATTCTCTGGCATGGGCAGTTAGCTTGCCCGATGAAATACCTTTGAAAAATGTAATGCTTGCATTGGAGGCAACCGCAATACGTCCGTGTGAGTTGGAGGCAGCGGCAAAAGCAAAATCAGCAAGGGTAAACAAAGCTCCTCCCTGAATGATATCAACTCCGTTTAAGTGTTTTTCCGAAACAAGCATTTCCGCCACTGCCTCGCCAACGCTGACTGATACCAGTCTTATTTCGTTGTGAGCAGCAAAGCGGTCATTCAAAAGAATTGCTTCGAGTTTCTTGATCCGGTGTTCCATTTTCTGATTGAATTGAATAAAAAAAGCGGGTTGATAGCCCGCTTTTTTCCTGATAGTTTCTATTAATAGAATTTCGATCGTTTATCGTCAATGTCGGCAATTTTTTTCAGGCTTTCCATCACCATAGAACTGGTTCTGTATCCCAGATTCTGTGCAAGCCTTGCCTTTTCGCCTTTCAAATCGTTGTTTTCACTCTTAACAATGGAGGTTACTTTTGCAAGATATACACCATTGTTTCCTTCTATTGGCGATGAAATTTTGTTTTCAGGAAGACTTGAAACTGTTCCAACAACAGCAGGTTCAAAACCGGCTGCAGGTATCGAATAGGTTTCGAAGTTCAAGCCTGAGGCTTCTTTAACATCGGTTGATAATTTAGCTGCAATACCTTCAAGGCTGCTTTGTCCTGAAGAAGCTTCCTTTAATTTGGTAACCAGCATTTCTGCTTTTTTCTCGTTGCGAACAGCAAGTTCAACACGGATTTTTGCTTCCTCAAAAGTAGAAATACCTTCTTCAGTAGCGTCAGTCAATACGCCAATCACGAATTTATTTCCATATTCAAAAATTGAAGAACCTTCGTTGCTAACCAGAACTTTGCCTTTTTCGGCTGAAAAAGCTGCACGAACCAGTTGACGTGAAGATTCCAGTCCGGCAACTTCGCGGTCGGTTTCTTTCAGCGTGGCTATTTTCTTGTCAAGTTTTTGTTCCAGAACCGATTTGTTGAAGCTTTCAACGTTTGGATTTTCACTTGCAAACTTGCTGGTTTCAGCATAAATTTTCTGATATGTTTCAGTACTTGGCTCAACATTTTTTGTTAAAGTAGCAATTCTAACCTGATTGGTTTCTTTTCCTTTTTTTGTTGGTTTCACCAGGTGAATACCGAAACGTGTGGTTGCAACAGTAATTTTATTGAGCTCGCCGGTGAACGCTGCTTCTTCAAATTCTGGTACCATTTGTTTGCTTTTGAACCAGCCAAGGTCACCACCTTTTAAAGCAGAGCCCTGATCTTCAGAATATTTCATTGCAAGTTCGGCAAAGTTAGCGCCGTTATCGATCAGTTTTTTCAAACTGTCGGCCAATGCCTGCGCTTTAGGAAAGCTTCCGATTGTTTGTGGGTTAATCAGGATGTGACTTGCCTGAACTGAATCTGGCAACGATTTAAACTGATCTATTTTAGCCAGCTTGTAAGCGTTGTTTTCAAAGTAAGGTCCGAACATTTCGCCTGGCTGAGCCGAAAAAGCCCATTCTGCCATCGCAGGAGTCAATTCGTCTTTTTTGTAATAGCTGGGATCGAATGGCGAATCAGAATTTACGCTAATATATTGTCCGTTGTCCTGAACCGAAGCAAATTCAGATTTTGCGTCAGTTACCCATTTCTGAGTGGCAGCATTGTCGGCAGCCGAAGGAAGAACCTCGAAAGTGACGTATTCGATTTTACGTGTTTTTTCCTGTTTGTATTTGTCTTTGTTTTTGTTGTAGTATTCTTTGAGTTCGCTGTCGTTCAGTTTCACATCGGCGTCAGGTATCGAAGTGTAATTCAGAACAACAAACTGAAAACTGGCATTTTGGTTTTTTGCTTCCAGACTTTTTTTAGCTTCGTTGGTAGTTACATACAATCCTTTTGAAATCAGGCCATTGTATTTTGCAAGAAGTCTGTCCCTGATAATTTGTTTCTCCATGAATAACCAATACGATTTTTGCTCTGGAGTTGCATTTGTTTCGAGTGATTTCAGGAACTGAAGGATAGATGATTTATCAACTTGTCCGGTCTGCTGATTTCTGAATATTTGCTGAATAATAGGATGAAGGTTATTGCCCTGAACCATGTCGAATAGCTCTTCGGTGCTAACAGTAATGCCTAATTCGTCAGCAGCTTTTCCTACAATATTTTCCTGAAGATAGTCTTGCCATACTTGTTCTCTCAACTGATTCCAGGCGTTTTCGTCGATCTGGGTCTGTTGGGTATTCATTTTGTAGATTTCTGAAAGCTCTTCTACCTTTTTTTGAAATTCAGGATAAGTAATGGTAACCCCATCAATTTCTGCAATTTCCAATTGACTGGGTTTCATTAAAGTGCTGCCTGAATTGAGCATATCGCCCAGAATAAATGCGCCTAAGGCGAGACCGATTACGATCGCTACCATTAAACCCCCACGATTCCTTATGTTCTGTAATGTAGCCATTGACTGTTGTTATTTTATTATAATTTCTATTTAAATTTTCGAGGTACGAAGATAATAATTTTCAATATTAAACCTCGTCAATCAATTTTTATTTTAGTTATTGTCCAATATCTTAAGGTGTACCAGCTCAATTTTAATGTTGCTAGCTTTTAAGATTTTAAAGCGGTACTGACCAATGTTTATTATCGTATTTATTTTCGGGATGCTTTCGTGATTGAAGAGGATAAAACCGGCCAAAGTTTCGAAGTTTTCATTTTCAGGAAAGTCGAGCTTGAACTTTTCATTCAGTTCGTCGAGTTCGGCACGGCCCGAAATAATAAACTCGTCGGGGGCTACCTGTTTTGTAATCAGGTAAACGGTATCGTGTTCATCTTCAATCTCTCCGAATATTTCTTCAAGTATATCTTCGCTGGTAACCATTCCGGCGGTTCCTCCAAACTCATCGACAACAATGGCGATACTAAGTCGTTGCTGGATAAATTTACTTAAGAGTTTACTCGCAGGCATTGTTTCAGGTACTATCAAAACATTTCTCAAATTTGATTTTATTGATTCGGGCTTGGTAAAAATGACCGAATGGTGAATATATCCGATGATATTTTCGATGTTTTCGGCATAGAATAAAATACGGGAATAACCTGTTTCGATGAATTTTTGGTGCAATTCTTCAACGGTAGAATTAATGTCCATAACGACCATTTCGGTGCGGGGAACCATAATATCGCGAAGTTTTACTTTCGAGAAATCGAGCGCGTTCCGGAATAGTTTTACCTCGTTATCAAGTTCTTCGTTGTTTTGCGATGCATTACTACTTTCAGGTTCGTTTACAAAATGGTCTAAATCAACTCTGCTGAAAACTATTTTCTCGTTTACATTTTTTATCCCTTCATTCAGAAATACTTTCAAAACTATTTTCGAAATACCCATTGTGAGACGGGTTACAGGATAGAATAGAAAATAAAAGAATGAGATGGGAATGGTGAAAATTTTAAGGAGCCCGTTGGGATTAATCCGAAATAACATTTTTGGCAAATACTCGGCAGTTGCAAGGATAATGATTGTTGAAATCAGGGTTTGCGTGAGTAGTACCAATGAGTCTGGCAGGTATTCGTTGAGCGAGGGCTCAAGCAGCTTTGCAAATGCAATACCATAAATTACCAGTGCCAGGTTGTTACCAATCAGCATCGTGGCAATAAACTGCGCCGGATTTTGAGTGAAAATCGTTATCAGTTTTGAATAGACGATGTTTTGCTGCTTATCCAGTTCGAGCCTGAGTTTATTGGCCGAAATAAAAGCTATTTCCATTCCGGAGAAAAAGGCTGAAAAAAGGATTGTTAAAAATATGATAAGAAGCAAATCCATATAGAGTCTTAATTTTCCTGAATGTCAACGTACATTTGGCCTTTCAGGTTTTTGATTTTATAGGATGAAAAATCCTGGTTGGATTCAAACCCGATTCCGCTGTAAATTTGATCTTTCTGGATAATCTTCACATATTGGTCGGAGTATATTTTCTCCTGCTTCATGTCCCACACTAAATATTCTGTTTTCAGGGTATCACCTTTTAGATTGACTGCCACCACATTGTTTTTTGCTTCCCACCGGTCGTCCGAATCAAAATGTTTGGCAAATTGCGCGGTGATGCTTGAAATGATATTCATGTTGGCGTCGTACTTGATAATTTTTACGCCTTTCGGAAATTCGGTGTATGGTTCTTTTATGTTTTCGTGCCTGATAAGTTCGGTTGTTTGAAGTTTAAAACGTATAACTGTTGAGTCGGAGAAAATCATTTCGTATCCTTCGGCTTTGACTGATGGCAATTCTTCGGTAAGCGTTAAAGTTTTAATTTTTTCGATGTCGTTTGCGCACGAAGTAACTAAAAAGCCAAATGCAATTATCCTGAAGGCTGTTTTAATTTCTTTGGCTGATACTGAATGGCCAATATTACGAAATATATCTGTAAGTGCGTTGATAATCATTGTCCTAAAAGAAAATCAGAAATAATTTATTTAAATGTTTTTTCATTGCTGATTAACGGCCCAAAGCTATGAATAAAAAGTAATTAAAAGAAAAGCATTGCATTTTCATCTTACTGAAATGCAATGCTTTTCTTTTAATGTCAGGTAACCGGTGAGGGTTCTATCTTTTTTCGCGGATGGTGGTGCTTTCGCCAATCCAGCCACCAACCGGGAACGACTGGCCAACTGTTAACCCGTTAAAGAAGATGTCTTCTTTTGTTGGGAAATATTGTGAATAAAGAGCAATCTTTTCATTAGCATCAGCCTCAACTGTTGCATCGGCTCTTTTCGCTTTGTTGTAATAATCAACAGCAAGAAGGAAAACCATTGAGCGTTCGAAATCGTCTTTGCCAACTGATTTGCTGTTGTGGACATAAAGATCGCCAAGCATAATGTACGATTTGCCTGAGGCAGGATTGTTTTCGATGGCTTTCTTAAAATACATTTTGGCAGTCGATGGATTTGAGAAATTCAAAGTTGCCAGTTCGTGGTAGTATTTTGAGAGGTTTATCGGATCTTTTTCCAGGTCGATTGCTTGTTTGTAATAGGTTTCGGCTTTATCGAGCTGATTTGATCCGACAAACAAACGTGCCATATTGTATGCAGCTTCAGCTGATGGCTCCAACGAGTACAATTTTTCAGAAGCTTTGGCAAATAATGGAGTCGCATCGCATGACTGACGATCGAGCATCCGGATCATTTTTTTCAGATCTTCGATGTTGGCCGCAATCTGGTCGAATTTAGGTCCGTAAATATTGATCAATGCTTCACAGTCGGCAGCTCCGCTCGATTGGAAAATCTGATCGATGGCATCACGTGTGCTGATGAATTTTTCAGATGTTGGTTCTTTTGCGAGATAATTGCTCACAATTTTAGAAACAAGATCATAGTTTTCAACTACTTTTTCTTTTCCAAGTTCACCAAGAGTAAACAACTTACGGGTTGCCTGAGTTAAAAGGATAAGTACCGGAGCTTCTGATTCAAGTCCTTGAATATTAACTGATTCGCTTAAGTAATTGTATCCCTTTTTCATGATGGGTTTTACCTCATCATCAGTCAGATTTTCGTTTTCAAGTTTATATTTCATGTAGTCAGTTCCCTGACGACCTAAAATGTATCCTTTCTGATCGAAATATTTAATTCGGTGATCGTAAATCTGCATTAATGTATCAATATAGGCATATTTAATTTTTTGATCCTTCGATTTTTCGATCAAATCCTGATAGATGTTAGAGCCATGCAAATAAATATTGATGGTTGATTTTGGATAAGTTCTGTAAAGTTTTCTCCAATAACCGATCGCTGATTTATAGTCTTTTTGATCGTAGTATTGTTTTTCGAGAGTAATGGTACTCATGAAATCCTTATCACCCGAGTCGCTAAGTTCCTTGGCTGTTTTTAGTATAGCGCCAACCTCCGAAGCATCCGCCTCGACAGGCATGATACCATCAAAACTGAAATCAATCACATTGCTTGTGTTGGTTTCGATATCGAGCTTTTTCTCGTCTGTAATAAACCTGAATTTCAGGTATTTACATTTTTCGGGGATAGTCAGCTCATAAATACCGTCGAAACTGGTCATAAACGTTTCGGATGTTTTGTGGGCTTCAACGGTTACCCCGGCCTGTGGTTTACCTTCTTTATAAACAGTGCCTTTTATAACACGCTGAGCAACAGCCGGCAAGCTTACTATTGCTACAAAAGCGAGTGTTATAAAAATTGATTTTAATTTTGAAGTTTTCATTATAGTAAATTTTATTTTGGTTTTACTTTTTAATCAAATTTCCGCTTTACAAACCAGTAATCGTACAAATTAAGGTAAAGGCTTAGTTTCGTGTAATTATTTCTGATCAGATTATCCTTCGTCGTTCCTTTTGTTCCAAGCTCAATTGCGAAATTTGCACTCGATTTTGATTTCGGGAATGGTAGTCCAGCTCCAAAACTTATGCCAAACTCATTAATCTGGTGGTTGTTTAGCATGAGGTATGAATTTTCGTAATGAAAACCCGCACGGTACTTCACTCTTTTCATGTAGCTTCTGATTGAGAAAGCTTCCGGTATATACTCTAAACCTGCAGAAATTCTGGTTTGATCGGTGATTAGTTCGTCGGTTGCGCCAAAGAAAGTTGCCTTGCTCCAGGCTGCACGATAAAAGTCGGCGTTGATTTCGAGTTTGTTTATTTTATTGTATGATAATCCAATACCGTACGTTGAGGGTAATTTAATGATATTTTTCGCTTCAGGTTCAAATTTCAAAGTATCGGTGAGAGAACTTGAACCAACAGTGACACTTCGGTATGCAAACAACTGGTGAAGTGCAGTAAGCTCTGTCTGTTTTTCAAATGTAACCCCTAATGTAAGGAACTCATTTTCTTTTAGTTTCAGATCATACTGAAGGCCGTATGAAAGAGAGAAATCGCGAAGTCGTGTGCCCTCTGTTCTGTAGATGTAAAATATACTTGCATCGTCGAAAGCGATGGTTGTATTCCGGTTTAGTCTTCCGAAGATATAATTGAGGTTGGCACCAACAGATAATCCTTTGAATGGACTGACAGATGCACCAAAGAATGCTTTTGATGTAGAGCCTTCTCCTTTATAACTATGTGCGGCAAGTCCACCCCCGACAATTTGTTCGGTATAACCAACTTCGTAGCCCATGTCGGAATATGGCTGAAGTCCCATCGCGGCACCAAACCATCTGTTTACCGGCCAGCTTAGCGAGAAATACCTGAAATTTACATCCTGCGTATTTAGGCTTCCGGTGCTACTCTTGTAGTTCGACATGGTTCCATCGATTCCGAAGTCGAAAATGAATGATAAACTGTCGTTGGCTGTATATGAGGCAGGGTTGGCTGAATTGATCTGAACGGCATGCCGGCTGCCCAACGAAGCTCCTCCCATGGCAGCGGTGCGACCGTAGCCGTAATGATGTAAATCACCTAATCCATATCTGGAAAAGGGAGAGGTTGTGTTGTTGTTTTGCGCAAAGCCAGATAATCCGCAGATAATCAAAACTATCACGACTGATAGTACATTATTTGTTTTTCGCATTGTGTTCCAGAATCCTGTTTAAACCTATTAGGGTTAAATTAAAGTGTACAAATATGGAATAATTTAATTTTTTATCAAAAAAATTGGCATCACCCCCTGTCATAATGATTTGTAATTTTTGATAATTTCTGTTAAATAAATCAATGGTTTGCGCCATTTCGTATATAATGCCGTTTTGAACTCCGGCGCGGATTGCTTCTGTCGTGTTTCTCCCAATCGTCTCAAAATCATCACTGTAACTTAGTAATGGGAGCTTTCCGGTGAAATGATTCAGCGCTTTGAAACGCATTTCGAGGCCGGGTGAAATATTTCCTCCAACAAACTGATTCTTTTCCGAAACTAAATCATAAGTGATGGCAGTTCCCGCATCAATCACCAACAGATTTTGATCAGGAAAAAGTTCGTTGGCGCCAACTGCTGCTGCTATCCGGTCTTTTCCGAGCGTTTCGGGCGTTTCGTAAAGATTCGCAAGCGGAAGTTCTGTCGAATGGTCTAATTCAATGAACTGGTCAAATTGTTCTGTCAAATAACTTTTTAACTCCCCGCTATTTGGTTTTACCGACGAAAGTATCGCCTTTTTTAGCTGTGGATGTTCGTCCTTCAGCATTTTTACATGATCTGTCGTCAGGTGATCCAGCGGGACATTGAACATTAAGTCGTGCTGGTTGAACAAAGCGATCTTTGTGCGGCTGTTACCTATATCTATTACGAGGTTTATCAATTGCTAATCTTCTATGCGTTGACTAATGTCAAGAGCAGTTACCGAATGGGTGAGCGCTCCGATTGAAATATAATCGACCCCGGTTGCAGCCACATCGCGCAAGCGTTCAAGTGTAATATTTCCTGAAGCTTCAACTTTTGCGCGGCCTGCAATCAGTTCTACACCCTTGCGCATGGTTTCCAGATCCATATTGTCGAGCATAATAATGTCAACCTTCGCGTCAATGGCTTCCTGAACCTGGGCAAGTGTGGTCGTTTCAACTTCAATTTTAATTCCGTGATCAACGCCGCTGCGCACTGCTTTTACCGCTGCAGTGATTCCACCTGCTACTTCAATGTGGTTATCTTTAATCATTGCCATATCGTGAAGCCCGTGCCTGTGATTGCTGGCACCGCCTTTTTTAACAGCATATTTATCGAGCTTATTAAATCCGGGCAGGGTTTTGCGGGTATCCAGAATTACGGTCTGAAAATCTTTAATCGCATCGGCGTATTTGGCCGACATGGTTGCGATTCCGGATAAACGCTGTAAAAAATTGAGGGCAGTACGTTCTCCTGTAAGCAAAGCGCGATAGGTTCCTTCAAATTCAACTATCACATCTCCCTTGTTAACTTTCGAACCATCAGGCTTAAGTTCATTCCAAGTCAGTTTTGGATCGAGTTTCCTGAAAACCATTTCGGCAACCGGAAGTCCGGCAACTACGCCATCGGCTTTTGCAACCATTTTGGCTTTCCTTCTTATTTCAGATGGAACAATATTGTCGGTAGTTATATCTCCTTCGCCAACATCATCGCGTAATGCAAGTTCGATGAGTTTTTGCGCTGCTTTTAATGCATTTTTTTTCATTTTTTACTTTCGTATTTCCTGAAATTTAAATTGATGATCTTTTTGCTGAATGAGGTGGGCACAGAATTTTGGATCCTCCAGCTGAAAGTCTTCCCGTATGTGTCCGCCTCGGCTTTCTTTCCTGACCAATGCCGATTCGCAAATGAGCGTGCAAATATCAGTAATGTGTTTGATTTTTAAAAGATTGTATTCGTTAATTTTTTCGGGCAATTGTTCTTTTATTGTTTTAAGTTCTTCAATTGCTTCGGATAGTTTTTCGGCCGATCTCACGATTCCTGCTTTTTTCGTCATCAAGGTGGCAATCCGGTTTTTTGTTTCCAGAAATAAATTTTCGTTGCCGGTGTCCACATGAATAGGCGCTATTTCAGGCAAAAATATTTCGGTTTGCTTCTTTCGGTTTGCTTTTTTAGCCGCTCTTTTACCGAATACTAAACATTCGAGCAAAGAGTTGCTTGCCAGTCTGTTAGCACCCATTACTCCAGTCGAGGCGACTTCTCCGCAGGCAAATAGTCCTTCAATATTGGTTTCGCCATGCAAATCGGTATGAATACCGCCAACCATGTAATGTGCCGCCGGTGAGATTGGCAGTAAATCAGTAGTAATATCGATGTTGTATTTGAGCAGAGTATTATAAATTGTAGAGAATCGCTTCCTTATTAATTCGGGGTTGAGATGTTTTAAGCTTAGGTACAGAAAATCGGCTTGATGCTGTTGTAATTCGTTGTAAATAGCATGAGCCACCACATCGCGCGGGGCAAGTTCGGCCAGCGGATGAATATGCTGCATAAACCTTTCGCCTTTTGGGTTGAGCAACCAGGCGCCTTCGCCGCGTACCGCTTCGCTTATCAGAAATGCTTCCTCGCCCGGAATGTATAATGCCGAAGGGTGAAACTGAATGAATTCAATGTCGGAAAGTTTTGCGCCTGCGTGATAAGCGAGTGCAATTCCATCGCCGGTTGCAGTATGCGGGTTGGTCGATCGGTCGTAAATGCGCGACAAGCCACCAGTTGCAATAATGGTTGCTTTCGATTTGAATACAATATTTTTGCTGCTTACAAAATCGAATGCCTGTACTCCGCTGCAAATCTGATTGTTTACTAAAAGTTCGACTACTGTGGTATATTCAAAAGCCTGTATATTTTTCTGTTCCTGAACTTTCTTCAACATGAAACAGGTGAGCCCTTTCCCGGTCGCATCGCCTCCCGCATGGAGAATTCGGCGATGACTGTGCCCGCCTTCCAGTCCCTGAACAAAGTGTCCGTTTTCAGTATCAAACTGCATCCCAATATTCACCAGTTCCTTTACGCAGGCTTGCCCTTCCGAGACCAGTATTTTTACCGAATCGAGGTCGCAAAGTCCGCGTCCTGCTGTTAATGTATCCTGAATGTGGGAATCAAAAGAATCGTTTTCTTCTGTTACAACAGCAATTCCGCCTTGTGCATAATACGAGTTGCTGATGTCGAGCTGCGATTTGGTAATAATAGCAACACTTCCGTTTTTTGAGGCATGAAAAGCCGCAGTAAGGCCAGCCAAACCGCTCCCAACGATAATGGTGTCAAATTCCTTAATTTCTATTGAATTAGAATGTCCCATCTGAAGAAATTTTCTTTCGAGGGCGCAAAGGTATAAAAACTGATCAACAGGAGTATGACAATCAGGATTTTTTAATTTCTAGCATAAATCCGCTTCCGTGAATGTTCCTGATTTCTACCGATGGATCTTCAGTGAAAAGTTTCCGGAGTTTGGTCAGGTAAACATCCATGCTTCGGGCTGTGAAATAACCATCGTCGCCCCATATTTTTTTTAGGGCAGTTTCGCGGGGTAATAATTCGTTCTGATTGTCGCACAGCATTTTAAGTAATTCAGCTTCTTTGGGCGAAAGCTTCTGTTTCGAGGTGTTGTGTTCGATGGTTCGTAATTTATAATCGAATAAATAGTTGCCAATCTGGTAAAAGTCCGATTCTTTTGTTTGAACACCTGACTGTCTTTTCAGGATAGCGCGGAGTTTAAAAATCAAAACTTCGGTGTCGAACGGTTTGGTAATATAATCGTCGGCGCCAATTCGGTAGCCTTTCAGAACATCGTCGCGGAGATTTTTAGCGGTTAGAAAGAGTATTGGGATGCCGGTATTTATTTTCCTGATTTCGGCGCCAATTGTAAATCCGTCAACATTGGGGAGCATCACGTCGAGGATACAAATATCGTAACTGGCTTTAGTAAACTGATCGACTGCATGTTGTCCGTCGTCCACCCAATCAACTTCAAAATCATTGATTTCGAGATACGATTTCAACACAGCCCCGAAACTGAGATCGTCTTCGACTAAAAATATGCGTGGTTTTGTGGTCATTTTATTCTCTGATAAATGGGATAAACACTTCAAATCTACTGCCTTTTCCGGGTTCGCTATGAACGAGGATACTTCCGTGGTTGGCTTCCAGAACAGCTTTTACGTAACTCAGTCCTAATCCGAAACCTTTCACATTATGAATATTGCCGCTGGTTTGCCGGTAGAATCGTTCGAAAATACGGCTTTGTACTGCTTTTGTCATTCCAATTCCTTTGTCTTCAACCACAATCAGCACTCCTTTGGCGGTGTTGCTGGTCG
The DNA here is from genome assembly GCA_003537645.1 of Prolixibacteraceae bacterium. Classification (GTDB taxonomy): domain Bacteria; phylum Bacteroidota; class Bacteroidia; order Bacteroidales; family Prolixibacteraceae; genus Aquipluma. Next base: position 21,054 of record DPRM01000087.1, read on the forward strand.
CGATTTTTATTTCAGGAGCATTTAATGAATATTTATTGGCATTGTCGAGCAGGTTGTAAATGAGGTTGGCAAAATGGCTTGAATCACTTGTTGCCACAGGATTTACAGCGATCAGCTCACTGGTTACTGAACCGCCTTTTTTCTCTACCTGAAGCACAATGCTTTGTATTGCATCTTCAATTACATTGTGTAAATTGATGGCTTCCCATTTAAATTCGAAGTCCTTTTTTTCGAGCCGGGCAATGGTCAGAATGTCTTCAACCTGTTGGTTCATACGGGCATTCTCCTTTTTAATCATTTCAGTATAAAACCTGATTCGCTCCGGATTTTCGATTATTTTTTGATTTGTAATTGAATCGGCAGCCACTGAAATGGTTGCGATGGGCGTTTTAAACTCGTGCGTCATGTTATTAATGAAGTCTGATTTCATTTCAGAAATCTTCTTTTGCTTCAGGATAAAATAAATGCTGAAGGCAAAAGTTACCAGCACTATGATTGAAAAAATGAGCGATATAAACAACAGCCAATTTAGTGTTTTGTATATAAACTCTTCTCTTTCAGGAAAATAAACCGAAAGTAGTGCGTCTTTCCGAAAAATGCCATTCGGGTAAAGATTGACTTTGTAATTGCTTTGGGCAAGAAGCAAAGTGTCGGCATTGGCCGATTTGCCTGTAAAAATTGAATCTTTGATGATGCCCAGTTCAAATGGAATAGGAATATTGCGGTTTTCGAGTTCTTTACTTAAAACTTCGTTTACACGTTCGATGGGAACATCTTCTTCCCAGGTCGAAATTTCCTGAACAACTTTATTGGCTACCCTTTTAAGTTTCCGGGTTTTAAATTCGATTCGCTGCCGGAGTTGCCCGGCCGAATCGGTCCATGTTTCGAATTGTCCGGCCAGAGAATCGAACTTGCTGATTCCATGCGCATAAACAGAGCCTAAATTTTTGGCAATACTGTCAGTATTTATAATAATAACTTGTTCGTCTTCAGAAGCCAAACTATCGTCCTTTGTTGAAATGTGGTATTGAAAGCCATTTCTGTTTTTTGAGGCATTTACGATCATTTCGATCTGTTTTGCTGTAGGTTTTTTCTGAATGGCGATTCGCCTTGGAGCCCTGATAAAAGTATTTGGCGGGGCAGGAGGGGGAGGAGCGATTCCTCTGAAGTGCATAGTATCGTTAAACGCAAAATGATTAATCATACGGAAATCCTGCATGGTTTCGAGCCGGTTGGTGGTGCTTGTGAGCGCTTCGTTTACACTTCGGTCGAACAGTTCGTTTTTTACACGGATGGCATTGTTCATCCAAACCAGCTGTATAATAACGATTCCCAGAATCGAAATCCCCATCAATGCAATAAGTATGGTGAATATTTTTTTGTTCATGGCATCAAAGATAATCATTAAATGGCGCGATTACAGTACTTTAACTTTTTGTTAACAGACTTTAACCGGGCATTAACGCTATGTTTGGTATTTGCAGATGTATCTTTGTTTCAGCAAAATTTATTAAAATTTATACAACCATGAAAAACACAATGGCATTATTGGGAATGGGTTTGGCAGTTATGCTGCTTTCATCTGAATTATCGGCACAAAAAGCTCCGGAAGTGAAGGACCCAAAGAAGAGCCGTCATATTAAAATGACGAAAATTGAAAATGGGAAAACAATGAAACTGGATACAGTTTTAACCGGCGATGATGTTTTTGTATGGAACGGCGATACCATCAGTCCGGTAAAGCATATCAAAAAATTCAGCCCTTCAGGATTTGACAAATTGCAGCACATCGACGTGAATGTTGATCGCAAAGGCGGAAAGGATAATGTAGTGATATTCAAACATAAAGATGGCGAACCCATGATTTGTAATATGGATTCGGGCGATGATATGGAAATTATTACCGAAGATATTGATTCGTTGGGAAAACGGATAGTTGTAAGGAAACGGATAAAAGACGGAGATGGAAACCACATGATGTTTTTGCACGATGGTAATATGGGACATTTTCCTCCGGTGCCTCCAGTACCACACGTAAGAATGATGAAAATGAAACATGCAGGCAGAACCATTAATCTGAATGATCCTAATATTATTTCGTACAAGAAAAAGGATTTGAGCGGCGATCGCGAAAAGATTGAAATCATCAGGAAAAAATCGGAAGAACAGGAAAATATGAACTTCGATTTCGAATTTGAAGCTCCTGAAGCCCCTGAAGCGCCAATGCACATTCGGGAATTTAAACGCGATAATCAGAAAATGAAAATTATGGAGAAAGAGATTAAGATTGACGGTAAAAAAGGCAAAGAAATTAAAGTAGAAGTTGAGACGGAAGAAAATAAATAATTCAATAACGCGTTAAGTAAATGATTTAAGTCTTAGCCGGGCTTAAAATCATGAAAACAATTAAACAGCAAAACAGATGAAGCGGCCGGGATTTATTCCGGCCGCTTTTTTTTACAAAAAAGCCACCGAAAGGGGGATTCGATGGCTTTAATACCTTTACAGCAATATGCAAGGCGGGGCAACACATACCGCTGTTTGAATGAATTTGATGCTGTTTAATTCTTTACATGAAAAAAATCGCGTTTTGTGTTTTCCGAATCAAACATAGAAATTTAGATTCCTTCAGAAATTTAATTTCTGTGAACAACCAATTTTGGAAGGTAAACGGTGTTTTTAATGCTCAAATGTTGATTTCTGCCATTTTTTTGATTGATATTATGAATTGTCAGAAAATGCGGTTGAGACAACATAAATGTCGGATTGACATCTAAGATTGCAATCGTTTGCATAATTAGACTTGAGCCGTGTGCCCTGCTTAGTCTTTTGATAGTATGAATATTAATCCAACTTTTTATTATTAAATTTGGCGACCACAAATTAACTAAACCAATGCATACAGTTGAAAATAAATCTGATGAAAGATTACTTTGGACCCGCTTTCTGAAAGGGGACAATCAGGTTTTAAGTCTCATTTATTTGCAGCACTCCAATTCGTTGTTCGACTATGGTTGCCGATTTACTAACGACAAGGATTTGGTAAAAGATTGTATTCAGGAAGTATTTTGCTCTTTAATGAGAACCCGCCATAATTTGTCTGAAACCGATAACATAAGACTTTACCTTCTTAAATCGCTGAAGCGAAAAATAATCAGTGAACTTAAAAAACACAACAGCCAGACCCGGATTCTTACCGACCAGGATTATCCGTTCGATTTGCATTGGTCCGAAAATATGGACGAGCAGTTGAATGACCTTGACGAAGAAAAAAGGCAACTGCTTACAGATGCCATGCAATCGTTAACCGAACGACAGAAGGAGGCCATTTATCTTCGTTTTAACAGGGGGCTCGAATACGAAGAAATTTCCTTTTTGCTGAATCTAAATTATCAATCATCGCGGGCTTTAATTCACCGCGCCATCGAAAAACTCCGTCAGATCATTCACGTTCCCAACAAAAAAATCAACCAGTATTTATTCTGCATACTTCATAAACGATCAGAACCTGTTTTTGAACATGAAAATTAGTTTGAAAATCGTATCAACAAAATTCGACTCCGTGTCTTTTCAGCATAGAAAATTAAAAACATGGAGAAGTACAGGGATTACACGGCGGTTGATTTTTTAAATGACGAAAGCTTTTTAAAGTGGCTGACCAATCCGGGCCAGACAGAGAACGACTTCTGGCACGATTTTATCCAGAAGCATCCATACAAGAAAGCAGAAATTAAGGAAGCTACAGTTGTGTTTAAATTGTTTCACTCGAACGAGGAAAAGCTTGACTTAAACGAAACCTACGAATTATGGACGCGCATTCAGCGGGAGGCGAAAGTTTCAACCCGCACTGTTTTCCTGAAATTCATGAAATATGCTGCAATTTTACTACTTGTATTCCTTTCAGGCGGAGTAACATACTATTTCATACAGCATCCCGAAAAACCTTATTATTTTGAATTGGCAGAAACAGTTCCTCCGGCAGGTAAAGAGGCACGGATTATTTTGGCCGACGGTTCGGAGGTGTCTCTTGAAAAACAGATTTCGGAAATTTCGTACAGTACCAATGGCCGTCAACTGATTGTTAACAACGACACCATTAATCAGCAATCGGGAACCCAGAAAGAGCAGATCAATAAAGTGATTATTCCCTACGGTAAAAAATCGATGATTGTTCTTTCCGATGGCACCAAAGTTTGGCTGAATGCAGGTAGCCAGCTCATCTATCCTTCAGTTTTCGTTAATAAAACCAGGCAGGTAATGCTCATTGGAGAAGCCTATTTCGATGTGGCTAAAAATCCGGATAAACCTTTCATCGTCCGTGCTTCCGATATGTATGTTCATGTTGTGGGAACAAGATTCGATATTTCGGCTTATCCTGAAGATAAGATGATTCAGACCGTACTTGAAGAAGGAAAAGTGAACCTTACCTATTCAGGAAAAGGTATCCTGAAGGAGGAATATGTGGTCGAAATGGTTCCAAATCAGAAATTTGAACTCGACATATCGACCGGACAAGCAAAAAGTCAGATGGTTGATGTAAGCAAATATGTTTCGTGGAAAGACGGAATGCTCGAATTCGATAAAGTTGATTTGATACGCGCCTTGAAACAGGTTGAAAGGTATTATAATATCAGGATACGGCTGGCTAATCCGATGATTGGATTGTACAAATTATCAGGCAAGCTCGATTTGAAAGACGAACCGGAAGAAGTGCTGAATGTGATTAAGCTGACAGTGCCCATCGACTGGCAGAAGAAGAGCAACGGCGACTTCGTGATCCTTGGAAAGTAAACATCAATAAAAATCAAAAAAAAGATCCGGTAAATGTGGCTGCATTCCCCGGATCAAAATAAAAAGTGTATTTGATTAGTGTATTAAACCAAACATTTCAAAAGTATGAAAAAAAAGTTCTACGAACGAATCTTCCATGAGCTTGGAAGATTCAAAAAACTGTACCTTATTATGAGGCTATCTTTTATCATGTTGCTTGTCAGTTCGTTATCGGTAATTGGCAGCTCTTATTCGCAATCAACAAAGTTTTCTTTTCAGTTATCAAATACAACTGTAAAAGCTGTATTTCAGGAAATTGAGCGTAGCAGCGAGTTCATTATCGTTTATTCCGACGATATGATTGACGTCTCACGCGAAGTTTCAGTAAAAGTTTCGGATGCTAATATTGAAAAAATACTGGATCAGATACTGAAAGTAACTAACAACGGCTATGAAATTAAAGACAGGCAGATTGTAATTACCAAGCCCAAAAGTACATCGCTGGAAGAAATGGTGGTTCAAACTGGTTTTGTGCTGAAAGGCGTTGTAAAAACTGCCGATGGGAATTCTCTGCCCGGCGCGACAGTTATGGAAAAAGGAACCAATAATGGAACAATTACTGACTTTGAAGGCGGATTTACTTTAAATGTGAGTAAGAAAAACGCTGTAATTGTGTTCTCATTCATCGGAATGAGTACCATGGAAGTGGATTACGATGGTCAGCCAGCCATGAATGTTGTAATGCGCGAAGATGCTATCGGGCTCGAAGAAGTGGTTGCTATCGGTTACGGAACTCAAACCAAACGCGAAATCTCAGGTTCGGTAACCAATATTTCAGAAAAAAACTTTAACAAAGGCGTTACCCGCACCGGTGTCGATTTATTAAAAGGTAAAGTTGCCGGTTTAACTATTACCAGCGGAAGTGGTGATGTTACCAAAGATCAGACCATCCGTTTGCGCGGAACTTCGTCGTTAAATGCAAGTAGCCAGCCTTTTATCGTGGTTGATGGTGTGCCCGGAATGAGTTTGAATTCAGTGGCTCCGCAAGATATCGAATCGATAAGTGTGTTGAAAGATGCTTCGGCAGCTGCAATTTACGGATCGCGGTCGGCCAGCGGTGTAATTCTTATCACTACCAAAAAAGGACAGCGGAATCAAACTACCACCGAATACGATGGTTATGTGGCTGTTGACAATGTAACCAATGTTCCTGAACTTTTAAATGCACAGGAATGGCGCGACTATGCCACAAAAAACAATATCAATACTGCCGGACTCGATAAGGGCGGAAATACCGATTGGTTCGACGAAATTATGCGTACCGGAATTACCCAAAATCACAGCGTTTCATTGTCAGGAAGCACAAAATCGAGTAATTACAGAGCTTCAATTTCGTATTTGAATCAGGAAGGTGTAGTAAAAGACAATGTTCTGGAACGTTACAACGCCCGCATGAGCTTTAATCAGAAAGCCCTCAACGATAAATTAGACCTGACATTTACAGGAGTAATGACGCAACGGAATTACAGTCCGACCGACACCCGCAATTTTGTTTTGGCTTACAATATGATCCCTGTTTATCCTGTAAAGAATAGCGATGGGACGTGGTACGATAACCAGGAATACGATCAGGGAAACCCGGTTCGTAACATTGAATACAATAATCAGGAAAATAAAAATAGTCTGTATTTCGGAAACATTAAAGCCGATCTCGACATTTTTGAAGGATTAAAAGCCAGCCTGAATATGCTGAAACAGCGTGAAAGCAATGACTACAGCCAATATTACGATTCGCAGACCGAACGCGGACGCAACGATATTGGTTATGCACAGCGTAATTCGTGGACTGCCGACAAGAAATTGCTCGAAACAACCCTTAATTACAAGAAAGTAATCGAAAATCATAATATGAATTTCCTGGCAGGTTATTCTTATGAAGATAATTATTATCAGAACATGGGCGCTCAAAACCGCCAGTTTGTAACCGATCTTTTTGGAGCCAATAATTTAAGCGCCGGAGAAAACCTTCGTTCGGGCGATGTTTGGTCTGGAAAAAATATGAACAAACTTATTTCTTTCTTCGGAAGGGTAAATTATACGCTGCTCGAAAAATATGTTCTGACCGCATCAATCAGACGCGATGGTTCTTCAAAATTTGGTAAGAATCACCAGTGGGGTACATTCCCTTCTGTTTCGGCAGCATGGCACATGAAAGAGGAATCGTTCCTTAAGAATGTTGATGCGCTCGACGATCTGAAATTCAGACTTGGTTATGGAGTTTCGGGTAATCAGGATGGACTTGATCCTTACTTGTCGCTTCCTCTGTATGGAAAAGCAGGTCAGTATTACGACAATGGCAAATGGTACAGCGCTTACGAATTCAGTCAGAACGAAAATCCTGATCTTCGCTGGGAACAAACTTCGATGTTTAACGTCGGATTCGACTATAGTTTCTTTAACGGACGGATCAATGGTAGCATTGATTATTACAACAAGAATACCGACGATTTGCTCTACACTTATTCCGTACCACAACCACCATACCTGAAAGGTACAATGATGGCCAATGTAGGTTCGATGAATAACAAAGGGGTTGAGTTTATGGTAAGTGGCGACATTGTCCGGAAAGACGATTTCAGATGGAACACTACATTCAATATTGCCCATAATAAAAACGAAATTACCAGCTTGTCGAACGATCAGTTCACTACCAGCGCCATTAAAACCGGATCTGCCTGGATTCGTGGCGGATCAAACAACACAACTCATATTGTGGAAGAAGGTAAAGAACTTGGTACTTTCTACGGATGGCTTTGTACAGGCATTGACAGTGATGGTAAATACATTATGGACGATATGATTGACGGAAAAGCTGGTCTGACAGACGAAGACCGTACTTATATCGGATCTGCACAACCAGATTTTACTTATGGTCTGGCAAATGTTATTTCGTATAAAAACTGGGAAATGAATTTCTTTTTCCGCGGAGTTTATGGAAATGATGTATTGAATTTCTCGAAGATGTCGTATGCTACAACACAATGGCTGCCTGGAGCAAATGTGCTGAAAGAATCGCTCACTATCGGGCTGAAGGAAAGTCCAAGATACAACAGCTACTACATTGAAGATGGTTCGTTCCTAAGATTAGACAATGCCAGTGTTGCCTATAATTTTGACACCAAAGGCTTTTATGGAATCAAAAAATTAAGAGTTTATGTGACCGGACAAAACTTGTTTGTAATTACTAAATACACAGGTTTAGATCCTGAAATCGAAATGTCGGGTCTTGATCCGGGTGTTGAAGGTCGCGAATACTATCCGAAATCAAGAACTTTCTCAGTAGGCGTAAACCTTAGTTTCTAAACTCTTAAAATTTAAACAACATGAAAAATAGTAAAATATTCATTTTCATAGCTGTCGTAATCGCAACCCTTGGTTTTCCGGGTTGTACAAACCTCGATGAAGAAGTTTTCGACAAGCTCCCTGTTGACCAATTCGGAAAAAACACAAAAGAGGTTAACTCGTTGATTGCCCCTATATACAGGACCTTGAAAAATATCTATCCCAGCAATTTTTTCCTGCTTAGCGAATGTTCATCCGATATGGCGATAACTCCAACCCGCAAGGGTGGTGACTGGTGGGATGGCGGCCAGTTCAAGGAATTGCGTTTTCATACCTGGACTCCATCAACCAGTGTAGTCGTTGGTTCATATAATTCAGCCGTTTCGGCCATTACGCTTTGTAACAAGATTTATGCAATGATCAATGAAAATCCTGCCATTGAAAACAAGGATCAGATTATTGCAGAAATCCGCGGAGTAAGGGCATTCTGGTATTATATGCTGCTCGATTATTACGGAAACGTACCAATCGTAACCGACTTTAACGAGAAAGAACTGCCTAAAACCAAAACAAGGGCCGAAGTCTATACATTTGTACTTAGCGAACTAAATGCAATTAAAGACGTTGTAAGAACCGATGTTTCCTCTTCCAGTTATGGAAAAATAACAAAGGGTGTTGTCAACACCTTGTTGGCTAAGATGTACCTCAATGCAATGGTTTGGAATCCTGCCGGAGGCGCTAAATGGCAGGAATGTATTGCAGCCTGCAATGCAGTTATGAGCATGAATTATCTGATAGAGCCAAGTTTCAGACAAAGTTTTATCGTTAAAAACCAAAACTCCCAGGAAATTATATTCCCGATTGTATTCAGTACCAGCGATGGTGGTAATCATATTGCACAACGTACACTTCACTACCTTGCTGCTCCTTCGTTAGGTCTGAAAATTGGAACATGGAATGGGATTTGCGCCATGCCTGACTTTGTAAAGGCTTATGATGCCGCTGATAAGCGTATCGGATGGTCATTCCTTACCGGAGCTATGAAAGATCCTGCAACAGGCAATACCTATGTTACTGCGCATGGTCGTCCACTTATTCATACCATTGATGTTACCATGAAATATGGTTTCGATGCCGATGGATGGGGACAAACCGAGCAGGAAGATGGCGCGCGTTGCTGGAAATGGGAATTTGAAAGTGGCCAGAACGGCGATGCTGAAAATGATATGGCAATCTTCAGGCTTGCTGATGTTTACTTAATGAAAGCAGAAGCATTGGTTCGTTCAGGCGGCGATATTGCAGAAGCTACCCGTTTGGTAAATGTTATCCGCAAAAGAGCTTTTGACGATCCTTCAAAGCTTAAAACTACTGTTACCCTTGATGATGTGTACAATGAAAGAAGATACGAACTTGCATGGGAAATTAGCTCACGTCAGGATATGATTAGGTTTGGAACTTTCCTTAACGCGATTCCAAACTGGAAAAGTGTTACCGCATCAAAATGCCTGTTATTCCCGATACCTCGTACAGCAAGGGATGCTAACCCGAACTTAACTCAAAACCCAGGTTATTAACCTGCAGCTTAATGCGAATAATCCGGCGGTCTCCCAGAGGGGAGGCCGCTTTTTTTTTATTCAATAAGTAAAAACTTGCAATAAGTGTGTTCTGTACAATTATATTTGCACCTAATTATTAACCTTTTTAGCCAACTGCGATATGAAACTAAAATTCTCTATTTTCCTGATTTTCCTTCTTTTTGCCGGAATTTCTGGCACCTTGGCACAAACCAAAACGCTGGTTGTAAAAGCTGCTTCTCCAGTAACTCCGATTCAGCCAACAATGTGGGGGCTATTTTTCGAAGACATCAATTTTGCTGCCGATGGCGGTATTTATGCCGAACTGGTAAAAAACCGCTCGTTCGAATTCTATAAACCTTTGATGGGCTGGAAGAAAACCGGAGAAGAATATGTGGGGCAGTTCCAGATCATTAATAGTCAGAATGAAAATAATCCGCGCTTTTTGCGGCTCGAATCGCTTCAGGGAAAAGAACTTGGATTGGTTAACGAGGGTTTTCGCGGAATGGGCGTGAAGGCTGGCGAGAACTACCTGTTTTCGGTATTTGCGCGCCAAAGCGAAGGCATTTCTGCATTGAAAGTGGAGCTGCTCGACACGGAAGGAAAGGTTATCGGACAAACCGAGGTGAAAAATTTTTCAGGAGAATGGAATAAATACGAGACTAAATTTACCTGTTCGGCGAACAATTCAACGGCAAATCTGCGCGTAACACTTTCAGGAAAAGGAGTGCTCGAAATCGACATGGTTTCGTTGTTTCCTGAAAATACTTTTAAGAACCGTAAAAATGGGTTGCGTGCCGATATGGTGCAAAAGCTGGCCGACCTGAAACCCGGATTTCTGCGCTTCCCGGGCGGCTGTATTGTTGAAGGACACGAACTCGAAACCCGCTACCAGTGGAAGAAGACTGTTGGCAATGTTGAAGACCGCCAAATGATTGTCAATCGTTGGAATACCGAATTTGCACACCGCAATGCTCCCGATTATTTCCAGTCGTATGGACTTGGATTTTACGAATACTTTTTGCTTTCGGAAGACATTGGCGCCGAGCCGCTTCCAATTCTGAACTGTGGAATGGCCTGCCAGTTCAACTCCTGCGAATTGGTGCCGCTGGATGCGCTCGATCCATACATTCAGGATGTGCTCGACCTGATTGAGTTTGCGAATGGTACAACTACTACCAAATGGGGAAAACTGCGTGCTGAAATGGGGCATCCGGAACCATTTAATATGAAGATGGTAGGAGTTGGCAACGAACAGTGGGGAACTCAATATGTCGATCGCTTAAAAATATTCCTGAAAGTTTTGAATGAAAAACATCCTGAAATCATTTTCGTGGGTGGATCTGGTCCATCGCCTGATGGAAAGGATTTTGACTATTTGTGGCCAGAGATGCGCCAACTGGGAGTGAAGCTGGTTGACGAGCATTATTACCGCAGTCCGGATTGGTTTTTGCAAAACGCCGCCCGCTACGATTCATACGACCGCAAAGGCCCGAAAGTTTTTGCAGGCGAATATGCCGCCCACGATAAAGAGGAAAAAGATGCCGAATCGCGCAATACATGGAAAAGCGCCCTGGCCGAAGCTGCATTTATGACCGGGCTGGAACGCAATGCCGATGTGGTACATTTGGCTTCGTATGCACCGCTTTTCGGAAATGTAAATGCATGGCAGTGGCGCCCCGATCTTATTTGGTTTGATAACGAACATGTGGTGGCCACTCCGAATTATTACGTGCAGAAAATATTCTCGACCAATGCAGGTACTGACGTCGTTTCGGCTTTGGTTGATGGCAAACCGCTTACCGGGCAGGATAGTTTGTATTCAAGCGCAATCATCGACTCAAAAACTTCGGAGCTGGTGGTGAAAATGGTGAATGTGGGTAAAAAACCTGCAAGCCTGAATTTATCGGTTGAAGGACGCAAAGTGTTGGCAGGCGAAATCAGACTTCAGGTATTGACAAACGAAGATTTAACGGCTTACAACCATATTGGTAAACCTGAAATAGTATCACCTGTTGAGCGGAAAATAAAGATTTCAGGAAAGAAAATTCTATTTGAACTTGATGCTTATTCGGTTACAGTTGCAAGAATTCCTTTGAAGAAATAAAATGTCATTTCCTGATGAGGATAATCTTGGATCAATCGATTGCATAAGTTTGCAATGTTGCTAATTTTGTTGCAATGAATTTTCTAAACCAAAAAAACATACAATGACCAAACACAATGAGGCTTCACGGCGGTTGTTTCTGAAACAGGCTGCTGCATTATCATCTATAATGGTAATTCCAACCATACTAACCAAAGCCATGTCGGGCGTTGATGCGCCTTTGGCCGGACTGGCAAGCGCCGGAGAACGTGTTAACCTGGCTTGCATCGGCATCGGAAATCAGGGTGGATCGGATGTTAATTCGATGTACAATACCGGATTGTGCAATATTGTTGCGCTGTGCGATACCGATATTGGTGCGCCGCATACGTTGAAAGTATTAGAGAAATTTCCAGATGTTCCGCGCTTTCAGGATTTCAGGAAAATGTTCGATAAAATGGCCAGTCAGATTGATGCTGTTTTGGTTGGTGTTCCCGATCATTCACATTTCCCTATCACCATGCTGGCCATGAGTTTGGGCAAACCTGTTTTTGTTGAAAAACCGATGGGCCGCACTTTCAACGAAGTTGAACTGATGATTAAAGGTGCCCAAAAATACAAGGTGGTTACCCAAATGGGCAATCAGGGACATTCGGAAGCAAACTATTTTCAGTTTAAAGCATGGACCGAAGCCGGAATTATTAAAGATGTAACCTCGATTACTGCGCACATGAATTCGGCACGGCGCTGGCACGGTTGGGACACTAAAATGACCAAATTCCCAAATGCCGAACCAATTCCCGAAACACTTGACTGGGATACCTGGTTGATGGCCGTTAAAGAGCACGATTACAATAAAGATTTTATCAACGGACAGTGGCGCTGCTGGTACGATTTCGGTATGGGCGCATTGGGCGACTGGGGCGCTCACATTATCGATACTGCTCACGAATTCCTGAATCTGGGCTTGCCTTACGAAGTTGATCCGGTGAAACTTGAAGGCCACAATCCATTCTTTTTCCCGATGTCGTCAACTCTTTCGTTTAAATTTCCGAAGAGAGGAAATATGCCTGCCTGCGAAATTATGTGGTACGATGGCGTAAACAATGTCCCTCAGGTTCCTGAAGGATATGGAGTTTCGGAACTCGATCCGAATATTCCGCCAACAAGTGTGGGCAAAATACAACCTGCCAAACTAAATCCGGGTAAAATTATCTACGGTAAAGATTTGATTTTCAAGGGAGGATCGCATGGATCAACTTTGTCGATTATTCCGGCAGAAAAGGCAAAGGAAATGGAGTCTAAATTACCTGAAGTCGCAAAGAGTCCTTCAAATCACTATGCTAATTTCCTGAAAGCGGTAAAGGGAGAAGAGAAAACCCGCTCACCATTCGAGATTGCCGGTCCGTTGAGTCAGGTTTTTAATCTGGGAGTTTTGGCACAGCAACTCAATACTAAACTGGTTTTCGACCGCGAAACCAAGCAAATTACAAATAACAAACTGGCTAATCAAATGCTCGTTGGTGCACCTCCGCGCAAAGGTTGGGAACAATACTACAAACTGTAATCGGTTTCCTGAAAAATTGACGAAGCCCGGAGCGAATTGTTCCGGGCTTCGTTGTTTGTGTAAATTACTCTTCCGAAAGAAAGATTTGTTCGACGATGGAAGTTTTTACAATGAATACAAATTCTTCCAGAACTTCCAATTCATCATCGGTAAGATTTAGATTGTTATAGGCTTCGTATAAACCTTGAATACGATCGATGTCGCCCATTCGTGTAAGTCCCATCAGTAAGGCAGTGAGGTAGTTAAACGCTTCGATATGATGGATCCATGTTCGGCCTGCAAAAAGCGATTGCATTGTGAACGTTGTAACAGGGCCATCTTCTTCGGGCGGTAAACTAACAAATAGTGAATTCGTCCATAAAATTTTCAGCAAAGCATAGTCCGGAAACATCGAATAGTATTCCTGAAGTTTTTCCTCGTAGTCGGGAGCGTCTTCGGCTCTAAGTATAATTAGTTCAAGGAAGTACGAAGCCGGGTTCTCGGGTGTTTCATTCCTGAAATCATTCAGTAGTCGCCTGGCAGCCTCCGGATTTTCGTTGGTTATGTCATAAACCTGGGTAAATAATTCACACGCTCCGTCGCTAAGCTCATGGTTGGCCAAACCCAGCATTTCGCTGGTAAACACCTTGTCGGTCACCTCAAAATCAAAATCGGCCAAATACTCTTCCGAATATTGATCAACCAGTTCCGGTGAAACTATATTTGAGATTACATGTGCGGTTAAACGCCAAAATTTTTCATATTCTTCGTCATCTAAATCGTTGCGGTTACTTTGCAGTCTCTGGAACAGCTCGCCTTGTTCTTTTATCGTCATCCGGTCGAATTCACCTGCTTCATCAAATTCATCTTCATCGTCGATAATTTCGAAGTCGAAGTTTCCGGGGCCCGCGGTTCGCTCAAGTTGGGCGATTATCCGGTTAATTTTCGACTAGTCATCATAAGGGCCATTCACAAAAAAGGGTTTGCCATCCTTGCCGCACTCAATGTCAATCAGTTCAACCTCGTCAGTATCTTCTTCGAGCATAAACTGGGTAACCGAAGTAAAGTCTTTATGAGGTTTGAACCCGAATTCTTCGGCATATTCGAGTCCGGCAAATACAATGTTGTGAGCGAGCGTGTAGCTAATTGGCTCAAATACAATGTACTCCATTCCTTCTTTCTTTTCCTGATATTCGGCTTCAGGAATATTAAAAAGGTATTGCGTATTTTTTACGCCAAGGCAAAACAAATCAACCAGATACATGCAGGAGGTAATGTTTCCGTTGGTATGGTTTCGGGCAACAACAACATGTGCCACGCCCTGTTCTTTCCATTCGGTATTTACCAAACATTCGAAAACAGGCAGACTGCGTGCTTTTTTCCGAATGTAATTCTCCGGACTTAGCATCTGGATTACCTTCCCCATTTTTTTCTTTGCCATTTTTCTTATATTATTGATTGTAATTGATTGATTTTTTGCCACTGCGAAGATAGACTTTTAGTGCCTTTTTTAATGTCATGTTGGTTGGATCAGTGTCGGATTTGATTATAAATCTTCTGGAATTTTAACATGAACGCGCGAATATTTAATTTTACTTTGTTTCAAAAATTTATGCAGATAAAATTTACAGCTTGCTTTAACTTGTTTTATGAAAGCTTTCTTTCTGATCATTGCCTTTGCCTGTAGTGTTTTTCAAGCCCGAAGCCAGGTTGTGATCAATGAATTTATGGCTTCGAATACAGGTTTAATTCAGGATCCCGATTTTGGCGCATCCGCCGACTGGATTGAACTTTACAATGCAGGAACTGCCACTGTAAACCTGAATGGTTATGCGATTACCGACAATATCTCGAACCCGCAAAAGTGGAAAATTACCAGCGATATTGAATTGGAACCTAAATCATTCATCCTGATTTGGGCCGATGATCTGGCTACCGGGCTACATACCAGTTTCAAGCTTTCGGCCGAAGGCGAGGAACTTGGATTGACCGATCCTTCAGGTAAAATGATTGATTATTTGATTTTTAGCATTCAGGATCCAAATATTTCGATGGGACGAATTACTGACGGCGCAGCTCATTGGGGCTTTTTCAGTCAGCCAACTCCGGGAAAACCCAACGGAAGCGACAGTTTTAAAGGCATCGTAAAAAACCAGCCAGATTTTACTCCATTGGGCGGCATCTTCAATCAGCCAATATCAATTATCCTGAANNGTAACCCATTCGTATTTTATCAATGATGGTGGCTCAATCGGATCACTTCCGGTTGTGTCGATTGCTTCGGCGCCGGCCAATTTCTGGGATCCTAAAATCGGAATATATGTTCAGGATTTTAAGCCCGACCGCGAAATTCCTGTTAATATTGAATTATTCGAAAACGATGGAAGCGACCGGGCTGGCTTTAATCTTGCCGCCGGAACAAAAATTAATGGCTTGTATTCGTGGCAACTTCCGCAGAAAATGTTGGGCATTTACTTCCGGAAGGCCTACGGAGAAGGAAAATTGGAATATCCGCTTTTCTTCGATAAATCTGCCAGAAACTTTAATTCGTTTGCGTTGCGGGCTTCGGGCAACGATTGGGCGAACACGCTTTTTCGCGATGGCATGATCCAACATTCGACACAGCCCGATATGGATGTTGAAACACAGGGGTTTCGGGCTTGCGTGCTTTTCATCAACGGGCAATACATGGGAATTCACAACATGAGATCGAAAGTTGATGAAGATTATATTGTGGAATCGAACCAGCTGGGAGACGCAAAAATTGATATGATTGCTTATGAAGATACTGTTGAAGCCGGGGATTTTGATCAGTATAAAGCTTTCGAAACACTTTATCATCAGGACCTTTCGGTGCAGGCCAATTTCGACCTAGTGGCGCAAGAAATGGACATCGGGAATTTTACCGATTTTATTATTTCTGAAATATACAGTGGAAACACCTCGATTGATCACAACGTGATGGCCTGGAAACCAAAGGATTTTGGAAAATGGCGCTGGTTGCTGGCCGATCTCGACCGTGGATTTTTCAATCCTGAAAATAATCTGATTTCTTACTATCTGGGCCGGTCGGTTTATCCTTTCAGTAACCTGATGAAGAACTCCGCCTATTCGAAGACTTTTGGTTATCGCCTTGCTGATTTGCTTTTCACTACTTTTAATCCTGAACGGATGAACGGGATTATCGATGGGTTCGCCAAAAATATTGAAACAGAAATTCCGGGTCATATTGAACGATGGAAAGGAACTTCATCGAGTTACGGGAATCCGATTCCTTCGGTTACTTCCTGGCAGGGGCAGGTTCAGAATCTGAAAACATTTGCGGAAAAACGGCCTGCAATTCTTCTGGAAAACCTGAAGAATTACGGGGTCAGCGATTCTGAAAACCTAAGCATTTCGTCTTTCCCTGGCGGGTCAGGAAAAATCAGGTTTAACGGATTGTCAGTTCCGGCGGATAATTGCCTCGGACAATATCCGGCTGGCGGCGAAATCTCATTGCAGGCCGATGCGCTTGGCGGCTACATATTTAAAGGCTGGGAACTTAATCCGAACTTAATCCTGATTCAGAAGGAAGCAATATGGAAATACAACGATACAGGAGCTGCTCTTGACGAAGAATGGAAAGAGCAACCTTTTGACGACAGCGCGTGGCCCGAAGGAAAAGCCGAGTTGGGCTATGGCGACGGCGATGAAAATACCAGGGTGGGTTACGGGCCAAGTGCTTCAAGAAAGTTTTTGTGTACCTATTTCAGGAAGGAATTTACAGTTGACCACCAGGATTCGCTCTCGAACCTTGTCGCCGGGATAAAATTCGATGATGGTGCAGTAGTTTATCTCAACGGTAAGGAAGTAATTCGGGTAAATATGGCGATGGGCGCCGTCGATCATACCTCTCCGGCAATTAAAACGGTTTCCGGCTCGGCCGAATCAAAATTTACGTATTTCGGTATTGATGCATCTTTGCTGAAAAATGGGAAAAATTGCATTGCCGTAGAAATTCATCAGGACGCACCAAATAGCAGTGATATCAGTTTCGACCTTCAGTTAACAGCGGTTAAGCCGGGTAGCGGCACGCTTGTCGCAACTGAAAAAACGTATAAATTTACGATGAGCGAAGCCACAAATATAATGGCTCTGTTTGAGCGCGACAATCATTGCATTATTCCGTCGGTTGTTGCTGAAAACCTTAAACTCGATAAAACCTGCTCGCCATACATGGTTTCAGGAGATGTGCAGATATTGGCCGGAGTAACACTAACTGCCGATGCCGGAGTAGAAATACTGATGCCCGATGATGCCAATTTTTGGGTAAAAGGCACACTGATAACCAACGGAACCCCTGAAGAACCAGTTCGGTTTACTGCAAATCCACAAAGTACAAAAAAGCGATGGGGCGCCATTCTGATAGAACATTCCTCCGGAGTTTCATCACTAAAAAATACGATTATCGAGGGCGCTTCAAATGGGCCAAACCCAACCCGGAATGTAGCTGCAATCTCGCTGTTCCATTCCATTGCAAAGTTCGATGGGCTAAAAATCGGAAATGTTTGGAGCAATCCGGTTGCTGCGCGCTATTCGGATGTTTCCATCGCCAACAGTTTTTTACATTCGGCGGTAACCGGCGATTTGGTAAATCTGAAATATGGAAAGGGAATAATTGAGAACTGCGAATTTGTGGGAAATGATCAGCCCGACACTGATGCTATTGACTACGATAACATCGAAAACGGGATTATAAGGAATTGCCTGATTTACGATTTTCATGGGACAAACAGCGATGCCATTGATCTGGGAGAAAAAGCAATCAATATTTTGATTGATGGTATAATGGTGTATAATATTACTGATAAAGGAGTTTCGGTGGGGCAGCAATCGTCGGCCAATATCCAAAATTCTGTTTTTGCGAACTGTAACCTGGGAGCCGGATTGAAAGATTCGAGCAAGGTTATTATCGACCACTGCACATTTTATGGATGCGCGATTCCGGTGGCCAGCTTCGAAAAAAATGCCGGAAGTGCCGGAGGAAATGGCTGGGTGACCAACAGTATTCTATCGAATTCATACGAATCGAGTTTCCTAAACGACGAAAAATCGTCACTTGTTTTCTCGAATTCGCTGTCGGATAACGATTTGCTTCCGAGCGGAAATGGCAATCATTTTGGAGATCCGTTGCTAAACAACCCCGGAGCTTTCGATTTTTTACTGAAAGATAATTCTCCTGCCAGAAATGCAGGCTCTACAGGCAATATCGGTGCCAGTCCAGCCCTTTTTCAGATCAGACCAATGATCGAATTTTCGGCAATTGGCTATAATGATGACGGAATTTCAGTGCCCGAATTTCTGGCAATTCGTAATCCGGGCAGTGAACCATTCGATGTTTCTGGTTTTCAGCTTTCAAAAGGGGTCACTTTTACTTTCGCGGCAGGTTCGGTAATTAAGCCGGGCGGGCAGGTAATTGTTACTGAAAATGCTTTGGCCGAAGAGTGGGAGAGTAGTAAAATTCCTGTATTTCAATGGGAAATTGGCAGGTTGGCCGATGAGGGAGAAACCATCCAATTGTTAAACGAATCAGGAATTATTTTCGATCAGTTGAAATATTTGCCCGAAAATCCCTGGCCGGTGATTTCTGTTCCGGGCCAGATTATTGTACTGAAGGATTTGACGATGGACAATCACTTTGGCAAAAACTGGGGAATAGGTTCAATTAATGATGTTCTGAATTCGAGTAATAGTCTGACTAATAATGATCTGAATGTTTGTCCAAATCCGACTTCAGGAATGGTTGAGGTGAGCCGACTGAAAGGCAAAACTGAAAGAGTGCAGCTTTTTAATCTTTCAGGAGCGAAAATTGCGGAATACCCAACAGCTGGTGAAGATCGGCTTATGCTTGATTTGCATAAGTTTAACCCTGGAATTTACATTTTGCGTTGCGGGAACCAGTCGTTTAAACTCGTAAAAAGGTAGTAGATTATTATGATTGTAGGTTGATATACCTATTCGGTATTCTGTGTAAGTAGTAATGGTTATTTTATGACTACTTAATGCCTGCCAAATGACAATTGGATGACTTTTATGAGATTGGGTAAAGTTATGGATAACCATTAAAATTATTCAGGCCTTACATTTTCTCGTAAGCGCTGCAGTTAAAATCTTCTTCGTCGCGCTGGTCAAATCGGGTCATGAGGCAGAACTGGTTTTCTTCAAGGTCGCCGGCATGATGTTTTTTGCAACCTACGCAAAGGCTTCGGATTGGCACCGAATTCGGGTCGATCTTATGGCCTTCTCCATCAAAGAATCCATTTGTTTCCTCGAAATCAAGCTCTTCGTCACTGTTCAGTTCGGCTTCGAGTAAATCTTTCACATATTCTTCAAGATAGAGCTTTTTAAAATCGAACCAATTCTGGCGAATTTCAGAATTGCCAATAATATTCTGGAAGTTGGCAAAAGGCTTCCGGTGCCGGAGCGCTTCTGCCAACTTTTGTTTCATTTCGGAATTCGGTAGCGCGGCTGTAAAATCTTCCATTATCCTGAAAGATTCATGCGAGGAGAGGGGCTCGATGCTGATATAGTTTTCCCAGTCCGGATATTTCAAACCCATGCTTTCCGGAGTTTCACCCACCAGTCCTTCAAATTCTTCGGGGTCGTCAACCAAAAGTGCCGGTACATCTTCCATTTCAAAAGTTTCAGTATTCACAAAACAGGTCATGCCACAATCGATCGATTCGGCAATACTTCCGATCAGTTCTTTTGGGTATTTTTCGTTCATGATTTTTGAAATTTTAAAGGTTGATTCAATTCCAGACTGATTTTTTCTTCAGTTTATTCGAAAATATTATTGAGTAAACCACCGCTCGATTCCTTGCGGCTGTTGGGTCCGAATGAGCTAAGCTGTGCAACCAGTTTCCGGATTGGCATCGACTGTAACCAGATTTTACCGGTTCCGCGGAGGGTTGCCAGAAATAATCCTTCGCCGCCAAAAACCATCGAGCGGAGTCCACCGGCCTGTTGAATATCAAAATCAATGGATTCTTCGAAGGCCACCACGCAACCAGTATCAACACGAATCACTTCGTTGTTCAGCTGGCGTTCAATAACAGTACCTCCGGCATGAATAAATGCTTTTCCGTCGCCCTGCAGTGTTTGCAGAATAAAACCTTCGCCGCCAAAAAATCCGGCACCTATTTTACGGTTAAGTCGAATGGATATTTTGGTTCCCAGTGCGGCGCAAAGGAATGCATCTTTTTGTACGATCAGTGAACCACGGTGCTGTGTGAGGTCAACCGGAATAATTGTTCCCGGATAGGGAGCCGCAAATGCAACGTGCTTTTTGCCCCAGCCCTGGTTGGTGAAATGAGTAATGAACAACGATTCGCCGGTAATAAGGCGCGAACCAGCGGAGAGTACCTTGTCGAAAAATCCGGCACGGGGATTCGATCCGTCGCCCATTTTTGACTCGAAACTTATACCGTCTTCCATATAAAGCATCGCGCCTGCTTCGGCGATCACTGTTTCTCCTGAGTCAAGTTCAATTTCAACCAACTGAACGTCGTGCCCCATAATTTTGTAATCAATTTCGTGTGATTGCATGTAAAAAGTTTTTTTTAATGTTCGTTTTCGAATGTTTTATCACAAAGTTATGGATTGTTATAAAATGAAACGGCATTTTTCGACCGGAAAGTTGATTTTACCGGTGAAGTGATTGATACGCAATTCGGGTTAAAGTTCCAGTTTAAGTTTATCAAGTTCGGCTGTGATCAAACTAATTTCAGCGGAGCTGAGTTTCAGTTGTGCAGCCTGCGCATTTTCGATGGCCTGTGCAGCGTTGCGGGCACCAACCAATGCAATGGTGATTCCGGGTTGACTTATTGTCCATGCAATAACCAGTTGACTAAGTGTTGCATTTTTCCCTTCGGCCAGCGGTTTTAATTTTTCAAGAAAAACGTTGATCATTTCAATGTTTTTTGCCGAATAATAAGGTAAATCGGCGCGGGTATCGCCTTCGTTAAAATGATGTCCCGGTTTTATTTTCCCGGATAAAACACCACGCTGCAAAGGGCTGTAAGCGAGTACCGATTTTTTATTTTCGATCAGGTACGGAACAAGTTCTTGCTCGATTCCGCGGTTAATCATGCTGTACGAAACCTGATCAGAAACCAGATCGATGTATTTGGCAGCTTCTTTCATTAATGCAACATCGTAATTGCAGACCCCGGCATAACGTACTTTTCCATCTTTAATCAATTGGGCAACGGCTTCCATTGTTTCGTGAACAGGAGTTGTTGGGTCGGCCCAATGAATCTGGTAAAGATCAATGTAGTCAGTTCCAAGTCGTTTCAGGCTGTCTTCGCATTCTTTAATAATTCCATCTTTTCCTGAATAACGGTAAATGTCGAGTGGTTTTCCGTCGTTGTCGCGGCTATTAAAAAAGAATTGCCCTTTTGTGCCGGCCCAGCTCAATCCAAATTTGGTCAGAATCTGAATCTTGTCGCGCGGAATGTTTTTGATGGCTTCCCCGGTAATTTCTTCGCTTAATCCTTGTCCGTAAGCCGGAGCGGTATCGATTGATGTAACTCCGTAATCGTATGAAACCTGAATTGCTTTTACGGCTTCGCTGCGCTCGGTTCCTCCCCACATCCAGCCTCCGGCGGCCCATGCACCAAAAGTAACTACTGATAAATTTAAATCTGACTGACCTAATTTCCGGTATTCCATAGTTGTTTATTTTAAGTTTTTACCATTTTTAAAGACAGGTATTTCGATATAAAAAGTGGTACCTTCTCCAATCTGCGTGGTGTACCAAAGTTTTCCACCAAAATTACTGACAATATTTTTTACAATCGACAAGCCAAGGCCCATGCCGCTGGTTTTGGTGGTGAAATTAGGCTGGAACAAATGCTCCAGCGCTTCTTCGCTGATTCCGGACCCATTGTCGCCAATGGAAATACGGGCAACCGAATCGTCTTTCGCTACCTCAATTCGTATCTCACCGTTTATTTCAGCCGGAATTGCCTGAATTGAGTTTTTTATCAGGTTAAGAAAAGCCCTCGAAAGTTGCTCTTTGTCGGCAAAAATGCTGACTTCCTTCAGGTCGTTCATTTTAAACGAAAAATGAAGATTCTGGTTGGGTACGAACAATTCGCAAACATTTTTCAATACTTCAATCAGGTCGAAAACCTCATTCTTCGCTTTGGGTATTTGTGCAAAATTCGAAAACTCGGTTGCAATTCCCGAAAGTGTGTCAATCTGTTCAATAAGATTTTGAGTCACGCGTTCGAAATAATCATCGTAGTGTTCCCTGCCTTCAGCCTTTGCTCTTTGCAGGTACTGTATGTTAAGTTTCATAGGTGTGAGCGGATTTTTAATTTCGTGGGCCACCTGTTTGGCCATTTCGCGCCAGGCCGATTCGCGCTCCGATCGGGCGAGCAGTTCGGCACTCTCGGCCAGTTCGTCAACTTTGTGGTTGTACTCGCGAACCAATGCGCCAATTTCGTCTTCAGCCTGATAATTAATCTGTTCGTTCTTTTTTCCCAGTTGAATACCTTTCAGTTTTTCGCGGATAAGGCTCAGCGGTAAAGTAATTTTGTTCGACAAAAATACCGCCACAATCACGCTGGCCAGAAACAGAAGAAGGTACAGGTTGATGAACGCTACGATGAATGTTGATATTCCTTGTTTTAGTTCGTCTTCACGCGTAAAATACGGCAGGTTCAGATATCCGAGATAATCGCCGCGGTTATTCAGAATGGGCTCATAAGCTGAAAGATAGGAGAGGTTTCCGATCTTTTCGGGATGAAAAAAGTTGAGCTGGTACTTCTCCGATAATTCGTAAAATGCTTCGGCATTCATTCTTTCCGATGTAATTCCTTTGCGGAATATTTCGGGTCGCGAAGAGGCAAGCAATTCGCCTTTCACATCGTAAATATTAATGTCGGTCCTGAAAATATTCGAAAGCTTGTACAATTCTCTGAAGAGCCATTGCTGAAGTTCAGGAGTAATTGAACTTACATTAATCAGCCTGTTAGTGATTTCTTCTGAAATTGACCTCATTTTATCCTGAAGGTCGTGCCTGTGCCTTTTCTGATATTCCTGAAGGTTATAATAGATCGTTCCGGCGGCCACAAAAAGAAGAGAAACCAATACAACAGAAATGATTGCTGCCTGAATCCTGAAACGCAGATCGTGCGGGATGATCAGCTTGCGGAATTGCGGGTTGCCTATTAGTCCGATTGTTAAAACAAATACAAAATAGAATACAAAAATGTACGGAAACGAAATCAGGTAATCGGTAAAAATCAGCGATCGTTTACTGACAATGATATAGTTTTTGCTGTCGAACCGATAAATTACATGGTCGTAACCATCAAATTTACGAAGTTCAAATTCAGTGTCTGAATTGCCGATATAGTATGATTGCAAATAGTAATTGTAGGTATATTCGCCCGATCGGCTCACCAATTCCTCGTCGAAATATTTTGCGTACGAGAGGTATTTGTATCTGAAAGGCTTAATCAGGGTTCGGTCCATCAGCAATTCGGGGAACCCGATGCCTTCCGATACTTTTTTAGCAATCAGCTCGATAAACAACGAAAAGCCTTTTGAATCGTCAACCAGCGGGTAATGAATTTTTCCGAAGTAAGAAACCCGGCCGTCCATGTTATTCATATAATAAAAGCTGCTTCCCGGAACTTTTGTTCCCGAAACTTCAATCATTTTATCGAAATAAGGAAAGCAAGGCTCGGAAACATTTTCCGGCTGAATCAAAACACTATCGTTGCCTGCGCAAAACGTAAACTGAATATCGTATTTTCTGAAATATCCATCGAAATAGTTACTTGTCAGGTAGTTTTCCAACTCTTTGTATGGCGGGTTCAGCAGTCGGGGAATGATGGAATCGACATTGAACTGATTTTGCATATTGGCCAAAAATACTTCGGCAACCGGATCCTGTTCGGAACTCAAATTAACGGCCATCAGCTTTTGTATCTGAATATCGCGCTGCTCAACGGTTTTATATACAACCACCAGGCTTGTAACCGAAAAAAGCGAAATGAACAAAATGGAGTACGAAAGAGAAAAACCTGAAATATGAAGCTTCTTAATCTGGTTTTGCAGCAAATTGACTGCGAGAAACAACGCGAGCAGATAAAATTCGCTGGTATGGAAAAGAATACAAAGCAGAAGTGAAATTGGTAAAGCAATTAAATGAATATTCAGGAATGTACGTTTGTTTATCAGTTTCTCTGTTTTTTCAATAATTTTCAGGTTAATCAGGAAAACTGAAAATAAAAGCATCGCGATGGCAAGATAACTGCTCACGCTAAATTGGTCGATGTCGGTAATCCGATTCAGTTTGTATGTGATGCTGCTGTTTCTGATGAGGTTGCCAATCATAAGACCAACAATCTGGTAGAGAGCTCCGACAAATACAAAAGAAGGAATTACCATCGCTTTTCTGTATTTTCCCTTAAGTTCAAATTCGCGGATAAAAACCAGGCTCCAGAAAAAGATCAGCACTGTTATCAGGAAAAAGTCGCCCAGCGAGGGTAACATTTTTGAAATAGCGTAATATTTTGCACTGAATATTTCGAGGTGGTCGAGTATTGCCGGAAGACCAAAAAGTACATGAATCCAGTAAATTACGAATAGTACAACGGTCAATACCAGCATTTTCGCGAGAAAATTTTCTTCGTGGTAATCTTTTATCCGGCGATATACCACAAGAAGTAAAAATGTAAGTCCAAGTAAATACAGAAAAGCAGTTGTATAGAATTGTGGTTCGCCAACCTGTATTTTTCCGCCGGGAATTACCGAGAACAGGTAAAGATTGGCAGAGTCCTGAATTTCGTATGCGTTTTTGCTTCTTTCCGCAGTTATTCTGAACTGTGCCGGCAATTTGAATGGAGCAATAAACTTGTTTTCAAGAAACTGATTTTCGTACGAATAGTTAGTTTTAACATGAATCAATCCGATTAACTGATGATTTCCGACAATCCGTTTTTGAGCGGCGAAAATCCCATTTGGCAGTGTGAGCAGCCCGTTTCCGACCGATAGTTTTGTGAGCAGATTTGGAAATGAAAAGCCATTGCTCGACCAGTAAACCATTTTTTGTTCACTGAAAATTACGAATCCAAGTCCGTCGTTTTCGAATAGCTTATTTAAATCGGCAAAAGTTGATGCATAATTTTCGTAGGGCTGATTTTGAGTGAGTTTCTTTTCAGCTTCATCGAGATATTCCGCCAGCTTTCTTTCCTGTTCGAGAAAAGTCTGCTGAAAATTATGAATGATTTTTTTTTCAGGCTGATGATAGATGTTTCTGTGTTCCAGAACGAATGCTGCCACAAAAAACAGGAGCGAAAGAGCAGGTAATATGTATCTTCTGAATTCCTTCATGTCACAAAATAATCAAAATTCGGTTCAACGCCTGATTTGTCCCGGATTATTTTACTGGTGGTGATATGGTTCACCCTTCAGGATGGTAAAAGCACGGTACAATTGCTCGGCAAAAATTAGCCTGACCATTTGGTGCGAAAAGGTCATTTTCGATAAACTCATTTTTCCGCTGGCCTTTGAATACACATTTTCCGAAAATCCGTAAGGCCCGCCGATTACGAAAACCAGCCGTTTAATTCCTGAAATCATTTTCTTTTCCAAAAACCGTGCAAAATCAATCGAAGTAAATTCCATTCCGTTCTCGTCGAGCAGAATGAGTTCGTCTGACGAAAGCAATTGCTGTAAAATCAGTTCTCCTTCTTTCTCTTTTTGCTGGTCGCGGCTTAAGTTTTTCGCATTTTTAATATCAGGAATCACCTTCATTTCGAAAAGTATATAATGCGGTATCCGCTTCAGGAAAATTTCCAATCCTTTCTGCAGATACGATTCGTCAGTTTTCCCGATTACAAGCAGGCATATTTTCATTCTAAAATTTTGTTACTTTTACAAATGTATTTCTTTAATGAAAAAATTGCATGGTTTTTGGTAATGATTTTCGTTGAAAGTAATTCAGACAAAAAATATTAGCAAAATGAAGAATTTTAAATTGAAACTCACAATATTATTTCTTAGTCTTTTTGCCTTTGCTCCAACCACTTTTGCGCAAATTCCCGACGAAATTGTGCTTAGCATCCAAAATGGAAATCATGAAGTGCTGGCCAGCTATTTTAATCAGAATGTTGAGCTGGTGGTTCAAACTCACGACGATGTATTCAGTAAATCGCAGGCGCAGCAGATTGTTGCCGAGTTTTTTAAAGCCAATAAACCCAAACAATTCACCATTATTCACCAGGGAGGAAAAGATGGAGCCCGCTATGCTATTGGAAGTTTGGTTACAAATACCGGTACCTTCAGGGTTTATTTTCTCCTGAAGAACAATAACGATAACTCCTATATTCACCAGTTACGAATAGAAAAACAGGGTTGATGCATGGACGAATGACCAGAAAACTGATTTATTTCTGGGAAAGGATTGTCGTTAAGGCAAAAAGAATCACCTTTCCCGGTTTTGACGGGATGCCATTGTACAATGTAATGGTATTTTTTTGGAGAAGTATTATCGACGGGGGGCTTACTACCCGGGCTTCAGCAATTTCTTTTAGCTTTTTTATGGCCTTGTTCCCGGCCATTATTTTCCTGTTTACGCTTATCCCTTACATTCCAATTGATAATTTTCAGGACGAGTTGTTTTTGCTGATAAAGGATATGGTTCCGAGAAATGCTTTTCTGGCCATCGAAGAAACTGTTAAAGATATCCTGACCCAGCAGCGTGGCGATTTGCTTTCACTTGGATTTTTTATGGCTCTTATCTTTTCAACAAATGGGCTGGCTTCTATGATGGGTGCATTCGACGCTTCGCTGCATACTTTCGAGCGCCGGACCTGGTGGGGGCAGCACCTTATCGCACTTGTGCTGCTTGTAATTCTTGCATTTTTAATCACTATTGCAATTGGCCTGATAACTTATGGGCAGCATTTAATAAACTATCTGGCTGAAAACGATTACCTTAAGGGGCAATTCCTTTTTTATACACTTGTATTTGCAAAATGGCTCGTAATATTGTTTTTGTTCTTCATGGCCAATTCGTTTTTATACTATCTGGCTCCTGCAAAAAAAACAAAATGGCGGTTTATTTCGGCCGGAAGTACTTTGGCAACATTTTTATGTGTCGTTACTTTTGTCGGATTTTCTTATTACATCAACCGTTTCGGGCAATACAACAAATTATACGGATCAATCGGAACACTTCTGGTGATTATGCTTTTGATGTATTTCCTCTCGCTGATTCTTCTGATTGGGTTCGAATTAAATGCCAGTATTAACGAAGCCGTTAAACATTCCAGAAGAGAAACTATCCATTTCAAAGCAGTGCGCGAAAATGCTGTCAAAGGCAGGAACAAGAAACGTAGTTGATAATCAATAAAATTGAAGGCTGATTTTTCTCCGGAAGCTTTGGTCACTTCCCCATTTTAAACAGAATTTCCTTTTCTTCTTTTGAAAGTGAACCATAACCCGATTTGCTTATCTTCTCCAGAATTTCATTCATACGGGCTTGATCCTGATTCTTTTGCCGGTTGTATTCAATGTCGTTTACCGGCTTTCGGTAGGTGATTTTTACTTTGGGTTTTGGTGAGAATTGTTTTTTTATCCAATTCAATAGTGAAGTTATTCCTTTGCCCGTATCAAATCCCCGGCGAAGCTGAAGTACATAAACTACACCCCAGAATGCTCCTCCCAAATGTGCCAGATTGCCTCCTGCGTTGGTCGATGAAATACCAATTACATAAAGAACAACCGAAACGAGAGCAATAAATTTCATTTTTACCGGCCCGATAAACATCAGGTGAATGCTATGGTTCGGTGCGTGAACCGCCAAAGCTGTTACAATAGCAATTACCGAAGCCGATGCGCCGAGGAGTCTCGAATCGGCAACAATTCCGGAGAAAACAGGGAACGAATTATACCCGAGAATGTAAAATAAACCACCGGAAATTCCACCCAAAATATAAATTGCAATTAATTTGCCCTGATCAAAATACCCAAGAAAAATTTGCCCCATCCAATAGAGCCAGAGCAGGTTAAACAGGATATGCAAAAAATCGAAATGCAGGAACATATAAGTGATAAGTGTCCACGGCCTGCTGGCAAGTGTACCGAAATCGGCCGGAAGAGCCAGCCAGTCGAGAAACGGGAACTCGGCGCCTGCCAAAAAGAAAAAAACATTGACGATCCGGATGGTCAGAAATATACCCAAATTGATGTAAATCAGTCGGGTCAAGGCTGATCCTTCTCTGAAAGATTCTTTTATTTCATCAAAAAGGTTCATCGACTAAAAAAAGTGTTTTGTGTTTCTGTTCCAGTATTTTATCATGAAGAACCCGAATAGCATTCCGCCGAGATGGGCAAAATGGGCAATATTGCTGCCGGTTTGTGTAACACCCAGAAAAAGCTCAAGAGCTCCGTAACCCATCACAAAATATTTGGCTTTAATTGGAATTGGTGGAAAAAGCAGCATCAATTGAGTATTGGGAAATAGCATACCGAAGCCAAGTAGAATCCCGAACACAGCTCCTGATGCTCCAACTGTCGGAACATTTAAAATAAGGTTTAGCTTTCCTGCCAAGGGATCGGAGAAGTTCTTCCCCTGATTAAAAATTTCGGTTCCTTCACTCAATACCATTTGCACTGCTTCAGGTGTCATTTTAGATGCAATGCTCTGAAATTCCATGAAATTAACGAAAGTGTGAAGTGCTGCAGCTCCAAGGCCGGTAACAAAATAGTAAATAAAAAAGCGTTTCGGTCCCCAAACACTTTCCAGCACCCGGCCAAACATCCAAAGCGCAAACATATTAAACAGGAGATGTGTAAATCCGCCGTGCATAAAAATATGCGTTACGAGCTGGTAGGGCCTAAAATCAGGAGACTGAAAATAGCGAAGCCCTAAAATGCCGGCAAGGTCGATTCCTCTCATGCTTAACACATAAGTTACAAAAAGCATTATCGCATTGATGATAATCAGGTTTTTGACAACCGGAGGGACTGTATTGAAACTGGGTCTGAAATTTTGCATCGTATTATTTTTAGACTATAAACTTTAGATATTAGGCTCAGGATTCGAAACTTAAGCCTATCGGCTACTATTGACAAACACCCGACCAAAGTAATAATTTTCCGGGTTCCCGCATCTTCTGCGTCAAAATGTCACTTCAACAGTTTTTCAAAATCTTCCAATGGCATGATAGACAGTAACTTTTTCCCTTTAGGCGAAAAATTGGGCGTTTGGCAGGCAAAAAGATTGTCGATTAATTCGCTGATCTCAACTGGCTTTAGTGCGTGGCCATAAGGAATTGCCGAGGCTTGCGCCAGCGAAATTGCCACCTTTTCACGTGCTTTTTCCTGAAGGTTGACGGGTGAATTCTTAAATTCTTCGAGCAAGCTTTCGATGATTTCGACCGGAGTTGAGGTGTCCAAAACGCCCGGAGTTCCGTTGATAATGAAACTGTTCTTGCCAAAATCGCGGATATCGAAGCCCAGCGACCGCAGATCGGTCAGGATACTGGTTAGCAAAGCTGCATCGGAAGCATTCAATTCAAAAGTTTCAGGAAAAAGCTGCTGCTGGCATGCTACTTCGTTGGTTTCCATTACCTGAATCAGTCTTTCGTACAGAATTCGCTCGTGTGCCCGCTTCTGGTCAATCACCATCAGCCCAGACTTAACAGGTGTGAGTATGTATTTGTTTTTAAACTGAACCGAACTTTTAAGGGTTTGTTGTTCTTCCATCTTAAATTGTACCGGATCTGCTTCAGGTTCTTCTTTTTTTTCTGAAAAGTCGGGTTCGAGTCCTTTATACAGCGACTGCCAGCTGCTCAGGTTGCCGCGTTGTGTTGGTGCAGGCGTGTAACTTTTTTCTGTTCCGGGGTAATTTCGGGTTGAAGATGCCTGATTAAAAGGATTGTAATCGGGATTTACTTTTATTTCAGGCGTACGAATATCTGCATAATCTCTAAGTGGCATCGGGATATCAACACTTCCGGCCTGATCAAAATCGATGGATGGCACAATGTTGAATTTGCCGAGTGCTTCGCGAACCGAAGCCTGTAATATCTGCCAGATAGCCGATTCGTTTTCGAATTTGATCTCCGTTTTGGTCGGATGAATATTGACATCGATATCAGCCGGATTCAACTCAAAATATATAAAATACGATGGGATTGCATCGGGTGGCAAGATTTTCTCGTAAGCCTGCATAATGGCGCGATGAAAAAACGGGTGTTTCATGTATCGGTGGTTCACGAAAAAGAACTGCTCACCAAAGGTTTTTCTCGCGTGCTTGGGTTGCCCGATGAAACCGGTAATTTTCACCAGCGAAGTTTCGGTGTCAATCGGTATCAGGTTTTGATTGATGTTTTTTCCAAAAATTGAAACGATCCGTACCCTTTTGTTCGCACCGGTTAACTCATAAATGGCCGACCCGTTGTGATGCAGCGAAATCGAAATATCAGCATTGGCAAGTGCAATACGCTGAATTTCGTTGATGATGTGTTTCAATTCTGCAGGATTCGATTTCAGGAATTTACGCCTTGCCGGTACATTGAAAAACAGGTTTTTTATCTGGAAATTTGTACCGCTGTCGCAACTTACGGGCTCCTGACTGATGATATTTGAGCCTGAAATATGGATAAAAGTTCCCAAATCCTGATCGTGTTCTTTGGTGCGAAGTTCCACTTCGGCGATGGCGGCAATTGAAGCCAGTGCCTCGCCCCTGAAACCCATTGTACGAATGGCGAAAATATCGTTGGCCGATTT
The DNA here is from genome assembly GCA_003537645.1 of Prolixibacteraceae bacterium. Lineage (GTDB taxonomy): Bacteria > Bacteroidota > Bacteroidia > Bacteroidales > Prolixibacteraceae > Aquipluma. Next base: position 52,168 of record DPRM01000087.1, read on the forward strand.
TATTTTGGAAGTAGCGTGCCGTTCGAACGACATGCGGGCGTCGGTATCAGACATGCCGCAGCCATTGTCGATAATCTGAATTAGAGTGCGGCCCGCATCTTTAATATTGACTTTTATTTGCGTTGCTCCGGCGTCGATGGCGTTTTCAACCAGTTCTTTCACTACCGAAGCAGGCCTTTGGATGACCTCTCCGGCTGCAATCTGATTGGCTACCGAATCGGGAAGTAGTTGGATAATATCTGGCACAGAAGTGTTTTGACTATTTCAGTAATAAATAAAATAAAACAGATAAAAGGATGACAATGTAGAACAAACGCATGTTCGATTTCCTCCGGGCATCCGACACTGTTTTGCTGTTCATCAGTTTTCCTGAATTTCTGAACTGGCCTTTAATCCCGGATTTGTAGATTGAACTGATTTCTTCCTCGTTGTTTTGTTCAAGTTCTCTTTTAATCCTTTCTTCGCGCTCCTTCATTGCCTCTTTTTGAGGATCGTAGAAGCGGGTGCCAATATTAAACTGCCTCGTTTTTGGCAGATGTAAGAATTTCATTCCCATTGTGAATCGTTTTAAGGATGCAAAATTAACAATTCTGAATGACCCAGAAATTTTATTGAAACAATTATCCGTTCAGGTTCTTGCCAAATATCCTGAAACGTTTGTAAACACGTCCACCCATTCTTTCCATCTCGGCTCTCACTTTGGTATTCGTTTCGAGTTCGAGGTGTGAATCGAGTTGTGTTTTCCCGAGTGAAATGGCCGATTCGAACATTTTAACACCCATCATTGCGTCCAGTCCTTTGCCGCGGTAAGCCGGATCGATACCGCCCAGCAACAGGTTCAGCTGTTTCGATTTTCTGGCAGAGCTAATAATCCTGAATATTCCGAATGGAAACAGTTTTCCTTTTGCTTTTTGTATTCCTTCGCCAATGTGCGACATTCCAATCACAAAGGCAACTACTTCGTTTTCCTGGTTCACCACGATCTTGATAAAACGCGGATTGATCAAAAACAAATAACGGTTAGCGAAATCGTCCATCTCCGCATCCGAAAAAGGTACAAATCCGAATATTTCAGTAAAAGTGCGATTCAGTAAGTGAAGAACCGGATGAATGTATGGTTTAACTTTTCGTCGCGATGTAAATTCCAGAACACGTAAATTTTTATTCATCTGCGTGGCACGTTCCTGTATCTTTTTGTAGAATTCCGGAATTTGGTCAGGTATTTTTATTTGATAAACAACAAGGTCAATTTCTTTGGTGAAGTTATTGTTTTCGAGCAACTCAACCTGATAAGGGAAATTGCAGTTGGATGCAATTACAACGGGTTCGTCAAATCCTTCGATCAGGAAACCCTGTGGATCTTTATCTGAAAAAGCTAGAGGCCCGATCAGTTTCACCATTCCTTTTTCCTTTGCCCAGTTTTCAACAAAATGGAGCAGAGCAGCAGCAACTTCTGGATCATTCCATGTTTCGAAATAGGCAAAACGTGCATGGTTTTCATTATGGGTAGCATTGTATTTTTTATGGATAATTCCCATGATCCGGCCAACAACTTCGTCGCCTTTATGCGCCAGCAGCAGAATGGTATCGCAGGCATCAAACGATTTGTTTTTCTTCGGATTGAAGAACTCTTTTTCGTCCATGTAAATTGGTGGAACCCAGTTCGAATGATTTTTGTGAATGGTAGCCGGAAGATGAATAAACTGGTGCAACTGTTTGCGGGAAATTACTTCCTGAATGGTGATTAGCGATTTGGAGGCTGTTCGTGGCGATTGATTAGTTTCTGACATTTCTTTTCCGCTATCTTTTTGAACTATTGGGCTTGAAGTTGATACCATTTAGCGTCTTTTAAATCGGAGAACAAGATATTCAATTTTTTATTGATAATACTATTGTGCAAGTGATGCCGTCTTTGTAAATTTAGCTAACAATAAATCTGATAAACTATTTTCATGCTGATAAAAACCTTTGCCAGCGCCGTTCACGGCATCAATGCTACCACAATTACAATTGAAACCGAGATTTCACAGGGGATAAAATTTTATATGGTCGGTTTACCCGATAGTGCGGTAAAGGAGAGCCAGCAAAGAATAGAGTCGGCAATGAGGCTCAATAATTTCAAATGGCCCCGGAAAAAAGTGGTTATAAACATGGCTCCGGCCGACATTCGAAAAGAAGGATCGGCTTACGATTTGCCTCTGGCTATTGGTATTTTGGCAGCCAACGAACAAATAAAATCCGACAAAGTTTCCAGTTTCCTGATGGTGGGCGAATTGTCGCTCGACGGAAACCTGCAGCCCGTGAAGGGCGCTTTGTCGATTGCCATTAAAGCACGGCAGGAGGGTTTTGAAGGCTTTATACTTCCGAAGGAAAATGCACGCGAGGCAGCTGTTGTCGATACATTAAAAGTGTATGGAGTTGAATGCCTCCGCGAAGTGATTGATTTTTTTAACGATGAAATAGTGTTGGAACAGACCATCGTCAATACCCGTGAAGAATTCTTTACGAAAGTAAACGAATGTGATGTCGATTTTAGCGATGTAAAAGGCCAGGAAAACGTAAAGCGGGCCCTCGAAATCGCTGCTGCCGGCGGACACAATGTAATTATGATTGGTCCTCCCGGGGCAGGTAAAACCATGCTAGCCAAACGTATTCCGACCATTCTACCTCCTTTCTCGCTTCGCGAAGCATTGGAAACTACTAAAATACATTCAGTAGTTGGCAAGATCGATAGAGAAACTTCGCTCATGACACAACGGCCGTTTCGTAGTCCGCACCATACAATTTCTGATGTTGCTTTGGTAGGCGGCGGCGCTTTCCCTCAGCCGGGGGAAATTAGTTTGGCGCACAATGGCGTTTTATTTCTGGACGAGCTTCCTGAATTTAAACGGCAGGTGCTCGAAGTTATGCGACAACCTTTGGAAGATCGGACGATTACCATTTCACGGGCAAAATTTTCGGTCGAATTTCCTGCAAGTTTTATGCTTGTAACTTCCATGAATCCCTGCCCGTGCGGATACTACAACCATCCAAGCAAAGAATGTGTTTGTGGTCCGGGCATTGTTGCCAAATACCTGAATAAAATTTCAGGCCCGCTGCTCGACCGTATCGACATTCATCTTGAGGTGGTTCCGGTTCCATTTAAAAAGCTGTCGGAGAATACGGTTACTGAGCCCAGTATCGATATTCGGCTGCGGGTAATCCGTGCCCGTGAGATACAATCGTACCGCTTTACGAAAAGCGATGGTGTATTTTGCAATGCGCAGATGTCGTCGAAAATGATCCGTCAATATGTCGATCTGGATGAAGCCAGCAGTAGTTTGCTAAAAAATGCGATGGAAAAACTTGGTTTGTCAGCACGTGCATACGACCGTATCCTGAAGGTGTCGCGCACAATTGCCGATCTTGAAAATAGCGAACGGGTCGAAAGTCATCATTTATCGGAAGCCATTCAGTACCGGAGTCTGGACAGGGAAAATTGGGGAGGTTGATTGGGAATCTTGAAGCTTCGAAAGGCAGTTGCCGGGATATTTTTGATTAATCAACTTTAAGAATTAGAACTCTAAATTTGAATTTATGTTTATTTTGTGTTGAGAAAAATGGTCAATAACACAATAAATTGCACTTAATGATGTAAAAAGCCAACAAAAGATAAAAATTAGTTGAATTGTTTTATTATTTCAAAAATAAAATATTAAATTTGTTGTGAAAAACCATCAATAAATATAAAAAAACAAAATAATGATGGAAAATATCAACATAAAGTGGAATGAATTAAGTGATGGAGCATTACTGGTGCAGATTGGTCAGTTTGTTCAGCAAACACGCCTTAAACAGAATAAAAGCCAGCAGCAGGTAGCCAATGCCGCCGGAGTTAACCGGAGTACCCTGAGTCAAATCGAAAATGGGCGTGGAGGAACTCTTCTTTCGCTGATTCAGATTTTGAGGGTACTCAATCAAATGTCGTTTCTGAACGTTTTTCAGGTTGAAGAGAAGATTAGCCCTATGTATCTTGCGAAAATGGAAATGAAGAAGCGCAGGCGAGCCCGAACCCCCAAAAAAGATGATCCCAAGCCATATTCTTTACCTGATTGGTGATGATAGAAAATGCATTCATAAATATCTGGAATAAGCGCATTGGTGCTATTCACTGGAATTCAGAATCAGGAGTTGCTGACTTTGAATTCGATGTGGATTTTCTTCAATCCGGATTAGATGTGTCGCCAATGAAAATGCCAATCAGAGAAGCCTCCAATAATATATTTTCATTTCGGGAGCTTGCCGGAAGCAATACATTTAAAGGTTTGCCCGGATTGCTGGCCGATGTTTTACCCGATCGTTACGGAAGTGCGTTGATTGATGCCTGGCTGGCCCGCGTAGGTCGTCCTTCGGGAAGTATGAACCCGGTTGAAATGCTTTGTTTTACCGGGAAGCGTGGAATGGGAGCATTGGAATTCGAGCCGGTAGTGCCAAAATCTGCCAATCAGGCTACAGTTGTTGAAATTGGGAGTTTGGTCGATGTGGCGCAGCAAATCCTGACCGGACGGCAGTCGTTTCAGACCGACATTTCGAACGATGAGCAAAAAGCACTTTCCGATATTTTGAAAATCGGGACTTCGGCCGGAGGGGCGCGGGCAAAGGCAGTTGTGGCGTATAATCTTGAAACTGGCGAGGTTCGCTCTGGACAAACCGATGCTCCGGATGGTTTTACGCAATGGCTTCTTAAGTTCGATGGGGTTGACGATAGTCAGTTTGGAGCTACTTTTGGTTATGGCAGGGTTGAAATGGCTTATTATCTGATGGCTGCTGACTGCGGCATTGAGATGACGGAATGCCGCCTGATCGAGGAAAGCGGGCGCGCACATTTTATGACCCGCCGGTTCGACCGCCCAAGAGGCAGCGAAAAGTTACATGTTCAAACATTTTGTGGGTTGATGCACTACGATTTCAACGATATTTATTCGTACAGCTACGAGCAATTGTTTCAGACCATGCGAATGTTGCGGCTTACTTATCCCGAAGCAGAACAAATGTTCCGGCGGATGGTGTTCAATGTAATGGCACAGAATTGCGACGATCATACCAAGAATTTTGCTTTTTTGATGAATCAATCGGGCGAATGGAAACTGGCTCCGGCTTATGATGTTTGCCATGCTTACCGCCCCGGAAGCGCCTGGGTAAGCCAACATGCGCTGAGCATAAATGGCAAGAGACAAGGAATTACGCGTGACGATCTGCTGGAAGTTGGTCGCCAGATGAATGTAAAAAAAGCGCCTGCCATTATTCAGCAAATTGCCGAAACGGTTGCCAAATGGCATGGATTTGCGGAGCAGGTTGGTGTGGAGGCGAAATTGAGGGATGCAATTGGGGAGACACTGGTAATTTTGTAGTTCATAAAATAGCAACTTGAGGTCACAATTTGTGACCTCAAGTTGGGAAAAGATAAATTTTGCTTAAAAATAAATTTACATGAATGACCAAATAGATTCGATTATCATTCCAGAAGAGGTACTAATAAATAAGATATACCTGATTAGGAATCAGAAGGTGATGCTCGATAGCGATTTGGCAGAGCTTTTTGATGTAAAAGCTATTCGCCTGCGTGAACAGGTGAAACGAAATATAGAAAAATTCCCAGGGCATTTTATGTTTCGCTTAACAAATGAGGAAGTCGAAATCATGGTATCGCAAAATGCGATACCTTCCAAACAACATCTTGGAGGTTCTATGCCTTATGTCTTTACTGAACATGGAGTGCTACAATTGGCAAATGTTTTAAAAAGCGGAACGGCAGTGCAGGTTAGTATTAAAATAATTGAAGTTTTTGTAAAAATGAGGGAAATGCTGGCCGACAATTTAAGCGTTCGACTTGAAATTGAGGAAATTAAAAAGAAACTGGCCCATCAGGATAAAAACATTGAACTGGTATTTAATTATCTTGATGAGCTGATTGAAAAGCAGGAAACCCCAAAGTCGCGCAGAGAAATTGGGTTTAAGAGAAATCTCGAATAAATACAATCATGCCACGCAACCCCTATTTCCAATTCAAACAATTTCGCATTGTTCAGGAACGGTCGGCCATGAAAGTGGGTATGGACGGCGTGTTGCTTGGAGCTTGGACTGATCCTTCAGGCGCTGAACGAATTCTGGATATTGGTACCGGCACCGGATTGATTGTGCTGATGATGGCCCAGAAAAATGCTTCGGCGCAAATTGATGCTATTGAAGTTGATCCGGAAGCGCTTCAGGAAGCCACCGTAAATATTCAGCAATCAGCTTGGAGTGATAGGATTAACGCAAAACTTTGTTCTTTTCAGGATTTTGCAGCACAAACCGACCAAAACTATGATCTGATTGTAAGCAATCCGCCATTTTTCACCAATGGAGTTAAGGCTCCAATCGAAACCCGGGCACAGGCTCGCCACGCCGAGACTTTGCCGCTCGATGTTTTGATTTCAGGAGCCGCAAATATGCTTTCTGAAAATGGCAGAATAGCTTTGGTTTTGCCAATCGAAAGTCTTCAGGAGATTGAGAATCTGGCTCAATCAAATAGCCTTTTCATTTCACGATTGTGTCGGGTAAAACCCAATCCACAGAAACCGGTTTTTCGGATACTGATAGAATTAACCAATTCGGAATGTATTTTTCAGGAAGGAAACCTGATAATTGAATTTGAAAAACACCACGATTACACTCTGGAATACAAGGAATTGACCAAAGATTTTTACCTGAAATTCTGAAAAGAGAAATCACGAAAAATGGCAAGCCGTGCGAAATTTGCTGACTTGCCATTGCTCTGATTTTCTTTTACTGAAATCACACCAGAAACATAAACGGGCTATACGTTTTTTCCATCCGGGTGGCAAACCGATCGATGGAGTTGTGATCGATTTTTGAAACACTTTCCCGAACTTTTGCAATTTTTTTTACGAGCATTTTCTCCACAAAATTCATTTTATCGAAGTTAAATTCTCCACCAAAAATGGCTTCTGTTTTTGCCATTTGGTGCAGCTCTTCAGGAAAAGCATTTTTGATCTGTTCGCGGGCAACTTCGGGCTCGTACATGCAGCAAATAAAAAGGCCTATTTCCTTGTACGACAATGCTTCCATGTTGGCGGTACAAAAATCCCTGACTTTTTTCTGAATTTGTCCGGCATGAATTGAGCCGCCAATAATTACCCTGTCGGCATTATCAAAAGTAGGAGTTGGGTTTTGTTGTAGATTGTAGATGATTACTTCCCCTGATAGTTTTTGAGAAAGTTCCAGCACTGCTTTTTCGGTGCACCCGTGCGAGGTCGCGTAAATAATTGTTGTTTTCATGAGTTGCTAGTTTGTTTTTCTGTTTTGTTTTCATCCAAATTTACGGAAACGCGATCAATCAATCATTTAGTTTTGTCATAATTTTCAAGATTTTTTGTTAAAAAAACAGAACAAAAGGGTTGCTGATGAGTTAAATGCAATGTTATCTTTTATGCGTAAATAAAAGACATGCTTGTCTGAAATGAAAATAAATGATATTTTTGCACTCCAAATTGTAAACCCATGATGCATTTAATTAAGCACGAAATAAAAATTGACGAAAGTTTCTACAAAATTGAAGAAATCAGGCAATTGACTAACGAAACATTTTCGCTGAAATTGCCCCGAGCCCGCTTTGCTTTTAAGGCAGGTCAGCACATTTCACTGGGTATTCACGGCGATTACCAAAGCCGTGAGTATTCTATTTACAGTGGCGAAAACGACGAAAATCTCGAAGTTCTGGTAAAAGAAGTTGACAATGGCTATTTTACGCCCAAACTCCGGAAGCTAAAAACTGGCGATTTGGTTGAGATTCACGGGCCTTTCGGGAAATTTGGTATGGAACCCAAAGATGCCGAAACCGGGAAATTTGTGTTTATCGCCAGTGGTACCGGCATAGCGCCATTCCGCAGCATGGTGCGAACTTATCCTGAAATTGATTACACACTGATTCACGGCGTACGGTATTCGACTGAAGCCTACGATCGGCATGAATACGCCAGCGATAGATACATTTTGTGTTCGAGCCGCGATCAGAAAGGAACCTATACTGGCAGATTAACTGGTTATCTGAAAGACTGCACTTTCTCACCTGAAACCCACTTTTACTTGTGCGGCAACAGCGACATGATTTTTGACGCCCTTGAAATCCTGAAAGACAAAGGTTTCGAGCGCGACCAGATCCACTGCGAAGTATATTTTTAGATAAAGAATAACCACATAGACACATAGAACACATAGGTTTTTATTGAATGCGATTTTAATCGGGTTTTAAAAACTCTACTATTGTGACCTATGTGCCTATGTGGTTTTATAAAATCGATACATGAAATACCACCTGATTACATTGGGTTGCCAGATGAATCTTTCCGACAGCGAACGGGTAAGTTCGGTCCTCGAAAGCATGGGCTACGAGCGGACAGAAAACGAGGAAGAAGCAAGTTTGCTTGGGATGTTGGCCTGTTCGGTGCGGCAAAAGCCCATTGATAAGGTTTACAACAAAATTGCCCAATGGAATCGCTGGAAGAACAAGCGCAATCTTGTCACTTTTGTTTCAGGATGTTTGTTGCCTGCTGATAAGGAGAAATTCCTGAAATCTTTCGACCTGATTTTCCAGATGAGCGAACTGGCTCAATTGCCAGAAATGATTCGCGAATACGGAGTGGTAACACCAGCCGGCTTGAGAACTCCGCAACCTACGATGCCAAAAAACGAGCACATTGCCGAGATGTGGCACATCAAACCGAAATACCAGTCAACTTACGAAGCCTTTGTGCCGATTCAGAATGGTTGCGATAAATTCTGTACGTTCTGCGCTGTTCCTTATACACGTGGGCGCGAGGTTTCGCGCCCTTCCGTAGAAATTATTGATGAGGTTCGCCATTTAGTCAATCAAGGCTACAAATCGATCACCCTTTTAGGGCAAAATGTAAATTCGTACGGACTCGACAAAAACGGCGAAGAAATTAATTTTGCTGAACTGCTCCGGCAAATTGGTGAATACGGCAAAATTTCAGGCGAAGAATTCTGGGTGTATTTTACTTCGCCGCATCCGCAGGACATGAACCGCGAAGTGATTGAGGTGATTGCCGCTTATGATTGTCTGGCCAAGCAAATTCATTTGCCTATGCAAAGTGGCGACGAGCGCGTACTGATTAAAATGAACCGCCGCCATTCGATGGACAAATACCGCCGCATTGTGGGCGATATTCGCGAACTGATTCCGCAGGCAACTTTGTTTACCGACATCATTGTTGGTTTTTCGAGCGAAGGAGAAGCCGAATTTCAGAACACCGTGGCCGCAATGAATGAATTTAAATTTAACATGGCATACATTGCCATGTATTCGCCGCGACCAGGAGCTGCAAGTTACCGATGGGAAAACGAAGTTTCTTCGGACGACAAAAAAGATCGGCTTCACCGGCTATCCGAAATTTTGAAAGGACATTCAAGAGACTACAATGAAACGCTGGTTGGTAAAACCGTTCGTGTTCTGATTAATGGAACCGACCGAAAGACTGGCTTCTCAACCGGACTCACTGAAGGAAAATTAATTGTTAGACTTGATCGTCAGGATAATTCGCTGATGGGAAAAATTGTTGATGTGAAAATCACTTCGGCTGCCGATTTTTCGATGAGTGGGGAGCTTCAGGAAGTGTTCAGTCTCAGTAATCAGTAAGGTATTGGGACAGTATCCTTTGCCGTCACATTTATGCGACGGACATGAAATAACAAAAAACAAGACGCATCTACCAATTAAATTTAAAACGGAAATACTGTATGCGCCACAATGTAAATCCAGAAAAAAGCAGTGAATTCAAACAATACTAAAAAAATCGCCTTTAAAACCCTTGGTTGCAGGCTCAACCAATACGAAACCGATGCTTTGGTTACCGATTTCGACAAGGCCGGGTACCAACTTGTCGGTGTTGACGAATCGCCTGATGTGGTGGTGGTCAATACCTGCACCGTAACCAATCAAAGTGACCAGAAATCGCGGACGACTATTAGTCAGGCTGCGCGCGCAAACAACAATGCCGTTGTGGTCGTGACCGGCTGTATGGCCAATAATTTCAAGGAAAAGCTCGAAAGTCAGGACAACATTACTTTTGTGGTGGAGAACAATCGCAAAAGCTCGATTCTTTCATTGGTCGATGCACATTTTTCAGGAGAGATACTTCATCCGGAACAATTGCCGCAGGATGTATTTCGGTACGAACCTGTTCGCAAAAGCCTTCATACCCGCAGTGCCGTGAAAATTCAGGATGGATGCGATAATTTCTGTACCTTCTGTATTATTCCAATGGTTCGAGGGCGGGCAGTTTCGCGTCCGGTTGCCGAAGTTCTGGAAAGTGTGCGTAAAACCATCGAAAACGGGTTTAAAGAAATTGTGATTACCGGTGTGAATATTGGCCGGTATGAAGACCGAGAAGCTCGTTTTGAAGATCTACTGGCTCAGGTCTTGGAAGTCCCGGGAGATTTTCGGGTGCGCATTTCGTCGCTTGAGCCCGATGGTTTTGGCGACCGCTTTGTGCAACTGTTTTCCCATCCCAAACTAATGCCGCATCTGCACCTGTGTCTGCAAAGCGGTTCCGAAAAAACACTGCTCCGGATGCGGCGTATGTACGATGTGGAGCAATTCCGAAAAACAATCAATCAATTTCGGTCAGTTTATCCTGAATTTAATTTTACAACCGACATCATTGTTGGATTCCCCGGTGAAACCGACGAAGAATTTCAGCAAACTTTAGATGCTGTTAGCGAATTTAATTTCAGCCATGTGCATACTTTCAAGTATTCTGTGCGGAAAGGAACACGGGCCGAACGAATGGAAAATCATATTCCGGAGAAAATAAAAACTGCACGATCAGCTCAAATCAGGGAACTTTCCGAAGAAAATAAACTTCGGTACTACCAAAGTCTGATAGGAAAAACCCAGAAGGTTTTGGTTGAAAAAGCCACCAGAACAAAAGCGTCAGGATATGGCGATTTATTTGTTCCGGTCGAATTTCAAGCCAAAGATATTCAGAAGAATACGATCCACACAGTGAAATTAACAGGCCTGTCGGGCGAAGGTGAAAAGTTGGTTTTAGTGGGGGAATTGGTTCCAAACTAAACCTGTATTGTTGGATTGGTTCGACAATTTGTTTGATTAATAAATGACTGATTGAAAAAAAGTAAGGTTGAATTTCCTATTTGCACTACGAAACCACCTTCAATTCTATTAAATTTTCATGCCCGGTGAACTAAATGAATCAGTTCTTTGTCTAAGTGATTTAAACTTTTCTGTTTAATCAGATGTCGGTAAAAATTAAACAAAACGAAGCGCGAATCAAATCTCCCGAATTTCAGGAGAATTTCAGGAATTATAGCGAGGTGTTAAAAACTTTCCGTGAGAAACTGGCGGAAGTAAGTTCGCACGGGCCTGAAAGTGCGGTTGAAAAGCATCGCTCACGAGGAAAACTGCTTGCCCGCGAACGCATTAATTTATTGGTCGATCAAAATACGCCATTCCTCGAGCTTTCATCTTTTGCAGCATACAATCAATACGAAAATGCTTTTCCTTCTGCCGGAATTATTACCGGAATCGGCTTCGTTCAGGGGCGCGAATGCCTGATTATTGCCAACGATGCCACCGTTAAAGGCGGAACTTACATCCGCGAAACCATTAAAAAACACGTTCGGGCGCAGGAAATTGCACGTCAAAATAAGCTGATCTGTATCTATTTAGTCGATTCTGGTGGTATTTATCTTCCAGAACAGGCAAACGTATTTCCCGACCGTTTCGATTTTGGCCGGGTATTTTACAATCAGGCCAGAATGTCGGCTGAAGGAATTCCGCAGATTTCGGTGGTGATGGGCTCGTGTACAGCCGGCGGCGCTTATGTTCCGGCTATGAGCGATGAAACCATCATGGTACGCAACCAGGGAACCATTTTTATTGGCGGTCCGCCACTTGTATTGGCTGCCACCGGCGAAGAGGTAACTCCCGAGGAATTGGGTGGTGCCGAGGTACATACTTCAGTTTCGGGAGTGGCCGATCATATTGCTGAAGACGATGTTCACGCTTTGCAAATCTGCCGCGACATTATTTCAGGCTTACCCATCACCCCGAAACAAAAAATCGATATTCATCCATCAAAAGAACCGCTTTTCCCATCGGATGAATTGTATGGATTGTTGCCTACCGATCTGAAAAAACCGATCAATGCCCATGCGATAATCGATCGGTTGGTTGATGGAAGCGAGTTTCAGGAATTCAAGGCCAATTACGGAAAAACACTGGTGACAGGTTTCGCCCAAATCTGGGGATTTCCCATTGGCATCATCGCTAACAACAGTTTTTTAACTTCGGAAAGCTCGCTGAAGGGCGCCCATTTTATTCAACTGTGTGTGCAGCGGAAAATTCCTTTGCTTTTTTTACAGAATATTACCGGCTTTATTGTAGGTAAGAAATACGAACACGGTGGCATTGCACGCGACGGAGCAAAACTGATCAATGCAGCTGCCAATGCAGCAGTTCCAAAGTTTACGGTGGTGATTGGTGGCTCTTTTGGCGCCGGAAATTATGCTATGGCAGGTCGTTCATTCGATCCTCATTTTCTATTCATGTGGCCTCATTCGCGTATTTCGGTGATGGGTGGCGAACAGGCTTCAGGAGTTTTGAAAAGCATTGGCAGCAATGGATCGGGTGATAAATTACTTGAACAGTTTAATGAAGAAAGTGCGGCATATTACAGCTCGTCGCGTTTGTGGGACGATGGCATCATCGATCCGGCAGAAACCCGAAAAATTTTGGCTATAGCTATATCTGTTTCGCTAAACCGACCGTTTGGAGAACCGGGTTATGGAATTTTCAGGATGTAGGAAGGAAGCCCCTCCCAAACCCTCCCCGAAAGGGAGGGCTTAAAGAAGCGCTTTGAATAATATTATAGAAAACTAAAGATGAAATTTTCAAGACATATGAACAATGGTTCTTTTCTCCCCTCTCCCGGAGAGGTTGGGGGAGGCTCTTATATTGAAATTAAATTGGAAGGGCCGGTTGTTCGGATTAATCTGAATCGACCAGAGCGACACAATGCTCTTATTCTGGAGTTGATTGAAGAATTAAGCCTGGCCCTGGACGAGGTGGCAACACGGGATGACATCAATTTTGTGGTACTTTCCGGAAATGGCCGCTCCTTTTGTGCCGGTGCCGATCTGAATTGGTTTTATAGCTCGGAACAACTGTCGCTCGAGCAAAATACGGAGCGCTACGAGCATCTGGCCAATCTTTTACTGAAGATGTATCAATTGCCGCAAATGACTATTGCAGCGGTTCGTGGCAATGTGTTTGGGGGCGGTATCGGACTGATGGCTGCTTGCGACTTTGTTTTGGCTGAAGAAAATACCCGCTTCATGTTCAGTGAAGTGAAGCTCGGACTTTTACCGGCAACGATTTTGCCATTTGTAGCGAAACGCTTATCAGTACAAAATCTTCGAAAATGGATTTTAACCGGAGCATTATTTTCTGCTTCTGAAGCTCATGAGGCTGGATTGATTGATGTTTTGTGCCAAACCGGCGAAATAGATACCTGCCTGACTGGATTTCTGGCATCGTTTGATCAAGCATCGCCATCAGCAGTAAAAAAGGCCAAACAATTGATTAACAGGGTTGCTTCAGGAGAAATTGGCATAGCTGACTCGAATGCAACGGCAAAGATATTAGCTGAAACACTTCTTGCTCCGGATGGTCAGGAAGGAATTCATGCGTTTTTAGAGAAACGAAAACCAGAATGGACGAAGTAGCCGGTCGCAATAATAAGTTTTCAGGATGATGAAATTCAAGAAAATTCTCATAGCCAATCGCGGCGAAATTGCAGTTCGGATCATCCGGGCGGCGCAAAAGAACGGCATTTGTACTGTGGCAGTTTATGCTACTGACGATGCTGAATCGTTGCACGTTTCGCTGGCCGATGAGGCTGTATTTCTCGACGGAAAAACCTTGAATGAAACGTATCTTCATCAGCAGAAAATTATTCAGATTGCAAAAAAATCAGGCGTTGAAGCCATTCACCCCGGATATGGATTTTTATCTGAAAATGCTGGATTTGCGAAGAAAGTGGCCGATGCAGGACTTGTTTTTATCGGTCCTTCTCCTGAAAATATCCGACTTATGGGCGAAAAAAATCAGGCTTTCAAATACGTTGAATCATTGGGAATACCCATTTTGCCTTCGTTTCGCGGAACTGTTGCAGAGTTGGTTCGGCACAGTTCTGAAATGGAATTTCCGGTAATGGTGAAAGCCTCGGCTGGCGGCGGCGGAAAAGGAATGGTGATATGTAATTCAGGAGAAGAGTTGTTGCCGGCACTTGATAAAGCAGAACGTCAGGCAATCAGTTATTTCGGAAACGGGGAATTGTTCGTTGAAAAATATTTGCCCAAAGCACGCCACCTCGAAGTTCAACTTTTGGCGGATCATCACGGGAATGTGCTTCACTTTTTCGAGCGCGAATGTTCGGTGCAGCGCCGATTCCAAAAAATTATAGAAGAAGCGCCTTCGCCTTCTATTAACGAAGAGCTTCGTAATCAACTGACTTCCGCAGCGGTAAAAATTGCCCAATCCATGAATTACCGGAATGCCGGAACCATCGAGTTTTTGTTGGACGAAAACGGCCATTTTTATTTTTTGGAGATGAATACCCGCATTCAGGTGGAACATCCGGTTACCGAAATGATTACCAATACCGATTTGGTTTCGCTGCAATTGCAGGTCGCTGGGGGAAATGAACTGTCGTTAAAACAAAAAGATATTCGAATTTCGGGTCATGCCATTGAGGTTCGGCTTTGCGCCGAAGATGCGGAGAACAATTTCAAACCATCGGCCGGGAAACTGGCTCACTGGCAATTTCCAAAGAAAGAGAATTTACGGATCGAAACATTCGTGAAAGAAGGAATGACCGTATCGCCAAATTACGATTCGCTGATTGCTAAAATAATTGTTTGGGGCGAAAACAGAACGGACGCAATTGACCAAATGCAGCAGGTTTTGTCGGAAACATGTATTTCAGGAGTGCATACCAATCTTCCGTTTTTGTCCGGATTGATTGAAAGTGAGCAAATTAGTGGGAATAACATGTACACCCGATTTGTCGATGAAAACCTGGAACTACTGAACAATCAGATTCAGGAGAAGAAGAATCGTTTGGATAAGAACAGGTTGGTGATCGCGTACTTTGTTTTTCATTTTTATCAGCAAAAAAACTCCGGAAATTCAGTTTGGGATCAGATTGGCTTTTGGCGAATCAACTCTTCGTTTGAAGTGACTGTTGACGGATCGAAGTTTGATGGCAGTTTTGTGCCCAATACCCAAGGACAATTTTTCAGGATAAACGAGAAAACATATCCCGTTTCAGCCATTCAACGAAATGGAAATTTGCTCGAATTGGAGATTGATGGACAAACAGGAATCTTCTTTTGTGTTGAAAATAAACACGATACATTGATTTTGCACAATGGGTTTTTATTTTCATTACGAAGCAATCTGTTGATTAATCAGGCATTGGTGCTTAACAAAAATGTGGCACTAACTAATAATTTTCAAAACCTTATTTGTGCCGATTTGTTTGGTAGGGTATTGAAAATAAATGTATGTGACGGAGATGTAGTTACTTCGGGGCAAACATTGTTGACACTTGAATCGATGAAAACTGAAATACATGTGCTCTGTCCGGTGAATGCACGGGTTAAAATGGTGCACGTAAAAACCGGAGAAACAGTGGCCGAAAAGCAGTTGCTTATTGAGTTGGAGACATAAGCTCCCCATAAAGGGAAGGTAGTTTGGCAGTGAATCTTTTGTATTTTGACATTTTTAAAACAGCATATAATGGAAAAACATAAATCTACGAACACCATTTTTTTTAGCCTCCTCTTGCGGAGGGGGTTTGGGGGAGGCTCCTTATGAATGCTTTATTACAAGAGAAACATCATCAGATCAGGGCGAAAGTGCGGCAATTTGCCGAAACGGTCATAAAACCCGTGATCGACGATTTCGACGAAAAAGAAATTTTTCCTGTCGAGCTGGTTCGCGAAATGGGCAAAACCGGCGTACTGGGAATGAATGCTCCTGTTGAATTTGGTGGGCAGGGCAGCGATTATCTTTCGTATGTGATTGCCATTGAAGAAATGGCGCGGGTTGACAGTTCGATGGCTGCTACACTGGCCGCACACAACTCGCTGGGCGTTGGGCCAATCGTTGAGTTTGGCACGCAAAAACAGAAGGAAACTTTCCTTCCGGCGTTTTGCACGGGCGAAAAACTTTGGGCTTTTGGGCTGACCGAAGAAAATGCCGGATCGGACGCCCAGGGCGTTGAAACTACCGCTCAAATTTCAGGAAATGAGTTTATTGTGAATGGCTCAAAAAAATACATTACCAACGGAACTTCGGAGATTTCTGCCGGAATGACCACTTTGGCGCTTACCGGAGAAAAGGACGGACGAAAAGAATTTACTGCTATCCTGATTGAAAAAGAACGCGTAGGATTCGTTCGTGAAACCATGAAAAGCAAGTTAGTTTGGCGTGCCGCCGATAACGGAATGTTGTATTTCAACGATTGCCGGGTTCCGCTCGAAAACCAATTGGGTGAACGTGGCTATGGTTTTAAAATCATGCTGAAAACATTGGATTCGGGTCGTTTGTCCATTGCTGCCATCGGACTTGGATTGGCACAGGGAGCATTTGAAATGGCAAAAGCTTACGCAAAACACCGCAAACAATTCGGCAAATCATTGAGCGAATTTCAGGTCATCGCATTTAAGCTGGCCGATATGGCGCTGAAAATTGAAAATGCCCGAAACACATTGTACAATGCGTGTTGGCTGAAAGATAACCATCATCCGTTTGCCCAACAGGCTGCGATGGCCAAGCTGTATTGTGCCGAAATTGCCCGCGAAGTGGCCGATGAAGCCGTTCAGATTTTGGGTGGCGCCGGTCTGTTTAAGAACCGCGAATGGCCAATCGAGCGCTTCTACCGCGATCAGCGATTGCTCCAGATCGGCGAAGGAACTTCCGAAATTCTCCGGATGGTAATTTCAAGAAATATTCTGAAAGAGTAAAAAAGATTGGAGTGAACTAAAATTCGGAGTGCCTAAAGTTATTTCAGTTTACCAATCATAACCGAAAAAGCTGTAATTTGCAGGACGTTTTTACATTCGCAATTCAATGTCGTTTAGATTGGGACGTCATTGCGAACGAAGTGAAGCAATCTGCTGATTAAAAGATCGCTTCGTTCCTCGCGATGACGATTCTTATTGTGTGAATTCTTAACTGAACGATTTTAATTTATCATTCATAATTCAACATTTCAAATGGCTTCCGATCGAAAACTCGAACACATCAAACTTGCGCTTGAATCCCAGACAAATCTGGCAGAACAGGATCTTCGTTTCAACTACGAACCCATGCTTTCGGCACATCCTGAAAATTTGGATTTGAGTATTAATTTCCTCGGAAAAACCATGCAGTCACCCATTTGGGTTTCGAGTATGACCGGCGGAACCGGTGTTGCGCAAACAATTAACAGAAACATTGCCCGCGCCTGCCGCGAATTCGGAATGGGAATGGGTTTGGGTTCGTGTCGTAAAATCCTTTTTGACAAAACGTATTGGACCGATTTTGATTTTCGCGACGAAATTGGCGATGATCAGCCATTCTGGGCCAATCTGGGAATTGCACAAATTGAAGAATTGCTAGCATCAAATAACATTCATGCAGTGATTGATATGGTCGGAGAACTTCGCGCCGATGGATTGATCGTGCACGTAAATCCTTTGCAGGAATGGTTTCAGCCTGAAGGAAACCGATTGAAACAATCGCCTTTGCAGACCATTCAACAACTGTTGGATCAGGTTCAGCTTAAAGTAATTGTGAAAGAAGTCGGTCAGGGTTTTGGTCCTGAAAGTTTAAGGCAATTGCTCGCGCTTCCGATAGAAGCCATCGAATTTGGAGCTTACGGAGGAACTAACTTCGCAAAACTTGAAATGTTGCGTGATGATCCCCAGAAATTGGAAGCCAGTTTGCCGTTTGCATTTGTTGGGCAGTCTGCCAGTCAAATGGTTGATTCAGTCAACCAAATCCTGAACGAATATCCAAATCTGGCTTGTCGTCAACTGATCATTTCAGGCGGCATTCAAAATGCGCTGGACGGTTATTACCTGACTTCTAAAAGTCAGCTTCCCGCTGTTTTTGGTATGGCTTCCGCCGTTTTGAAACATGCCTCGGTAAGTTACGAATCGCTGACCGCTTTCCTCGAAAATCAAATACAGGCGCTCCAACTTGCAAATTCCTATTTAAAAATCAATCCCGATTATCATGGATAATTCCATCATACAAGGGTTTTCGAAGTATAACAAACAGCAGCGCATTGAAGCGTTGATTCAGAAATACAGTTTTGATGCCGGTCTTGGACAATTCCTGAGATCGTGCCAGACCAGCGATGAGTCGATTCAAAAGATCATTGATGATCTGAGCGAGAATCCGGTTTCCAGTTTCCCTTTTCCTTTTTCCCTCGCTCCGAATTTTGTGGTAAATGGCAAAAATCTGTTTTTTCCACTGGTTTCCGAAGAAAGTTCAGTCGTTGCTGCACTAGCCAATGCTGCCGGTTTTTGGGCGAAACGTGGCGGTTTTCATGCCGAAGTTTTGGGTACCGAAAAAAAAGGGCAGCTTCATTTTAAATGGAATGGAAATCCGGAATATTTACAATCGCTTTTTCCTGAAATAAAATTGAAGTTGCTGGCCGAAAGTGCTTTTCTGACAGCAAAAATGGAAGAGCGTGGCGGTGGAATTACCTCGGTTGAACTGAAAGCATTACCACATATTTTACCAAATTATTTTCAGTTGGATGCTGGTTTCGAAACCTGCGACGCGATGGGAGCCAATTTTATCAACTCCTGTTTGGAACAGTTCGGGAAAAGTCTTCAGGATTACTTCCTGACCAGCGAAAAGGTTTCGAAAGGCCAGCGTGAATGTGAAATTATCATGGCTATTTTGTCGAATTATACACCTGACAGCAGGGTTCGTGCCTGGGTTGAATGCCCGGTTGCTGAACTTTTAGATGGAAAATCAGAAGCTGAATGTCTTCTGTTCGCGCAGAAGTTTGAGCAGGCCATCCGCATTTCGCAGGTTGATGTTTCGCGGGCGGTGACGCACAATAAAGGTATTTTCAATGGAATTGATGCGCTGGCTGTGGCAACCGGAAACGATTTCAGGGCCATTGAAGCTTGCGGACACGCCTATGCCACGCGAAATGGCCAATATGCTGGATTAACCGATGTACAGATTCAGGGTGGCATGTTTCGTTTCAGCCTCGAAATTGCAATGGCAGTCGGAGTGGTTGGCGGCGTGACGGCTGTTCATCCGATGGCTAAACTGGCGATGAAAATACTCGACAATCCGTCGGCTAAAGAGTTGATGATGTATTTGGCAGTGGCTGGATTGGCATCCAATTTTGGCGCGGTCAAAGCATTGGTTTCGGTTGGCATTCAGCAGGGACACATGAAGATGCATTTGAGCAACATCCTGAATCAACTGAATATTCCGGAGGAGAAACGGACAAAAATTCAAAACTATTTTCAGGATAAAACCGTGTCGTTTTCGGAGGTAGAAGAATATTGGAAGAGTTGCGGGTTACGGGATTCGGGTTGCGAGTAATGTCTTGCTCATCGGTTTTTGGATATTGATTATTCGATATTCAATATTGGAAATTTTCTTTTTTGGTCTATAATCTATAATCTAAATTCTATTGTCTTTCCCCACTACATATCACGCCAATGGTAAACTGCTTTTAACCGGAGAATATTTGGTTCTTCACGGGGCAAAGGCACTTGCGCTTCCGTTAAAGCTGGGTCAGCAATTAACTGTTCAGGAAGGATTGGATTCTGCAAACATAATTTGGCAGGCTTTTTACGATGGTAAAATCTGGTTCTCCTGCGAACTGAATCCGAATGATTTTTCGACCATCAAAACCAGTCATCCTGAAAAATCGGCTATTCTCCGGAAAATATTTCGGAACATTAAAACACTGAATCCAGACTTTCATCTAAAACCCGGAACGAAAATAGAGACCTCTCTGGATGCCAATCCTGAATGGGGTTTTGGCAGTAGCAGCACTTTGGTCAGCCTGCTTTCGCAATGGACTAAAGTAGATCCTTTTGCGCTAAACGAACTGGTTTTCAAAGGCTCCGGATTTGACATTGCCTGTGCAAATGCTGACGGGCCAATTTTTTATGTCAGGAATAAACCCGTTGTGCCTGCCAGGCTTACTTATCCGTTTACCAACCAATTGTTTCTTGTATATTCCGGGCAAAAGAAGGGAACGGCAAGTGAGGTTAGTAATTTCTTGAAAATGAAAACGATGCCCGACGGTTTGGTTGAAGAGATTTCAATGCTGTCACTGGAATTTGCCAACTGTCGTAATCATGCAACTTTTAATCATTTGATTGTTCAGCACGAAGATATCGTTGGTAAATTATTAGGGAAATTGCCGGTTAAAATTGAGTATTATCCTGATTTTGAAGGCGAAATAAAATCACTTGGTGCCTGGGGTGGCGATTTTTATCTGATTTCGACTAAACTCCCTTTTTCAGGCGTAAGAAAATATTTTGAGAATAAAGGATTAACCACTATTTTTAGATGGAATGATCTGATTTTAAAACGGGAAAACCGATGACCGGAAAAGAAAAAAATACCCATTGGACAAGTAAATGGCGATGCCCGTCGAACATCGCGCTGGTGAAATACTGGGGAAAACATGACTTTCAGAAACCAATGAATCCGTCGTTAAGTTTTGTGCTGCAAAATGCTTTTACCGAAACTTCGGTGGAGTTACTCAAGGAAAGCGAGCGGAAAGTTGAGTTTTATTTTGAAGGAGCAGCCAGTGATTTCGGCGAGCGGATTGAAAAGTATCTCATTCGTCTTTCGTCTCATTTGCCCTGGATTAACAAATACAATTTCAGGATACACAGCCACAATAGTTTTCCTCATTCGGCCGGTATTGCCTCGTCGGCCTCGTCGTTTGGCGCATTGGCACTGTGTCTGGCCGAAATTGATTTTGCCATTTCAGGAAAAGAACCCGATCATCCGGATCTATGGATAAAAGCATCGGAACTGGCGCGAATGGGAAGTGGAAGTGCCTGCCGGTCGGTGTATCCCGGGTTTGCCATCTGGGGACAAACACAATTGTTCGAATCGTGCAGCGACGATCATGCGATGATGGTTTTTGAGGGAATTCATCCGATGTTTTACGGGTTACGCGATGCCATTTTATTGGTCGATTCGGGCACCAAAAAAGTTTCAAGTTCGGTTGGTCACGAGTTAATGAATAATCATATTTTTCAACGCTCGCGTATTGCGCAGGCACATCAGAATATCAGCGAGTTGTATCTTACTTTGCTTACCGGAAATCAGGAGAAATTTATTGAAGTGGTTGAAACCGAAGCGCTGAGTCTGCACGCCATGATGATGACTTCCAATCCTTCGTTTTTATTGCTGAAACCCAATAGTCTGGAACTGATCAGCCGGATCAGACGTTTCCGCGAAAAAGCAAAAATCCCGGTTTCATTTACCATCGATGCCGGTCCAAACATCCATTTACTCTATTTCAAAAAGGATGAGTTGGATGTGAAAGCTTTTATTGAGCGTGAATTGCTTGATTTCTGTGAAAGTGGGAAATGGATTGACGACCGGATTGGGAAAGGACCGGAAAGGATAGAAGAATGAACTCAAAACTCCTGCTTTTTGGCGAATACGGATTGATGCTTGATGCGATGGCCTTGTCAGTTCCTTTCGAACGGTTTTCGGGCTATCTCGATTTTGATAGGGATCAATTTCATGCTGAAAGTACCGCTGAAATACGAAAATTTTACGAGCATCTAAAAACTGGCGCTGAAAGCGCAAAACTGCATTTTCCCTTCAAACTCGAAATTCTGAAAGCTGATATTGAACGCGGATTGTTTTTCAATTCAAATATTCCGCAGCAATATGGACTTGGAAGTTCCGGCGCATTGGTAGCTGCACTTTTTAGCTGGTATGCGGCTGTTTCTGTTCCTGAAGAAGAACTTACACCTGAAATACTGAAAGCTGATTTTTCGATACTGGAAAGCTTTTTTCATGGAAGAAGTTCGGGCATCGATCCGCTGATTTCATTTCTGAACAAGCCGTTGCTCATTGATTCAGAAAAAAAGATTCAACCAGTTCAGTTTGATTTGTCCGAATCAGCATTGTCGTTCGCGTTGATTGACACCGGAACTACCGGAGCAACAGGTCCATTGGTGCAGCATTTTATCGCCCAGTTTCAAATTCCGGAGTTTGGATTGGCTTTCGAAAAGCAGTTTATTCCGGCCAACAATGGCTGTATTGAGTCATTGCTAAATGGCAATCAACAAAATTTCTTTCTTTTTCTGGAACAGTTGATTTACTTTCAGTTGCAGCATTTCAGGCGAATGATTCCCGGAAATTTTCACGCAGTTATTTCTGAAGCGCTTAACGATCAGGTTTTCATTAAGCTGTTGGGTTCGGGAGGCGGCGGTTTTTTGCTTGCAATTGCCAAAACATCAGGTTGCTTGAATAAATGGGCAGAAAAGACCGGAACAGAATTGCTGGAAATTTGAATCTTTAAAAAAAAAGCTGGGCTGAATAAACAATTCAGCCCAGCTTTTTTATGATTATTTCAGGTTTCTGACACGTTCCATTGCTTCCAGCACATTGGCGCGATCGGCAAATGCTGAAAAGCGGAAATAGCCTTCGCCCGACGGGCCAAATCCGGAACCGGGTGTTCCTACCACATTGGCCACATTCAGTAATTTATCGAAGAAATCCCACGATTTCATATTGTCCGGAGTTTTAACCCAAACGTAAGGTGCGTTCACTCCTCCAAATACGGTGAAGCCGGTTTCTTTCAGGCTTTCGCGCATGATGCGTGCATTTTCGAGGTAATACGCAATCACTTCTTTTACTTGTTTCTTACCTTCTTCGGTATATATGGCGGCAGCAGCTTTCTGCACCGGGTACGATACTCCATTGAATTTGGTTGTGTGACGGCGGTTCCACAATGGTTTTACCGGATGCGCGTTTCCTTCGCTGTCGTAAGCTTTCAGTTCTTTTGGAATAACGGTGAAAGCACAGCGCGTTCCGGTGAAACCTGCTGTTTTTGAGAAACTGCGGAATTCGAGCGCCACTTCTTTGGCGCCTTCAATTTCGAAAATCGAATGAGGAATCGTGTCGTCGGTAATGAATGCTTCGTAAGCGGCGTCATACAAAATCACGCATTTATTTTCTCTGGCATAGTTCACCCATTTGGTCAGCTCTTCTTTCGAGGCCACTGTTCCGGTCGGGTTGTTTGGGAAACACAGGAAAATAAGGTCGGGACGCTCGGTTGGCAATTCAGGAATGAACCCGTTGGCCTCGTTGCATGGCATGTAAATAATGCCTTCAAAATATCCATTTTGCTGAATAGTACCGGTTTTGCCCGACATTACTGTGGTATCGGCATACACAGGATAAACCGGGTCGCAAATGGCAATTTTATTTCCGGCGCCAAATACTTCCTGAATGTTTCCGGTATCGCATTTCGAGCCATCTGAAACAAAAATATCGTCAGCCGAAATATCTACTCCACGGTTTTTGTAGTCGTTCAAAGCGATTGCTTCGCGCAGGAAATCGTAACCTTGTTCAGGGCCATAGCCTTTAAATGACGAAGCGCTGGCCATTTCGTCAACACCTTCGTGGAAAGCCTTTATCACTGCCGGAACCAGCGGTTGGGTAACATCGCCAATTCCCATTCTGATTACTTTTTTATCAGGATTGGCTTCAGCAAATTCGCGTACTCTGCGCCCAATCTCGGGGAACAAATATCCCGCCTGAAGTTTCAGGTAATTCTCGTTAATTAATGCCATGATATGATGTTTTAAGTGATAATTTTTCAAATTTCGAGCCTTCAAAGTTATAATTTTTTATTTTGAGGCCTTTTTAGTTTCGATTTTTGTATTCAGAAAATCGCAAATATTTTACAGAGATGTCATCTTGTACCTCTGCAAATGGGGCGACGTTGCTTTGCTCTGGCTTACGCTAACGCGGAGTACCCCCCCATAGAAGTAAACAATACAGTTGCATTAAGTTATTTAGAATGCTTGTAAATTGCCCCCCCCAGTGAAAGTATTTTGATAAAAGGGTTACCTTTGGCTCGACTTTGGAATTAACAAACAACATATATATTATAAAAGGGAAAAACTCGGCTCTTTAAAAAGAAACCGGGTTATCACTATTTGTTTTTTACCGAAAAGGGCAGCAGGACCTGCCCTTTTCAAAACACTTCAAAAGTATTAAAAAACAATAACATGAAAAAACTACTTCTAATTTTACTCTTCTTAAGTTATACTTCAATGTTTAGCTATTCCCAATCCAAAACCGAATTCGGTCTTACCACCGAAGGTTCATGGTTTATGCCCCAGCAATCCTATGGCCGTGATTGGTCAACCAAAGCCGGATTTGGCGCCGGGATTGGTGTTTATGCCTCACGAACTATTTTTTACCGTTTTTCGGCAGACATAGGTTTAGCATATCGTTACAAACAAATGAAGCGGCATTATGTGGTTTATCTAGATAATACCGATGGATTTGATCCCTATGGATACGGATTTCCTAGGATTGAAGGTTGGGATAAACTCCCGATGCATTATATCGTTGTGCCTGTTCATTTCCAAATGCTTTTAAGTAAAAGCTTTTTTATTCGAGGAGGTATTGAATCGACCTGGCTGATGAATTACGAACATGCGAATGAAAAGCCTGAATACAACTGGACACTTGGATTTGGAAGCCAGAAACACAAATTAAAATGGTCGGTCAATTACATAAAAGGTTTTAAAGATCAGGGATTCGGAGACAGAACACCGGAGGCCGATGGCCATTATAAAGGATCGATTAATCGTAACAACATGCTCCAGCTCAACCTCTCGTACCCCATCTGGCAAAAACAATAATAGTATGCGATTTATTACAATTCTGACCTTATTTTTTCTCTCCTTTTCAACAATTGCCCAGCAAAAGCGAACCATTTCCGGTTACGTTACCGATGCCCAAACAGGAGAGCGGCTCTATGCAGCTTCAGTTTACGAACAGAATTCGGGTATTGGCACAATCAGCAACCGCTTTGGCTTTTTTAGTTTGACACTAAAGGAAGGGGTGGCTAACTTGAAAATTTCGTTTGTAGGTTACCAGCCACAAACAAAAATCATCAATTTGTCTGCCGACACTTTATTGATGTTTTCACTAAAATCGGACAATAAACTTGACGAGGTAGTTGTAAAAGGCAACAGAAATAGTAAGCTGGCCGACAATAGCAAGCTGGGGCACGTTAAACTTTCGGCAAAAGAACTTGCCAAACTACCTTCTCTGATGGGCGAGAAAGACGTGATGAAAAGCCTGATGATCCTTCCCGGAGTGCAGCAAGGCAGCGAAGGAAGTTCGGGCATTTTTGTGCGGGGTGGAAGTCCTGACCAGAACCTTATTTTGCTCGACGATGTGCCGTTGTATAATGTATCACATTTGTTTGGTTTCGTGTCGGTTTTTACGCCCGAAGCCATCAACAGTATTGACTTTTACAAAGGCGGTTTCCCGGCACGCTATGGAGGACGGCTTTCGTCGGTGGTTGATTTGCGGATGAAAGACGGGAATAAAAATAAGCGGGAGACCAGCATTAACCTGGGACTTATTTCGAGCCAGTTTACCACCGAAGGCCCCATCAAAAAAGGCGAATCATCGTATTTCTTTTCTGTTCGCCGAACCTTGCTCGATCTTATATTCAAAGGTGTTGCCAAAGTAGCCCAAAAAAATATGGAAGAACAGGCCATTCCATCGTACGGATTTTATGATATTAACGGAAAAATAAATTTCAGGCTGAACGAGAGAAACCATCTTTACTTGAGCTTTTATTCAGGTAAAGACAATTTGTCTTTTGAATACAGCGATCACCTGAAATCGACCGAGAAGGAAGAAACCCAAAAAACATCAGGTGCTTTAAATTGGGGGAATGTAATGACCGCGCTGAAGCTAAACTCCCAACTGAATTCCAAACTATTTGTAAACACTACCTTGAGCGGCAGTATTTTCAATTATGGTAATTTATTTAATGGAAATACCGAAACCATAGTTGGTAGCGATATCTCGAAAAATAATTTCAGCCTCGAATATCAATCGCAAATCAGGTCGCTTGGCCTGAAAACCGACCTCGATGTTTACAGTAAATCGAACTTGCCGTTTCAAATAGGGCTGTTTGCCAATGTAAACAACTATTTGCCAGGCAAACAAAAGGTTGCCCGTAACGAAGGGACAGATGAAAATTCGAGCGGAGAAATATCGAGCCTCGATTACGGGGTTTACCTCGATAAAAAAATCACCCTTGGGGATAAACTAAGTTTTACGGTGGGTTTGCGTAACGCATTTTATTCCATCCGCAACCAAAAAACATATTTCGCTGCCGAACCTCGTTTCAGTATGACATTCATATCAAACGAAAATACGAGCTATCAGGCTTCTTTTGCAAAAATGACCCAACCTATCCACCTTTTATCGAACGGCAATGTTGGCTTACCTACCGACATTTGGGTTCCTTCAACCAAACTGATACGGCCTGAAACTTCTGACATTTTTTCCGCAGGAATGAAAAAAGCAATCCCTTCTGGAATAAAGCTTTCGATGGAAGCCTATTACAAAAGGTTAAACCATGTGATTTCGTTTACTGAGGGAGATGGAATCCTGAATGTTGACCAAAATTGGGAACAAAAAATTACAGTTGGCAATGGGCGTGCCTGGGGGGTGGAAACTGAAGCCAGGTATAGCAATTCGAAGCTGGAAAGTTGGATTGGATACACATTGGCCTGGAACGATAGAAAATTTGACGACATCAACAAAGGCCGTTGGTTTCCTTATCAATACGACCGGCGGCACAAGTTCGATCTGGGAATCATCATGAAATTAAACAACGACTGGTCGGCTTCTGCCACCTGGACCTATCAATCGGGAGCTCCGGCTACCTATTCCGGACTGGACTATTCAGGGTTTCCCAATAATCTGAACAATGAAACTACTGATTTTTTTACAGGCAAGCCAATTAACTCCGATCGAATCCAGTATTATCCATCAATAAATGGGGTCCGCCTGCCTGCTTACCACCGTTTTGACATTGGGTTTACCAAAGAATGGGAAAGGTACGGAAAGAAAAAGGCACTGTCAATAAGTGTTTACAATGTGTATTCAAGGCAAAATCCGTTTATGGTTTATGCCAAAACCAAACCCGATGGCACTATTGGGCTGAAACAATTCTCTTTATTCCCGGTCATTCCATCAATCAGTTATCGCATTAGTTTTTAATTTATTAGCCATGAACAGAAATTATATACTACTTCTTCTTTTCCTCGTGGTTTCCTGTACCAAAGATTTGGAGCTCTCTTATGAAAAATCGGATCAGACAATGGTCGTCAACTGCCTATTTTCAGAAAATGAGGCATGGAAAGTTACATTAACCCGGGTCAAATCGTATCGCGACCAATCGGATACTTATATTGATGATGCCAGTGTTTTAATCGTTCCTGAAAACAACGATACCATTCATCTGGTCTATTTCAAAGATGGCATTTATGGTTCGGATGAGAAACCAATCAGCGGAGTTCAATACAGATTGGTTGTTCGTGATTCCAAAGGAAATACAATCACAGCAAAAAGCTCGATCCCGTTAGAACCAATCATTTCCGACATAAAACCATCAACTCAGAGAACCACCTATTTCTCAAATGCCAACCTGAGCGATTATACGGTAATGCCTTTGAGTTTCAGGATTTCGGCTAACGATTCCGCTAACTTTGTCCGTTTTTGCTTTTTTGCTTTCAATACCAAATGGGGATATACCCGGTATATGGTTACAAAAGAGACCATTTCGGAATTGCGCAAATTAGATTTTCCTGAAGCTTATCTTGGCGAACTCGAAAAATTGATCGGTGTTAGTATGAGCAGTTATGTCTATTTTACGGTAATCCGTGAAATAAGCGAGAAATATGAACTTCCATCCAATGGCCTTGGTATAGCTGTCTCAAAATTAAAAGAAAAAAAAGTAACAACGCGGTATGAAGATTCCTTTCAATCAGGCTATTTGTTTTCGAACAGCATTGGGTTTAACAATGTTTCAAAAGACATCTGGAATGTTTTGGGAGAATATAGTGCTGAGAAAGAATTAACCCTGTTTGTTACCGACGTTCCGGTACTGAACAAGGGGAGCCAGACCAACTTTAAAGAAGAATACTGGCTTGAAGTAACAGGCATGAGCGAAGACTACTACAAGTACGAGAAATCCTATATCAAACAGGTAAATAATCTGGACAATCCGTTTGCATCGGTTATTGAAGTGTATTCAAACCTAACCAATGGAGTCGGCATTTTTGCGGGCTACAACAGTCAAATGATTCATTACCACGATTATTAAACAGTTGATTTTAATGCCTGGCCTTATTCCCTGCTCCCGCACACCCTTGACTTATTCGAAAATTAAAATGTTTAAATAAATTCGATAATCGCTAAACAAATTTGCCAGAATGTAGTTTGAATTCCTGCATTTAAACTATCAAAAATGATCACATTCAAATCACATTCAGGAATTTATACATTGGAGGTCCAGCAGTTTTTAAATATTTCGCTGGCCGAAGCCTGGGAATTTTTCTCATCTCCGGACAATCTGGCAAAAATAACACCACCGCACATGGGTTTTATCATTACTTCGGGCACTCCGGCAAAGATGTATCCGGGACAAATTATCTCCTACAAAGTATCGCCATTCCCGGGATTCAAAACCAATTGGGTTACAGAAATTACACAGGTTACCAATCAATGCTTCTTTGTTGACGAGCAGCGTTTTGGCCCCTACCAAATGTGGCACCACGAGCATCGTTTCGAAGTTCAGGGAAACGGCGTTTTGATGACCGACCGTGTTTCGTACAAATTACCGCTCGGTTTTTTGGGTCGAATTGCACATGCAATTTTTGTTAAGGAACAGCTGAAACAAATTTTTAGTTATCGGATTGCCGTAATGGAACAGAGATTTGGATGAAAGTTATCAATTGAATAGCTGGTTTTAGAACATAATTACTTAAGTTAAGTAATTATATTTTAGTGTATTACGAAACATTCCCTAATAAAATCGTATATTAGTATCTTAATATCCTTTAAGTATTAATGTCACCTTTAATTCCTATATTATTATGAAGGTACTGATACGAATATTTAAGCCGGTTTTGTTTTTATTGATCGTTGTTTTCAGCCCCGTAATTTTGGTTGCTCAAATTCAGGGCTCGGTATTGGACTTTAATAATCAGCCACTTGCATACGCGAATGTGCTGCTGCTCAATCAAAAGGATTCTTCGCTGGTTTCAGGAATTATAGCATCCGAAGCGGGAACCTTCAATATCACCAACTTCAAGCCCGGAAATTACCTGTTGGGAGTTAGTATGATGGGATATAAACCTGCTTATTCGCCGCCTTTTGTGATAAAAAGTTCGAATGAGCATGTTCACAACGAACCCATTTTAGTTGAGGAAGATAGCCACCAGCTTCAGGATGTAAATGTAGTGGCGAAAAAACCATTGTACGAATTGCAAATCGACCGGATGGTGGTAAATGTGGAGAACAGCATTTCTTCGGCCGGAAACAGTGCACTTGAGGTACTCGAAAAATCGCCGGGTATTGTTGTTGACCGCCAAAATAATTCGATCTCGATGGGAGGAAAAGATGGGGTGATTGTGATGGTTAACGGGAAACAGAGCCGAATGCCTATGGAAGCAGCTTTTCAGTTGCTCAACTCGTTGAGTTCGGATAATGTCAAGAAGATAGAACTGATTACAAATCCACCTTCGAAATACGATGCCGATGGCAATGCCGGAATTATAAATGTTGTTCTAAAGAAAAACGACGCGTTTGGAACAAACGGTTCTTTCAAATTGGGCGCAGGTGTGGCAACCCGCGAAAAAATGGAAGCGAGTTTTAACATCAACCACCACATTGAAAAGGTGAATTTCTTTGGAACTTACAATACCTCTTTTAACAATGCACGCACGCAGATTGATTCGTACCGGCGAACAATGGATGAAGGATCTGTGCTTGAGTCTGATGCAAAGAGCAAGCGGGAATCAATCACACTTTTTCAGGACATACGAATGGGTTTCGATTACACGATAACCAGCAAAACAGTGTTTAGTTTTTTGGGCACCGGCTATGTGAGAGATTGGGAGGCTGACGCTTTAAACAAGATCGATTACCTTGAAAATAATTCCTTTTCACGAATGTCGAACCTGAAAATGCAGGAATTAAGCAAATGGATTCATGGAATGGGGAACATTAACCTTCAGCACAGTATTAAGGAAGACGAAATCCTGGATTTTAATATTGATTACCTGAATTATTACAACGACAATCCGTCTGATTATCAGGTTGAAAAGCAGAATAGTTCAGGTGGATTTGAAACGGGCGAAGACATCAAGGTTACAAAGCTTACTCCGATTAACATTGTGGTCGGAAAGTTTGATTACACAAAACAAATCAACCCGAAACTGAAGCTGGAGGCTGGCCTGAAAAGCACTTTTACATTTTTTGAAAACAAAGTGGGGGTATCGTATTTCAATACCGGAGCCTGGACGATCGATGGTGATTTGACAAATAATTACTCGCTCGATGAAAATATCAGCGCAGCATATTCCTCTGCAAATTACCAGATTAGCGAAAGCACTGGTCTCGTGGCTGGTTTGAGATACGAATACATGAATTCGGTGCTCGATTCTGAAACCGAAAAGGGAATTGTTGACCTTCATTACGGCGAATTTTTTCCAAGCCTTTACTTCTCGCACAAACTGAACAAAAACAACACATTTCAGCTTTCGTACAGCCGACGGATCGACCGGCCAACATTCAACGAACTTGCGCCTTTTATCGTTTTTATGACTCCGGAAACTTTTGTATCGGGCAACGAAAATCTTTTGCCAGCATTGAGCAATATTTATAAAACCGAATACCAGCTTAAAAGGATCATCCTATCAGTGACACTTACCGATACTAAAAATTCGATTGCCCGTTTTCAGCCAAAAAACAACGAAGATCAAAGCAAGCAGTATTTCATTTCACGAAATTTCGACAGTGATCAAACTCTCGCCGGAATGTTGGCTTTTCCGCTTAAAATAACCAGTTGGTGGGACATGCAGAATAATTTCAACTGGATCGCAAAACAAATATCTACCAATTATGATGGAACTGACATCAGTATAACGCAGAGTAATTACCGTTTCAATACCATACAACGCATTAGCCTTAGTAAAAGGATATCGGCCGAAATTGCTGGTTTCTACAGGTCGCGCGCATTAAGCGGGGTTTATGTGCAAAACCCGATGGGGCGCCTGGATATTGGACTTCAAATGAAATTCAAAAATGAAAACAGCAAGCTCAACCTGAATTTAAGCGATGTTTTCAAATCAAGTGTCTGGAAGAGTTATGCCGATGTACCTGAATTAAATATATATACCAGATGGATGCTGGATTTTGAACCCCGTGTATTCCGAATCAGCTTTACGCACAATTTTGGCGGCACAAAAATAAAAGCCCGCACACGCCAGACTGGCTCCGAAGAAGAACGTAACCGGGTTGGAGCTCAATAAGAATTAAGATGATTTAGATATGTCAAAGATCATATTTCGATTTATTGACTCACCCCGAGCTCGCTGTGCTCGCTCATCTCCTCTCTCGCGAGAGAGGGGCAAAGACACCGCAAGGTGGCTTGGGGTGAGTTAATTAAGTAAGTGTCAAAATTTTGTGGTTAATTTTAAAAAAAATCAGAAACATGGAAACAAAAAATTTAGCTCGAAGACTAGCTCTTGTATTGGCCAGCTTTGTTCTGTTTACCTTGGTAACAGGTTCGTGCAAAAAGGATGATGCCGCGGATGATGGTAAATATTTTGTGCGTTTTAATGCCAACGGCAGTAAAGTGGAATTCACCGTGCAAGGCTCACTGGTAGCTGCATTCGGACAGGCAAGTTCGCAGTACAATGCAGTTTTTACCGGCGGAGATGGTACCAGTAACATCAGTTTGCAAGTGTTTGATGGCAAGGCCGTAGCTGCGGGTACATTTTCAGGTTATACAATTACTGGCGGTGCAGTTGTAGGGGCATTAATTGGCTACAGCGATGCCTCCGGAACGCTTTACACGCAAGGTTCGGTAGGATCTAATGCTTCCATTATCATTTCCGAAATTACAGCGACAACCGTTAGAGGAACTTTCAGCGGAACGCTGAAATCAAGCGGGAAAGCTGACATTGTTGTTTCGCAGGGCGAATTTTATGTGTGGCGGGCCAATTAATTTTGTGAAATATACCTTTATGCAGCGCTTTTATCCATTTTTCAGTTTGCTGTGTTTAGCTCCGTACAAAAAGTAAATAAGCAGCCCTATCAGCAGCCAAATGCCAAAGCGGAACCAGTTTGTTACGCCTAGCTGGCTCATCAGGTAAAGGTTGGTTAAAAGGCCAAGAACCGGAATTAGCGACCATCTTTTTGTAACTGCCTGGTAAGTGATGATGATTGAAACGATACAAAATATCAGGAAAGGGAAATGATGCCGTATAATTCCAAATAAGCCGGAAGCCTCCTGATTGCCCGAAAACAGTTCCGTCATTCCGAATCCTGATTTCCAAACTACGAATAAAATAACTATCCACAAAGGTAACAGGTAGCGGCGGCTATCGGCATACGGCACGCGAAATCCTTTTCCGTCGTGAGCCTGTTTGCCGGTTGGGTTAAGCGCAATTATTCCTCCTGAAACAAGGATGAATGCGAACAAAGTACCTATGCTGGTCAGGTCGGTAACCTCGGTCAGGTTCATGAAAAGCGAAGGAATGGCAACTACCAGTCCGGTAACAATTGTGGCAAAAGCCGGAGTCCTGAATTTAGGATGAAGCCTTGAAAATATTGGAGGCAGAAGTCCGTCGCGGCTCATACTCATCCAGATACGTGGCTGCCCTAGTTGGAAAACGAGCAACACGCTGGCCATTGCAATAACTGCACCTGCAGCAATAATTCCTGAAAGTTTGGTGAGATGCAGCTGGTTAAAAACAAATGCCATCGGGTCGGAAACACCCAATTCGTAATAAGGAACCATTCCGGTAAGCACCAGGCTAATCATCACATAAAGTACGGTAGTTATGAGCAGAGCGTAGAACATCGACAAGGGCAGGTCGCGACGCGGATTTTTACATTCTTCAGCAGTTGTTGAAATAGCGTCGAACCCGATGTAGGCAAAAAATACTCCGGAAATGCCTTTCAAAACTCCTGAAATTCCATTGGGAGCGAAGGGACTCCAGTTTTCGGGCTTCACATAAAAA
The DNA here is from genome assembly GCA_003537645.1 of Prolixibacteraceae bacterium. Classification (GTDB taxonomy): domain Bacteria; phylum Bacteroidota; class Bacteroidia; order Bacteroidales; family Prolixibacteraceae; genus Aquipluma. The sequence goes on from DPRM01000087.1 coordinate 85,618, forward strand.
GCGCCAATTCCTATTACCAAAAGCAGAATAGCCACCTTTAGTATTACAAAAAAGTTATTGGTAATGCGCGATTCCCTGATGCCGATATAGCAAATCCATGTAATTATAAACACGATCATAAGTGCCGGAATGTCGGCTATTATGTGGAATCCTCCAATTTGGGGAGAATTTGTCCATGCCGAAAAAGCATCGCGGATGGCGGGTGAAAGCTCGGCAAAAGGAGTTCCGCCATTTATTGCAGTTACAGCTACCTCGTATCCGCGGGAGGCCGTCAGGTAATCGGTTGAAAGAAATTCTGGAATATTTAAGCCCAGTCCGGCCATTAATCCGGTAAAATAGCCCGACCACGAAATTGCTACGGCGATGTTGCCAATCGCGTATTCCATAATCAGGTCCCAGCCGATAATCCATGCGATGAGTTCGCCAAAACTGGCATAAGCATAAGTGTAAGCGCTTCCGCTGATAGGAATTGAGGCTGCAAATTCGGCATAACACATGGCCGATAATCCGCAGGCAATGGCAGTAAACACGAAAAGTAGGGTAACGGCTGGGCCTCCGCTGGCCGCCGCATTGCCTATTGTACTGAAAATTCCGGCTCCGATAATGGCTGCAACGCCTAGTGCCGTGAGGTCGAAAACCCGCAGGTTGCGCTTCATACCGCCGGTACTTTCAGGCGCCGAATCGGCATCACTTAATATGTGCGAAATGGATTTCTTGCGAAACAGGTTTTCAAACATTATTCTGAAATAAGGGTCGGGTAAAAATAACTAAAAATTCAGTTGCATATAAACTGCCTGCCCATTTATCCCGACATTATTGAACAACCTTACAATTCTGTTTCTAAGGCCAGTAGCCGTTTATAGTGGTTTTCAAGGTGTCGTCGCATGGCTTTGCGGAATTTATCTGCATCGCGCAACCTCAATACTTCAACAAGTTCAGTATGCGACACATATTTTTTATCGGCAATGGTTTTGTCAATTAATCCACTGGTATATACATAATTGAACGCAGGCAGAAGCATTCGCTGGAATCCTTTGAGCGTTTCGTTTCTGGTAATCTCATACAATTTACCATGAAATTGTATTTCATAATCAACATCGAAAAGGGTGTTCGATGATGGCGATATTTCGTTCTGAACGATTGAATGAAGCGCTTCAATGTCTTCATCGGTGGCACGGTTCACCACCAGATCGGCCATTCCGACCTCAATTACCAGTCTCATTTCAAAAACATCTTTCAATGTTCCTTCATCCAAAATTCTTGGAATCATCGATTTCTGCAATATAGACGATAAATCAGGACTTTTGATTACCGTCCCCTTGTGCTTTTTTGATTCAATCAGCCCCATTGTTTTCAGTCGGTTCAACGATTCGCGAATGACAGTCCGGCTGACTCCCATTGCTTCCGAAAGTTCCAGTTCCTTTGGGATCGGATCGCCCGGGTTCAGCTTTCGGCTAATGAAAATATCTATCAGGTTCATCTCTACTTTGTCAACCAGACTTCTTGTATCCACCAACTTGATTGATTGTTTCATGTCATTTATATCCATTGCAGGTAAATTGAGTATGTTAATTGTTTTTTTGAATCCCTCGATTTAGGAGGTAAACTTAGGTTAAAATAGATTTCAAAAATTAAAAATGTTTTCCTGAAATAAAATTTCTCTTCAAAGGCATCATTTTTTTTGATTTTAAAAATCACCAAATCCATTGTCAGACGTAATACTTAATTGAATAATCCATAATATTTCATCGGACATCTTTGATAATGAGCAATTTTTTTGTTCCAACAAACTCAAAAAATATTTTGAAATGAAAAATTAATCTTTACATTTGTGGTGTCTTATGTCCTACATAAGACACAGAATTTAAGCAAATGTAACAAAAACTTTATTCGTATGAAAAAGCTGATTCCAAAATTGCTGTTTTTAAATTTATTTGTTCTGCTGGTACTTTTTAGCAGTAGTATTTCTGCTCAGCAAAAAGTAACCGGTATTGTGACCGATGCTGCAGACGGAACTCCAATTCCTGGTGTTGCTGTGGTAGTTGAGGGTACATCAGTCGGAACGCTTACCGATTTTGATGGAAATTATTCAATTGAAATTCCATCAGGAAGTAACAAATTGGTATTCTCAATGATTGGTTTTGCCAATCAAATTATTGCAGTAGGAACTTCTTCCACGATCAATGTCGTTTTGGTAACTTCCAATACAGCCATCGATGAGGTAGTAGTCGTTGGGTATGGTACTCAAACCAGAAGTAAGGTAACTTCATCGATTGCAAAAGTTGATATGAAGTTATTGGAAACAGGTATGCGTTCGAACCCTGCACAGGCCCTGGCTGGTACAGTTTCTGGTTTGAGAGTGGTAACTGCAACCGGAAGACCCGGGTCATTGCCTGCAATCGTTTTAAGGGGCGGAACCAATTTCGACGGTTCAGGCAGCCCGCTTATCATTATGGATGGGCAGATTCGCGGTTCGTTGAGCGACATCAATCCTGAAGAAATTGAAAGTATGGAAGTATTAAAGGATGCTTCGGCAACGGCCATTTATGGTGCGCGCGCAAGCAACGGTGTAATTCTGATTACTTCAAAGAAAGGTAAAGCGGGTGTTTCAACGATTACGGTAAAGGTGAAACACGGTACAAATTACCTGAATACGCCTTATGATTTTGTGGATGCCGAAAACTACATTAAATGGGCACGTCTGGGCGCTGAACAGGCCATTAAAAACGGAACATTGGCTGCCGGTAATTTGGCTGGCGCAGGCCCCAGAGGAACTGGCAATGTTTACAAAGATGCAGCAGGCAATATTATAGATGGAAATTACGACTCGAGAGCAATCTGGAGTGTGATGCGGCTGGATGCCAACAATCAGGAATTATTAAGTCAGCCGGGTTGGAAACAAATGAAAGACGTGGTTAAAACGGCAGCCAACGGAAATTACGATCCGAATGGAACCATCTACGATTTGATTTACAAAGATTTCAATTACGGCGATTACGGGTTAAATAAAACCGCACAGACACAGGATTATAACATCGGTTTTACCGGTGGTAACGATCGTGGTAAATATTTTGCCAATCTGGGTTACTACGATGAAGGTGGTTTATCGCTCGAAACTTTCTATAAAAGACTCAATTTTGTATTTAACGGCGACTACAAAATTAAAGACTGGCTGACTTCTGAAAGTGGAGTTCAGTTTACAATGGCCAAATGGAAAGATCAATCGCTGCAAAATGGTGAATCGAACTATTGGGCACGTATGCTTTCGGCTCCTCCAACCATGCGGGGAACCAATGCAAAAGGCGAATTGTTGCTTGGCCGCGACAACAGTGACGGTAATCCTGCTTACAATGCTGATAAATATTTCAGAGGCAATCAATCCGATAAATTTACATTGAATCAGGCTTTTAAGGTTGATCTTGCAAAAGGTTTTTATGTAAAAGCCACCGGAATTGTAATGTACGATGAATCGTTTATCGAAGCTTTCAATAAAGATTTCCGCACAGGCGTGATGAACCTTAACAATGTAAATACCGGCTGGAACAGAACAAGATCAACTTCGGCCTATTTTGACCGCACTGTTCGTCAAACTTATAATGCCATCGCGAATTATCAGACAAAATTAATGGAAAAGCATAGTATTTCAGCCATGGCCGGTTTTGAGTTTTACGATGCATATAACTACGGAGTATCAGCTTCAGGTTCGGGCGCCCCAACCGACGATTTCAGGGATCTTGGTCTAACACTGAACAACGCCGAGCAACAAACCCGGTCAACCGATTCGTGGCACGTGAGGGAAAGAATACTATCGCAGTTTGGTCGTTTAAATTACGATTACAACGAAAAATATCTCCTGGCATTTACTGTCCGCAGAGATGGTTACTCAAGATTAATTGGCGACAATCAGTATGGCGTTTTCCCTGCTGCATCAGCCGGATGGCTTGTTACAAAGGAAGATTTCATGAAGTCGGCCCCCAAATGGCTCTCGTATATGAAATTGAGAAGCAGTTGGGGTAAAAATGGTAATGTTGGCGGAATTGGTACTTACGAATTGCAAGGTTCGTATGGTTCACAAACTGCCTACAACGGAACGATCGGATTTTTACAGAGTGGTATTGCAAACCCCAAATTGAAATGGGAAAAAACAAATACCGTTGAGGTTGGGGCCGATGTGGGCTTCTTCGAAAACCGGATTTACACCTCAATGGCTTTCTACAACAGAATTACTGATGACAAAATTGCCAGTGTTTTGCTGCCAACTTCATCGGGTATTTCAAGTGTTCGCACCAACAATGGTAGCATGAAAAACACAGGATTCGAGATTGAAGTAACCGGAAAAATCGTCCAGAAGAAAGATTTCAAATGGCAGGTTAGTGGCAACGCTTCATGGAATAAAAACACGGTTCTGAAACTTCCTTTCAACGGAAATGAAAACAATCGTCAAGGCGGTCAGCAGATTTACGATCCGGCAACAAAGAAAACTGTTTGGGTTGGTGGTTTGCAGGAAGGTCAGGAATGGGGAAGTGTTTATGGATTTGTTAGCGAAGGCCTCATCAGGAATACTGAAGATTTAGCCAATTACAACAAGGTTGACCTTGCGGCAGGACAGGTTTGGTACAATGCCAGCGCCGGAAAACGGGTTGCCAGTCAGAAAATTATGACTGCAAAAGGCCTGAATCTGGCCAATGGTTGGATTCCTACCCAAATGGGCGATGTAATGTGGAAAGACGTTGACCAGAACGACACCATCGATACCAGGGACATGGTTAAGCTTGGACGCGAGATACCTCGCCTGACCGGAGGTTTCACCACTACCTTAAGCTATAAAAGATTTACATTCGTGGCCCGCGTTGATTTTGGTATCGGACATATTCAACAGGATCTGATGCATTTGTGGGCTTTGAGCTGTGCTCAGGGCGAATTTGCACCAACAACTGCAGTGTACGACACATGGACTGTTGATAACCCGAATGCATCTCTTCCAAGGTACCAATGGGCCGATCAATTGAATACCAAGAACTACGACAGGCCGAGCAGCATGTTCTGGAAGAAATCAGATTACCTTTCATTCCGCGAAGTGTCGTTAAGCTACAGTGTTCCAACCGAACTATTGAAAAAAGCTAAAATCGGAGGGCTGGTATTGACTGCTACAGGGCAGAATCTTGGATATTTAACCAATAAAATGCTGAACTTCCCTGAACGTACCGGAAATCAAAATGGTGCATACATTATACCAACACAATTGATTTTTGGTGCTGATATTACTTTTTAATCAGGAATTACAACATTATATAAATAGAGGGTTATGAAAAAGATAAAATATTTAATACTGGCGGCAATGATAGCATTTACCGTCACCTCATGTCAGGAAACACTTGATCTTGCTCCGGAAGATTATTTCGGTGACGGGAACTTCTGGCAGAATGAATCACAGGTTTCCAACTTTATGGTTGGTATTCACAAGCAGCTTCGAGACAATCAGTTTATGTTTGTGCGGTTGGGTGAAATGCGTTCGGGTAATTACAGCAATGTTGATCGCCAGAATACATCTTTGAATGAATTGCAGATTATCGAGCAGCGCATTGACGAAAATTCAACAGGAGTTGGATCATGGGCTGGATTTTACGGTCCGATTTTGCAGTTGAATCTTTTTATCCAAAAGACAGAAGCTGCAACATTCCTGACAGCCGATAAGAAGAACTATCTTTTGGGTCAGGCTTTTGGGTTGAGAGCGTTCTATTATTTCCATTTACTACGCACCTACGGCGGAGTACCTCTTCGTCTGGAGCCTGAAGTATTGAACGGAAATACCGATCCGGTACTTTTGCGCAAAGCCAGAGCCACCGAAGCCGAAACTTTGGCAGCAATCAAGGCTGACATTGCCAAATCAGTAACTGCATTTGGTGCATTAGCAAGTCCGGCAGGGAAAAGCCAGTGGAGTCCGAAAGCCACTTTGATGCTGAAAGGCGAAGTTTATTTATGGTCGGCAAAAGTATATGGCACAACTGCTGACTTAGCTGAAGCAAAATCAGCGCTGAATGCCATTACAGGAAGCACATTGCAGACAAGTTTTGCCAATGTATTCGCCTATAACCAAAAAGACAATTCAGAAATTATCCTGAATATCCGCTATCTGGTTGGCGAAGCCGAGATGGGCGGAGTTGCAGCATACACCTATTCAACATTCAATTTCGACAACCTGCATTACAAAGATTCGCTGGCAAGCGGTGCTTTGCTCGTCGATCCGTTGGTGATTGCAGCTCCGAATTCGCAGCAGATCATTCAGCGCTACGGTTATACTTTTGAGTTGTTTAAAGCCTACGATGTGGCCGATAAAAGAAGAGACGTTACTTTCTATGATTATTATAAAGTAACCAAAACTCCTTATAAAGTTGATGTTCGAAATACCGCACTGGTTAAATTTCTCGGAACGATTAGCGCCAACAAACGCTATTTTACCAGCGATTGGCCCATTTACCGCGAAGCCGACAGAGTGCTGATGCTGGCAGAAATTGCGAATGCTGAAGGAGGCGATCCTTCCAGCTACATCAAGCAAATTCGCGACCGTGCTTTTGCACCGGCTACCGATCCAACTCCGTTTGTCAATTCAACCAAAGACAAAAACGAATTGGCTATTTATTCAGAAAGGATGAAAGAGTTTGTTTTTGAAGGCAAATCGTGGTACGATCTACGAAGAATGAAATACGGCTCCGATCCATTGGTATTCAAAAGTACCAATCACAGATATGGCGTTTTAGACAAAGCCACCAAATCGCACATGATTTTATGGCCGATCGAAAAAGCGATCTGGACGAATGATCCGCTGGTAAATCAAACGCCAGGTTATGCAACTGCAAAACCAGCCAATTAAGTGAACTTTCGCGAGTTTAGTTTATAAATTTGGTTAAAAGCCAATGAGTAAGGGCCTGGAAACAGGCTCTTACTTAATTTTCATTTCCAAATAGATTATATTTAGAAAGTCTGAATACATTTTACTATTCGGTGCTGATTTCACCATGCAACTAAAACAATCCGCTATGACAATCCTGAATACTTTATTGCTTTTTTTACTTCTGCTTACTTCGCCACAGTGTAAAAAAGATGGCGACATGGTTACCAATGCAGCCAGCGTAAATCCGGCAGAATTAAAACAAACCCACTTGCCGTTAAACGCCGGAGTTGAAAATACCGGAGTTATGGAATTGCAATTCACTGTCACTCCTGAAAAAAGGCCAGTGATCTTGAATCAGATCGAAATTTCATTTTCTGATGACAGCAGGTTTTCAGGAGTCGCTTCAATTTCAGTAAAATATATCGGAGCAATAAATGGTTCGGATACCAGTGCTTTATTTGGTACATCGAAAAATCCGGGTCAAAAAACAAAAATTTCCGGAACCCGCGAATTGGGCACCGGCATCCATTTCCTGAAATTTGATTTCGGGATGAATGTCAACCCTGATTTACTTACCCGTTTTCAGGTTGAAAAAGTGAAGCTGTCGTTCAAAAATCATGATGCGATTGAAGTTTCTCCTTCCGGAAAATTCATCTTCCGACCTAAAATGGTGCTGAGGGCTGCCGGTCAGGACAAGACAGATACTTACCGTATCCCGGGACTAGTTACAACCAGCAAAGGGACGTTGATTGCCGTTTACGACAACCGTTACAACAACAGCAAAGACCTTCAGGAAGACATTGACATCGGCATGAGCCGCAGTACCGATGGCGGCCAAACATGGCAACCCATGAAAGTAATCATGGACATGGGTGAATATGGTGGTCGTTCGCAACGGTTGAACGGAATTGGCGATCCGTGCGTACTTTACGACGACAAAACGAATGCAATATGGGTGGCAGCGCTCTGGATGAGTGGTTCTGCTCCTGATAAAATGCTGTGGTGGGCTTCGAAACCCGGAATGAACCCTGAAGAAACCGGTCAGTTTATTTTAACGAAAAGTACCGACGATGGCCTTACCTGGTCGCAACCCATCAATATTACAGAACAAATTAAAACTCCGGCGTGGCAGTTGCTTCTGCAAGGCCCCGGTCGCGGAATAACCATGACTGACGGAACGCTGGTTTTCCCGGCACAGTTCAAAGCCGATTTGGGAACGAAAGCCTTGGACGGCGGACAATTTACCTGCCATTCGACCATTGTTTACAGCAAAGATCAGGGAAACACCTGGCAAATTGGAACCGGAGCAAAATCGAACACCACCGAAGCGCAGGTGGTTGAATTGGCAGATGGCAGCCTGATGCTGAACATGCGCGACGATCGCAACCGCACCGACAAAGGCGAAACAAACGGCAGGGCAGTGGCTATAACAACCGATCTGGGAAAAACATGGACGACGCATAAATCGTCAAATTCTGCCCTTCAGGAACCCAACTGCATGGCAAGCATCATCAGCGCTAATCTCGAAATCAACGGAAAAATGCAACAAGTGCTGTTTTTCTCTAATCCCGACAGCAAAACAGAGCGCAGCCACATGACCATAAAAGCCAGTCTCGACGGCGGTTTAACCTGGCCTCAAACCTATCAGGTTGAGCTAAATTCTGAAAGCGGTTATGGTTATTCGTGCATGAGCATGGTAGATGATAAAACCATCGGAATTCTATACGAGGGAGTGAAAGAGCTTTATTTTCAGAAAATACCGATTTCTGATTTGTTGGGAAATCTGATTAAAAAACAATAATGGTATTAAGGTTTGAAGGCAGTTGGTGAAGATTGAAATCGAAATGTTTCGTACCTACGGCACTCCAGATTTTGCTACTATTCGTTGTTCTACAAATATTTCGTGCCTCTGGCACTTATTCGGTCTAACCGGGCGAAACGCCTAATTGGCTCTTGCTCCAGAGGAGCAAAATATTTTTAGAAAAAAGAAATAGATGATGACAGTCGTCCGTGGAACATCGTTGAACAAGGCTTTGGCCTACTTTCGGACGAAACAGCATTGATCCATAAAAAAAATAGTTATATCAGAGATTTAACTACCAAAGTAGGCCACTAAAGATAAAAAATAAAAAATGAAAATCCGGAGCATCAGATATTGGAGGACGAAAGTCGCAGGTTCACTGGTTGTTTTCCTGTGTTTGGTGCAGAATGTCTTTGCACAGTCGCCAACAACTGATGTTCCGGCTTTAATTCCAATGCCGCAAAAAGTTGCCTGGAACAAGCAAAATTTTAGAATCGAAGGAGACAAAGCTCGCATAATTCAGCGAATTGTAACTAATCTCCCTGAAGTTTCAATCAATCATGATGAAGCATATATCCTGAAAGTTAACGCAGATTCGGTAATACTTCAGGCTAAAACCCCAAAGGGACTTTTTCGCGGGCAACAGACCATCAAACAATTAACTTTTAATGAAGGCGGGAAGCAGTTGGTTGCTGGTTGCACGATAACTGATTGGCCGGCTTTTCAGATTCGCGGATTTATGCAGGATGTTGGCCGCAATTTTATGTCGCTACCGATGCTGAAAGAACAAATTGATGTGATGGCAGCGTACAAATTCAATACGTTTCATTTTCATGTCACTGACAATCCCGGATGGCGGTTGGAAAGTAAAAAATACCCGCAACTTAGTTCTGCCTCTTCGATGAGCCGTCAACCCGGAAAATATTATTCGCAGGAGGATTTTTTAGAATTGGTGAATTATTGCAACGAACGTTTTATTACACTCATTCCTGAATTTGATATTCCCGGCCACTGCGAAGCTTTTCGAAAAGCTTTTGCGCTCGATTCGATGAGCGACCCCCGGGTGCAACCGATTTTGCTTGATTTGATTGACGAATTGTGCGCCCTTGTTCCGGCTGAAAAAATGCCCTATATCCATTTGGGGACCGACGAAGTTTGGCACTCCTACGAGCGCCCGGCAGCTGGTTTGCTCGATGCAGCGGTTGCCCGTGTGAAGAAAAATGGCCGCGAAGTGATTGTCTGGCGTCCGGGACAGCAAATTGATTCGGACAAAACATCCATCACCCAACTTTGGTCGTCGAACGGAAAACCGAAAGAGGGGCACCGGTATATTGATTCGCGCCTGAATTACCTGAATCATCTCGATCCGCTGGCGGGAATTGTCCAACTTTATTTCGACCGGATTTGCGGTGTTGCTCAAGGCGATTCTTTGCGTTTAGGCGGAGTTCTTTGCTGCTGGAACGACAACAATGTTTCTGATGAATACGATATCATTCGTCAAAATCCGGTTTATCCCGGAATGCTGACTTACGCTGAAACTTCGTGGAAAGGGCAGAAAGTTGATTTTGGCGAGAATTACCTCGCAAAACTTCCTACTCCTGAAAATCAATTGTACAAAGAGTTTCAGGAATTCGAAGCCAGGTTGGTTCGCCACCGTGATCTTTATTTTCAGGAAAAGCCCTTCCCATATTTGAAACAGTCTCATATCGAATGGAAAATAATTGGTCCGTTTGATAATGGAGGAGATTTGAACCGCTCGTTTCCAGTAGAAAATAGTGTTCAGGAAAACTATACAGTTGACGCGAAAAATTATGCCTGGACCGGACCGTATTTCGGTGGAACCATCCACATCCGGCATTTCTTCGGATTTCCGTCATGGTTTCCCGAAAAGCAGGGGACGGTTTTCGCATCAACCAATATTTGGTCGCCAAAAGATCAGGAAGTAGGCTGCTGGATTGGCTTTCACGATTGGTCACGTTCGGGTGGCCGGAGAGGTGGTCCTTTTCCGCAGCAGGGACAGTGGCACAATACCAGCCCAAAGGTTTGGCTGAACCGCAAATTGATTGAACCGCCGGTTTGGAAAAATTCCGGATTGGTTGAGAAAACAGAGGAAATACCATTTGTTGATGAAAATTATTTCTTCCGCAAACCTGCAACAATAACCCTGAAAAAGGGCTGGAACGAAGTGGTGTTGAAAGTGCCACACGGCGGAACTTCATGGAAATGGATGTTCACATTTATTCCGGTTAAAATTGAGAATGGACAGGTTAAAGAAGTTGACGAACTCAAATTTTCGGTTGATAAGTAATTGAATTTAAGATGAAACACAGGCTTTTGATACAGGTTTTGCTGATCGCGTTTTTTGTGAACGGATCGTTTGCCGGGTTTGGCCAGACTGATGTCAGGAAAACCAGGATTGCCTGTATTGGGAATTCGGTAACTTATGGTTTTGGACTGAACGACAGGGAAACCGAAAGCTATCCGGCACAGCTTCAGCAATTACTGGGATCGACTTATGAAGTTGGAAATTTTGGCCTTAACGGAGCAACTCTTTTGAGTAAAGGGCATCGCCCATACGTGCTGACCGACCAATATAAACTGGCGCTGGCTTTTAATCCGGATGTGGTCTTGATCGATCTTGGGCTGAATGACACCGATCCGCGTAACTGGCCCAATTATCGCGATGAATTTATGTCTGATTACCTGCGACTAATTCGTTCGTTTCGATCGGAAAACGGGAATGCCCCGAAAATTTTTATTTGCCGGATGACACCGATTTTTAATTGGCATCCGAGATTTAAATCGGGAACCCGCGACTGGTTCTGGCAGATTCAGCAAGAGATTGAACAGGTCGCGAAAGCGGCAAACGTCAGTTTGATCGATTTACATACGCCGCTCTATTCTCATCCCGATCTTTTCAAAGATGCGCTTCATCCTGATCAAGCGGGTGCAGCAATCATTGCGAAAACGGTTTTTCAGCATATTACCGGGAATTTTGGTGGCTTAAAACTGGCTCCGGTTTTTATGAACCACATGGTTTTTCAGCAAAAAGCGAATATTCGGGTTTGGGGAAAAGCAGATTCAGGAACCGAAGTTGTTGGCTTATTTGACAAGCAAACCGAAAAATGTATTGCCAACGAATCCGGGGAATGGACGCTGAATTTTAATCCCGCTCCGGCAGGAGGTCCATATACACTTAAAATTTCTGCCGGAAACCAGCAACCTATTGTTCTTGACGATATTTTGGTCGGAGAGTTGTGGATTTGCGCCGGGCAATCGAACATGGAATTTCCCCTGAAAGATGCGGCCAATTCAGGCATTGATATTTCAGAATCAGAGAATTCCAATATTCGTTTATTCAACCTGAAAGGTATTGTTAGGCCCGATGACTCTAAATGGGAACCGTCGATGCTTGAAAAAATAAATGACCTTGAATATCTGGAAGGTACCTGGAAATCATCTAATACTGAAAATGTTACTGATTTTTCGGCCATTGGGTATTACTTCGGAAAAATGCTGAACGAAAACCTGAAGGTTCCGGTAGGATTAATTCAGGTTAGTGTTGGAGGTGCCCCGATTGAAGCTTTTATCGACCGGAAAACACTGGAGTTTAATCCCCGCATGGTTGATGTGCTTTACAAATGGAAGCAAAATGATTTTATCATGGATTGGTGCCGTCAACGGGCAACGCTTAATCTGGCACTGGCTAAAAATGATTTGCAGCGTCATCCTTTTGAACCGGCATACATTTATGAAGCAGGTATTCAGCAGTTGGCAGGATTGGCTATGAGCGGAGTAATCTGGTATCAGGGTGAATCGAATGCCCATAATGCCGAACATTATGCGGCTGCTTTCCCGGCATTGGTACAGTCGTGGCGAAAAGCTTTTGGCAATGCAGAAATGCCGTTTTATTTCGCCCAATTGTCAAGTCTGAACCGCCCGTCGTGGCCGCACTTTCGCGATGTTCAGCGGCAGTTGAGCCATTCTGTTCCTCATTCAGGAATGGTTGTTACCAGCGATTTGGGCGATTCGCTCGATGTTCACCCCAAACGGAAACGGGAAGTTGGCGAACGCTTTGCCCGACTGGCTCTGAAAGACGTTTACCAGCAAAAGCTGGAATGTTTCGGTCCCGAAGTTCGGGGATTCATTCAGGAAGGAAAGCAAATCAGAATTCAGTTTGATCATGCTGCTCATTTGAAAACTTCAGATTCTACGGATGCGCGCGAATTCGAAATTGCCGGTTCTGATGGTCTTTTCATGCCGGTGAAAGCAGTGGTTAAAGGAAATGAGATTCACATTCACACTGAAATTAAGGAAGTACAAAAAATAAGATATGGCTGGAAGCCGTTTTCACGGGCGAATCTGGTGAATGAAGCCGGACTGCCAGTATCGACATTTGAAATAGAAATTCATTAAAAAATTTAAATAGGTTTATTATGGAAAAGTTTGAAGGTTTAATCGCAGCACCTTTTACTCCAATGGATTCAAAAGGTGAAATTTTATACGATCAGATTAGTGTTTATTACGATTTTCTGGGAAAGAACAAGATCGTTGGAGCTTTCATCAACGGCTCGACCGGCGAAGGTGTTTCTCTGACGCAAAAGGAAAAAATGAAAACGGTTGAAGCATGGACTGCCAAATCAAAAGAGAAGAAAACAGTAAAAATAATCAGCCTTGTTGGCGGAACTTCTTACAAGGAATGTATTGAAAACGCGCAACATTCAGCCGAAAACGGAATTGATGCCATTGCCTTGCTTGCACCCTACTATTTTAAACCTGCCGGGGCAAAACAACTGGCCGAATTTTGCGCGCTGGTGGCCGAAGCTGTTCCGCAAACACCGGTTTATTTTTACCACATTCCGGTTTTGAGCGGTTGTTATGTGAACATGATCGATTTTCTGCAGGAAGCTGCGCCGATTATTCCCAATCTGGTAGGAATCAAATACACGCACGAAGATTTTATGGATTTCCTATCTTGCATCCACTTTATGGACGGCAAGTTCGACATGATGTGGGGCCGCGACGAAAATATGCTTTCGGCACTGGCTCTTGGATCTCGCAGTGCGGTTGGAAGTACCTTTAATTACGCTGCTCCGCTTTATTACCAAATGATTGACGCTTTCGACAATAACGATTTACCAAAAGCCCGAAAACTTCAGCAAATGTCGATCGACATGATCAGGTTGCTTGGAAAATATGGCGGCATCGCAACCGGAAAAGCCTACATGAAATATGTTGGTCTCGATATGGGACAATTCCGTTTGCCGGTTAAAAATACCTGGGTCGAAAACTATGAAAATTTCACCAATGATGTCAATTCGCTCAACATGCAGGAGTTTTTCTCGAAATTATAGACTACTGATTATTCTTTTTACAATGGCACATTTAATTGGAAGCTCCTGTTCTCCAGCGGGAAACGAAAAGTTGGTTTTAAACTGGCATAAATTTCCTGAAATTCCTCCGGCATCGGGTGAATCGGTTCAACCCGGGCTGGCCGGACCGGTTACCGGAGCGCATGGCAATTTTGTGTTGGTTGCCGGTGGCGCCAATTTCGAAGACGGTTTGCCGTGGCGTGGTGGCAAAAAGAAATACCACGACGAAATTTTTCTGCTCGAAAAAACAGCTTCAGGAAATTATTCATGGAAACAGGTTATTGAAAAATTGCCTTACCCGCTGGCTTATCCGGCTTGTGTATCAACTCCGGAAGGTGTTGTGAGCATTGGCGGAGAAGATTTCGATAGCCCGGTTGCAGATGTTTTCCTGTTTTCATTTCTGGATGGAAAAGTTAACCGGACGAATTTGCCAGAACTTCCGCAGGCGATTTCATCAGCCGGTGCAGCAGCTATCGGAAATGAACTGTTTGTAGCCGGTGGATTGGTTGCTTCGGGCGCTAGTTCTGCATTCTATTCGCTCGACATGAAAAATACAGCCAACGGTTGGCAGGTTTTGCCTGAAGTTCCTGTCGCATTTTCTCACGCGGTGGTGGTCAGTCAGAAGGATGAAAACGAAACCTGCATATACTTGATTGGTGGCCGGAACAAAACTTCCGAAGTTTCCACTTTTTTGAGCAGTGTTTGGAAATACACGCCTTCCATCCAGAAATGGAGCCTTGAAGGTGAAATTATTTCAGACGGAAAGCCGCTCGCACTTTCTGCCGGAACAGGAATCGCAGTAGGTTCAAATCACATCGTAATGTTTGGTGGCGATCCGGGTATTTTCTTCAACCGGACGGAACGCATGAATGCCGCCCTCGAGAAAGTTTCAGGAGAAGAAAAGCAAAAGCTTTGGAATGAAAAAGATTCGATGCTGACCAATCATCCCGGTTTTTCAAAAGACATACTGGCTTTTAATACCTTTACAAAAAGTTGGGAAAAGATTACTGAAATGGCTGGGGAATCGCCGGTTACAACTACCGCTTTTTCATGGAACGGAACAATAGTGATTCCTTCCGGAGAAATTCGTCCGGGAATTAGAACCCCGAATGTGATTGGATTTGATATTCAGTTTGAAAAGTAAAAATGATGGAAAAAGATTTTAAAAAATTAGCGGACCAATACAAAAATGAATTGCTCCAAAAAGTGGTGCCGTTTTGGGAAAAGCACTCGAAAGATGAGCAGTTTGGTGGCTATTTTACTTGCCTCGACCGACAGGGAAATGTATTCGATACTGATAAATTTATCTGGCTGCAGGGACGCGAAGTGTGGATGTTCGCAACGCTTTACAACAAAGTGGAGCAGCGGCCGGAGTGGTTGGAGATGGCTTTGCATGGCGCAGAGTTCCTTCAAAAATATGGTCACGATGGCAATCTGAACTGGTACTTTTCGCTCACCCGAGAAGGAAAACCGCTGATTGAACCTTACAATATTTTCTCGGATTGCTTTGCTACGATGGCTTTTGGCCAGTTGTACCAGGCCACCGGAAAGGAAGAATATGGCGAAATTGCCCGAAAAACATTCGACAATATCCTGAAACGGAGCAGCAATCCCAAAGGCAGGTTTACCAAAGCAACTCCCGGAACCCGTCCGTTGAAAGGCTTTTCGCTGCCAATGATTTTGTGTAATCTTTCGCTGGAAATTGAGCATTTGCTGCCCAAAGAGTTGGTGGATGAAACCATTGAAACTTGCATCAATGAAGTGATGTGTGCTTTTTATGACCAAAAATCCGGTCTGATCCTGGAAAACGTTAATCCTGATGGAAGTTTCTCCGATTCTTTCGAAGGTCGTTTGCTGAATCCGGGCCATACTATAGAAGCAATGTGGTTCATTATGGATTTGTCAGTTCGACTGAAGCGTCCGGAACTGACAGATAGAGCAGTTGAGATTATGCTCCGAACCCTGAAATACGGATGGGACAAACAATTTGGCGGTATCTTCTATTTCCTCGATATTAAAGGCTATCCACCGCAACAGTTGGAGTGGGATCAAAAATTATGGTGGGTACATGTCGAAACACTGATCAGCCTGATAAAAGGCTATTCGCTCACCGGAAATCCTGAATGTCTGGAATGGTTCGAAAAAGT
>DPRM01000049.1 GCA_003537645.1 Prolixibacteraceae bacterium
TTCTTACCAGAGATTTCGATCCAACACGCACACAGGGCGCTACCCCATTACCTGGGAACAAAGGCTACACCTTTAATCAGGTCACTGCCATCTATCAGTCAGGCATGGCACAATTGCTCTCCATGAATGCTGAATCCACAGTTGGTCAGTTTTATAATGGTCAGAATGCTACTTTGCGAGGTTCGCTTTCGTTCAGATTTCAGCCTTGGGTACTTTTTAGCCTTGCACTCAATTACAGCGGAATCAGGCTTCCGGAGCCCTACTCGGATGCTGATATTTGGCTGGTAAGTCCCAAGATCGATGTTACTTTTAGCAAGTCACTTTTCTGGTCAACTCTGGTCCAATACAGTAATCAGCGCAATAATCTTGGTTTAAATTCCCGGCTACAATGGCGGTTTGCACCTCTATCTGATCTGTATTTAGTTTACAACGATAATTATTTTACAGACAACTTTGGTCCAAGGTTCAGGTCTATCAATCTGAAGTTGACCTATTGGCTAAATATTTAAAATCATTAATTTGTAAAAAGCAACCCTATGAAAACAACAATTATCGGACTATTTCTATTCATCCTGAGTGCGCAATTGTCCTTCGCACAAAATCCTTCGGCAAAGAGTTTCACCACCGCAGAACAGGAAATCATTAATCTTTCCAAAGAAAAATGGCAGTTGATGTCAGACAAAAATGTGGATGTCCTAATTAATCTCTTTCACGAAAAATCGGTGTTCGTTCACATGGGTGGAAGCTGGGGAAAAGAACAGGAAATCAATGTCATTAAAAGCGGAGGCATTTGGTACAAGAAAGCAGATATTCATGAAGTATCGGTGAATATCATTGACAATACTGCCATCCTTTTAAATCGGATTGATTTGTTAGCCGTTGTTGGTGGAAATGAAGTCACCAATCCGTTTATGGTTACTGAAGTGTACGTAAAAGAAGGCAGTAGCTGGAAACTAGGCTCGCTATCGTTCACCAGATTGATGACGGCTCCAGTCAATAACAATCATTAAAAACGTATCAAATATGAAAAAAATATTAGCAGGTTTAGCGATCATTATTAGTTTCAGCTTGCAGGCACAGCAAACTGGTGTAAATACTTCTCAGGAAGCGGCACCTAAAATTCGAACAGCTTCAGGCATCGTGCGCGGTGTTGCTGAAGGAGCTGTCGAAAGTTTCAAAGGAATTCCTTATGCTGCTGCTCCTGTCGGAGAATTTCGCTGGCGTCCTCCACAACCCGTTGCCGGATGGCAGGGAGAGCTCGATGCAAGTAAATTTGGTGCGAATTGCGCACAGGGAGGATGGGGCGCTGCTCCGGGAACCATTCAGGCGGGCTCGTCGGAGGATTGCTTGTTCCTTAATATTTGGAGACCTGCCGGAGCTAAAAAGAAAGCAAAGCTACCGGTCATGGTATGGATTCACGGTGGCGCCTTTGTGGGAGGTAGCGGCTCCGGACCTGGTGTTGAAGGTCAGTTTGCAAAAAAAGGAGTTATACTGATTACAATCAATTACCGCCTGGGGCGCCTCGGTCATTTTGCATTCCCTGCGTTGAGCAAGGAACATCCGGAAGAACCCAAGGGCAGCTACGCCTTTATGGATCAGATCGCAGCACTAAAATGGGTACAGCAGAACATTGCAGCTTTTGGTGGCGATCCAAAAAATGTGACCATTTTCGGATTCTCTGCCGGTGGTGTTTCAATCCATTCACTGTTGACAATTCCGTCTGCAAAAGGACTTTTCCATAAGGCAATCGGTCATTCCAGCGGTGGTCGCGATGGCGTTCTCACCGGAAGACCAATCAATAAAGAAAATGCCAGTCAATATTACCCTGTTTCAGCAGAAACCATCGGGATAAACTTTGCCAAAAAACATGGGATTGAAGGCACAGATGCCGCAGCTTTGGCCAGATTACGCGCCCTGAAAGTGGAAGAAATTGTGGATGGCGGACAGGAAAATGACGGACAGGGCGGTCCGCGTATTTATTCAGGTCCGATTTTGGACGGCAAACTGGTTGCAGAAACTACTACTAGCGCTTACAATGCTGGCCATCAGGCACGCGTTCCGCTTATGATTGGAAATAACAGTGCAGAAATAGGTGGAAACTTTGTTAATCAAAGCAAATCAAAAGAAGAGCTGTTTGCCATGTTCGGTGAATTGGCAGGTGAGGCAAAAGCAGCATACGACCCAGATGGGACAAAGGAATTTGCCGAAGTACAGACAAGGTTTAATACCGACAAGGTTTGGGCAGAGCCTGCAAGGTTCGCCGCACGGTCCGTTGCCGCCGTTGGTAATCCGGCCTATATTTTTCTTTTCTCTTACGTACCTTCTGCCATGAAGGAGAGGATGAAATATGGCCCCGGACACGGAACTGATATTTCTTTTGTGTTCGACAATTTGGGAATAGGAGGATTCGGGCCGCCACCACCACCTCCGACGGCCGAAGACAAAGAAGTCGCCAGAATCATGAACGCTTATTGGGTAAACTTCGCAAAAACCGGTAATCCTAATGGAAATGGTCTGCCGAAATGGCCCATTTACTCGCCTAAAACAAACGAGTTACTCGAAGTTCAGCCGGATGGAAAACCTGTAGGCAAAACAGACCCAACAAAAGCCAGACTGGATGTTATTGAAAAGGCAGTGAACATGGGAGATAAACTACAGCCAAATGGAATATAATGACTCAAATAAAACGTTCGGTAAATGGCTGTTAATTTTTATGGTTCTCGGCTGTTTGCCTTTTTATATCTCCGCCCAAAATAAAATGAGCCCGGATCAACAACTCACCGCAAAACAGCAAAGCATTATTCAGATTGCCGCGCTTGCTGCCGAAGGAGATTTGCAGGCATTAAAGCCTTTGCTGAACAAGGGACTAAACACCGGATTAACCATCAACCAAATCAAGGAAGTCCTTGTACACTTATATGCCTATTGCGGTTTCCCGCGCAGCATACGCGGTTTACAGACTTTTATGGAAGTATTGAATGAACGCAAAGCCAAAGGCATTAATGATGTATTGGGAGCTGAAGCATCACCCATTCCGGAGGAACAACCCAAATACGAGCGGGGTAAAAAGGTGTTGGGAGAACTCACCAAATCGCCGCAAGACGGAGCCTTGACAGGTTACGGTGCCTTTGCCCCGGTCATAGATACCTTCCTGAAAGAGCATTTGTTTGCCGATATTTTTGAAAGGGACATTTTAACTTATGCTGAACGGGAATTGGTCACGATTTCGGTTTTAAGTGCAATTGGCAACGCAGAACCAATGCTTCGAAGTCATTTATCTATTTGCCTGAATGTTGGGTTAACCCCCATACAATTAACTGAATTTGTGGAAATTATACAATCGACTCTGGGTGAAAAAGAAGCCAAAGAAGCGCAGAAAGTTGTAAATGAGGTCCTGAAAAATCAGAAATAATTTAACTCAAAGAAAATGAAATACATTTTAAAATTCAGCCTACTGTTTTTGACAGTTTTATTTGTGGCTTGTAATACTAATCAGCCTGATACAACTGAACAAAAAACAGAATCACTTTTCCCCAAAGGGAATCAAATCACCAACAACAACTTTACAGGTACAGCTTATTTGTACATGATGGGAGCAAGCGATACCACGCTTCATACCAGTTTTGGCAACGTAACTTTCGAACCCAAAGCAAGAACAAACTGGCACTCGCATCCGGGTGGTCAAATACTCCTTATAACCGAAGGCAAAGGCTTTTACCAGGCAAAAGGTGAACCTGCCCGGTTATTGCACAAAGGCGATGTGGTGGAAATTCCACGAAACGTGGTGCACTGGCATGGTGCAGCTCCTGACAGCGAATTTGCACACATTGCAATTAGCCTGAATACGGATGAAGGCGGTGCGGTTTGGTTAGTGCCCGTTACTGATGAAGAATACAATCAATCCACCAAATAATTTATATTTACAGTAAACCCAAAATACTGGATATCATTACAACGGAAATATTTCTGACTTATTAAAAAATCAATATCAGCTAAAAACCAACCAAAATGAAAAATCAACTGATTTCTGCATCCGTATTTGTCCTGATGGCATTCGCACACAGCGTTTTTGCACAGGACTGGCCTCAGTTTCTTGGACCCAACAGAAACAGCATTTCAGAACAAAAAGGCATTTTACGAACTTGGCCTGCAAGTGGGCCTGAAGTTTTATGGACTGTCAATGTGGGCATCGGTTATGGCGGTCCAGTAATAAAAGATGGCCGGGTTTATCTGCTCGACAGAATCGACAGTATCGGAGATATCATGCGAAGTTTCGACTTTGCAACAGGCAAGGAACTATGGAGTTCCTCAATTGCATCGCCAGGAGCCTTCCCATTTCCCGGTTCGCGGAGTGTACCGGCTGTTGATGGAAACTTTGTTTATGCCTGTGGCGCTGTTGGCGATTTGTTTTGCATGGACATTAAAACGCATCAGATGGTTTGGCATAAAAATATCTGGACCGATTATGGCGGTAAAGAGCTTCCTATCTGGGCCATTTCTCAATGCCCTCTCATTTATGGAAATATGGTCATCGTATCCTCACATGCTCCTGAAGCCGGCGTGGTTGCTTACAATAAACTTACGGGTGACATCGTATGGAAAACCCCAAATCTAGGAAACGAGACCTACGTAAGCCCTTCATTTATAAAGATATCTGGTGAAGACCAGATTGTTATGGTAACATCCTCAACCAATCCGTTCGGCCATCCGGGAGCAGAAAAAACGATGGGCAAAATCATCGGAATTGAACCACTAACGGGCAAAGTTCTGTGGGAATACAAAAATTGGGAATGTCATATCTCGGTGGCAAATGCCTTAGAAGCCGGTGAAAACAAACTGCTTGTTGTCGGGGGTTATGAGCTTGGTTGCGTGATGATTAAGGTGGATAAAAAGGCTGACGGAAGCTTCACTGTTGCCGAACTTTTTAAGCACAATGAATTTGGAGATCATACCAAACCCCCGGTACTGTTTAACGGTTATTTCTATGCTCAATTTTCAACCAATGGGAAACGCGATGGCTTGGTTTGCATGGATATGGATGGGAAAATTATGTGGAAAACAAAAAATGCACCCAAATTTGACAAAGGCAGCATGATTTTGGCCGATGGATTAATTCTTGCAACCGACGGCACCAATAAATTGTATCTGATTGAACCTGACCCGGCTGGCTTTAAACCACTGGCTTCGGCAGATTTACTTAAACAGGGCGGTGTGGACAACAGAAACAGAATGACCAATTTTGGCGGACCAACACAAAATTGGGCGCCCATCGCACTTGCTGATGGAAAACTGTTGATCCGCGATCAAAGTCGGATGATGTGTGTGAAAGTGGCTGAATAACTTAAAACAGAAAACAGATGAATTTACAAAAACGACAATTAGGGAATAGTGGTCTGGAGGTTTCGGCCATTGGTTTAGGCTGCATGGGAATGAGTTTTTCATTTCCTCCTTTCCCCGATAAGAAAGATATGATTGTGATGCTTCGCCAGGCCGTGGAGCGTGGCGTAACTTTTTTCGACACTGCTGAAGTGTATGGGCCCTACGTAAACGAAGAACTGGTTGGTGAAGCACTTAAACCATTTAAAGGCGAAGTGGTAATTGCCACGAAATTCGGGTTCAATATTCAGGATGGGAGAATGGTTGGACTGAACAGTCGCCCCGAAAACATTCGGCGGATGGTTGAAGCGTCGCTAAAACGCCTGCGTGTTGAAACCATCGATTTGCTATACCAGCACAGAGTTGATCCGGCTGTTCCAATGGAAGACGTTGCCGGAACTGTAAAAGATTTGATTCATGAAGGGAAAGTAAAATATTTCGGGATGTCGGAAGCCGGAGTTCAGGCCATTCGCAAGGCACATGCTGTTTTGCCGGTAACTGCATTACAAAGTGAATACTCGCTTTGGTGGCGCGAACCGGAGGGCGAAATCCTGTCAACTCTCGAAGAATTGGGTATTGGATTTGTACCGTTCAGTCCGCTGGGTAAAGGTTTCCTCACAGGTAAAATCGATGCCAATACCACTTTTGAAAGTACCGATTTCCGAGCTTCAGTTCCTCGTTTTTCTGAAGAAAACCGCAAAGCCAATCAGGCTGTGGTCGATTTACTTGCAACAATTGCAAGCGGAAAAGAAGCAACAACGGCGCAAGTGGCCCTGGCATGGGTACTGGCTCAAAAACCATGGATTGTACCAATTCCGGGCACAACGAAACTGCATCGTCTCGACGAAAACCTTGGGGCTTTGAACGTTGCACTCACTTCGGATGACCTGAAAAAGATTAATGAGGCGGTCTCAAAAATTAACATCCAAGGCGACAGATATACCGAAGCTGCTCAAAAGATGATTAACAGGTAATTGTAAATTAACACAACACTAGATTAAAACGGCAACTTCCCCAAATCCACATTTCCGCCGCTTAAGATGATGCCGACTTTTTTGCTTTTCACGTCCACTTTGTTTTCGAGAATGGCCGCCAACGGAACAGCCGATGATGGTTCGATGATTATTTTCATGCGTTCCCAAATCATACGCATGGCTGAAACAATGCTTTCTTCCGAAACGGTTGCAATCTGATCCACATTATTCAGGATAATCGGAAAGGTCAGGCTTCCGAGCGAAGTCAGCAAGCCATCGGCAATGGTTTTAGGTGAAACCGACGGCTGAAGGGTTTTGGAATAATACGACCGGAAAGCATCGTCGGCACCTGCAGGTTCTGCTGCAATTACCAGGGCATTGGGCAGCAAAGCTTTGGTCGAAAGTGCCGTCCCGCTTAATAATCCGCCGCCGCCAACGGGTGCCATCACCACGTCGAGAGCACCAATTTCTTCAATCAATTCTTTGGCCGCAGTTCCCTGTCCGCAAATTACATGGAAGTAATTGTACGGATGGATTTCAGTTGCTCCGGTTTGTTCTGCCACTTTTTTCAGGGTCGATTCGCGGGCTTCCAACGTTGGCGTGCAAAAAGTGATTTGAGCACCGTAACCAGCCACCGCAATTTTTTTGATTTCAGGAGCATTTTCGGGCATCACGATGTAGGCCGGAATGCCCCGCATCCGGGCTGCCAAAGCCAGTGCCGCAGCATGATTTCCGGAGGAATGGGTGCAGACCCCGTTTTTAGCTTCATCATCGGACAGCGAAAACACCGAATTGCATGCACCACGAAACTTAAAGGCACCTACTTTTTGCAGGTTTTCGCATTTGAAAAATAGCTCGGCACCCACCATCTGGTTGATGCTTTGCGAACTCAAAACCGGTGTGCGGTGAATGTACGGACGAATACGCTCGTGCGCTTTTTCAATATCGGAAAAGGTTGGTAGGTTCATGATTATTCAGGATAATATTCTAATGAAACGGTTTCTTTTTCAATCTTAAATCCGGCTTTCAGGTAAGCCTGCAAAGCCGATGAATGGTCGCGGTCGCAAGTGTGCAGCCACACTTTTTCACCGTTTTGACCGGCTTTCGAAATGGCTGCCTGAATCAGTTTCTGCCCCAATCCTTTCCCAATCCAACCAGGTTTCAGGCCCAAATACACAATTTCAGTTTCCTGTTCTGATCGCACCAGCTCAAAGAATCCGGCCACTTCATTTTCAAACTTGAAAAGCCAGACTTCATTGGTTTCCGATTTCAGAATTTCTTTCAGTTCTTCCAAAGATTTCAGCAAACGCCCGGTCCAGCCCCAATCCTTTCCAACTTCCTGATAAAGTTTGAGGTATTCGTCGGCATTCGGATTTTTCCAAAGTTCCAACTGATTGGATTGCAATTCAGAAGAATCCGGTAAAATTCCGTCAAAAATCAGAATCCAGGTTTTTACGGGAATTTGCTTGTATCCGGCTGGCGTGTTCATAACCTTGGCTACAATCCGGCTACCAACTCTTTCAGGATCAAAGTCATGTTTGGTTCGGCTTTCATGGCTACTTCCTGAACTTCTTCGTGCGAGATTTCGACGATTTGTCCGGGAACGCCGCTGTCGGTCACAATTGAAATGCCGAAAACGGTCATGTCTCCATGACGGGCTACAATCACTTCAGGAACGGTTGACATGCCAACAATGTCGGCACCCAAGTGACGAAACATGAGGTATTCGGCAGGCGTTTCGAAAGTTGGGCCCGATACGCCTACGTACACACCCTCACGTACGGTTATGCCACTTTTTAAAGCAATGGCCTTCGCTCTGTTGCGCAAATGCTGGTCGTACGATTTGCTCATATCCGGGAAGCGGGGTCCCAGCTCGTTCATGTTTTTCCCCCGTAACGGGTGTTCCGGAAAGAAATTAATGTGGTCGGAAATAATTACCACATCGCCAACTTTATAGTCAGGATTAAGCCCGCCGGAAGCATTGGAAACAAAGAGCGTGTTGATCCCCATCATTTTCATTACACGTACCGGAAAAGTTACCTCTTTCATAGAATAGCCTTCGTAATAATGAAACCGTCCTTGCATGGCCATCACTGTTTTTCCTGCCAGTTTTCCAATAATTAACTGTCCGGAATGGCCTTCGACAGTTGAAACAGGGAAGTCAGGAATTTCGTGGTACGGAATGGTCAACTCGATTTCAATTTCCTTAACCAATCCGCCAAGTCCTGAACCCAGGATGATGGCAGCATCAATTGGCTTTTTTACTCTTGCGTTTATGAAGGTCGCGGTTGCTTTTATTTTCTCTAACATAGGTCACAATTTTTTCGTCAAAGTTTTTTCCCTCGCTGTCGAGGAATTTTATTTTAAGTGGGATAAAAAACAAACTTGCTTTCATCGATTCCGACAAATCCATGTCTTTCAACCTCATCGAATCCTTCTCGGTGGTGATGATGATTTTATTTTCAGCCTCAATCCCGGCGAATTTTTGTTCTATTTGGTTGATGTTCGACGCATTAAAGTTATGGTGGTCGGAAAATTTGAGGCTGGTAATATTTTCTGAAAAATTACTTAAATATTTCAGCAAGTGTTCGGGGTTTGCGATCCCGGTAACCAGCAAAACGCTAAATTTATCTGAAGCCAGTTTGGGAGTTGGAATTGCCTCATCAGGAAAAACCGGGGCGAGTGGCTGATAAACCATCGTGGTAAAAAACAGGTTCTGATAGGGACGCAAATTCACATCTTTCATGATAATGCGCCGTGTAATAGGCGAAATTTCCTGCGGACATTTGGTATAAATAATTACGTTGGCGCGGCGCATTTGCCACTTCGACTCGCGCAAACGGCCAACCGGCATCAACTGATCCTTGTCGATCGGGCGGTTAAAGTCGATCAATAAAATATTGATTCCGGCGCTCACGCTGCGGTGCTGAAACGCGTCGTCGAGCAAAATAATATCGGGTAATTTTGCAGCATCCTGTTTCTGAATTTTTTCGATGGCATGTACCCGTTTTTCATCTACGATAACCTGAATTTCAGGAAATTTACTCTTGATTTGCAAAGGTTCGTCGCCAATTGCCGAAGCAAGTGAATTAACTTCAACTTCCTGATAACCTTTTGTTTTTCGCTTGTATCCGCGACTAATNNGTTTTGCCTGTTCCGCCAACGGTGATGTTCCCGATTGAAATTACAGGAATTTCAAATTCGGTTGACTGGAAAATTTTGTAGTCGTACAAAAAATTACGAAGCGAAACAACCAATCCATAAATAGCAGAAAGAGGATATAAAAAGAGTTTGAACATTGAGACCTTTCAGTATAAATTAGGCTCAAAAATACGAAAAATTGAGGAGCGAACCGAATTAATAACTAAAGTAGATTTAAGGCATTTTTCAGATAGGCATTTACCAGCAAATAGCTTTTCCGGCGGTTAGAAACACGGTACCTTTTCTTCAGGATTTCTTCCGGACGTGCCTTTTTTATTTCTTTCAGCAGATGCAGATAATAACTATAAGCCAGGTAAACACCGAGCCGAACCTGTTTCTTTAATTGGCGAATGCCTTCCATCGAATCCTGAAAATCCCTTTCAATCTCGGCTTCCAGTTGTTTTTTTGTTTCTTCGGTAAAATGATTGAAATCGATGTCTTTAAAATAGACACGGCCTTTTTCGGCATAATCGTCACGGGCATCGCGCAGGAAATTTACCTTTTGAAAAGCTTCGCCCAGTTTGCGGGCTGGCGCAACCAGTTGGTCATATTTTTCGGGTTCGTTGTAATAAAATACGCGAAGGCACATCAGGCCAACCACTTCAGCCGAACCATAAATGTAAGTTTTCAGCAGCTCGGGTGAATATACCTCGTTCGAAAGATCCATTTCCATGCTAAGTAAAAATGCATCAATCAGTTCGCGGTCGATATTGTATTTACGAACAGCCATCTGAAAACTATCAATAATCGGGTTTATGCTGAATCCACGTTCAATGGCCTTAAACGTTTCCTGCCTGAATTCCTCGAAAATAGTACGCTGATCCTGATCGAAAAACGTGTCCACGATTTCGTCGGCATAGCGCACAAAACCATAAATACTGTAAATTCCTTCACGGTATTTGGGGCTTAGCACCCGCACGCCCAACGAAAACGAAGTGCTGTAATTGCGGGTTGTAATCCTGCTGCAA
Source organism: Prolixibacteraceae bacterium (assembly GCA_003537645.1). Taxonomy (GTDB): domain Bacteria; phylum Bacteroidota; class Bacteroidia; order Bacteroidales; family Prolixibacteraceae; genus Aquipluma. The sequence continues at coordinate 10,520 of DPRM01000049.1, forward strand.
TCGAGGTTATTTTTACGATATAAGTCCATTGTCTTTTTGTATTCGTTCGGTTACCAATCGCGAACTGATAACAACCATTGGCAGACCGGTTCCGGGAACCGTCGATGCGCCAACATAATATAAATTGCCGAATTTCTCATCCTTGTTTTTTGGTCTGAAACCTCCAACCTGATTCAGGTCGTGAGCCAATCCGAGGCCGCTACCCTTGTACAAACCGAACATATTCTTCCAGTGTTCAGGATTTAAAATAATCTTTGTTTCAGTATGTTTGTGAAAATCGAAGCCCGTGCGGTCGCTCATGTCCTGAATAATTGCATCGGCAATTTCATCGTCATCGCTCCAGTCGGCCTTGAAACGCAAATCGGGCACCGGGCACAAAATAAATACACTTTCTTTTCCAGGCGGCGCATATTCCGGATTGTGCATCGACTGTATATTCACGTAATAATAAGGTTTGTCGAGCTTAATTTTGTTCTTGAAAATCTTTCCGGCGTACTCCCTGAAATTTCTTCGCAAGAAATAATTGTGGTGATACATATCCGGAATTTTGGTATCCAGGCCAAGGTAAATGGTCAACGGAGCCAGCGTCCATTTTTTCGCATCCAGTTTTTCTTCTGAAAAGGCAGCCCGTTTCAGAATGGCACCACGAAACCAGGCGGCATCAGCATTTACCACAAACTGATCGGCTTCCCATATTTTTCCTGAAGTGTCGGCAAACGAGGTAATTCTCCCATTTTGTTCTGCAAAGTCATTGATTTCGGTATTATAATGAATTTTCACGCCCCGTTTTTCCAACTCCGGAAGCAAACCTTCCACGATTTTATACATCCCGCCCTTTACATTGTAATATCCATCGTGAACCAGCTCGGTGTAATTCAGCAAAGTATAAACTGCCGGAGTGTCGAATGGCGTTGAACCCAGGAAAAACCCGACCAGCGAAAAAATCACTTTTACCTCGAACGATTCGAAATTGCGTTCCATTTCGCGCCACATTGAATAAAACATTTTGGGCGCATGTTTAAACGGAACGGTAGTAAGTTTTAACAGATATTGCGCAAGAGAATCGAAATTCTGCTTGATTACAATGTCTTCTGTATCATGAAACATTTTGCCCGCAGCTTCCAGAAATTTCTTAATTTTTTTCTCGAAATCGGGTTCTAAATGCTGAAATTCAAGTGCCAGTTTTTTGAGGTCTTTGTATATCAAATAACTACGTTTGTCTCCCTCAAAATGAACCGAATAAAGAGGATCGAGTTCCACAAATTCGAACGGCATCGGGATGTTGCAGTCTTTTATCAGTTCCTGAAATTCGTAACTCATGCTGAAAAAGGTCGGACCGAGATCGAATTTAAATCCATCTTTTTCGAGCAAGTTCAGCCTGCCTCCCGCACGGTGGTATTTTTCAACCATCTCCACTTCATATCCCCGGCTCGAAAGTCGAAGGGCGGTGGTCAATCCCCCCAGTCCGGTTCCGATAATTAATACCTTTTTTTGCACTTGTTTAATTTATTTGTTTTATACTTAAACAAATTTAGCTGAAAATGTTTTAGTAAATTACGAAATTATTTTTGGAAACATCCTTGTTTTGCATAAATTTAATGATCTATGACAAGAGCAATTATTATTGGATCAGGAATTGGCGGCTTGGCTGCGGCTATCCGTTTGGCTCGCAGGGGAGTTGGCGTTGAAGTTTACGAGGCGACCGACAAGGCTGGCGGAAAGATTGCGGAGCGAAATCTTGGAGGCTTCCGGTTCGATGCAGGCCCATCTCTGCTCACTTTACCTGAATTAGTGCTCGAATTGCTCGATGACGACCTTCGCTTTCCGATTAAAAAGCTCGATGTAATTACCAAATATTTTTATCCTGATGGCACAAATTTGTCGGCCTTTAGCGATGTGCCAAAACTCGCGGCTGAAATAAATGAAAAGCTGAAAGTCCCGAAAAACAAGGTAACCGCTTATCTCCAGAAAGCTTCAACGGTTTATGACCTGACTGCCGACTTGTTTATTTTCGGTTCCTTTCACCGGATAAAAAACCTGATGAACCTGAAAGCGCTCAAAACAGTGCTGAACATCAGAAAACTTCAGGCTTTTAGCAGCCTGCATCAATTTAACGAGCGCGAACTGGGCGACAAAAACCTGGTTCAACTGTTCGACAGATATGCCACTTACAATGGCAGCAATCCGTACCAAACGCCTGCTACTTTGAGTGTTATTTCGCATCTGGAACACAACATGGGCGCATTTATTCCCGAAGATGGAATGTATAAAGTGACTGAATCGCTGATGCTGCAAGCTGTTCGGCTCGGTGTCGAATTTCATTTTGGCCAGCCCGTCAGAAAAGTTGAAACAGCTAACGGAAAAGCAACCGGAGTTCTACTTGATTCAGGATTTGTTGCTGCTGAAATTGTGGTCAGCGATGTTGACATTCACCGGTTTTATTCAACCTTGCTGCCCGATTCAAAAAGGCTGGCAAAGCTTAACAAGGAAGAACGCTCATCGTCGGCCTTGATTTTTTACTGGGGAATGAAAGGAGTTTCTACGGAGCTGGACGTTCACAATATTTTCTTCAGCGGCAGCTATCAAGAGGAATTTGATTATTTGTTCAGAAAAAAAGAGGTGTTCGACGACCCAACGGTTTACATTTACATTAGCAGTAAATACAACAAAACTGATGCGCCGGAGGGGTGCGAAAACTGGTTTGTGATGATCAACGCGCCTGCCGATATTGGACAAAACTGGGATGAAATTATTGAACGTTCGCGCTTCAACATTTTGGAAAAGCTGGAAAAGATGTTGGGCAGAGAGCTAATGTATAATATCGTGAATGAAGAAATTTTGTCGCCTCCGGAGATTTATAAACAGACCGGCTCGGTGAACGGTTCTTTGTACGGAAGCAGCTCGAACAGCCGCTACGCCTCGTTTTACCGACACGCCAACTTCAGGAGCGACATTGCCGGATTGTATTTTGTGGGCGGAAGTGTGCATCCGGGAGGCGGAATTCCGCTGTGTTTGTCATCGGCAAAAATTGTGGAGGAGTTGGTGGAAGAACAATTGTTAAGTAATAGACATGAATAGAATACTGACGGATAGAGTTGCCACAATTATTGTGGTTTTATGGTATTGTGTTGGGGTCGCCGGATTTATGATTCCGCCGTTACGGCCACTTTTCCAACTGCTTACCCCTTGGGGAATGCTCGGCGCTGTATTGCTCCTGATGTATTTTCACGAACCCAAAAACCTGAAAAGCTGGCTTGCATTTGCGGGAATCGCGTTGATTGGCTTTTTTGCTGAACTGATCGGCGTAAATACGCAGCGCATTTTCGGTCACTATGTTTACGGAGAAGCGCTCGGGTTCAAACTTTGGAATACGCCTTTGACCATCGGAATCAACTGGCTGGTGCTGGTTTATTGTATTTCGTCGATTGCAAAAACCATTCGCGACCGCTGGTATTTTCCGTTGGTGGGAGCCGCAGCAATGGTGGCGTTCGACTGGGTGATGGAACCGGTTGCAGTTGCAGTTGGCATGTGGAACTGGCCCGAGGGTTCTATCCCATTAAAAAATTACATGGATTGGTTCCTTGTTTCCGGCTTCTTGTTTTTAATGATCCGCATCCTGAAAATTGAAATTAACAACCGTATCGCGGGAATTTTGTTATTGATGCAGGTTGTTTTCTTTCTGGCATTGAACCTATTAATCAGAACACCATTATGGGACTTGTAATTGCATCGATCGTAATTTTTGCATGGCTTGGTCACCTGGTTTGGTTGCTGGCCTTTGTCGAAGTGTCGTTTTCTTCGCCCATGTTTTACCTTCATATTGCGATTCAAACCTATTTATATACCGGCCTTTTTATTACCGCCCACGATGCCATGCACGGATTGGTTTCGCCCAACCGAACTGTAAACAAAGGAGTTGGGCATTTGGCAACCCGACTTTTTGCAGCACTTTCATATTCTCGTTTGCTCGAAAAACATAAGCTGCACCATCAGTTTCCGGGCGAAGCAGGCGATCCCGATTATTGCACCACGTCGCAGAACTTCTGGCGCTGGTGGTTTTCGTTCCTGAAAAATTACGTGAGTATTTGGCAGTTTGTCATTTTTGCGGTGGTATTTAACGTCCTTCAAATTTGGGCCGATCAGTGGAACCTGATTTTTTTCTGGATCCTGCCATCAGTTTTGGCAACTTTTCAGTTGTTTTATTTTGGAACTTACCGGCCACACCGTTTGCCACACACAGAAACCATGATGCCGCACCATTCGCGTACGCAGAAAGGGCCGCACTGGTGGGCGATGCTTTCGTGCTATTTCTTCGGCTATCATTTTGAACACCACGAATCGCCCCGCACTCCCTGGTGGAAACTGTACCAACTCAAAAACCAGCAGGTATGATAAAAGCCCAATACAACAAAACATGGCTGTGGTTTTACAGTTCATATTTCAGGATACTGCAAAAAATATACTTTCGCAAAATCAGCGTAATTACCAGCGATGTTTTTCCTGAAGGGCAATCAGTTCTTCTGCTGCAAAATCATTTCAGTTACTACGACGGTTACTGGTCGATGTACTTGTGCAATAAAATTTTCAGGAGAAGATTTCATGTGATGATGCTCGAAGAAGAACTGGCCAAACGAATGTTTCTGACCCGCTGCGGGGTATTCTCCGTACGAAAAAACAGCCGCGAGCTGCTCGAATCGCTCAATTATGCCAATGAATTGCTGCAAGATCAGATGAATGTGGTCACCATTTATCCGTCGGGCGAGATTATTTCGCATCACGCACAGAACTTCCCTTTTCAGCAGGGTTTTACGAGAATTGCAGGAAATCGTGACAACCATTCGATCATTGCTTTTGCAGTTGTTTTAGTTGATCATTTTAGCTTAGCCCGCCCCGAAATCAGAATTTATCTGAAGAACTATTCCGGAGAGCGAACAGCTGAAGCCATTGAAAATGAGTATCATTCATTTTACGATGTCTGCATTCGCAAACAAACTGAATAATGGAAATTCTGGACATCGTCATACTTGCTTTTCTTGCCCTCCGGACATTACTTTCGCTGGTGAACCTTTTGTCAGGACTGCATCTTCCGGATAAAAGACCTTTGGAATTTCCGAAAGTATCGCTGTTGATCCCGGCCAGAAACGAAGAATCGGCAATCGGTCGGCTGCTGAGTGACATTCAAAAACTCGGTTATCCCAATTTCGAAGCGATTGTTTGCAACGACCATTCATCGGACAATACGGAAGAAATACTGAACTGGGTTACGGGCGAAGACAATCGAATTCACTGGTTTTTAGGCGAAAAACTTCCGGAGGATTGGCTTGGGAAAAATTTTGCCTGTCATCAGCTGGCGCAAAAAGCATCGGGAAAATACCTGATTTTTCTGGATTCCGACGTGGAATTGAGCAGTGATTCCATCGCAAAAGCGGTTTCATTCTTTCAGGAAAAACGATTGTCGCTTTTGTCCATTTTTCCACAACAAAAAATGGAAACTTTTGCCGAGCAATTAATTGTTCCGGTAATGAACTGGATTTTGCAAAGTTTGCTGCCGATGATTCTGGTTCAGAAAACCAAATTCCCTTCCATCTCGGCTGCCAACGGGCAATTTATGATGTTTGATGCCGAAAATTACCGGGCAAACCAGTGGCATTCTCAAGTACGAAATCAGAATGTGGAAGACATCAGGTTGGCAAGAATGATCAAGGAGAATGGTTTAAAAATGGCTGTGCTGCTTGGCAACCGCGACATTTATTGCCGTATGTATCGCCAATTTGATGAAGCTGTCCTGGGATTTTCGCGCAATATCCACGAGTATTTTGGCGGAAAACGAGCGATTATGATTGGATTCTGGCTCACTGTTTTTTCCGGACCGTTAATTGTCTGGACTGTTTTGGGTTGGGAGTTTTTGTGCGTGTTCACCGCTCTGGTCGTTGCCAACCGCTTATTTGTGGCATCCGCCAGTCGTCAGAATATTTTCACCTCGGTTTTGCTGCATCCGTTTCAGATGATAAGTTTTACTACCATTGTTTTCTACAATATCTTCAGGCGAATAAAAAAGGAAACTGTTTGGAAAGGAAGGCGAATCAAACTTTAATCCTGAAATCATTTTTACAGACTGCTTTGTGCCAATCAGAACACTAAAAAACAAACCTAACCCGGACCCACAGGCTTTCTATCATAAAATCAGACAAATTATATGGTCGGAATTCTGTACATTTGTTTAAAACACATTCACAATGCAATACCAATCAAACCCAAAACTCGAACTGGCTTTTGACTTTCTGCAATATACCAATCAAAATATTTTCCTGACCGGGAAGGCAGGAACCGGCAAAACAACATTTCTGCGCAACCTGAAGAAGCTGTCGCCCAAACGAATGGTAGTGGTTGCTCCGACAGGTGTGGCAGCAATCAATGCGGGCGGGGTTACCATTCATTCGTTTTTCCAGATGTCATTCGGTCCTCAAATACCACAGAATCCTGAACAGTTGCGACCTGTAACTGTGCCTGCCGATGGGAATGTGGCGGCAGGAATCAAACGTTTCAGCCGCGAGAAAATCAATATTATGCGAAGTCTTGATTTACTGGTGATTGACGAGATTTCGATGGTGCGCGCCGATATTCTGGATGGAATTGACGAGGTTTTGCGCCGCTATAAAAATCGCTACAAACCATTTGGCGGTGTGCAATTGCTTATGATTGGCGACCTTCAGCAATTGGCGCCCGTGATAAAAGACGATGACTGGAACATCCTGAGACCTTATTACGAAACCGGTTTTTTCTTCAGCAGCCATGCTTTGCAGCGTTCCAAATTCACCGGAATTGAGCTGAATCACATTTTCCGCCAAAGCGACCAGCAATTTATCGACCTGCTGAACAAAGTGCGCGAAAACCGCTTGGATGAAGCGACCCTTCAGGAATTAAACAAACGCTACATTCCAGACTTTAATCCTGAAGAAAAAGAAGGCTATATTACGCTCACCACACACAACTACCAGTCGCAGCAAATCAACGATTTGAAACTGGGAAAACTGAAAACCAAATCGTATAAATTTAAAGCCGAAATAGAAGATGAATTTCCGGAATACTCCTACCCCACTGATCCTGAATTGGAATTAAAAGTTGGTTCGCAGGTGATGTTTGTAAAAAATGATTTGTCGCCCGAAAAACGCTATTATAATGGAAAAATCGGTAAAATAATCAACATTGTTGACAATGAAATTGAGGTACAATGCCCAGGCGACGCTGAATCAATTGAGGTGGAGAAAGTAGAATGGCAAAATACAAAATATACTCTGAACGAGACAACCCAGGAAATTGAAGAAGATGTGATTGGCAAGTTTATTCAGTACCCGCTGAAACTGGCATGGGCCATTACCATTCACAAAAGTCAGGGATTAACCTTCGAAAAAGCGATTATCGATGCCCGGGCTTCGTTTGCACACGGGCAGGTTTACGTGGCTTTGAGCCGCTGCAAAACGCTGGAAGGATTGGTTTTGAGTTCGCCGATTGCCGATTACAGCGTAAAAAACGACACCACAGTTATCCATTTTACCGACGATGTTGAACGAAACCAGCCAGGCCCTGCCGAACTTGAAAAATCGCGCAAAGAATACGTGCAACAATTGCTAAGCGACCTGTTTGATTTTAAGCCGATGCAACGCCAGATAGAGTATTTGCTAAAACTTTGGGAAGAACATGCAGCTCAGTTACTTGGTAACCTGAAAACCAATCTGCAGGAAATAACCATACCGCTGCAAACCGAATTGATTAATGTGGCGGGAAAATTCGAAAGTCAAATCAGGCAACTGATTGCCACCGCACCCAATGCCGAAGAAAACGAGCAACTTCAGGAGCGGGTAAAAAAAGCTTCCAATTATTTCTCCGGAAAACTTTTAACCATTGTTGAGCAGCCTTTTTCGGAAGCTACGTTTGATACCGACAACAAAGCCGTCCGCAAAAGTTTCAACGATGCTGCCGATAAACTCCGGAAAGAAATACACACGAAAAAAGTATGTCTCAATTTGTGCAAAAACGGCTTCAGCATTAAAACTTACCTCGAAACAAAATCGAAGGGCGCCATCGAAATTCCTGAAACCAGCCTCAAAGGCAAGCCAACAGCCAGCTCATCGTCGTTCACAATGCATCCCGAATTTTATAGCAAACTGAAGAAATGGCGCGACGAAAAATCTCATATCCTGAATACTGAAATAGCGCGGATACTTCCGCAGAAAACACTGCTCGAAATCACCCAAACCTTGCCCGCCTCACGTGCCGGACTGAAGGCGGTGAAAGGAATGGGCGGAACACGGTTGCAGCAATTTGGAAAGGAAATAATTGAAATGGTGATTGCCTACCGCAAACAAAAAGGAATGGATTTGCCAATTGGTGCAGAAAAAGAAGCCGAAAAAGCCGCGATGGACACCAAACAATTCAGTTACGAATTGTTCAAAAGCGGCAAGTCGATTCCTGAAATTGCCAGGGAAAGAAATTTCGCAGAATCAACCATCGAAGGGCATTTAGCTCATTATGTAGGACTTGGAGAACTGGAAATATCCAGATTTGTTGAACCTGCAAAGGTAAAAGTGATTGCAGCTTATGTAGAAAAATACCGGACAACACAGATCAACGAAATCCGCTCGGCAATTGGCGAAAGCTACACTTATTCCGAAATTAGGTTTGTGATCAAATATCTGGAGGCAAGAAGATAAAAGCTTTAAGAACCGATTTGTAGCATTACCTTTTTATACAGTGTTTCACAAAATTCAATGAAGGTTTTCACCTCTGCTTGTGTTGGTTTTCCGTGAGGCAAAAGCCCCAGATCTCCAGGGTAACGGGCGTCGATATATACCTCATTGATAATTGTAAGTAGGATTATTTCAGGCTCTGAAAGCTGAAGTCTTGCATTTTGTTGAAGCCTAAGCAGATCGTGCGACTTAATGGCAGACATACCTTGTTCCTCAATAGCCGCTTTAAAGCATTTCTCAAGACATTGTTGACAATGAAAAGCAACTACGTTGGTTAGTCGATCTTCATCACCAAGTTTTTTGGCTGCCAAAAGATCATCTTCTGCAGCAATGAACCATTCTTTAGTTGTTTGCTTCATATATAACTGATCCTGAACTTAGTATTTCTCTTTTAAAACCACTGTCCAATTCAATAAACTTGTCAAACATTGGTTTTGTGTGTACAATGAGATCAATATCAACATATTTTCGCAATGGATTAAGCGCATTGGCAATCTGTGTTTTGACTTTCATCTTTTCGGCAAACGATTCAAAAACAAAATCATCATTGGTAACAACCAGCAAATCAATATCACTATCTGCTGATTGCGTACCTTTCGCGTATGAACCAAAGAGAATTACCTTGATTACATTTAAATTACTGAATGAAAGGTTTATGTGTGAAATGATTTCATTTTTTGTCATAAGACAAATGTAAGAAAAATATAGGCGAAAGTTGTTCCTGAATACTTCGAAAAGCAGCAAACTAGCATGATCAACGAAATCCGCTCGGCAATTGGCGAAAGCTACACTTATTCCGAAATTCGGTTTGTGATCAAATATCTGGAAGCAAGAAGATAAAAATTTCGCCATTTTGCTGGTTTTTCGAAAAAGATGCTGAAATTAACGGTCTCAATTTGAACTAAACTAATTATCACACCAACAAACCAGACAAAAATGGAACTTCAGCAAAAAACATTTTACAAGCGTTTATTTATTACCATCCTTCGCGTTGCGATTGGCTGGCACTTTTTGTACGAAGGAACCGCAAAAATTCTTCAGGGGAACTGGACCGCCTCTGGCTTTTTACAGAATACTTCAGGATTTTTCTCTGGATTTTACCAGTGGATAGCAAATTCACCGGCACTATTAAATATTTCAGACATACTGAATATGTACGGGCTTTTATTCATTGGCCTCGCACTTTTTATCGGACTATTCAGCCGTGTTGCCGCATTTTGCGGAGCGCTCCTTCTTACCCTGTACTATTTTGCCTACCCACCTTTCGGTAATCCGCTGATGAGCGCTTCCGATGGACATTTATTCATTGTTGACAAGCTGTTTATCGAAGCAGCCGCTCTCCTCTTTCTTTTCTTTTACCGCGAAAAGGGTTACAGCATCGATACTTTCATTTCGATGTACCAAAACCGAAAAAAAACACCGGTTACCGAACCTGAAGAAAGTACATCGCGTCGTGAAGCATTGAAAAACCTTGCAACCTTACCCGTTCTGGGTGCGATGGGCTGGGGTGCTGTGAGCAACTTTAAAACTTATGGCGTTGATGTAATGTCGGGTGCAACCATTCAGGTTAATCAAACAGCTTTGAGCGAGCTGAAAGGTGAACTTCCCAAAGGAAAAATCGGGAAACATGAAATCAGCCGGATGATTGCAGGCGGAAACCTGATTGGAGGATGGTCACATGGCCGTGACCTGATTTATACTGATACCCTTTTCAAGGCTTACAACACCGAACAGAAAGTATATGAAACACTTATACTCGCCGAAAAAGCAGGAATCAACACCATTAACATAGGTTTTCCATCGAACCCGCTTCTGGCCAAATNNGATAAAAAACTCTTTTTTGAGAACATTGACAAAGCAATCGATTTCGGAGTTGACATTATTCAGGTGCAGGGAAATTGGTGCGACTGGCTTGTGCGCGACAATAAAATTGAGGTGATTGACGAAATGATCAATCACATTCGCAAACAAGGATATACCGCAGGATTGGGGGCGCACTCGGTTGAATCGCTCATTGCCTGTGCCGATCAGGGTATTATTCCGGATTATTACATGAAAACCATGCACCACGATCAGTACTGGTCGGCTCACCCGCGCGAAAATCGAGTCGTGTTTGAAGTTGACGGCAAAAATCATCTCGATCACAACCGATTCCACAACAACATGTTCTGCCTTTTTCCTGAAAAAGTGATTGATTTTGTGAATAAAACCACTGTACCGGTAATGGGCTTTAAAGTTTTGGCTGCCGGAGCCATTGAACCCAAAGATGGTTTTCAGTGGGCATTCGATAATGGCGCCGACTTTATTTGCGTGGGAATGTTTGATTTTCAGGTGGTAAATAACGTAAACATTGCAATCGACTGTTTGAATAAAACCAAACGGACACGAGAATGGTACGGGTAGATTCTACGCTTCTTTCAGCAAATACAATAAATCAGCGTTTGACAGGCATGCGCTTTGGTTGGTACCATCCAAAAGACTATCAGCCAAATCGCGTTTGGTGGAATGTAATTTCAGGATTTTCTCTCCAATCAATGCAATATATCTTCCTTGCGCGTCCGAAATCCCGATTATTATTCAACCAATTGTACTCTTTTATTTATTGTCCCTCTGCAAAACAAGAACCTGTCCACGTTCCATCATCATTTCTTTTAATGCTTCGTACGGAACATCCTGAACTGCCTGATCATTGTCAATCGCCATTTTTGCAGCCAAAGCTGCCGACTGCCCCAAAATCATAAACACCGGTTCCATACGGATGGAGCCATAAGCAATGTGGCTCGACGATACGCAAACCGGAACGAGCAAATTGGAGCACTCTTCTTTCTTCGGAACGATTGATCCGTACGAAATAGAGTACGGTTCGTGCGGGTGAACGCCAATGTCACCTTCGTTTTGCGCAAACCCTTCGGCTGTTACATAACGCTGCACGTTGTGCGAATCCATCGCGTATGAGCCCATCCCGACCGGGCTGGGAACTTCGCTTTTTGCCAGCACATCGTTTTCGGTGGTTACATAAACTCCAATCATCCGCCGGGCTTCGCGAACATAAATCTGCCGCGACCAGTTGTTATTGTCAGGAAACTCGTCTTTGGCCAATCCCCAGTTTTGCATTTCGTCACGAACTTCTTTGGGAACGCGCGGATCGTTGGCTACGTAATACAGCAAACCTTTCTGGTAATCTTCGTGTGCCTTGATGATCTCTTTCCGGCGTTCGTACGATGCTTCGGGGTAGTCGTAGTTCATCCCTATGAAGTCGCTGCTGAACGGGCCGTGGTTGTTGGTGTCGGTTTTCCGGTTCGGTATGATGTCGAATTTGTTGAACCATTCGCGCCATCCGGCATCGAAAACGCGGCCCAGCAGTTCGTAATTCTCCGGATTGTAATTTTCAGGCTTCGGAAAAGGAACTCGATTCTCCGGGTGATTGCTCATGCAAAGGCGGAAACAATACGCCTGAATTTTGTTGTCGCCCGAGCCGGTTTCAGCAATCGGTTCAGGAGAAATGCCATATAGCAGGCCACTTTCAGATTTTCCGGGCGTTTTATACGGATCAATTTTATAGTTAAAAAAATGGCCATGATGGCGGGCATCGGGCTGAAAACCATTCCATATTTCGTTATACACCGAGTTGGCTTCGCGGCCAACGTGGTAGGAAACACCGGCGGCAGCCATCAAATCGCCCTCGTAAGTGGTGTCGATAAAAACCTTTCCGGAAAATACTTTTCCTGAAAGCGTTTTAAACGAAACGATCTTTCCGTCCTTTTTCACCAAGCCGTTTTCGCGGTCGAGCCATTCGTCGCGCAAAACTGTGATGTTGTTTTCAGCCACGAAATCTTCGAACACTTTTTCTGCTACATGTGGCTCAAAAATCCACATCGTCCGGTTTTCACCGTCCATCGCCACGGTTCCCTGGCCTTTGTTGCCGTATTCGCTGTGTTTTTGCCATTTCCATGCGGCCGAGTCGTTGTAGTGCAGCCAAACGCGGTGGTAGAACTCGCGCGACAGCCCGCCAATGGTCGATTTATTACCTGTGTCGGTAAACCCTAAGCCTCCGGAAGAAAGTCCTCCCAAATGCGTATCCGGAGAAACCACCAGAACTGTTTTGCCCGATTGAACGGCCTCAACGGCAGCTGTTATGGCCGCAGATGTTCCACCATAAATGATGATGTCGGCAGAAAATTCGTTGGGGTTTTTGGGCTGGTTTTGGCATCCGGTAAAAAAAATGAAAGCAGTTGCAATCAGGCACAAGCCAGAAATTCGAAGAAGAGAGATCGTTTTACTCATGGTTAATTGGTTTAATTTGCGAATATACTTATCGATAATTGTAATTCTATCAGGATAAAAATACAATTATAGTTCTTACTACAGCAGATACTCTTCAATAGCCCATTTATATTCAGATTACCTGATAGAATTGCATTAGATTAGTCAATACTTGATAAGAAAACAACTTTGCCGCGAACAGCAAAGGGTCAAAGCTAACTCTCCGATCAATTTTTACTGTTCGTTTGACACTTTTAATCAAAAGCCCTAACTTCACACAAAACTTTAAACACTTTCCTATGAATCCGTTAATTGACAACTTTATCAGCGCAAAAAATATTGCGGTTGTTGGCATGTCACGTTCAGGCAAAAAATTTGGCAATATGGCCGTTAAGGAACTGAAAGACAAAGGCTACGAAATATTTCCGGTTCACCCTGAAGCCAAGGAAATTGATGGGCTGACCTGCTACCCCGATTTGAAAAGTTTAAGCGGAAAAGTGGATGGAGTTTGGATTTCAATTCCTCCAAAGAATGTTCTGCCTGTGCTGGAAGAAGCTGCACAGATCGGCTTGAAAAACATCTGGCTTCAGCAAGGCGCCTGGTCGAAAGAAGTTCAGGAAACTATTGACAAACTCCAGCTACCGGTTGTTTCAAAAAAGTGCATTTTGATGTATGCACCGCCCGTTAAGTCGGTTCACAAATTTCACCGCACCATTGTGGGTATTTTTGGAAGACTGTAGATTAACTTGTATGATTGACCGTTTATATTACAAACCTATTTTTCATCAGTCAGTTGTGGTCATATATTGTCATTTTGTTGTCTGTCCTTTCCTGACTATTGAATGACTACCAAATGACAATTGAATAATTTTTATGCCATTGGGTAATATTACAGAATCCATTTTACCTCTTAAAACCGGATTCGTTTCCCGACCTGTTTCAGCCATTCTCTCGCCATCAGTTCGTGACCGGCAACGGTTGGATGCACGCCATCCCAGATCCAGTAATCGGCAGGCGCATTGTCGCAGGCATTGTCGAAAACCTCCTGAAATCCAACAAACACGGAGTTGTATTTTGTTGCCAGTTTCCGGACAATAGCCTGGCGCTGAACGATATCGAAATAATATGCCTCCCAATTTTCTGTCACACGGCCGCCCTTCAGGATAAAAGGTTCGCATAACACGAAAAGAATATCCGGAAAGGTAGCTTTTGTTTGCTCAAGCAACGAAGTATAAATCTCCTCGTATTTTTCTACTGTTATAACCGGCTCTCTTTTGAAAACGACCGAACTCGAATCGTTCACACCAACCAGAATGCTCAAAACATCAGGTTTCAAATCGAGGGTTTCGGCCTTCCAGCGATTTTCAAGGTCATTCACTTTGTTGCCACTGATTCCCCGGTTATAAAACTGATACTTCTTCTCCGGATAATCAGCGCCAATGCGACTGGCAATGCTAAAAGCGTACCCGTGCCCCATAATGTGATTGGGATCTGTATTCCGTCCACGATTTCCATCAGTAATCGAATCACCCTGAAATAAAATAACTGCTTCAGTTTTCAAGGTTTGATTTTGACGACGGACAGTTGCTGCTGCAAATGATTCTGCCGAAGGCAAGCAACATGCAGCAAGACTTGCAACTGTTGCCCTTCCAATGAACTTTCTTCGTGAATTTGATTCCATCTTGTTGTAGANNTACAAATCACATTATTTTTTAATCAGCAACCAGCTATCTGCGTATTTCGGAAATTCAACTCTGATTTTCTGAACACGGCTACGAGCGGCAGCTTCGTCGTTAAAAGCATCGACACAAACCCTGTAGTAGCCAGTTTCTCCATGCATAATAATTGGTTTGAAACCTTGTTGTACCAGCTCCTGTCTGAACCGGCCAGCATTTTCGTTACTGCTAAAACTACCAACAATTACATAAAAGCTTTTGCTTCCGTAAGCAGCCTGATCTTCAGCGGAAAGTGTAAAATTTTCGCTTCGTATTGAAACGGGTTTACCTTCAGCTGCTTTGTTAGCAGTTTCGTACATGGTATCCGAAACCGGATTTTCGCGCACTGTAGATTTGGGAGCCGGTACTGAAAATACTTTTGTTTCTGTGGTTGTTTCTGTTGCAGGAGCTGCAGCCTCGCCCTTTTTAGATGACTTGAATACTTTACATCCGCTGGTTAGCAGCGCAAGAGTAAAAGCAACTAAGATGATTCTTTTCATGGTCTTGTGGGTATAAAATTTGTTTTCAAATTTACGAAAGATCGTGAACCGTTTTAATACAACAGCTGTTGTCGGTGAATTATTTATCAACAATCCGATGTTAATGAGTCTGGATTAATGAGTTACTGATTCGACCAAAACATAAAAATTGCTGGTCGTATTTTCAGAAATTAAGCATTTTTTTCATAAACCGCTGTCCTTTAACTGAACGGTAAAAACTCACCTGCCTGATGGCTCTCAAGCGTGTATCAAAACACTCCGAAAACATCATAACCCAGGGGCCACGGTCTTTGGTCGGCGTTATTTGATTCGAGTTGTGCATTTCGAGCACTTTCTCAAGGTCCTCAAAATAACCATAATAGAAGATTCCCGTATCGGGAGAATAGATCGCGTAAGAATAATACTTCATTATAAAAATCGTTTTTTGAAGCGGTGACACTGATAATGTTTTTCAAGCCACCGCTTTTGGGAACGCGCAAAAGTACTAAAAAAGCTCAATCTTTATTATGCTCCCGGCATGATGACAAAATTCATCCAGTTGCTTTCCTCCTGATAATCTTCAACTACCCGCGTTTTATTACTGAAGTTGAAATGCTGGAACAAGGACGTGATTTCCTGTTTCAGGAAAACCTGCGCATTACTGATTAAATCGCTTCGGTAACCTTTTTCACCCAGGTTGATCACCATTTCGAACGAAACAACTCGCCCAAGGATTTTGCCCAATTCAACCATTTTACGCTGCGGAAGATCCATATTCAATTCAAAATCAAGCATCTCTTTCATCGACGATACTGATTTTGAAGTCAGGTTATAGTTTTTGAGAAACTGATAAAGGTTACTTTCCCTTGCTTTCTTCATCATTTTAACCAGATTTTCTGAAATCTGAGCATATAAAATGTCGTTCGAACCCTCAAAAATCTGGAAAGGACGGCTGTCGGTAATACTTCTCCCGGCAATATGGCTCAATTTGTAAGCCTGAGCGCCAACCAATTGCGTGGCCGACTGAGCAGCATCCTGCATCAGATCGGTTACTACACTTTTTACTGAATTTGCTTCAAATCCGATGGAGAACAAATCGTTTTCTATTCCGGCCTTTTCGCTGCTGTTGGCACACATGGCAGAACAAACAGTGTAGGATGCCTGCAACATTCCCAATCGCTGCTGAACCTGATCGTAGGTAAACAAAGGTTTCCCACCGATAAGCCGGTTATTTGCATGAGCAATCGATTCGTCGAGCAATCGCTGAATAAAGCCCATTGCCATGCCCGGGAATTGCATACGACTGCGGTGAAGCAAATCGAGCATCATTTTCACCCCGGTAGTCTCCGGAACCAGTTTTTGTACTTGAGGTATTTCAACATTAATTCGGTTTCGGCCATAAGGAATCTGGAACAATCCCAGGTTCTCGTAAAACTCTTCAACCACAATCTGTTGACCGGGGCTGTTTACATCACAGATAAAAAAATCGATATCACGTTTCAAATCGCCCGACTGGCTTTTTTCGCGCGCAGTGAGTAACCAAAATTCAGCCCAGCCAGTAAGACCTGCCCAATGCTTGGTTCCATTCAAATGATATTTCCCGTTTTTTTCTGAAAACGAAGTTTGCATATTGAGCGCATCACTTCCAAAATCGGGTTCAGTAATCATCAGTCCGCCCATGTTTTGATGTTTCAGAAAACGATCAAAAACCGGAGACTTTGCTTCTTCCTGAGCATATTTTGCAACAGGCTGAAGGAACAGTGCTGAGTTTATTCCAAAAGTGAGCGATAAAGCAAGTGACTCATAAGAAGCTGCCGCCAGCAAAGCAATACTCTCGTTCATTTTACATCCCCGTCCTCCGTATTCGGTCGGAATTGCAATCGCCAACGGAATTAAATCCATTATTTCGCGCATCACAAAGGGTGGCATACCGCGCTTAATGGCCATTTGGTCAATATCGGCACGAACATGGAAAACATGTTTCATGCGTGCTTTTAAATTATTCAGAAACTCACCGAATGGAATATTTTGCACATCCGAATCAATAATTGGGTTTTCGACTTTTAAATTTGTCTGGTTCATCAATCTCAAGGTGTTTTTTGTTTCAAAAATATTTCCTGAAGGTTCAAGTTAGCAACCGCTAAGAAATTTTAATCAAGAAGGATAACATCTAATTGTCGTGAATGTTTTTTGTTTTTAAAATTTGCAGCCTGAAATAAATTTTTCGTTTCAGGAATTCTGTAATTTTTCAAAGGGGTGCAATACTGATAATCCAAAATTCAAATAAAATGAAGAAGAAATCAAATAAGTTTTTACCATACATTATTGTTTT
Organism: Prolixibacteraceae bacterium; assembly: GCA_003537645.1. Classification (GTDB taxonomy): domain Bacteria; phylum Bacteroidota; class Bacteroidia; order Bacteroidales; family Prolixibacteraceae; genus Aquipluma. Next base: position 28,056 of record DPRM01000049.1, read on the forward strand.
GGTGGTAATTCTGATCATCGTATTGGTTGTCGGCAAAAAACAAGGCTGGTTTGGAAAACAATATGAAATTAATGTTGCCACAAAAGTGGTCGAAAGCAAAACCATCACCGAGCTGATTACCGCCAATGGTAAAATACAGCCCGAAACCGAAATAAAAATCAGCCCTGATGTTTCAGGAGAAATTATTGAATTGAATATTGATGAGGGAGATGAAGTTAAAAAGGGGCAACTTTTGGTAGTGATTAAGCCCGACATTTACATACAGTCGTACAACAGGGCGCAGGCCAGTCTGAGTTCTTCTCAGGCGCGTCTGGCTCAGGCCGATGCGAGATTGATTGAGAGTGAATTATCGTACAAGCGTGCCAACACTTTGTTCAAACAGGATGCAATTCCGGTATCGGATTATGAAACCGCGCAGGCATCGTTTAAAGTAGCTCAATCGGAAGTAAAAGCAGCGCAATTTGCTGTAAAATCGGCAGAAGCATCGGTGGCCGAAGCGCAGGAACAGCTCGTAAAAACCAAAATTTATGCTCCGATGGACGGTACTGTTTCGCGGCTGAATGTTGAAAAAGGCGAACGCGTGGTTGGAACCAACATGTACGCCGGAACCGAGATGCTGGTAATCGCAAATCTGTTTCTGATGGAGGTAAAAGTTGATGTAAACGAAAATGACATTGTACGTGTTAACCTGAATGATACCGCTTTAATTGAAGTTGATGCATACCTTGGGCGCAAGTTCAAAGGGATTGTTACCGAGATCGCCAATTCGGCCAATGTAGTGGGCGGTTCTACCGATCAGGTAACCAATTTCAGTGTAAAGATTCTTGTGCTCGAAAGCTCATACAAAGATCTCACTGACAGTATTTCAGGCAAAAAATATCCTTTCCGTCCGGGAATGTCGGCAACAGTTGATATTCAGACCGAAACGAGGGAAAACGTAATTTCAGTACCAATTCAGGCGGTAACTACCCGCGCACTTAAAGGAAACGGCAAACAGGAACAAAAACCGCAAGAAGGCAATAATGTGGAAGAAACAGCCGGAACCGAGCAGGTGGCAAAAGGCGAAGAGGAAGAAAAAGTAGAAGTTGTATTTGTTTATCAGGATGGAAAAGTTTACAAAAAACCGGTTAAAACAGGTATTCAGGATAGTCAGAATATCGAGATAGTTGAAGGGTTGAAGGCAGGTGACGAAATTGTCGTGGCTCCTTTTAACGCCATTAATAAACTTCTGAACGATAGTGCGTCAGTAAAAAAAGTTGATGAAAAGGATTTATTTAAAGTGAAAAAATAAGATTTTTAGAAGTACAAAATATAGCAAATGGCTGCCGGTTTCATTACTGGCAGCCATTTTTAGTTATTGCAAACTGGATGTTTACTTGGCAACAATTCCGTAGAAAAGAATATTCATCATGTCGTCCACCGATTTTTGAATGTCATCATCCGAAAGGTTTTTCACGATCAGCGGAACCTCAAATCCATGCAGGGCAGTCACAATCGTTCTGGCAGTCAGTTCAGGGTTTTGAATTCTGAATACTTCATTTTCAATTCCCTCCTCAAGCATTTCATATACTCTTTTAACTTCTGCTTCCAGATGATCCTTCCGAAGATTATTGACAAAATAGAGATGATCGAGCAAATCGTTTTTTATGGCTTCGTAATAGTTAACTACCATTTTTAGAGTCAACATCCTGATATAAATATAGATTTTGAGTTTCTGAACCGGATCCGCAATACCCGAAATCTCCGCATCAATAGTATTCACTCGTATTTCAGCTTCGGCATCAATCACTGCTTTAAATATATCATCCTTACTTTTAAAGTAGTAATAAATGGTACTTTTCCCTTTTTTTGCTTCGCGTGCAATATCTTCGAGCGCGGTTTTTTTATAACCGTACCGCGCAAATACCAAACGAGCCGTCTGAACAATTTGTTCTCTCACTTCGTCTCTTCCTGTATTTTGCAGATTGTTTCCCATTGTTCAGGCCTTGTAATTTTTATCGCAACAATATACCTGTAGTTATTATACTATTCAAAAATCCCGCCCACAATATCAGGTAAAATGTGAACTTTAATAAAACACTTTGCAATAGTTATGTGTTCAATGGCAGTAAAATAAAGCAAGCCTGAAAATTTTTAGCACCCTCACTGCTCCTGATATTTTTGATTCTCAAATTCTTTTCATCACATTTGCAATGATATAAAACGACAAACTATGTTTCAGGTTATTTGGGAATTGAAAGTTAAATTTAAGGAACGCGATAAATTCGAACAATTTTACGACACGAAAGGCGATTGGGTAAAATTTTTCAGTAAATCGCCCGACTACCTCGGAACCGACATACTTGAAAGCGGCGAAGGCGACGGAATTTTTCTGGTAATTGATGAATGGCAATCAGAAGAAACTTTTAATGAGTTTGTAAAAAGTCGGAAAACAGACTTCGATTTGCTCGAAGTAAAGGCAAAAGCTGCCAGTCGCACAAAAAAGCGCATTTGGATTAACCTGAATCCGGAGGAAGATTAGGTTCAATGTTTAAAATTGAGCTTTTGAAAATGGCGAATCCTCTTTATAATTTGAATTTGTTGACTTGAACTTTAAAATCACAACTTTAAACTTCCAGATGTCTTATTCTCACATACTTTTCGATCTCGACGGAACACTTACCGATCCTCGCCTGGGAATAGGCAACTCGCTGAAATATGCACTCCGCCAAATGCAGATCGACGGCTACAGCGAAGAAATACTCGGCCGCTTTGTTGGCCCGCCACTTCAGGAAGGATTTAAAAACCTTTTTGGCCTGAACGAGCGAAATACAAATCTGGCCGTTGAGCACTTCAGAACTTATTTCGGCGAAAAAGGTCTTTACGAAAATCAACCCTACGCCGGAATTACCGAACTGCTGGAGGAACTTCATCTCTCCGGAAAGCGCGTGTATGTTGTTACTTCGAAACTTGAAAAATATGCAAAAATGATCATTCGTCATTTCGAATTCGACCGGTACATTGACGATTTACAAGGAGCCGAATACACTGGAAAGCATTCAGGGAAAGGCCAGCTGATTGGTGAACTGATGGCGCGAAACCGGATATTGCCTTCGGCTTCGGTAGTGATGATTGGCGACACTCATTATGATATGATTGGCGCACGCGAACAGAATATCTCGGCCATTGCAGTTGGGTACGGTTTCGGAACTCCGGAAACACTCAGTTCCTGCAATCCGGATTTTATGGCCGAAAATGTTGACGAACTTGCTGAATTGCTGCTTGGGTAATAACTGATCGATTTTTTCTTTATCTTAACGTCTCATAAATCAAGCTCAGTTTTCGCTTATGGAAATGACTTTGAAGAAAAAGTGGTTTGTCATTCTTAACCCACATGCCGGTTCGGGCCGTGGAGCAAAAGACCGGGCAGAAATACTTAAAAGGCTTGACAAAGCGGGCTTTGATTATAAACTGAAGGTCTCCGAATTTCCAAAACACACCATACAGCTCACCACCGAAGCAATTGCAAAAGGATTCCGCCACCTGATTGTTGTTGGTGGAGATGGGACTCTGAATGAAGCGGTAAATGGCATTTTTTCGCAAACTGTTTGTCCTCCTGAAGAAATATTTATCGGTATGATTCCGGTTGGAACTGGTAACGATTGGATAAAAACATTTGGAATTAACAATAACTACAAGGACGCGGTAAAAATCATAAAACAAGGGAAAACCATGCGTCAGGATGTTGGCCGGATACAGTTTACCGAGAACGATTTGGCAAAAACCTGCTATTTCGCAAACATGGCCGGTTTTGGATTCGACGCTATGGTAGCGTCAAAAACTAACCGCCTAAAAGACAAAGGCCGGAAAGGAATTTCGCTCTACCTGCAGGCACTTGGTTCGAGTTTCTTGAACTATCAAACAGCTAAAACATGCGTAATAATTGATGGACAGGAATTTAACGAGTTAATCTTTTCAGTAAGTATTGGTATCGGAAAATTCAACGGGGGTGGCATGAAGCAGGCACCCGGTGCGGTACCCGATAACGGACATTTTCAGGTTACCATCATCCGGAAAATCGGGTTATTCGGAATACTTCGCAATCTGCCGGGTTTATATTCAGGCGAATTTGTAAAAGACCCGCGTGTTTCTACCCATGAAGCCTTGAATATTTCAATAAGTTCGGCACATCAGATNNAAATTAAACGTAATTTTTAATCCTGAAAATTATCTAAAACTTTAACTATGAAACTAGTCAATGAATTTAAGGCTTTTGCCATGCGCGGAAATGTAGTTGACATGGCAGTGGGTATCATTATTGGGGGAGCTTTTGGGAAAATAGTCAGTTCGGTTGTTGCCGATGTTATTATGCCGCCAATCGGCCTTTTATTGGGTGGTGTAAAGTTTACCGACCTAAAGTTTGTACTCAAAGATGCGATTCTCGATCCGGCAGGCGTTGTTACAACACAAGCCGTATCAATAAATTACGGAAACTTCATCCAGGTGACTGTCGATTTTTTGATAGTTGCATTCGCCATTTTCATGATGATTAAAGCAATGAACAGCCTGAAGAAAAAAGAGGAAGCCGCTCCGGTCGAAGCTCCTGCCCCACCTCCACCAACCAAGGAAGAAGTCCTTCTGTCAGAAATCAGAGATATCCTGAAAAACAAATAAGCATTATACAGTTGATATAAAAACAACGACGATCTGGAAACGGATCGTCGTTGTTTTTTAATATGAATCAGAGCTTTGACAACAAGCCATTTTTTGCGACTTTTGAAAACAAAATCACTAATTTAACCCTGATGATTTTTCCTGAATACCTTCAAAAAGGCGACCGTATCCGGATTGTTGCACCTGCCGGAAAAGTGCAGAAAGACAAAGTTCTACCCGGCATTGAATTGTTGCAGGATATTGGCTATGAAGTATTGATTGGAAACCACGTTTTCGACCGTGATTTTCAATATGCCGGAACCGACATTCAACGCGCCTCCGACTTTCAGGAAGCCATAAGCGACCCAAAAACCAAAGCCATTATTTGCGCCCGAGGTGGTTATGGCTCTGTTCGGATCATCGAAAAAATTGATTTCGCCCCGCTCCTGAAAAATCCAAAATGGCTGGTTGGATTCAGCGATGTTACAGTTTTGCATTCAGTTTTTACCAAACTGGGGATTGCGAGTATTCACGGTGCAATGCCCGCCTTTTTTATGGATAAAAACAAACCCTCAAAAAGCTTTTTAAGCCTGATAGAATTACTTTCAAACGGGAAATCGCAGTTTGAAATTGCCAATCATCCGCTGAACCGCGCAGGAATTTGTTCAGGAGAACTGGCTGGCGGAAACTTATCGCTTCTTTACAGTCTTCAGGGAACTCGCTGGCAGATTGACACTTCAGGAAAAATACTGTTTTTGGAAGATTTATCGGAATACCTGTACCACCTCGACCGGATGATGCAAAACCTACGGCTGGCCGGACAGCTGCAAAATCTGGCTGGATTGGTCGTCGGAGGTTTTACCGAAATGCAGGACAATGCAAGCCCTTTCGGGAAAACGGCTTACGAAATTATTCACGAAGCCATCCGGGATTATGATTTCCCGGTTTGTTTCGACTTTCCTTCGGGACATATCCCCAGAAATCTGGCACTCATGATGGGAGCGACTTATCTTATGGATGCCGGCAATACTTGTGTTTTAAAACGCATTGAACAATGAGCGAAGCAAAGAAACTTGGGAACAAAGGCGAGGAGCTGGCCGTCGAACATCTTCGGTCGATTGGGTACCAAATACTTGCAGTGAACTGGTTTTCAAGCCATCTCGAAATAGATATTATTGCCCGAGATGGTAACGAACTGGTAATTGTTGAAGTAAAAGCCCGGAGCAGCGATTCGTATGAACACCCGTCGGAAGCTGTTTCAAATAAAAAAATTCGATTCTTGATGAATGCTGCCGAAGCTTATATTTATGAAAACAATATTAATCTGGATACCCGATTCGATGTAATTTCTATCATCTTTCGCCAGGGCGGTTTTGATCTGGAACACTTCAAAGATGCGTTTTATCCGCCGGTGAACTAAAAAAGAAAAACCGTATCAAAGTCATTAACCAATTCTTCAAACCCCGGTTTGAACGGGATGACAAGATCGGCGTGTATTTTGACTTTGATACGGCCTATTAAAATCTATCCTGAAATCTTTTTAAAACGCAGAATCGAGTGTTTGAATTGCAAACACTTCATTCAGTTTTTCCTTTAAAACATTGGTTTCCAGCTTTACCTTAACTGTTTTTCCGGGAATCAGGTCGAAATAATTATCGCTGAAAAATCCCTCTTCATCACCAATCGTCATGTAAAGGTTTTTGGCCAGTTTGTCGGTACTCAGTGAGATTTCGAAACCGCCGTCAACAGCATTTATTTCATATTTCACTGTTGGCTGTGGAAGTAAAACATCTTTAATTGGTCTGAAAAACAGTATATTATCCGAAATTGTTTTTTCATTTTCAACAAGTTCTACCACAAGAAATTGTGTTCTGGGCTGAAGGTTCATCAGGAATTGGAATGTTCTTGCAGCAAAGAATGTATTGCTCGAATTGGCTGGAACAGTCACATCCTTTATTTCTTTCCAGATTTCATTTCCGGAGAAATCGAGCACCTTTACAACCAACTGCGCTTTAATTTCAGAAAGTTTGTCGTTAATAATGTCCACTTTCAGCGAGTCTTTATCCTGATAAGGCGAAACCAAAACGGGTTCAAATCCCTTTTTCGCGAAGTACTGCAAAGCTTTCCAGCGCTGATAATAATCGGTCGAACTCCAAGAGGCAACCGGCCAGCAGTCGTTTATTTGCCAGTACAAACTTCCCATACAATAAGGTGCGGCGCGGCGATGACCTTCCAGCGCGAATTTGATTCCTTCGGCCTGCAACACGTGGTTCACATACAGGAACGATTCAAAATTCTTCGGTTTTTTGTAATCCTGAAGCATGTAATATTCGATGGTTCCGTTTCCGATCGACGAACGCTGATGCGACTTCATTACTTCCGAAAAAATATCGTAATCTTCAGGAATTGCATATTGTTTTACTGTTTTCAATTCAGGAAAAGACTGAAAACCGTATTCGCTCATAAACCGTGCGATGTGTGTTGCGTAGTTTTTAAACGGTTCTTTGCCCCACCAAACTCCCCAGTAATGTTCGTCACCATTGGCCAAATCAGCCGGAATACCAGGGCCGGAAGCTGGCGATGAATCCCAGTAACTGCGTCCCGGATCGTTGGCAGCCACCGCTTCAGGTAAAATTTTCAGGAAAATATCGGAGTACGATTTCCAGATTTTATCGGCATTTTCTTTGCTTTTGGCTTCTTCAGCTTTTGCCCATCCCCAGCCAAACCAGGCGGCCAGAATTTCGTTGTTTCCGCACCATAAACCAATGCTCGGGTGATTGCGCAGGCGTTTAATGTTGTCGGTTGCCTCCTGTTTTACGTTTTCCAGAAAAGCATCGTCGCCGGGGAACATGGCACAGGCAAACATGAAATCCTGCCAAACCAGCAAGCCGTTTTCATCGCACAAATCATAGAAAAGGTCGTTTTCATAAATTCCGCCACCCCAAATACGAAGCATATTGAAATTCGAAATCTTTGAGGTTTTGATCACATTCCGGTACATTTCTTCCGTCACACGGGCAGGAAAAACGTCGTTCGGAATGTAGTTGGCGCCTTTCATAAAAACCGGAACACCATTCAGTTTGAAGTAAAATGAAGTTCCTTTTTCGTCTTTGTCACGAACCAGCTCAAGGGTGCGGATACCGATGCGTTCCGATTTTTCAGCGAAACGTTTGCCAATGGCCAGTTTACCTTTGATATTGTATAAATGAGCTTCGCCCAAACCGTTGGTCCACCAAAGTTTAGGATTTTCAATTTTAAAATCTACTGAATATGTTGAAATACCTTCGGTAAGTTTTACATCGGTTTTCGCAAGTTCAACGCCATCATTTTCAATGCTTATAGTTGCATTTTTCGCGGCACTGGCATCAACCTCAAAAACAGCGGTCAGCGTAGCTTCAGTTTCCGAAACCTGATTTTGTTTCAATTGCAGGTTTTCGATACGGGCATCGTTCCAGGCAGTCAGGTAAACCGGTCGCCACAAGCCACTTGAAACCAGGCGGGGTCCCCAGTCCCAGCCAAAATGATAGCCAGCTTTGCGTGTATAAACCGACACCATTTTGTTGCCTTCAACCTGACCAATTTCGGCCAGATCGTTGGGCGAAACCGGAATCACATACCCGTTGGCATCATATTTTTTGAGCCCTTCAACAATGGGTGAACGAAATAAAATACGGAGTTCGTTGGCACCTGGGTTTAGGTTTGGTTTTACATCAACCAGCCATTCGCGAAACATGTTATCGGCCGAGAGCACCAACTGGTCATTCACAAAAACATCGGCATAAGTGTCAAGTCCTTTAAAGTCCAGAGCAACCCGGTCGTGTTTCATAAAGTCGTCGCCCACATTGATGGTGGTTTTATATTCCCAGTTTTCCTTGTCGATCCATTGCAAATCGTGTTCGTTCAGGCGGTAAAACGGATCTTTAATCAATCCGTTTTGGAGCAAGTCGGTATGAACACTGCCGGGAACAGTGGCTGGTAACCATTCATTTTTACCAGCCTGTGTGAAACTCCAGCTGGCCGAGAGTTCAGTTGTAACCATCAGATTGGGATCTTTGGGTTGGCATCCCATCAGCAGGAACAGCGAAGAAATTACAAGTGTAAGGTTTTGCCTGATATTCATAATTTATTAGTTTGTGGATTTTGTACCCTCAAAAATGGGAAAAATTACTGACCAATAAAATAGGGGAAAACAGGCGGCTGAATACTTTCCAGAAAGTTTTCATCAAATTTTTTTCATGGAACGGTTCATCCAATCTATTGCGATCAGGAAAGAATGGTTTAACTTCGGTTCTTTAATCGACAAATTTTGAAAATATGCTTCAAAAAATCACTCAAACCGACAATTCGAAAACCTCCATTCTGATACGTCTTTTGGTTGGAGCAGTTTTTCTTTCTGAAGGAATTCAGAAATTTCTGTTTCCAGAAGCTCTTGGCGTAGGGCGTTTCATGAAAATCGGCATTATTTATCCTGAATATTTGGCTCCATTTGTTGGAGGTGTGGAGATTCTGTGCGGAATTTTATTACTGATTGGATTGCTAACCAGATTCGCAGCTCTCATGCTTTTTATAACTATTTCAGTAGCAATTATCACCACCAAATTTCCGATGCTGCAAAGTAGTTTCTGGAAATTCGCCCACGAATCGCGAACCGATTTTAGCATGTTCATCGGAACGCTGTTTCTAATTATTAAAGGAGGCGGATATTGGTCAGTTGATTTTCACCGGAAGAAAAATGGAAAGCGAAAAAGAGGTCGTTAAACTAAAGGAAATTGCAGGATTATTCCTGAAATTGGGCACGATTGGATTTGGCGGTCCGGCCGCTCACATTGCCATGTTCCGTGACGAAGTGGTAGCCAAACGAAAATGGATAAGCGAACAGCATTTCCTTGATCTGATTGGTGCCACCAACTTGATTCCGGGACCAAACAGCACCGAAATGGCCATTCACATCGGTCACGAAAAAGCCGGATGGAAAGGATTGATTGTAGCAGGATTGTGCTTTATTCTTCCAGCAGTTTTTATAACCGGAATTTTCGCATGGCTTTACAAACAATACGGTCAACTCCCGGAAATTCAACCATTTATTTACGGAATAAAACCTGCGATCATTGCCATTATCCTGGCAGCTATTTTCCCATTGGCGAAAAAATCACTGAAAACCATTGAGTTGGGAATTTTCGGGCTTGCTGCCTTGATTTTATCATTGGCTGGATTCAATGAAATACTTGTCATGTTTGGGGTAGGATTCTCTGCTTTAGCGCTAACAGCTATCAGAAACAACCAGTTCAAATCAGGAGCCGGTTCAATTTTTCCATTTGCATTCCTTCAAATTACCAATACTTCCATTTTATCAGCGACCAACCTTAATTTATTCCTGATTTTTCTGAAAATCGGAGCGATTCTTTATGGAAGCGGTTATGTGCTCTTTGCATTTCTGGATGCAGAATTGGTAACAACCGGACTTTTATCGCGGCAACAACTGATTGACGCAATCGCTGTTGGGCAATTCACTCCGGGACCAGTCTTTTCTTCGGTAACTTTTATCGGTTATCAAATCAATGGTTGGACAGGTGCAGCCGTTTCTACCATTGCGATATTCCTGCCTTCGTTTGTATTTGTAGCCTTACTCAATCCACTGGTCCGGAAAATGAGAAATTCCATCCTTTTCTCATCTTTCCTCGACGCGGTTAATGTTGCTTCAGTAGCCATTATTATAGCGATTTGCTACGAAATGGGCAAAGAAAGCATTACCGACTGGCGAACCATTTTAATCGGAATTGTAAGCATCGCCTTCACTTTCAGCTTTAAAAAAGTGAACAGCGCATTGGTTGTAATTGGCGGGGCAACGCTTGGTTATTTGCTGACAATTTTGTTCTGAAAATCCACTTTAAATAACTGTACCTTTGCCCGCATGACAAGTCCGATAAAAAATCAAACAAACATTCTGGAAAAACTGAACATTGAGAAGCTCAATGTGATGCAGGAAGAAACCCGGGAAGCCATCATTTCCAATCCTGAAATTGTATTGCTATCGCCAACCGGTACCGGTAAAACACTGGCATTTCTGCTGCCAATCATTGCCGAACTGGATATTAATTGTCCTGAAGTTCAGGTGCTGATTGTAGTTCCTTCGCGCGAATTGGCGATTCAGATAGAGCAGGTCGTCCGCGAAATGGGCACCGGTTACAAAGCCAACGCGGTTTACGGCGGAAGAGCCGGATCGAAAGATAAAACGGAAATTAAACACCGGCCTGCCATTTTGATCGGTACTCCGGGGCGAATTGCCGATCATTTGCGAAGGGAAAATTTTTCTTCGGAATTTATTGCCACCCTCGTGCTCGACGAATTCGATAAATCGCTGGAGATTGGCTTCGAAGTTGAAATGAAGGAAATCCTGACTTTGTTACCGAATGTTCAGAAGAAAATATTGACTTCAGCCACACAAGAAGTTGAGATTCCGAAGTTTGTAGGACTAAAAAATCCAGCAATCATCGATTACCTCGATCAGGGAACTTCGCAATTAAAAGTAAGAACAGTACTTTCCACTTCTCCGGATAAGCTGGAAACACTGACTGAATTACTTTGTCATTTAGGAAATCAACCCGGGATTATCTTCTGTAATTTCAAAGATACCATTCAGGAAGTGAGCGACTTTTTGAATGAAAACAACATTGGACACGGCTGTTTTTATGGCGGGATGGAACAAAAAGACCGCGAACGGGCGCTGATCAAATTCCGAAACGGAACTCACCGATTGATCGTGGCTACTGATTTGGCAGCCCGGGGAATCGACATTCCTGAAATCAGATTCATCATTCATTATCAGCTTCCGCAACGGGCGCATGAATTTACGCATCGAAACGGACGCACCGCCCGCATGTTCAACGATGGAACAGCATACGTTCTGAAAGGGAAAAATGAAAGTCTGCCAGATTTTGTTGCAAATGCCGAGATTGAAGAAATACAAAAAACCACGATACCACCGCCTTCCATCTGGAAAACGATTTATATTTCAGGAGGAAGAAAAGATAAAATTTCGAAGGGTGACATTGCCGGATTGTTTATGAAACAAGGTAAACTTGGCGGCGACCAAATTGGAACCATCGAAATTAAAACCGATTGCGCTTTTGTGGCTGTTCAGGCATCTGAAGTAAATAGGCTTATTTCGCTGGTTGACAACAGCAGATTGAAAAGTAAAAAAGTTAGGGTGACGGTGATTTAGAAAACATAAAACCGGATAAAGACTTTTTTAGCCATTATCCGGTTTTATGTTTCTTTTAAAGGATCTTTTATTTCAAACAAGGAACCGCCCGTAGTCTTTCGGCTGCTATTTCGAGGGTTTCGTTGTTTTTCGCGAAACAAATACGAACGAGTTTCATCTTGTTTTTCTCGTGCATAAATGCCGACATCGGAATTACTCCCACACCGTAATCTGTTGCCAGACGATAAGTGAAATCGGTGTCTAATTCGTCAGAAATTGCTGAATAATCAAGGACTTCGAAATAGCTTCCCTGCGAAGGTACGATCTTGAACAAACTTCCTCCGAGCAACCTGTTGAAATAGTTGCGCTTTCCCTGGTACATTTCCGAAATATCTTTCTTCGAGTCTTCGGTCAACAGATATTCTGAAAGAGCGTGCTGTAAAGGAGTATTCACATTGTAAATCTGGAATTGCTGAATCCGGCGAAATTCATTCATCAATTTTTCAGGACCGAGGATGTAAGCCAGTCCCCAGCCATTGATATTGAAAACCGGTCCGAATGATGAAACGATGAAGCTTCGTTCAGCCAGTTTGTCGAACTTTGCTATACTTTGATGTGTCGAATTATCAAATACAATCGTTTCGAAAACCTCATCGCTTAGCACAACGATATTGGTTCCGTTTATCAGTTTCTGTAATTGAATGAAATCGGTTTCAGCAAGTACTGAACCTGTAGGATTGTGCGGAGAATTCAAAATAATCATCCGTGTTTTAGAAGTAACCATTTTCCTGACTTCTTCCCAGTCAATGTGAAAATTCGGTTGTTTCAATGCGACATATACCGGACGGGCGCCTGTACTTGCAATTGCCGGAGCATACGATTCGTAGGCAGGTTCAAAAAGAATTACTTCATCTTCATCTTTCACCACCGAACTAATTGCGGTCATTATTGCCTGAATAGGTCCTGCTGTAATTGTAATTTCCGTTTCAGGATTATATGTATGCTTATACATACCTTTTACTCTTGAAGAAATTACCTCACGTAATTCTCTTATTCCTTCGTGTGGCGCGTAATTATTGTAACCCGACCGAATGTAGGTAGCTGCCAGTTCGGCCAGCTTTTCGGGGCACGGAAAATCAGTTTTCCCGAGTGAAAGGTCAATCGCACCGGTTTCGGTAACCAGTTTATTAACGGCGGAAAAAATACTTCCTTTAGTATTTGGAAATTTCGGTTGAGTCATGGTATAACTATTGGCCAGCAAAGTTAAAAAAATAAGCCACTCGCATACATCCGAGTTGGCGTTTGTCTTCAAATATACTGATTTATTTGTTACGCGGTTTATCTTAATACTTCCTGTAAAACACCCAGCGATTTTATTTCTCCCATATTATCGAAATGGATGTGGTAATATTCCATTAGCTTGTCGAGTACCATCTTCCGTTCGCTGTGCGTATATTCCAACTTGTCGAGCGAAGCATAATCCACTTCAAAAAGACGAGAGAATAGTATGGTTACATGCCTGTCGGTAAACTGGTTATGTATTGGTTCGTGACTCACAAAACGGGCTTTTTGCAGATCAAAAAAATTGCTGATAAGCGCATTGTCATTGTTCGGATAAATACCCAGAAACTGAGTCAGTTTAAATAAAAACCAAACATGAAAATTACTTATTCCTTGCTCCGCCAAATCGAGATAACTCAATGAATTAAATATAAAGTTGAACAGGCCGGGATTTGGCTCTTCTTCTTTTAAACATTTGTAGAGTACTTCGGCCAGAAAAATTACCTGCGAACTTTTGCGGATGTCGAATGGAATTGTAGAATAAGGATTCGAAATCCTGACGTCTTTTAAGCGGTGAATGTCGCGGCCTTCTTTAAAATAAACTTCCAGGTCGAGCAAATAAAGTGGCTGAAATGCAACCGCCTTAACCGAAGATTTTTTGCTTCGCGCACCATTAATCATGAACGAGCGGCGTCCGAAAACTTCAGTATAAATAACGGCTATCATACTTGTTTCGGAGTATTTTACTGAATGAAGAAAAATGCCCCGTGTTTTTTCGAGCACTGGTTCGCGGTGTTAATGAATAAATAAAAGTTTGGTCACCATCGTTTTGTTTCCTGAAGCATCGGTCATAAAAACCAGATAAACGCCTGTTTTGCATCGGTTTCCGTTGAGGTTTTTCCCATCCCAGATTGCCTGTCCGCCCAACGAAGTTGTTTTATTAACCAAATTTCCGCTGATATCAGTAATTCTCACGTCGGTTTCATCAACAAGGCCTTTCACAACTATTGGCCCATCGTAAGTTTCGCGCACCGGATTNNATAAATACTTCTCCGGTTTTCTGGTTAATCGCTATATCGTTTATGTCATTGGCGGGTAACGGGCTGTTCTCGGTATTAAAATTTTCGAGCTCGGTTTCGCCATCTTCAGAAATTAAAAATACGCCCGAATTCTTTGTACCGAACCATTTCCGGTTTGCCCCGTCAACTGCAATTGCTGTAATCGTTTCCTTTTCGAGCAGCGGATGGAATATCCCGTCATTCTGGTTCAACCCAGGTCTGGACGCGTACATCCGGCCATCTTCCCATATTCTTTCGGGATTGCTAAAAACAGCTACTCCGGTTGAAGTTCCCACCCATATCTGACCTTTTTTATCTTCGGCCAGTGCATAAACATCGCTCATTTCGGTGTAAAGTTCTTCCTTGCCATTGGTAAAGTAGGCTGTTACTTTTTGTTGTTTCGACTGGTCGTTGGTGCTGTTCAGAACATACAGGTCGTGTCCGCGCGGAACTACTACCCATTTGTCGTCGTTTTGGGTAACAACCACTTTCCCGATTGAATATTTATTGGCAATTCCGCTTAATTCATAAGACTCCCATTTCCCGTCGGTTTTAAACGAGGAGAGTACATTGGCCACTCCAGTGTTGGTGACCCAAAGGTTTCCTTCCGAATCGAAATCCATTCCACCAATACGAACATACGGCGCCGACGGAAGATTGGGCAGCTGAGTTTGAAGGCTGCTGTTGAAATTATCGTATCGTTTCACAAATTTACCGGCATCAAACTCGAGCACTCCGCCACCCCAAGATCCGGCAAATACATGATCCGGATTATTTGGATCGACAGCAACGCAAACCATGTCCTTAAAATCGTTTGGAACCGGGAAAACCTTTTTGTCGAAAACCGACCATTTCCCATCGCGGTTTAACTGAAACTGTGGTTCTGAAAACAGATTGTTCCAGGCATTGTCCCTTCCGCCGGAAGTAATCCAAAGGTCGGTGCCATTCATTGTGAGCGAGAATATTTTATTATCGACTGGACCTTCCGGAACAATTCGTTCATCTTTCGATCCAACTTTTATCAGTCCATGTTTTTGGTCGGCAACCCAAAGTATATTCTGAGCATCGAGTACCGCACAGAAAGGTTGAATGCTGGCTTCTTCACTTCCTGAAAGCGCATATTTATTTACATGTTCAACCAATTCAAGTTGTTTGTTATAAACTTTCACCTCTTCACGGCTGGAAAAAACCAGGTAATCGCCGGTTATTGTTACATCCGAAACAAAGCGGATTTCAGGAAGAAACGGAGTCCATGTTTCGCCGTTCAACTGGTACATTTCGTCGCCATCGTATTGATCTGGCGTATAATTGGCAAATATTTTACCATTGAAATATTTTATCCTGCTGAACTTTCTGTCTGCCCGTGGGATGTCAGTCAACCGGCTCCAGTTGTTGTAATTCTGAAGATTGGGCTCCGATGACATTGCCCTGTATATTCCTCTTGAAGTTGCTGCATATAAGTATTTACCATCGGTGGCCATATCCTGAACATTCATATATGCGCCTTCTTTGCCAATAAAATAGGTGTCTTTAATTTCTTTTCGTTCGAGGTTAACCACCACAATCCCAAATCCGCACGACAGATAAGCCAGATTTCCGGAGAACATTACATTGTTAATGGTTTTATCGGCAGGTATTTGTTTGCGCTTAATGTCGGAAAGGTTAAAGACATTGTTGCCGATTATTAAATCGACGTTGGCATTTTGATAGGCGACCAACAGCAAATTATTTTCCTTACTGTAGGCAAGACGTTGGATACCAACATCTGACAGGCCGTTAATGCCCGACATTTTTTGAATACTATTGTCGGTTTTATTGTATGAGAACAAGCCACCTTCTGTAACACAGTACACTTTTTCGCCGGTATCGGCTACATTTTTTGCGTGTGCGTACGACTGATAATCGGTCCAATCGCCAATTGCAGGCTGCGACAGAACTGTGAGCACATTAATTAAAAACAAGCCGGCAAATAACAGGTATTTTATCATTTATTTTCAAGTTTCAGCAGGTATTCTACTAATTTCTGAACAGCTCTTCCGCGATGACTTATTTTGTTCTTCTCGCTCATCGACATTTCTGCAAAACACAGATCCGATTCGTCGGGTTGAAAAATGGGGTCGTACCCAAACCCGGTTGTACCACGTTTTTCTTCGAGAATATGTCCGTTTACAACTCCTTCGAACTGAATTTCATGTCCGTCGATCACCAGGGAGACAACTGTTCTAAAACGAGCTTTTCGGTTTTTTATTTTATCGAGTTTTGCTAAAACCAGATTCATGTTATCATTGGCATTTCGCTGTTCGCCAGCGTACCTGGCCGAATAAACACCGGGTTCACCATTCAGTGCTTCAATCTCAAGGCCGGTGTCGTCGGCAAAGCAATTCAGGCCATATTTATTCCAGATGTAAAATGATTTTTCGGCAGCATTTCCTTCGAGTGTGTCCTGATTTTCAGGAATTTCATCGTTGCAATCAATGTCTTTCAGGCACAACAACTGAAACGAACCATCGAGTAAATGATTAATTTCCTGAAGTTTATGTAGATTATTTGTAGCAAATACTAGTTTCATTTCCATTAAAAAAGACCGTGAATTTGTGCGTCAATCCGGTCAATAACACTACTTAAATCTTCAGGATTACTCTGGAAATTAATCCGGTCAACATCGATAATCAACAATTTGCCAGCTTTGTAGCGGTTTATCCAGGCTTCGTAACGTTCGTTCAGCTGTTTAAGGTAATCAATCCTGATAGAGTTTTCGTAATCGCGACCGCGTTTCTGAATCTGGTTTACCAAAGTTGGTACCGAGGCCCGAAGATAGATTAACAGATCGGGCGCCTGTACAAATTTGGTCATCATCTGGAACAGCGTGTGATAATTGTTGAAATCGCGGGTTGACATCAGTCCCATAGCGTGCAGGTTGGGGGCAAAAATCTCCGCGTCTTCATAAATGGTGCGGTCCTGTATCACTGTTTTTGTTGAACTCCTGATATCGACCACCTGCTTGAACCGGCTGTTGAGAAAGTATATCTGAAGGTTGAACGACCACCGTTGCATGTCTTCGTAAAAGTCGTTCAGATATGGATTTTCATCAACATCTTCGTAATGGGCCGACCATTTATAATGTTTTGAGAGTAACTCGGTCAAAGTTGTTTTTCCGGCTCCAATGTTTCCTGCTAAAGCGATGTGCATCTTTTTTTGTTTTTAAAATTTGATCTAAAATACGGATTAATATGTCGAATTATTGAAGATGTTGAAAAGTTTACAACGATTTATTCAGTTCGATTAACTGATCGATGTATTGCCGTTCGTTTGAAAGGCGCGGTATCTTATTTTGGCCTCCGACTTTACCTCTGCTTTTCATCCATTCGTAAAACAATCCTTTTTTTGCAACAACAACATGTGGCATTTCGAGACTTAGATTTTTGTGTCGTTTTGCTTCATAGTCGGAATTGATCGTTTTTAAAGCTCCGTCGAACAGCGAAATAAAATGATCAAGATCGTTTGGCAACTGTTCGAACTCGATCACCCATTCGTGGGCACCTTTCTGGTTATCTTTCATATAAATCGGGGCTCCCGAATATTCAGAAATAATTGCCCCGGTACGTTCGCAGGCAATTTTGAAAGCTTTTTCGGCATTGTCGATGATCAGTTCTTCGCCAAACGCATTGATAAAGTGGCGGGTTCGCCCGGTAATTACAAATTTGTATGGATACTTTGAAGTGAATCTGACCGTATCACCAATCAGGTATCGCCAAAGGCCGCCATTGGTTGAAATTACCATTGCATAGTTTTTCCCGATCTCAACATCCTGAAGCGGCACGACTGTTGGATTATCTTCGCGGAATTCATCCATCGGAATAAATTCGTAATAAATTCCGTAGTCGAGCATCAGGAGCATATCCTTTTTATCCGGTTCGTCCTGAATTCCGAAAAATCCTTCCGAAGCATTATAGGTTTCCATGTAATGCATTTTATCACTCGGAATCAGCTTTTCGTATTGTTCCCGGTAGGGGTCAAATTTCACACCTCCGTGAGTAAAAACTTCCAGATTGGGCCATACTTCCAGAATATTGTTTTTGCCGGTAACCTCCAAAACACGCTTCAGCAAAACCAGGTACCACGAAGGAACTCCGGCAAACGAGGTTACATTTTCGCCCAGCGAATGCTCAATTATTTTTTCAATTTTTTCTTCAAACTCTTCAAGCAGCGATATTTCGGTCGAAGGAGTTCTGTAAAATTCGGTCCAGAATGGTATATTTTCGATGATAATGGCCGAAAGATCGCCGTAATAGCTATTGTTGTTGAAATTGCTGACCCGGTGACTTCCGCCAAGTGTTAACGATTTGCCCGACAAAACACCCGATTCGGGATTATTCTGAAGATAAATAGCCAGTACATCGCGCCCACCGCGAATGTGAACTCCTTCAAGAGAATCTTTGCTTACCGGTATAAATTTGCTTTTATCGTGGGTGGTACCCGACGATTTTGCAAACCATTTGGTTTCTCCGGGCCACAGCAGATTTTTTTCTCCCATCATCATTCGCTCAACAGTTGCTTTAATGTCGTCGTAGCTCTGTACCGGAATCCGTTCGCGGAATTGTTTTTCGGAATGAATGTCGGCGAATTTGTATTTCTGTCCAAATTCGGTATTCGAAGCCGTTGCCAACAGCCCAAAGAGAACCTCGCGCTGAACTTCGTGCGGATGCTTCTTGAATAGTTCAATCTGGTATATCCGCTTATAATTGACCCAATTAATGATAGAATTGATAACTGCCATACAAATTGTTTTTCGAAACCGTCAAATTTATTAAAAAATATGGCTTTGCTGCCAGTAACAAATAGCCACTTCGGGCTGATTCTGATAACGGACGAACCCCAAATATAAATTGTTTGCTGAATTATAATTTTTCTATTTTTACTGAAATTTATATCTCTCTTCAATCAACTGAATCTATGAATTACATTGATCTTGTTCTTGGTATCTTTCTCATTGTTGCAGCAATTCAGGGCTTTCGAAATGGATTTATTATCGAACTGGCCTCGCTTGCAGCCCTGGTTCTGGGAATCTGGGGCGGAATAAAATTCTCGGATTTTACCGCTGCTTTTATTACAAAAAATACAGGCTACCATTCGGAGCACCTTAGCACCATCGCTTTTGTAATTACTTTTATTCTGATCGTCATTCTTGTACATTTCATGGGAAAAATGCTCGACACAATTGTAAAAGCAATTTTTCTGGGTTTCCTGAACAGGTTGGCCGGCATCATTTTTGGCATTCTGAAAACTGCCGTGATTTTGAGTGTATTCTTGTTGCTTTTCGATAGCGTTGATGAAAATGTACATATTTTGCCATCAAAACAAAAAGCAGAATCAAAAATTTATGTACCAATGAAACAGCTGGTTCCAACTTTATTTCCATTTATCAAACTTTGGGATACCAATGAGAAAAATGACACTGAGGAAGTGAAACCAGCACAAAAAACTACCTGATCATTTGATCATTCAATCATTCAATCATTCATTTTATATCTTTGGGCAAATTTTCAGGAAAGGGTTTTTAATTCCTGAACTTTGTGTAAACTGATAATGATTAAAAATCTGATAATGAATTTTGTTGACGAACTAAAATGGAGAGGCATGATCCACGATATTATGCCTGGAACCAAAGAACAACTTGATAAAGAATTAACCGGAGCTTATGTTGGCATCGACCCGACTGCCGACTCACTTCATATTGGTCATTTAGTGGGAGTTATGATGCTGAAGCATTTCCAGATTGCAGGGCACAAACCTTTTGCTTTGGTAGGCGGTGCAACCGGAATGATTGGCGATCCTTCAGGAAAATCGCAGGAACGAAATTTATTGGACGAGGCCACCCTGCGTCACAACCAGGAATGCATAAAAAAGCAACTGGCTAAGTTTTTGGATTTTGAGTCGGATGCTCCGAATGCTGCCGAAATGGTGAATAATTACGACTGGATGAAAGAATTCACCTTTTTGGATTTCATCCGCGACATTGGCAAACACATCACAGTAAACTATATGATGTCGAAGGATTCGGTTAAGAAACGACTTGATTCCGACAGCAGCGCCGGAATGTCGTTCACCGAATTTACATATCAATTGGTTCAGGGAACCGATTTCCTGCATTTATATCAGGCAAAAAATGTAAAACTGCAAATGGGCGGATCGGACCAGTGGGGAAATATTACCACCGGAACCGAACTGATCCGCAGGAAAACGGGCGGCGAGGCTTTTGCGCTGACTTGTCCGCTGATTAAAAAAGCGGATGGTACCAAATTCGGGAAAACGGAATCGGGAAATGTTTGGCTTGATCCGAAACTGACTTCGCCCTATAAATTTTACCAGTTTTGGCTGAATACTTCAGACGAAGATGCCGAAAAATACATCAAAATATTTACGCTTCTTCCCCAAAGCGAAGTGGCAGAACTTATCAATCAACACTCTGAAGCGCCGCATCTGAGATTACTGCAAAAGCGTTTGGCCGAAGAAGTTACCGTGATGGTGCATTCGCGCGAAGATTATGACATGGCTGTTGAAGCTTCGCAAATCCTTTTCGGCCAGGGAACCGCAGAGCTGCTGCGTAAACTCGACAAAGAAACTTTCCTTGCAGTTTTCGAAGGTGTTCCACAATTCAGGATATCAGGAGAAGAACTAACTGCCGGTATTAAAGTAGTGGATTTACTGGCTGAAAAAGCGATGGTTTTCCCATCGAAAGGCGAACTGCGCAGAACCATTCAGGGAAACGGACTGAGCATCAACAAAGAAAAAATTTCGGATCCGGAATTGATTGTAAATGCTGATTTCCTGATTGATGGAAAATATATTCTGGTTCAGAAAGGAAAGAAAAATTATTCTCTTTTGGTTGTTGAGTAAAGTTCAGGATATATTTTAGACTTCAGTAATAATAAATACATAAATGCTCCGTTAAAAATTCGACTAAACGACCTCTCTATGACACACTTTTTTGACAATGAAAATCTTCTTGAAATTATCTGGAAATGGAGAAAGCACCTGATTATTGTGGCTATTCTGGCCATGATTGCTTCAGCCTTTTTCTCTTCTTCAATGTTCATTAAGCCAAAGTATAAGTCAACAGCCAGAATTTATCCGAGCAACAACATTTATGTATTCAGCGACGAATCGCAAAGCGAGCAGTTACTCGAATTTATTACTTCTCTTGATATTAAACTGCGCACCATCGAGGCGTTTAATCTTGGCGAAGTTTATAAAATCAGCAAGAACGATCCGCAATACATGACCAATGTACTGCTTGAATTCAACGACAATATTTCTTTCAAAAAAACGGAATACGAAACCGTTGAAATCTCGGTTTTAGATACTGATCCGCAAAGGGCTTGCGATCTGTGCGATTCAATTATTCACTTCCTCGACGAAAAGATTGGGAAGCTGCACAAAATTAAGCACGATGAAGTTGCTGCCATTGCAAAAAAAGACTACGTCTTCATTAGTCATAAAGTAGATTCTCTGGAAGAAAAATTAAATTTTTTCAGGAAAGAATATCAGATTCTGGATTTCAGAACACAGGCTGAAGAGATTACAAAAGGAATGGTTAAGGTTTTGAGTTCGCAGCAAAAGAACTCTGCCGGCGGCAAGGAACTTAGCCAATGGTTGAAAAATTTATCGGAGAAAGGCGGCGAATATGAAATTCTGGACAAACAGCAAAATAAACTGGTCAGCCAGAAAGATTCAATAATGAAAGTCTATGACCAATCGGTTAGCAGTGCGAACAAAAAAATCGTATTTGGGCAGAGGGTTCAAAACCCGATTCCGGCCGATAAAAAGTCCTATCCGGTTCGTTCACTCATTCTGTTACTGTCAACATTTTCAGCAGTTTTTGTTGCTATGTTAGTTATATTGCTGATCGAAAACAGAAAAAACACATAGACTGTGCACCAAGCCAGAGTAAAAGTTGCAATCTTTTATATTGTTTCAGCATTGTTTATATTGCTGAATGCTTATTTTCTGGTAAAAAAGCATTCAATGATTATCAATGCTTTACCTCTGGTTTTAGGAATTGTTCTGCTGACAATATACGCTTTTGATAAATTGTTGTATCTGGTTGTATTTTTTACTCCGCTCTCACTTCCTCTTTCCGAAATAATGCCCGGGCTCGCTTTCAACATGTTTTTACCAACCGAGCCCCTGCTTTTTGGAATATTGCTCATATTCCTGATGAAGATTTTTGCCACCGGAAAGTTCGACCGCGATATTTTGCGGCACCCGGTTTCGCTGGTTGTATATTTAAGCCTTTTCTGGATTTTGGTAACAACACTCACCAGCACAATGCCGCTTGTATCCTTTAAATTCTTTCTTACACGAATCTGGTTCATTGTGGGTTTTTATCTATTAACGGCCAAGCTCTTCGAATCAGGAAAAAACATTGAAAAATATATATGGCTGTATGCGGTTCCGTTGCTGATCGTGATTTTCTATGCAACTTACCGGCATCTGGGTTATGGTTTGTGGGACAAGCAGGCTGCAAATTTCGTTGTGAATCCATTGTACAACGATCACACCTCGTATGGTGCTGCCGTTGCCATGTATGTGCCTTTTTTATTTGGGTTTTCGTTCACTAAAAGCTATTCGCCGGCAGTAAAAAATGTTGCCAGGATTGTGCTGGCAATACTCCTGATGGGACTGATTCTTTCGTATGCCAGGGCCGCCTGGTTAAGTATAATTGCTGCTTTTGGAGTTTGGGTTATTATGCGTTTGAAAATGAGGTTTAAACCCATTTTTATTACCTTTCTGATCGCTCTTTCGGTTATACTTGTATTTCAGAATCAAATACTTATGTACCTCGAGCGAAACGACACAGAATCATCAGCCAATCTCACCGAACACGTTTCCTCGATTTCAAACATCTCATCCGACGCATCAAATCTTGAGCGCATTAATCGGTGGAGTTGCGCCATCAGGATGTTTAAAGACAAACCTGTTTTTGGATGGGGGCCGGGAACTTACATGTTTAATTATGCTCCATATCAACTAACCGCCGACCGGACCATCATCAGCACCAATTCGGCCGACGGAGGGAATGCGCATAGCGAATACCTCGGCCCAATGGCGGAATCAGGACTATTGGGACTGATCACTTTTTTACTGCTCATCGGAGTTGTGGTTTATACAGCCATTCACACCTATACAAGAACAAACGACAAACGGCTTAAAACGCTTGTTATGAGCGCACTGCTAGGTTTGATAACCTATTATATCCACGGAATTCTCAACAATTTTCTGGATACAGATAAACTTTCAGTGCCATTTTGGGGATTTACTGCAATTATCGTGGCTGTTGATATTTATACCAGAAAAGAAGATCAGAATAAGGCACTTCCCGAAAATCAGGTGTAAAAAAAATGGCTCGCGATGCAGGCCATTTCTATATTCATATCCAAAAGGACTATTTATTTTTTAACACGTTCGTAATAGCAACGATCGCGGGTATCAATTTTTATGATATCATCGTCGTTTATAAACATCGGAACCATCATTTCGGCACCAGTTTCGAGTGTTGCAGGTTTTAGTGCATTCGAACTTGCTGTATTTCCTTTTTCACCGGCCATGGTCGAAGTTACCTGAAGTTCAACAAAAGCGGGCAATTCAACTGTAAGCGGAGTTTCGGTTTCAGCATGTACATTTATTTCAACAACTTGTCCTTCTTTCATTAAGTCAGCATTCTCAATCAAATCGGGCGAAATAGAAATCTGCTCGAAAGTTTCAGAATTCATAAAGTTAAAACCTGTTTCATCCTTGTATAAATACTGATAAGGGCGGCGTTCGACCCTCACTACTTCAATTCTTACTCCGGAAGAAAATGTATTGTCAATCGTTCTTCCGGTTTTAATGTTTTTTAGTTTTGTTCTAACGAATGCCGGACCCTTACCCGGTTTAACGTGTTGGAATGATACAATTTGGAACAACTGCTCGTTGAACTCTATTGTTAATCCGTTTTTAATATCTGCAGTAGTAATGGCCATATCAAATTTTTATAATAATTTCAAATCGGGTGCAAAAATAAAGAAATATTACTGATTCGAAATCTTTCAGCAATTATTTTTAAATATTTCACTGTCAACATATTATTGCTGACTCAGTTGATTTGCACCATTTATTTTATACGAAATCAACTCACATTTGAGTGCGCCAACCAGTAAATTAAACTCTGCGTATATTGGCAAACGGTTGGCATCTTTAGTAATGTAGATCCGTAAATCGTCCGAACTTTTAAAGAGTTTTCCTTTGGGCACTTTAGGCGAAACAACATAACACTCTTTTTTGCCTATTTTTGTGTCAATAGTTTCTATTCCACGATATTCGAGATGCATAATAAATAAATCGTTACCGTGATACACCGGGATTTCAAAATTTTTGCCTGCCAGTAAGTAATCGAAGTATTGGTTTTGCCTGATGTAAAAGAAGACACTCACGAGGTCGTTCACGTTATTCGGTACTTTTTTCCGTCCCGATTTTAAACTAAAGAGCGAATCGTTTACATGATCGTAAAACACCTCGTCATAAAACCGGTACTTTTGTTCTTTTACCGAGCGGACCGATTTAACCGGAAGATAAGTCTGAGGATCCACCCAACTTTCGTAAACATCGTTCACCTCGTAAACTTTATCAACAAACCCAGTGGTTCTCCCTCTTACGTGGTAATGAATAACAGGTTTTTTATTAATTTTTTCATTTTGTGCTGTTACTGTGGCTTTACCACCATGTATAAACCCAAAACGAAGAGTGTACTCCATTTCTTCAATGGGCTGTGCATTTATCTTCAGAATAAACACAAATAACAGACAAAATAGTATTGAAATTCTCATCCGGGCAGGTTTTTCTTCGAAACAGTGGCTATAAAATCTTTCAAATAGAAAGGTTCAAAATATGCAACGTCTTCAAACTGTTTTTTGTTATACAATTGCCATGCCAACTCGCACATATATTTTGCTGATGCATCTAAATGGCTAATAAATAAAGCATTGGGTGAAGTCAATACCGTTCTGCATTTTTCCGATCCATTTCCGAAAAACACCACCTGTTTCTGTGTAAGTTCTTCAGCCATAAAACTTTCAACAACGATCGTAGCTGATATCGGGCTCAATACCGACCCATCATCATCAAAAAGCATCGAATATACTTCCATCCTTCGTGCATCGATCATCGGACAAAACAAGGTTGGCTTGTTTTCAGGAATGTTGTAATTTGTTCGGTTGTGCATTACGTGCATTGTCATAGCCTCCAGTGTTCCGATTGCTATGAGCGGAATATTACGGGCATAACAAATACCTTTTGCGGTTGAGACGCCAATACGCAAACCAGTGTACGACCCTGGACCCTTACTCACGGCAACAGCTGCCAAACCTTCAGGCTTAATGTTATTTCTTGCCATCAGTTCTTCAGCAAAAACAGTTACCTGACGTGCATGATTCTGCCCTTCTTTTGATTCTGCCAGGTCAATCAGTTTTCCATCAACTGTTAATGCAACGCTGCAAACTTCGGTTGAAGTCTCAATAATAAGAATTACTGCCATATAAGATTTCTTTGACGCAAAATTATGCATATAAACAAATATAAAGCAGTTTTGTGCTGAAGAAAAAATGAATAGCTATTATCGTCAAAATAAATTTTATAAACTATTTATGGAAGTCCAACCAATTGTATTATTTTTAAAAAAATTATCAGACCCAAATTTCAGATGTATCAAACGGTATTAATTGATGACGATCAACTGGCCCGCCGGGGATTAAGACGCATACTTGAACAACATTTCGATACAATAAAAATCATGGGCGAAGCAGACTCTGTAGCCTCTGGTTTACAGCTAATTCAGGAGGTTGATCCAGACTTGGTTTTTCTGGATATTGAAATGCCGGATGGTACAGGATTTCGCCTTTTAGAGCAACTTCACGAAGTAAATTTTAAAGTTGTGTTTACAACTTCATATAGCGATTATGCCATTACTGCATTCAAATATTCTGCTTTCGATTACATTGTAAAACCTGTTTTGATCGAGAATGTGCGTGCAACCATCAATCGGATTGGCGACATTCCGGCCTTGCAACAAAAACAACGCGTCGAAGTATTAAAAAAGAACCTCACTTTAAATACGGAAGATGAAGCAACCATTGCCCTTCCTGAAATAAATGGATTCACGATAGTTAAAGTAAAAGATATTATGAGGTGCGAAGGAGAACGAAATTATTCGCGTATCTTCTTTTCCGACGGAAAATCGGTGCTTGTCAGCCGAACCTTGCTCGAATTCGACAATTTACTGATACATCATGGCTTCTTCAGAATTCATCGTTCACATTTGATTAGCCTCCGGAATGTTAACAGATATCTAAAAACAGATGGTGGTGTTATCGAAATGTCGGATAAAACATTGTTGCCGGTATCACCAAAATTCAAGGACGAACTCCTTAACAGACTATTATACAATCGGATATAATTCCCTTCCTGATAATATCTATGCATACAATTAAAGAGTTAGAAAAACTTGTTTCAGAAGAAATAGACCGGGAAATATTGCGGTTAAACAATACTGAACCCAAAAATCTTTACGAACCGATTGGATACACACTTTCCATGGGTGGTAAAAGACTTCGTCCGGTGATGGTTCTTCTGGCTTGTAACCTTTTTACCCATGATATTACAAAAGCCATTCCTGCAGCTCTGGCAATAGAGGTTTTTCACAATTTCACACTACTGCACGATGATATTATGGACAAGGCCGACATGCGCCGGAACCGGCAGGCTGTTCATAAAAAATACAACGAGAACATTGCAATTCTTTCGGGCGATGCAATGTCGATAATGGCATACAACTATTTACAAAAATGCGAAACACAAAATCTCGGAAAAATGATCGGGTTGTTTTCGCAAACTGCACTGGAAGTGTGTGAAGGTCAGCAGTTCGACATGGATTTTGAATCCAGAATGAATGTTTCGATTCCGGAATATTTAAATATGATCAGGCTTAAAACAGCTGTTCTGCTGGCCTGTAGCCTTAAAACAGGAGCATTGGCAGCCAATGCTTCGGACCAGATGGCCGATCTGTTATATGTTTTTGGCCTCGATCTTGGAATTGCCTTCCAACTTCAGGACGATTTGCTCGACGTTTTTGCAGATCAGGAAAAATTCGGAAAAAAAATTGGAGGCGATATCGTCTCGAACAAAAAGACTTTTCTTCTGTTAAAAGCACTTGAATTATCCGACGACCCTACAAAAAAGGAACTTCTGGATTGGATTGCCAAAAAAGAATTCGACGTTCAGGAGAAAATTGAGGCCGTCAGATCAATTTACACCAAGTTGAATATTAAGGAAATAACTCAAATGTGTATCGAAGATTTTTACCAGTCGGCCATTAATGTGTGGACTGAAATTGATCTGGCAAACGAAACGAAAGCAGAACTGCTCCTTTTGGCCAATATGATCATGAACAGGGATCATTAAAAGATATAATTTGATTAAATTCGTTCTTTGGTTCAGCAGATTAAAAAGGATTATCTCATTTTTTGTAATTTCCCGCTTTACAGCATAAAACACAGAACATGGCTCAAAATATTGGAAAAATTGTACAGGTAATCGGACCGGTGATTGACATCAGTTTCGATCAGGAAGATGGCATTCTTCCACAAATATATGATGCGCTTGAAGTTGTGCGCGAAGGACAAGACAACCTCGTGCTCGAATGCGAACAACATATTGGTGAGAATACGATCCGTGCCATCGCCATGGATTCAACCGATGGCTTCCGCCGGGGAATGGACGTAATTGCCACTGGTAAGCCAATTACGATGCCAAAAGGCGAAATTGCCCTGGGGCGCTTACTTAATGTAACCGGCGATCCTGTTGACGGGATGGTTAAACTCCCTAAAAATGGGTTCAGCATACACAACGAACCACCTTTGTACGAAGACTTAACGACTGAAACCGAAGTGCTTCTTACCGGAATTAAAGTTATCGACCTGATTGAGCCTTACGCAAAAGGTGGAAAAATCGGTTTGTTTGGTGGTGCCGGTGTTGGAAAAACAGTTCTTATTCAGGAATTGATAAATAATATTGCACTGGCTCACAGCGGATTATCGGTATTTGCCGGAGTTGGGGAACGCACCCGCGAAGGGAACGATTTACTTCGCGAAATGATTGAAGCCAACATAGTTGACTACGGCGAAGAATTCAAGAAATCGATGGAAGAAGGCAACTGGGATCTTTCAAAAGTTGATGAAGAAGCGCTAAAAAAATCGAAACTCGCACTTGTATTTGGCCAGATGAACGAACCTCCCGGCGCTCGTGCACGCGTTGCCTTATCAGGGTTAACTATTGCTGAAAGTTTACGCGATGGCGACGGCTCTACCGGGAAAGGCCGCGATATTCTTTTCTTTGTCGATAATGTTTTCCGCTTTACACAGGCCGGTTCCGAAGTTTCGGCACTGCTTGGACGTATGCCGTCTGCCGTAGGTTATCAGCCAACTTTGGCTACCGAAATGGGTATTATGCAGGAACGAATCACATCTACAAAAAACGGATCAATCACGTCAGTTCAGGCTGTTTATGTTCCGGCTGATGACTTGACTGACCCTGCCCCTGCTACTACTTTCGCTCACTTAGATGCAACAACGGTATTAAGCCGTAAAATTTCTGAATTGGGTATTTATCCGGCAGTTGACCCGCTGGATTCAACTTCCCGAATCCTTACCCGCGAAGTGGTGGGCGATGCTCATTACGATTGTGCCCAACGTGTGATCCAGATTCTACAGCGGTATAAAGAATTGCTCGATATTATCGCGATCCTTGGAATGGACGAACTTTCGGAAGACGACAAACTGATTGTTCACCGTGCACGCCGTGTTCAGCGTTTCCTGTCGCAGCCATTCTTTGTTGCACAGCAATTTACAGGTCTAAAAGGGCAGCTTGTTTCAATCGAAGATACCATCAAGGGGTTCAACATGATTATGGACGGAGAAGTAGATCAATATCCCGAAGCGGCATTCAACCTTGTTGGAACCATTGAACAGGCCATCGAAAAAGGAGAGAAACTGCTGAAAGGAGCTTAAAGACTAATTAACCTGAAAAATCATGCTACTCGAAATTATTACACCCGATAAAAAAGTATATTCCGGCAATGTAAAGTTGGTTCAATTGCCCGGGAGCAAAGGATCTTTTGAAATTCTGGATCATCATGCTCCAATCATTTCTGTTTTGGAAAAAGGAAGAATCAAAGTAGAAGAAGAATCGGGACAAGAATTTTTTTTCGAGATTGATGGCGGAGTAGTTGAAAATAAAGACAACAAAATAATTGTATTGGCCGAGTCGGTATAGCCGACAGATGCTATAAACTGATTATATTTAAACCCTGAAGTATTCATCAACTTCAGGGTTTTTTTATCGTGAAAACTAAATTTCTTATCATACGGTTCAGTTCTATTGGCGACATTGTGTTAACATCGCCGGTTGTTCGCTGCCTGAAAAATCAATTTCCAGAAGCCGAAATACACTACCTTACCAAAAGAAGGAATCTTGATCTGCTTGAAGCCAATCCCTATATCGAAAAAATTCATTTGTTTGGCGATTCCCTTTCCGAAACGATTCAGGAATTAAAGGCCGAGAAATTCGATTATGTGATCGACTTGCACAACAATTTACGCAGTCTGCGTGTCAAACTCGGACTTAAGATCAAAGCATTCAGTTTCAACAAGCTAAATATCAAGAAATTACTTCTAACAAAACTCCGGATAAATACAATGCCCAAAGGTCATATTGTGGACCGTAATCTGGATACTTTAGCGCACTTCAATGTTGTGAACGACGGGAAAGGATTAGACCATTTTATTCTCGATGAAGATGAATTTCCGCTGTCGCAACTTCCTGAAAGTTTCCGCAAAGGATATTTGGTGCTGGTTTTGGCCGGAACCTATTTTACCAAACGGATGCCTGTTGAAAAATACAGAAGATTGATTGCTGAAACCCAGCTACCGGTGATCCTTTTGGGTGGAAAAAGCGAAAAACCAATGGCTTCAATTATTGTTGATTGGAGACTTGGAAATGTACTGGATTTTACCGGGAAACTGCGGATCAATCAATCGGCATCGCTGGTAAAAAATGCAAGGTTGGTTATTTCCAACGACACTGGGCTGATGCACATTGCTGCCGCCTACCACAAAAAAATATTGTCGGTTTGGGGGAACACCTCTCCAGAATTGGGAATGTACCCCTATTTGCCCGGCGAAGGTTCTGAAATACTCGAAGTGAACAACCTGCCCTGCCGCCCCTGCTCCAAACTTGGCTACCATAAATGCCCGAAAAAGCATTTCCGTTGCATGAACGACATTCCCGAAAGCCGGATACTCGATTGGGTAAAACGGGAGTTTTGAGACTGTAGGAAGACGAGTGATATTAAAAAAACAATGGTATCATACGCTGAAAAATATCAAAATAAGATTGAAAGTATTGTTGGATGGTTTTGTACTAAGGGTTAAAAGTGCATGATAAGGTTTTTAAAATCTTATTCGTTGAATTATCAGATGCCAGAGGCATCGAATGTTTATAGAAAAAATAGACATGATTAAGAGTTCGACCCCCTCGGGGATCGAATATACTTGCACCGATCGTTTTCTATAAACATCTGAACCCGCTAGGTTTATGAAATTCAGGATAAATTACCCTGCTCGTAGTGATATTAAATTTTACAAATATGTTTTGGGGATCATTTATATTTGAGTTCATTGGCGTATTGGTGAGATTTCTATTCCAATATGTAAGCAACATATTTACTAAAAATCGAATAAAATCTTTTAGCGAAGTCTGGAATGGACCTGATACAAAAGATCCAGTAGATTTTGTTTCGTATGGATTTTCAAATATTTTGATTGGATTTTGTGTGTTGATGGCGTTTGTTTGGTTAACCTTGAAGATATTTTAAATCCTGCTCGCGAATATGTGTAAAAGCCTGTGAACGCTTGTGCTGATTTGCACACTCCGCTTCAGCCGCACGAAGCCAACTGGAGGCATATCCGGACGAGCCGGGTATAGATTATTGGCAGCATATGCCAGAGGTGCTAACGGTTCGGTTCATGTTTTTCAAAATGCTAATTCCGGTGTACGATTAAGTAGTGTCTGGAGAATGACAGAGTATCCGACATTAAATATGAGTAAAGTAAATATCATATTCCATAATATTTCCTATACTATGATTACAAAAGAGAATTTAAGAATATATAAAAACATTAGTGACCGAGATAAGTTTTTAGGATAGCAGGTTGGTCGAACGAATCCAACCAACCTGCATCTTTGCTGAGTAAACTAGCAATTTATCCAGCATGAGCGAAAGTACAAATAAAACTTTAGTCGGTCAGCCGATCATGACCCAAGTTTTGGCTTTGGTTCCAAAACCTAAGTTTAATAGTTTAGTCAAGGAGTATCAGTCAGACAGATACTACAAGAAGTTTAGTAGCTGGACTCATTTTGTCAGTATGATGTTCGNNCGCCCAAGAGTACCATCACCGATGGAAATCCGGAAAGGGACAGCGCGTTCTTTGAATCGTTGTATTTTAGTTTAGTCAAACGTTACCCTGTTTTCAGGAATATACCACGGAATTGAACTGACCCGCATTAAGATTTTGCCTGACCAGAAACATATTGGAGGCGGAAAGCTAAAGAGCGGACTGGTGGTTTTACAAATGGCGCTTTCCATCATATTCCTGATCAGCACCCTGATGGTTTACAAGCAGATTTCGTTTATGAGAAACAAAGAGTTGGGTGTAGCGCTGAATGATGTGGTGGTTTTAACCGGGCCGGCATCGCTGAATGCCGATGGAAACAAACGGAAGCGTTACGAAGGTTTTCGCAGCGATCTGCTAAATCAGAGTAGTGTTGAAGGTGTAACTTTTAACCAATTTGTTCCGGGGCAAAATCCCGGGTTCGGATTCCACGAATTTAATAATCCCATGCAAGGGAAATCGCCCGACAACCAGATTCTGGAGAACAACGCAGGGAGCGGTTTCATTAAAACTTACGGGCTGAAATTACTGGCTGGAAACGATTTCAACGAGAACGAAGCGCAAAATCTGAATCGTGTAATTTTGAACGAATCGAGCATGAAACTTCTGGGCTTCGGTTCTCCTGAAGAAGCTATTGGCAAAGAAATTTTCAGGAAAGGAAATAATACAATTCCACTGAAGATTGAAGGTGTGGTGGCCGATTTTCATCATGAAGGATTGCACAAAGCCATTTACCCGATCATCTGGAATAACCGTTTCCCCAGCGAGTTTGGCTATTTTTCAGTAAGAATAAACACGCAGAATTTACAGGAAACACTTAGCCGCCTGCAAAGCACCTGGACGCGCCATTACCCGAAAGATAACTTCGATTTTGTTTTGGCCGACGAGCAATTCAACCGGCAATACGAATCCGACAGCCGTTTCAGTAAGTTGTATGTTTGGCTCACACTGCTTTCTATCGGAATTGCCACCATAGGCTTGTATGGACTCATCCTTTTCTACCTCGAAAAACGCAAAAAGGAAATCAGTTTAAGAAAGGTAAACGGTGCGAGCATTGGTCAGATCATTCATTTAATCAACCTTACTTTTATCAAATGGGTGGTAATTGCATTTGTAATCGCCATTCCTGTTGCACACTACGCCATGCAAAAATGGCTCGAAAACTTTGCCTATAAAACCGATTTAAGCTGGTGGATTTTCGCGCTGGCCGGTTTGCTGACGCTGTGCATTGCATTGATTACTGTAAGCTGGCAAAGTTTTAAAGCTGCATCGAAGAATCCGGTGGAAGTGTTGCGGTACGAATAAGAGAACAAATGGAGCAAAGGGCAGAGAGCAAAAAACTGCCCCATGTTTAATTATTCCTGAAAAGCCTTTTGTATCCTGAACAGCGCTTCTTCTAAAACTGTACGCGGACAACCAATGTTGATGCGCATGTAGCCGCTGCCCTGTTTCCCGAACTGAACGCCACGGTTAAGTCCCACTCCCGCATCAATCAATTTTTGATTGATTGTTTCATCCGTCAGTCTGAATGCTGAAAAGTCAAGCCAAATAAGGTAAGTAGCTTCTGGTCGCATCACTTTAACTTCAGGTAGATTTTCATTAAAAAACCGTTCCAGAAACACGTAATTTTCCTGAAGGTATTTCAGCAGCTGGGCGAGCCATTCGTCGCCATGTGTATAAGCCGCTTCGAGCGCTGCTGTTCCGAAAATGTTTCCCATGTGCAGGTGCGGAAGTCGCATTACCCGCTCGTAAGCAACCAAATGCCGCTTGTTCGGAATAACCAGAAATGAAGTCGTCAGTCCGGCTGTATTGAAAGTTTTGCTGGGAGCCATGCAAACCACACAGTTTTGCGCAATTTCTTCTGAAATTCCGGCCAGCGGAGTGTGTTTGTAACCATCGAAAATCAGATCGGAATGAATTTCGTCGGAGATAATCAGTATTTTATTTTCGAGGCAAATCTGCGCCAGTTCGGTAAGTTCCTTTTCATTCCATGCCATTCCGCCCGGATTCTGTGGATTGCAAAGTAACAGCAGCCTGGTGTTGGCCGTGATTTTTTGTTTCAGATCATCCAGATCAAAATAATAGCGTCCGTTTTCCAGCTTCAGCGGATTTTCAATCATTTCACGACCAGTTCCATTTACCGAATCGAAAAAAGGGAAATACACCGGAGGCTGAACAATTACTCCATCACCGGGATTCGAAAACGCTTCGATGGCCATTGTAAAACCAGCAACAACTCCGGGGCTGAATGATATCCACTCGGGTTTAATTTCCCAGTTATGGCGGCGCTTCAACCAATTAACGATCGACTGGTTGTATGATTCGCCACGAAATGTATATCCAAAAACTTCGTGTTCGACCCGCTTTTTAACGGCATCCACAATAAAATCGGGAGTGCGGAAATCCATGTCGGCCACCCAAAGAGGTAACAAATCTTCGGTTCCGAAGAACATTTTTCGTGCGTCGTATTTTATACTATTGGTATTGGTGCGGTCGATCAGCTCGTCAAAGTTGTATTTTTTCATGTTTTTTTATTTCTGTGATTCAATCTTCTTCAGATAATTCATTCCATTGTCTTTTTCAACTTTCAGCACAAAATTAAATCTGTTGAGCGAAAGGCAAAGGTCAAAATCAGCAACGGGTGCCCAGTCCTGTTTTTCAGGAGCAAAAAAACGTGCTCCGTCGCCGGTCCTTAATTGCTCAACCATTGCCTGAAAATCGTTGGCAACTCCTTCCAGTTCATTTTTAATATAAACTGCCAAAAGAGTATCCTCGTCGGTCGGGTACTGGCAACTGTACCCCATGCAAACCAACGAAACTTTTTCGGGATTCTGCTCGCGTATATAATTTACGATTGCTCCGGCATTCACAAAACTTCCGGTTAAAATCTCGTTTGCACCGGTGGCATTGGCAATTCCCTGTGTTCCTGAACTTGTTGTGTGCACCATTATTTTGCTGGTCAGATCGGATTCCAGTAGTTGCGAAGGCGAATTTCCGAAGTCGAAACCTTCGGGTTTTTGCTCGAATCGCTCGCCAACAAGTATAAATTCAGGATTTTGTTCTTTCATTTTATAGGCAATTTCAAGGTCTCCAACCGGATAAATGCGTTGAATTCCGTTTCCAAAGGCATAGCAGGCTGTCGAAAAAGCACGAAAAACATCGATTATCACAGTTAAACCCCTTGCTTTTCTGGCTCCTTCGAGTAATTGCAGTATTTCAATCTCCATGAAATTTGAATTTTTAAATTCGTTTTAAAATTACAATCAACTAGCATTCAGGTACATAATGCCTCTATTTACATTGTTTTAATATTGCCCGTGTCCGTTAACGAAAGGATAATACATCTTTAACGTATGTTTTTCAGCATGTATGCTGCGTAACATGTATGTTTGTACTGTATTTAAAACAGAAAAACATGAAAACAATTAAATCAATTTCAAAAGTAACAATGTTGATTGCATTTGTAGCATTTGCAAACACATTAATGGCAACAGGAAACTTAAAAGTTAACATCCTTCCACTGACAGCCGAAAAGGCAGTAGTTGCAATTTCAAACAGCGACGCCAGCAATTTCCAGATCAGCATCGAAAACGGAAAAGGCGAAGTTGTGTATTACAAAGAAACAAACGCTGACAGCAAAGATTTTCGTAAAATTTTCGATTTTTCGAAACTCGAAAAAGGTGACTACAATTTATCTGTATCAGTTGATGGTTCAACTACCGAACGTTCATTTAAAATCGATAGCAGAAATATTGCAGTAGGTAAAGAAAAAAACACGATGGAACCATTTTTTGCATATAAAGAAGGAATCCTTGTTCTTTCGTACCTGAATTTTGCTGAAGAAAATCTTAGCCTGAATTTCTACGACAAGAACGACCTGGTTTATTCAAAAAAGATTGGCGACCGTTTCAATGTAAACGAAGGTTTTGATCTAACGAAACTGGCAAATGGAAATTACGCAGTGGTACTTTCAACCGACAGCAAAAGCTTCACATTCAATGTTGATGTTAAATAGTAAATTAGCAAATCTCCTGGTTAGAATTTAATGCGGTCTCAAGCGAGGCCGCATTTTTTTTTGCTCATTCAATACAAAAATGAATTCCCGGAACCCACATTTCAGTCTTTAGAGCTTTTCGTGAAAGAATTGTAACTTGCCTGCGAAAATTCACCCATTAAAAATCACCGTCCGAATAATTAGCCTTCAGGAAATGGAAACAGGAATTGGGAAATATGTAAATAAAGTAATTCAGGGCGACTGCCTGGAAGTAATGAAAGACATTCCGGACAAGAGCATCGACATGATTCTTTGCGATTTACCTTATGGAACCACGCGAAACAAGTGGGATTCAGTAATCGATTTGGTTCTGCTATGGCAACAGTATGAAAGGATCATTAAAGACAACGGTGCAATTGCCCTCACAGCGCAGGGTTTGTTTACGGCAAAAATAATACTGAGCAACGAGAAGCTTTTCAAATACAAAATCGTTTGGATAAAATCGAAATCGACCAACTTTTTGAATGTAAAAAAACAACCACTCCGCAAACACGAAGACATTTGCATTTTTTACAAAAAGCAACCCAGCTATAATCCTGAAATGACCAATGGCGATGCGTACGACAAGGGAATACGAAAAGATCAGTTTACTGGTAGTTACGGCGATTTCAAACCGAAACATGTAAAAAGTAATGGCGGTCGCTACCCGAACGATATTGTTTTTTTTGAAGAGCAGATGGTGGACGATTTTATTTATGTGAAAACTGCTGAATCGGAGGGTCCTGTTTTACACCCAACTCAAAAACCAGTTGAGCTGGGCAGGTATCTGATAAAAACTTACACCAATCCGGGAGACATTGTTCTTGACAATGCCTGCGGAAGCGGTAGTTTTTTGCTCTCGGCAATTTTAGAAAACCGCCAATTTATTGGGATTGAAAAAAACGAAGATGTTTTACTGCACAAGGTAAAACCCGTCGATTATATAAAAATATGCAACGACAGAATTCTTGAAACATTGAAGAAAAAAGAAGTTGAAAGATGATCGTTTGAAGAAGGGAATTTGATTCAAATATTAAATTATCAGGTCGTTTGAAATAGTTGATATTATTTTGCTAAGTTTATGCCTCACTCTTTTTAAACTATAACCAATCGGGCTGCAACTACCTTATAATTATGAAATACAACGAAATTCCAGGCGTTACATTAAAGATGATAATAGATTCAGGCATAATAAAACCTGGCACAAAAGTATATGCATCCCCCAACCATCTTATCACAGGAAACATCAATGAAGATGGCTCGATAACGCTTATTTTCGATCATCAGCAAAAAATATTTCCATTCCCAAGCGGAGCCGCCAGAGCCATTGTAAAAACCAGCACCAATGGCTGGCTGTTCTGGAAAATACTTGATTGCGGCCAATACAAAGACCTTTCCTACTTCAAAAATGAGTACCTGAAGATTTCGGTGGAAAAATGAAACTACTTCGCAGGTGGAGCTCAATATCAGCGGCTAAACATTTGAACCACTTCCAGCCGAAATAAAAAACTAAATTTGCAGCTCAAATATTTCAGAATTCATGAAAAGAGACGAAGTTGAAATCATGGCTCCGGTTGGTTCGTACGAATCGCTGATGGCAGCCATTCAGGCAGGAGCCGGATCGGTCTATTTTGGGGTTGACCAGTTGAATATGCGTGCCCGGTCATCGAATAATTTTACGATCGACGACCTGAAAAAAATTACGGAAATAGCACATTCGAAGGGAGTAAAAACTTATCTGACAGTGAATGTGGTTGTTTTTGATACTGAATTGGATCAGCTCCGCCAGATTATTGATGCAGCAAAGCAAGCCGGAGTTTCGGCCATTATTGCTTCCGACATTTCGGCTATTATGTATGCCTGGCAGGTTGGCGTTGAGGTACATATTTCGACCCAGCTAAACATTACCAACATCGAAGCAGTCAGGTTTTATTCGCAGTTTGCCGACGTGGTGGTACTTGCCCGCGAAATGAACATTGGCCGCGTTTGGGAAATCTCGAAACAAATCAGGGAACAAAACATTACCGGACCATCGGGCGAGCTGGTAAAACTCGAAATGTTCGTACATGGTGCGCTGTGCATGGCCGTTTCAGGAAAATGTTACCTGAGCCTGCACGAAATGAACTCATCGGCCAACCGCGGAAGTTGTATGCAATCGTGCCGCCGCGCTTACATTGTTACCGACAAGGAAACCGNNGAAGTTGACAACGAATACATCATGTCGCCCAAAGACCTGCGAACCATTCATTTCCTGAATAAATTGCTCGATGCAGGTGTTTCTGTGCTGAAAATTGAAGGAAGGGCGCGTTCTCCCGAGTATGTTTATACCGTTGTTGAGTGTTACCGCGAAGCTGTTAACGCTTATTTCGACGATACGTTTACCGACGAAAAGATTGCCAACTGGGACGAACGGCTGGCTTCGGTTTTTAACCGCGGTTTCTGGGACGGATATTACCTTGGGCAGCGACTTGGCGAATGGAGCAAGAATTACGGATCGTTGGCAAGCCACCGCAAAATATATGTAGGGAAAGGAATAAATTACTTTTCGAACCTTAAAGTAGCCGAATTTAAACTCGAAACCGGTCCGCTAAAGGTGGGCGACGAAATTTACATTACCGGTCCAACTACCGGTTTGGTAAAAACAATCGTAACCGAAATTCAACTCGACAAACAATCGGT
The DNA here is from genome assembly GCA_003537645.1 of Prolixibacteraceae bacterium. Lineage (GTDB taxonomy): Bacteria > Bacteroidota > Bacteroidia > Bacteroidales > Prolixibacteraceae > Aquipluma. Next base: position 66,480 of record DPRM01000049.1, read on the forward strand.
TTCAGAAGCGCCCAAAGGCTCATATATTTCCATCCCGGTTGATACAAAGATCCGTAAATCGGACAAGCTGTACAAAATTGTTGAAGCTTCGGAAGTAAAACAGCAGTAGTAATTTTTATTTTTGAGCAAATTTACCCTTCTATGCGAAAAGTTATTGTCATTTCAGGAATTGTAATTTTGGTTGCCGCAGCCGCTTTTCTTGGTATTAAATATTTCCCGAAAGATTCGGGCGAACAGGTGATACAGACCTTCTCGACCAAGCAAAACCCGGCATACAAAGCTGTTCCGCAGAAATGTCCGTTGCTGATTGAGATAAAAAATACCGAAGCATTTTACCGCGAAATAAAAGGCAATCAGCCAATTATTGCTGAATTAAACGGAATTCCGGCAGTTAAGAATCTCTTTTCCGAAATTGGAAGGTTCAGTGATTTTGTAAACGCCCATTCAGGAATTAACGGTTTGCTGAAGGGAAAATCGGTGATTGTTTCTGTCAATCTCACTGGTAAAAACCAGCAAACTAACCTCTTTCTGGTACAGATGAACGATCAAAACGAATCGAATTCGGCGACTGCCACCATTTCGGCGGATTTGGGTTCGGAGTATTCTGTCACCCGAAAAAACTACGACAATACAACCATTTTTAATGCCCGCTCGGCCGAACTCAGCTTTTATTATGCTTGCGCCAACGATGTATTAATGGTGAGCGAAGATTTTATCTTGCTCGAACAAGCCATCAGGCAAACCAATTCCGAAAATTTACTGAGCGATTCCGAATTTACCGAGCTATACAAAACCATCGAAGAAAATTCGCTGGCGAATGTATTCATCAATCATCTCACTGTTCCCCAGTTACTTGCCAAATTTGTTTCTCCCGAAATGCGCAAAACAATCGGGAATCTCGATGCATATTCAAGCTGGTCGGGACTTGATCTTACGGTTAAGCCATCTGATCTGGAAATTAACGGGTTCAGTTATACAAAAGATTCGAGCGATCATTTTCTCAATCTTTTTCGCGATCAGGAGGCGCAAAAAATTACGATAGAGAAAGCAATTCCGGCAAATGCGACCTACTTTGTGGCATTAAACCTGAAAAATACGACCAGCTATCTCGATCATTACGAATCGTATATCAAGGCAAACGGAAATTATTATCCGCGCGAAATGAGCCTGATGGAGTTTCAGAAGAAAACAAAAACCGATGCCATCCGCTTGTTTAAAGAGATTGGCGGTACACAGTTCGCTGGTGTTTATACCACCATTAACAAATCGAATCCGGGACAGAACCGGTTTTTTGTGGCTGAAATAATCAATGAACGGGACGCAAAAGAAAAAATCGGGAAAACAGTTTCTGAATTCAGCCGAACCGCGAATGACGGGACCGGTAATTTCCACACAGAATATGCTGTTGACAGCAAAAACTCGTTCGATATTTATCGCCTGCCTGTTAGTAACATGGCCGAATCGCTTTTCGGTCAGGCATTTTCAGGAATCAGCGGCAACTACATCGTTTTGTTTCGCAAATACATGATTTGGGGCGATAATTTGCCCGGACTAAAATCCTATCTGCAAAGTCTTGTTTCAGAAAAAACCCTTGCAAACGACTCTGTTTACAAGATTTACACAAAAAACAGCCAACCTGAAGCCAACTTTTATGTTTACGCTAAAATTCCAAAAGTTTTCCGCCTGAAAGATGCTTTGCTCAAAAGCGATGTAAGTGCGAAATTGACTGACAGCGAAGAAGCCATTCGTAAATTCAGTACTTTTTCGTGGCAGTTTTCGGTTTCAGGAAATATGATTGAGAATAAAATTAACCTGAAATACGATCCGGATTTAAAAGAAGAACCCGAGGCTCTCTGGCAGCTAAAACTTGATGCACTTCTGGCTCAAAAGCCTAAATTGGTATTGAATCACAAGGACTTGGCCAATCGCGAAATGATTGTTACCGACAAACTCAACAATATTTACCTCATCAATAAAGAGGGTATTATCCAATGGAAATTGAATCTGCCCGAGCCAATTATTTCTGAAGTACATTTGATTGACATATACCAGACGAAACGGTTTCAATACCTTTTCAATACAAAAACTCAACTGTACGTGGTCGATCGCACAGGCAGCAAAGTGGGAAAATTTCCGGTGGTATTTAAAGCAATGGCTGCAAACGGCGTATCGGTGGCCGAATACGGAAAAAACAAGGAATACCGGTTTTTTGTGGCTGGCGAAGACAAAAAAGTGTATGTATATGACCGCGATGGACGATTGATTCCAAAATGGAATTTTGATGTGACCGAAAGCCTGGTTAACAAACCAATCCGGCATTACGATATCGATGGTAAAGACTACCTCGTTTTTGCTGATAAGCAAAACACCTATTTCCTCGACAGGTCGGGGAAGAGCCGCGACATTCAGCCAGATCAGTTCGACCATTCAGGAAACCAGATGACTTTTATAAATGATGGAAATCCGCGATTAATATCCACCGATGTGACAGGGAAAATTTACATTCAGTATTTTACCGGACAAACAGAAACCAAGGAAGTTGGTAAGTTTGGCGGCAGTCATCTTTTTGTTGCTGAAGACATTGACGGGAACGGTTCTGTGGAATATCTTTTTGCGGAAGGTAAAAAACTAACTGTATTTGCTGCCGACGGCAAGAAATTATTCGAACGGAGTTTCCCCGAAAACATCAGCGAAATACCGTCAGTTTACACTTTGAGTCCGGGAGTTACAAAAATAGGGATTGTTACCGGCGCCGATAATAAGGTATATCTGCTCGAAAAAAGTGGTGCGATCGCCTGGGGATTTCCGCAGGCAGGAAATACCTCGTTTGTACTCGGGAAATTTAATGATACAAGTTCGTATTATAATTTGCTGGTTGGCAGCGACGATGGAAGTGTGGTGAATTATAAAGTGGAATAAATGTGGAGTTGATTTGACTTTTTAGATATTCGTTCCCCGAAACAGTAGATCGCCCGATTGCAGTTGAATTTTTGGAGCAGGTTGGGTGCAGGCGAAAAAGCTGGCAAGGATAGGAGTATGATGGATTTTTTTAGTTTGTAGTTCATAGGATTGGGGAAATCATTTTATTTCTAAACATTAGTATTTCTTCAAAATACTTGTCGTATTTAATTTTGTCATTCTGCTTATCTTCTGTATAATATTCATCCAATCTACGAAGAGATTTATTCAAGTATACTATATATATCTGTTCAAACCTCTTTTGTAAAATATGTTTATTTGTTTTATCAATTTCAGATAAAACAATAAAATCATAAATCAAGGCTGCATTTGAAATAACATTAAAATAATTACCAAAATTTATTACAACCATCAAATCATTCTTGTATCTATCTGTTTTTTCTCCCATATATGGTTTTATTTGATCATAATAAAGAATACTACTCGTTGAATTGAAAGCTGCAATACCTTTCCTTTGATTAAGCTTTTCATCAATAAAGATAAGATTACTACACTTATTCTCTAAATCAAGAATTAATGTCAGTAATGTTTGAATAGAATTATTTTCACTTTGAATTTTATTGGCTTGTCTTTGAGCAACTAAAGCATAATAAATTAACAATGCTCCAATTAGACTTGTTATCGGAGCAGTTATTCCTCCAATTGTTGAGCCTATATCTCCAGTATCATGGAAATTAATAAAACCTAAGGACCTTGTAAAAATCCAAGGACTAAGAATTGTAAGTACTATTCCAATTAACAGCAATATTTCAACTCGTTTTCCAAAATAATTAAGCATCGGTAAATTTTTAATTGTTTTATCATGAGCGTTTGTGATGATAAACAAGATCGGTTTTAAACTGTATCCAACAGCTAAAACACATCCACCTCCACCACAGGCTTAAAAAATTCTTCAATCTCCTGCAAAGTGGTTTCAGTCTTCGGTACGTCGCGAACAACTTTACCTTTTTCGAGGATAATCAGTCGGGTGGAGACATCGGCAATGTTGTCGAGCGTGTGGTCGGAAATGAGGAAAGTGGTGCCGTTTTCAGCAGCAAAATCCTTGATCAGCTTCCGGAGTTTGTATTGCGAGCTGGGATCGAGGTTGGCAAATGGCTCGTCCAGAACCACGATTTCGGGTTTGCCCATCAGGGCGGCCACAATGCCCACTTTCTTCTGGTTTCCTTTCGAAAAGTCGCGGATAAACTTCTTTTTACCCAGGATCTCGCCGTTGAAAAAGTCGGTGTACTTTTCCAGGAAAGCGGTGGTTTCGGCTTTGGTCAGCCGGCGCAAACCTGCAATAAAACCAAAATATTCTTCGGCGGTGAGGTAGCCAATCAGGAACGATTCGTCGATAAACGCGCCGGTAAAATCTTTCCAGTCTTCCGACTCGCGCACCAGGATGCCTTTGCTGATTATTTCGCCTTTACTGGCTGTAATCAGGTCGAGAATCAGGTTAAAAAGTGTTGTTTTCCCAGCGCCGTTGTTGCCCACCAGCCCGAAAATTTCGCTTCGGTTGATGGTCAGTTCAGGAATATTCAGGACGATTTCTTTGTTGTATGCTTTGATGAGGTTTTGTATCTGTATCATGATCAGGAGTTTTTGTAGTTTTTAATGAGTTGATGTTTTTGTTTCAGGTATTTTTTAGCGAAAAAGTCGATAACAACAGAGTGAAACAGTATGCCGGTGAGCCCCAAAACTCCGAGCCCGGCATAAGCGCCAACATCGCCAAAAGGCAGTTTAAATAAGTAAAACAAGCCGATGGGAATCAGGAACATAGGTAATCCGACCAACCACTGCGCAGCACCCACGCCCTGGTAATTCATCACCGACGACTGGTTTAAATCCAATCGCTTTTTGCTGTAAAGTCCAATGAAAAAGAGCAACGGAATGTTGATTCCCAGGTTGTAAAGCAGCATGGCCAGATGGGTGTAAATAATTTTGGTGTGCATAAAAGCGTAAGGCAGTGTGAGAAAATAGCAGGCCACCGACACCACTGTAACCAACATGTAAAACGATTGCAGAAACTGTTTCATTTTCAGGCGCTGACACATCAGCATCGAAAAATAGTTGCTGTGCCAGGCCGGAAAAAACTGTCCGTACGAAATGGAAAACATGCCTACGATGATGATTCCGCCCAGAATGAAAATAAATTCGGGAGCTGGTTTGCCTGGTTCAGTTCGGTAAATCAGCAAGCCATAAGCCAGCATCAACACGGTCATCATGGCTACCGAGCGAGGGCGTTTGTTTCGCCAGATCAGCCGCAGTTCGAGCGCAATAAAACGGCCTGTTTCGCCCAGTTTGTCGAGCCAGGAGTAGTCGCGAACTTGCTCGGCCTTTTGTTTTCCTGAAACCAGATTTACGAACATGCGGCTCAGCAGAAACCTTACATTCAGGAAATAAAACAGCACCGGAATCAAGAGAAACATTATTGCCAATGCAGGACTAACAAGGACCAAATCGAGCAATTTGCCCAATCCTCCGGAAAGATCGACAATTCCGAAATGATTGATGGCAAATAATCCGGCAAGGGCAGCCAGAAAAATGAAGAAACCGTATTCGGCTTCGTTAAACCTCCATTTCAGGTAAATGGCCAGAAAGTGATTACTGAAAATCAGGATAAATATTGACAGAAACCAGGCAGTTGTTGCCATTCCTGAATGCGCATTGCTCACCAGCGTAAAAGTTACAGGAAGCAACAGGAAAAACGGCAGCAAATTGAAGAAATTGAACACCGAACGAATCATTAGGTAATTGGCAATCTTCCGGCGGCGAATATTCTGCAGCAGCAAAGGTTTGAAACTAACAGTCGGCAACTTTTGCATCAGTTGACGAATAATCAGATCGATACCAAAATACGCCAGCAAAATGCTGTTGAACTTGCTCACCGGGTCAACACCGGGAAAATCTTTGGTGAGAATTTCGGGAATGGCAAAACCCAGAACAAGGAAACTTGCTGAAAAATACAAGGCCAGAAAACCCAGTCCGATGTTGGTTGCCAGGCTTTTGCCCCAGTAAGCCGACCGGACGGTTTCGCGCCAGGCCAATGTAAAAAGGTTGCTGTTCATTTGTGGAGATTATAGTTTTGGGAAATTGGTATTTGAGGTTTATGTTTTGTTACAAGTTGGGTCTGAATAAAGTGCTTGATTTTAAATTTTTTATTCCAGCCGATCAGTAATGGTGCAGGCTTCCTTGAATCTTTTTACTTGTCCTTCCTGATCAAAAACTTCGACCAGAACAATATACACACCAATGCCCATTTTTTGTCCCGATTCATTTTTGCCATCCCACAGCCAGCTTCCTTCCTGTGCCAGCGACTGGTTTTTCACCAGAAATTTTACTTGCCTTCCCGCCACATCAAAAATGCGGACATTGACAATGTATCCGGGTTTGTTGAACTTGTACTGAATGTTGAGGTCGTCGTTGTACCCATCGCCATTGGGCGAAAAAGCTTTGGGTTCGCAGGTTATTTCATCCTGAATCTCGGTTTCGCCATTGGTTTGAGAATTGGGCAATCCTGGCGTTGCAAAACCTACTGATGCTGCAGCAGAAGCCCAGTTGCTGCGATCGGCAGTTGGTTTCTCCGGCGAAATTCGTTCGAGCGAAACGCCTTCTTCGTCGGCCAGAAACGGTGAGTGCATTTTAGCGGAATAACTGAATTCATCGATAACTTCCAGCGAATCGTTCAGCAAAACTACCGTTCCGGCATCATCCGGAAAAGTGGGGAACGACTTCATTGTGCAGAAATTTTCAGGATTATGCGAGAAATATTGAGCTGAAATAATCGCGGGATCTTTGGTGCAAACCAGCAATTCGCCAGGTTTCAGGTATCTCTTTTCAGTGCTGACAACATAGATTTGTTTCAGCGCCAGCGTATCGTTTCGGGTGGCCAGTTTCAATCGGTGAACCGGTATTGTTAGCTCCGAAACATTGACAAGCTCTACAAAATCAACTCCTCCGGAAAAGGGATTGAAAAGCACTTCGTTGATCAAAACCGATCCTTTTTCCGGAGGAAATGAATAGGAAAACATACGGGTTTCGGGAACCATTATTTTTCCTGAAAGGTCGGAAATGCCCGAAACCGACAGGCTAAGTTCAACTCCTGAAGCTTTTTCGAAACTCACATCAACAGTTTTATCCGAGCCATTTGTTGGAATCGTCTGGAGAATTGGAATGTTCCGACCACTTTCATCGGTCAGTTTAAAATTTCCGGGGCGAACAGAAGCCGGATCGATGGCTTTGTTGAAAGTGAGGTTCACCGTTTGCGAATTGAGGAGCTGGACGTGCCGTATAAAAGGCGCGGCTTCGGTTTTGCTGACGGAAATATCGTCACCCCACAATTGCCCGGCACGCGTTGAAGTGTAGTTAAAATCTATTCCGATATGGTTGAAAGCCGAAACAGACCAATCGTTTCCCACAAAAGGCTTACTTTTGGCCTCACCCTGTTTTTGATATTCGAGTGTCCAGTTTCCGTGGGCAGTCCGTTGGGCAGTGATTGTTGCCAAAGTCGAAGCATTCCAATCCAAATCGGTTTGAATAATGAGGCTATCGGCCTTGCCATTCCGCATTCTCCAAAGTTCAAGCAGATCAGACGTTCCTTTCAGATTTACACCCACTGCCCAACCGTTGATCAAATCAATTTGGATGGTATCGGCAATCAGATAAAACCAAAATCTATTAGACGACGACGGATCCCAATTTCCGTTTTTTAGCTTGAAAGACCATTGCAGATCGGAACTACTTATGTCGGAACTGGCAGAATGGAATAGGGAAGAAGTACCACTTGTGGCTTTTGCCGAATGCTTAAGCGAATATATTCCTGAAATTGGTGTAATTGTCGAACTCTCCCAATCGCCCGTTTGTTTCCATTCTAATAAATTTGCATTTTCAAAATCATCCTGAAAAATGGAATTTAGCGTATCATTGCTCCAGATATTTTCAGTATTTAGTAAAGTATAAATTTGGTTAGAATTGGTACTTAAGGCACTTTTGCTTACAATTATTAAAAAATTGACAAGTATTACTGAAAAAGTAAAAATTAATTTGGTCATTTTTAGAAAAATTAAAAGTAAAGCATTATTTTTGAACCGAAATTAAGACTTGGAAATCTGATTCAATTTAACAAAAATTGATCAATTGGCCAAATAAGAGTTTAAGCAGAAAATTAGATAACAAATTAATACAAATCGAAAATGAAAGTTGCAGTAGTAGGTGCAAGTGGCGCGGTAGGCCAGGAATTCCTGAAAGTATTGGCTGAAAGGAATTTTCCGCTCGATGAACTGGTTTTGTTTGGATCTGGCCGCTCGGCTGGAAACGAGTACGAATTCAAAGGCAAAACACTGGTTGTTAAAGAGCTGAAACACAACGACGATTTTAAAGATATAGATATCGCCTTAACTTCGGCAGGCGCTTCCATTTCCAAAGAATATGCTGAAACGATTACCAAATACGGCGCAATCATGATCGACAATTCGAGCGCTTTCCGCTACGAAGCCGATATCCCATTGGTTGTTCCGGAAGTAAATCCTGAAGATTCGCGAAACCGTCCGCGTAATATCATTGCCAACCCCAACTGCTCTACTATTCAGATGGTTGTGGCTTTGAAGCCGATTAACGACTTGTCGAAAATTGTTCGCGTTCATGTGGCTACTTATCAGGCTGCAAGTGGTGCCGGAGCACAAGGTATTGCCGAACTGGAAACCCAGATTCAGCAGGTTGCCAACGGCGAAGAACCAACCATCCAGAAATTTCCGTACCAGTTGGCAATGAATATTATTCCGCAGATCGACGTTTTCCTCGACAACGATTACACCAAAGAGGAAATGAAAATGAACTGGGAAACCAAGAAAATTATGCACACCGAAGCAGAGGTAAGTGCAACCTGTATCCGTATTCCTGTTGCCCGTGCACATTCAGAAGCAATCTGGGTAGAAACCGAAGAAGCGTTGGACATTGAAGTTGTTAAAGCCGAAATGGAAAAGCTGGAAGGCTTAACCGTTCTGGATGTTCCGGCAGAGAAAAAATACCCGATGCCTTTGTTCGTTTCAGGAAAAGATGACGTTTATGTGGGCCGTATCCGGAAAGATGTATCGAACCCAAAGAGCCTGACTTTCTGGTGTGTTGGCGATCAGATTAAAAAAGGTGCTGCGCTGAATGCCGTTCAGATTGCCGAGTGGCTGATCAAAAACGGAGAAGTGAAATAGTGCTAAACACGAGATATCGGAAACAAAAATTCATACTTTTTCCGTGAGGTTCTGAAAAAGTCTCGTAAAGAGAAATATAATTAACAGAAAAATGGTTGGTAAAAATTACCAACCATTTTTCTGTTATATGCCCTCAATTGTCATTTGGTAATAGTTCTGTTATCCATAAGAAAAATTTACGGCTGCATTCCCATCGCTTTTATATAAGGCTCGTTTACCGTTGAATTACCGAATTTGCAGTTTTCAATCAGTTCAAGCATCGCTTTTTTCACCAATTCCTGATCGGGGCGGGCTTTGCGTATTTCATCGAAATTGTTTCGTGACGCTTGGGTGAATTCGACTATTTTATCCCAGTTTTCAGGTTTTGGAATTGTCCGCATCGAGCTTGGGCGGCCCATTTTCTTGTACGGCCAGTAAGTCCAGCCAATGTTGTTGCGTTCCATCAGGCGGGTCCAGGCTGCAATCCACTGGTCGGTGTTTTCGCCCGTTTCGCCCATAAACATGGGTAGGTTCACAGAGTCACGAAAAGCAACAAAATCCTGAATATTTGCCTGAAGCGTATCGCACCAGTAGCGATGGCATGTATATATTATTTTCGAATCAAATTTTGAATCTTTAAAAACCTTGAAATTGCTGTTCCATTGCGCACCGCCCAACATTACAATGTGGTTTTGGTCAACTTCGCGGATGGCGGCAACGGCCTTTTTATAAAGAGGTTCGAGTTCGGCATTCAGTTTCGCTTCTTCATCTTTAAAATAAGTGGCAATCGGTTCGTTCAGCAAATCGTAGCCCATAATAACAGACTCGTTTTTGTAGTGTTCCGCAATTTTTTTCCAGATACTTATAAATTGCTCCTGACTTTCGGCGCTGGTCATCAGCCAAGGATAGCCGTAGCTGTCGTCGATATTGTCGCCGGTTTGTCCGCCCGGTGCATCGTGCATATCCAGAATCAGGTAAATTTCCGACTCGCGGCACCACTCAACCAGACTGTCGAGCCGCTGAAAACCATCCTGATTGGCAGACAAGCCCATGTAATCTTCGTCGGTAAACAATTTGTAGTGAAACGGAATACGGATGGTGTTCATCCCGGTTTTGCGGATATAACGAATATCTTCGCGGGTAATGTAGTTGTCTTTAAACTCTTTCCAGAAACGGTTGGTAAAATCGGGACCCACCATTTCGCGGAAAGCCTGATCAATTAAGCGTGCTGAACTTGTTTTTTGGAAATTAAACATATAGCCTTCCGGGTTCAGCCAGTTGCCAAGATTTATTCCCCTGATAAAAAAAGCTTCGCCATTGGGCGCTGTTAGATTCTGACCATCAATTTTAACAAAATGAGGAGTTTCGCCGGTTTCTTTTTGCACAGCAGGCTTACATCCTGAAAAAACCAGAAATCCTGAAATCATCAGGAAAAATGAGATTTTTTTAAGCATAGTTGGTAGGTCTAAGCTTAAAGCTCGCGGATTTTAATGTTGCGGAACCAAATTGGATATCCATGATCCTGAAGACCGATAAAACCTTCTTTTGAAATTCCTTCGGTAAATCCGGGGAAAGTTTTGAATTTGCTTTTTGCAACCATTGCATCCCATTCAGGTGTCCATAAAGTGTACGAAACCACCTCGTGACCGTTTTGAATATGGGTAACTTTGCCGTCTTTAACACGAATAACGATGTTATTCCACATACCGGTAGCATTAACAGTTTTCGGATCGGCAGGTAACATATCATAAAGCGAACCGGCAAGATGGCTGTCAATTTTATTGTCCGACGCATCCACATTGTCTAAAACCTGAACTTCGGGTGAAGCATAATAAATTGGTTTTCCGGGAACTTCGCGCACATTATAAAATATACCCGAATTGCCCATTTTGCTGGCTTTCCAATCAATAGAAAGTTCGAAGTTCCTGAATTTTTTTACTGAATAAAGGATGTCGCCATTGGCTCCCTGCCCCGGATTTTTCCCTTCTCCTGTAAAAACTTTCATCGCTTCTTCTTCTATTACCCAGTTTGCAGGCATCGCGGTACCGTTGCATTGTCTCCATCCGTCGAAATTTTTGCCGTTGAACAGCAAAGTCCATCCTTCTTTTTTCTCTTCTTTTGAAAGTTTGTTCAGCATCTGCGAAAATGCCGGCAATGAGATCAACATTGCCACAACAATTGACATGGTCAAATAAATGTTTCTTTTCATGATTTAGTTTTTTAATATCCAGTGAAGGATAAACGAATGATTTATATGTGTTTAGAAATTATTGGTCACCAAAAGTAAGAAAACGGAGCTACCAACACAAATAATAGATTGTGTTAAAATGCAGAAGATCATAAATTCCTGAAATTAACACAGGCCAATACAAAACGGAAAGGGATAAATTATTATGATTGTCCGTTTACTTACCTATTTGCACTTTATATCAGTCAGTTGTGGTAATTGATTGTCATCCTGTTGTTATTTTCCTAACAAATGAATGATTCCCAAATGACAAATGAATGATTTTTATGGCATTGGGTAATATTACGGATACCTATATAAATTAATTAAGCCGAATTACCGATCCGATCTTGAGTGTTTTTTGGGCCGTAATATTGTTGGCAGCACAAATTTTTGTTACAGAAGTATTGTACTTTCTGGCAATTGCCGAAAGGGTATCGCCTTTGCGGATGACATGTTTGTTCACGGCTCCGGCATCGGCCAGCATTTGAGACTCGGCAACTGTTGGTTTCTTTTTGAAGTTAGCTTTGTCAATTTCAAACCGCTTATTGGCATAAAAAATCTTGTCGGAGCGGAGACTAAAATTCTCGAAATCGATGTATTTATTCGAATCAAAGTGCTGCCCGAATAACCGGGTTTCGAAATGCAGGTGGTCGGTGGTGGCTCTTCCGGTACGTCCGCCAAGGCCAATCAGGTCGCCGGCTTTAATCGTGTCATTTATTTTTACACTGATGTTTCGCAAGTGGCTGTAAATTGTTTCCAGCCCGTTACTGTGCCTTACCAGCACAAGGTTTCCATAACCACTGAATCGTTTCGCTATCCGGACTCTTCCATCGAATGCGCAGCGTACCGAGTCGCCCGAAAGCAGCTTTATATCGGTGCCAGTATGCATCCGTCCGCGCCGTATTCCGTATTTCGAGATTACTTTTCCTTTAAACGGATGCACGTACGCGTTTCCGCCGGGTGTTTCAAAAGTTATGGCAATGGTGTCGCTTTTTCCGGGAATGGCATTGACCGGGTAATTGATTTGGGTACAATTCCAAACATTTTTATAAAGAGCCTCTTCAAACGACTTAAGCGAATCTTCATCCAATTCTTCAATGGAGTGCAGCAACGAATCTGCTTCGGAAGCTTCAATTTGGGTAGTTAATGTATCGGGTTGTATTTGTTGTGCCCTGGACGACATGGAGAAAATCAGGGTAATAATCAATGTTAAGGTACGTATCTTCATCTTCAAAATTTGGGTTACTATTAGCTCAAAAATTTGAACGGGGAGCGAAGGTAACTTTTTCATTATTTAATTCCGAATTTTAGGTTAAAAGAATGGGTTGTTTTAACAAACTATAACACCTTTTAATACATTTGCGGCCTTAATAACGGAGGATATTTCAGAAATGAAAAATAGTGTGTTTGGTAAGATTTTGAGATACTTAGGATTTGGAATTGCAGGTATTTTCATGTTAATTGGTTTAATTCTGACTTCGGGGTATCTGGCAGTTAAATTTCATCTGACAAACGATCCCGGGGTTGTTGATTTAAACGACCGGTATTTTCAGGATATAAAAGACAAATATGGCCGGTCGTCGGATGATGATACGACAACGATTAATTTCAGCGANNAAAAGCCATAACCTGAAACAGGCGCAGCGAATGATTGAGGCTGTAAATCTTTACTTGAATGATAATGCTGAATACCTTGCTGAAGTGCAACAGTTTGAAGAAACCGGCGATCAGAAGAAGACAACGGTAAAAACAAAAAGCGCCTTCGAATGGATGAATATTCCGGAGTGGCAGGATTTTAAAATTGCTGTGGCAAAAGACAAGCACCTGATTGATTCGGCTGCCCATCAGACAGGAGTTGAACCGCGCCTGATAGTGGCCGTGCTGGTTGGCGAACAAATCCGGCTTTTCAACTCGAGCCGCGAAGCTTACAAAAAATGGATCGGCCCACTGAAAATCCTTTCTGTTGAAACCACTTTTTCACTAGGCGTAACCGGAATAAAAGTTCCGACTGCACAAACCATCGAGAAAAACCTGAAAGACAGTACTTCCATTTTTTACCTTGGCGAAAAGTATGAGAACCTGCTCGACTTTCAAACAAAAAATATTGCACAGGAACGGTTTAACCGACTTACCTCATATAAAAACCACTATTATTCGTACCTGTACGCCGCCCTGAACGTGAAGCAAATAAATGCACAGTGGGAAAGGGCTGGATTTCCGATCGACGACCGCCCCGAAATTCTGGCTACACTGTATAATATAGGTTACGAAGTTTCGGTGCCGAAAGAAAATCCGGTGGTTGGCGGTTCGGGAATAAACATAAAGGGCAAACGATATTCGTTCGGCTCGGTGGCTTACGAATTCTATTACTCCGGAGAATTATACGAATTGTTCCCCTTCAAAAATTCAAAATTCGATTTCAACGATGTGTAAATCAGTGGGGTCGAAATATCCTTCAGGAATAGTTTTACTGATATTTTTACTGATCAGTTTTGCTGCAAAATCGCAGGAGAAGTGGATTACTGAAATTAATTGGGTTAATCTGACAGATGGCTTGCAATTAGCCGAACCCGAGGCTCCCAAAAAATCGGTAGTCAACGACTCTAAACTAACAATTCTCAAGATTGATGCACGCAAATTCGACTTTCGGTTCCTGACCGCTTCGGAGCACGGCAAGCAGCCTCGAACTGCCGATGAATGGGCAAAAGAGTTCGGTATGAATATCATTGTCAATGCCGGAATGTACAACTACAATAAAACGCAGTCGAACAAAGGCTACATGAAGAATTTTAATCACTACAATAATCCGAAGAAAAGCAGTTATTACAATGCCATGCTGTGTATGCATCCGAAAGATACCGCGAAACTTCCATTCGAAATCGTTGATATTACTTGTCAGGATTGGGAAAAAGTAAAAACCCGGTACCACTCTTTTTGTCAGGGAATGCGCATGATTAGCTGCGAAGGTGTAGGAATGGAATTTTCGAAACGCCCCGACCAGTCGTGCAGCATGATTTTAATGGCAAACGATGTAAACGGAAATTTGTACATTGTTTTCACCCGGTCGCCTTATACACACCTCGAAATGATTGGGTTTTTAAAGGGTTTGCCGCTGGACATCCGCACCACTGTTTATTTGGAAGGAGGCCCCGAAACCAGCCTGTATGTAAATACCGGCGATACGGTAATTGCAAAATTCGGCAGTTATGTTTCGAACACCTGCGACAACGACGACAACGACCATTTCCGGAAAATGCCAAATGTAATTGCGCTAAAGAAGAAATAGAGGATGTAACTTATTGTAAGGATTTTAAAATCAGTATTATCTTTTCTTTTAAATCGGGCAAATCGTTTTTAATAATTTCCCAAACTAAGCTCGAATCGACTCCAAAATATTCGTGAACAAAGACATTTCTCATCCCCACTATCTGCGCCCATTCAACTGAAGAGAATCGTGTTTTTATTTCATTGGAAACATGATTTCCTGCTTCTCCAATTATTTCCATTTGTTTGATACAGGCAAATCTCATCATTGAATTTTGCATAAAATCCAATAAATCAGTATCCTTCAAATAATCTTCGATTTCAAGAATGGCGTCTAAAATATGTTGAAGTCTGACCCTATCTCCTAAACTACCTCGCATAAATCAATTGCTTTTCGTTATCAACCAGCGGTTTGATGTATTTTGATAATCCATTTGAAGAAACAAGGTCAACCTTTGTATTTAAAAGTTTTTCCAAATCAATCTTCATCTGAATAAATTGTAAGCCAATTTTTTGGGAATAATCAAGATCGACCAAAATATCAATATCGCTCTGTTGGTCAGCTTCTCCGCGAACGTAGGAACCGAAAAGATACGCTTTCAGAACAGGGCGTGATCTGAAATAATTGGAAATGGTTTTTATTTTCTCGTCATTTAAACTCATGAAGCAAATATACAAATAAATGAGCTGTAGATTTTTATATATGTGAAACCGAACCTTTTGCCTCAACAATCCGCTGTTTAACCAGATCATTCAGTTCTTCGGGTTTCATTCCTTCGGGATAAACAGCAGGCAAAAATTCGATGGTGATTTTTTCGCCCCTTTTAATTTTTTTCGCTCCCGACGACATTGCAGTATAGGCGCCGCTTATGGCAACCGGAACTATCGGGATATTTAGTTCGACGCTTAAAATAGTATATGTTTTCTTGAACTTCCCGATTTTGCCATTTTGTGTCCGAGTTCCTTCCGGAAAAATCAAAATCTTTTTACCCTGCTTCACCACTTCGGCCATTTTCTGAATGGAATGTTTGAGATCTTTCGACAAGTCCATCACAATTACATTGGTACGGCTGGCCAGATATTTTCGGATACCGCTCTTTACATGGTCTTTCTTGGCATAAGAAAAAGTGTTTTTCAGGGTCGGTTTATCGAGGTACGAAAGCACCAAAAAAGCATCGAGTTTACTTTCGTGGTTGGGTGCAAAAAAACAAGGACCTTCAGGAATATGCTCCATTCCTTTTCCTTCGAACCTGAAGAACAGTCTGAAAACACCGCGGACCGAGCGAACGATTGGCCCCAGTAAAAACGAGGTTTTGGGCAAAATAATATCCGCATTGTCTTTCAAATCGCCCGACCAGGTTGACTCGTGGTCTGTTTGATGGAAAAGTTTGTTGCTCTGTATGTACTCCGCGATTTTCCGGATCGATGGAAATTTGAGTAACTGTTCCTCATCGAGTTTAATCCCGAAGCTTTTTTCGATATAATCGATCAGGCTTATTTTGCTCAGCGAGTCCATCGAAATGTCGAATACCAGGTGGTGATCGGGCANNCAGAAGTTCGGCCAGTTTAAACCGCTGGATCTTCGACAGACGTGTTCGCGGCAATTCGGAGGTTGTAAGGGTAAATTGCAGGATTCGCTTGTACGAACTCATTTCGGCATTGAAAGGAGAAATAATCTGATCGCGAAAATATTGATTGATATCTTCTACCCCATTTTCGGCCAGAAAATTAAAATCAGGAAGAATTACCGCGTGAAGCATTTCGTTGTGCATAAAAATGCCTGCTTCCTTAATTGCTTTGGAGTAGCCATCGAGCTTCATTTCAATTTCAACCGGATTGATGTTTTTACCGTTTGGCAGCACAATAATTTCCTTTTTTCGTCCGGTGATGTAAAGAAAACCATCTTTATCGAGATACCCCAAATCGCCTGTGTGCAGCCATCCGTCGATAATTACCTCCGCCGTTTCATCGGGCCGGTTGTAATAGCCTTTCATAATACTTGGACCTTTTGCCACTATTTCACCATCATGTATTTCAACGGTCAAACCCGGCAATGCTTCGCCTGTTGAGCCTATTTTTACACGACCCGGCCGCGGAAATGTAATCATAGGCGCAGCTTCGGTCATACCAAAACCTTCTAGTATATCGAAACCTATTCCGTAGAAAAAATGGCCCACCTCTTTGTTCAGCGCGGCTCCTCCTGCAATCATGTATTGCAAATGGCCGCCAAATCCCTGGTGAACTTTTTTGAAGATTTTCTTCCCAAGCTGGCGGTTTTTGGTTTTCAGCACAAACCAAAGCAAAGCCCGTCCCACCGCGCTTTTATCTATTTTAGCCTTGATGCCCCGATACATAAGTTCGTACAAACGTGGAACACCAAGAAATACGCCGACCTCATTATCGGCAAATGTTTTCATAAGGTCGGCCGATTGCATCGTCGGAGCCATTGCGATTGTACATCCCACATAGATAGGAGTCATCATTGAACCCACCTGCGGAAAAATATGATGAAGTGGCAGAAAAATCATGACCTGTCGTTCGGGAATGTATATTTGACAGCCAATAACCGACGCCATATTTTCGTGAATGTTGGTGTACGAAAGCATCACGCCTTTCGGGCTTCCGGTTGTTCCTGAAGTATAAATAATAACGGCTGTTGTTTCGTTGTCTTCCGGCCCCATCCACTGGCTTTCGGGAGTGGTTTCTTCTGAAACGATTTCTTCAAAAACAATTATTTCGGGTTTGTGAGTAGTTTTCTGATCAATTTTGGCCAGCGATTCGGCCATGCCTGAACTGGTAAAAAGTAGCTGCGGCGTACAGTCGTCGATGATATAAGCCACATCTTCGGCCGAAGCCAGAAAGTCGATCGGAATGGCAATACAATTGTTCTGAAGCGCTGCATAAAACGCGTAAACCCAGGCCGGACTGTTCTCAGCGTAAATGGCGACCCTGGTAAAACCTTTGTTCTCAAAAATCAGCGCATATTGCTGAATCTGTTCCAGAAACTGCCTGTATGTAATGTCTCCCTGCGCGGTTATAAAGGCTTTTTTATCA
Source organism: Prolixibacteraceae bacterium (assembly GCA_003537645.1). Taxonomy (GTDB): domain Bacteria; phylum Bacteroidota; class Bacteroidia; order Bacteroidales; family Prolixibacteraceae; genus Aquipluma. The sequence continues at coordinate 84,168 of DPRM01000049.1, forward strand.
GGAAAGTCGCGATTAATTATGGGCTTTGTCATGGTTGCATTTTTTTTGCAAAGATACAAAGCAAAAGCTTTGATTTCGCCAAGTGAAAAAGGAACAATTTGCGAAGCATTGTCCGCTGTGTTATCCGATTATCCGCTCACTGCCAAAAGTTCGAAACGCTTTCATTATCATGCGTAAAGAAGAAAGCCCCCTTGCCTGAATTTAGGGCAAAGGGGCTAACTTAATCTAAGATCGAACAACTGGCTAAACAGTGATTGTAAATCCCTGGCTAAAAAGTGGCAAATTGCCTGTCAGCCATTGGCTGGCAAATTGCAACTATCGGTAGCAATGATCATCGCGTATCTGGAGGAGTGCGGTATTTTGCAGTTATGGTGCGTAATTGGTTACATAAATGTCAGTCCGACTTATCTATTTAGACCCTTCTCGAAAATCCGAATCAGTGTCGATAATTGGATATTGCCTTTAGCGCTTTCAATTTTCGAAATATCGCTTTTCTTCGTTCCTGCTTTTATCGCAAGTTGTTCTTAAGTCATATTAGCATTTTTCCCTGCTTCCTTAAGCATCTCGCCAACGATGAACATTTGAGCACCTTCTTCATATTCATTTCGGCTTTCAGTCCCAATTTTGCCGTGCTCGTTCTCTATAAGTTCATCAAATGTTTTTATTCCTTTATAATCAGTCATGTTTTTATTTTTTAGATTCAAAATACGTTGCCTTTATCCTCATTGCCTTTTCAATCTCACTAATTGGTATTTTTTGTGTCTTTTTTTGAAAACCATTAAATAGAACAATCAGCTTTCCTTCGTCAAAACAACAGAATACCCGGTAAATATTTAATTGGTATTCAATTCGTATTTCATAAAGTCCCTCATATCCTGTCATAGGAGATAAAAGCTTTTCCGGCACTTTGTCAACCTGCATTATTAATTCGAGTACTTACTGAACTTTCTGTTTGACCTTTACATCCAGCTTTTTATAGAAGTCGGTGAAGTAGTCTCCATGAAATATTATTTGTCTAGTCATAGGTAGAAAGCTATCTCAAAAGATAACACGGCTTTTTCTAATTCCAAATATTAATTAGTGAAATTGCGTTGTCTTTCATTGACCGGTTATTGTGCGCCATAACTGGTAAATTTCAGGGAACTTACCAAGTTGTGCCAAACACCAATTTGATGTAAAGTTTTGTGGCATTGACAATAGAAAACCCCCTTGCCATTGCTGACAAAGGGGTAGGATTGATTTTCGATTACAGAAAATAGAATTAGCTGAATAAAACTAATTCATATATGATTAATTGAATGATTGGCTATCAAGTAGATGTACCTGATCTTTTTGCCTGGCCGGGAGTTCGAAAATTTTATTTTTATACTTAACAGGGGAGGAACCTCCATTTCTGGAATAGATTCTTGCGGAAACCAACTGATTGTTTTCCCATTTAATATCTACCACAAAGCCGCCACGTGCAACCAATCCATTTACTTCGCCAACTTTCCAGGCAGCAGGCAAGGCAGGGAGTAGCTCAATGTAGCCGTTATGACTTTGCAGCAACATTTCGGCAATACCAGCTGTGGCGCCAAAATTTCCGTCAATCTGGAATGGTGGATGTCCGCAGAACAGGTTAGGATAAGTACCTCCACCATTCGACATATTTACACCAGAATCGTCAACCAGGCGAAGCAGATTTTTTAAAAGCTGATAGGCACGGTCTCCATCTTTGAGCCTTGCCCAAAAGTTAACTTTCCAAGCCAAGGACCAACCTGTTCCGATGTCGGTTCTTGCTTCCAGACTTTCTCTTACAGCACTGGCAAGTTCGGGTGTTTTCTCAAGATCGATCTGGTTGCCCGGGTGCAGCATGTAAAGATGTGACACATGCCGGTGAGTAGGTTCAGTCTCTTTGAATTCTTGTCTCCATTCCATAAGGCGGCCATCTGAACCAATTTGCGGAAGATCAAGATTGTTTAATGCGATATCGATTACGCCCAGCAAAGGATTGTTATCTTTTAATATAGCAGATGCTTTTAGTACATTGGTGAACAGTTCGTAAATGACTTCCTGGTCGTGAGAAGGACCCATGCTGATCTGACATACTGAGCCATCAGGAGCAATAAAGGAGTTCTCTGGAGACGCAGCAGGTCCTGAAACCAACTTGCCGGTAACGGGATCTTTCACCAGCCAGTCGAGATAAAACCTTGCCGCTTCCAGCATAATAGGATAAACCCGTTCAAGATATTTCGAATCAAGTGTATAAGTATAGTGATCCCACAAATGCTGGCACAACCAGCCTCCGGCTCCCACATGCATGCCCCACCCGGGATGTTCTCCGGGTGCGGTAAATCCCCAGACGTTGGTGATGGGATGAATACACCATCCACTGGCTTTGTATTGCACTGCTGCCGTCACCTCTCCGGGTTTCACCAGAGACTCGATCAGATCGGTCAACGGTCCGTGGCATTCAGACAGATTGGTAACATCTGCAGGCCAATAGTTCATCTGAACATTGATGTCGGTATGGTAGTCGCCATTCCATGGAGTTTGAATTTTATTTGCCCAGATGCCCTGGAGGTTGGCTGGCAGTGAACCCTCTCTGGAAGAGGAGATCAGCAGGTAGCGGCCAAACTGAAAATAAGTTTCCTGCAAGCGGAGATCGTCGGGATTCTTTTCCTGATTTTTCAGCCTGACATCGGTTGGGATCGTATCGGGATCGTTGTTCGTCAATTTTAGACTGACTCTTCCGAAAAGCGCAGAATAATCATCATTATGGTTTTTCAAAAGAGTTGCATAAGATTGTGAAGCTGCATTGTTGAGTTGTTCGAGTGTGGTTATCTTCGGATCGGTTCCAATATAGTTGGGGTACTCCTGTTTGTAATTGGTTGAAGCTGTCAGTATCAAAACAACCTCATCGGCATTTTTCACCTCCATACAATTGTCTGGAAAGGTGATCGTTCCACCAGATGCGACAGCCTTCAGCCGGACTGCATATTTCATACCATCGCCACTTTTTCCGTTGTCCATGGTTCCGGTCATCAGCAAGTGGTCATTTTCTGTGTGTGTTTCAAACCGTTCGGGACGGGTTAAGTAAGTTTTAAAGTTCAAAGCTCCTTCTTTGTCAGCTGTTAACCGCATCACCAGCGCCCGGTCCGGATAACTGACAAAGATCTCCCGCTGATAGTTGATGCCTTCCTGATTGTATGAAACATTGACCACTCCACGATTCAAGTTGAGTTCTCTTCGATAATTGTCAAACGTTGCAGTTTTTCCAAAATCCAGAAGCAGATCTCCAAGTGTCTGAAAGCAGCCAAAAGGAACGTTTGCTCCGTTTCCTTGTCCGGAACCAACTCCCTTGCAAACCTGGGTTTTGAGGGTGAGTTCCGTCGCTTCTTTGTATTTGCCCTTGAATAACAATTGCCTGATTTTGCCCAGCGAAGCGAAAGCATCGGGATTGTTGTCGTCGTTTGGACTGCCTGACCACAAAGTTTTTTCGTTGAGTTGTAGTCGTTCCTGATTTACATCACCGAATACCATGGCTCCCAGGAATCCATTACCAACAGGCAATGCTTTGAGCCATTCGGTATCGTTTATCCAGCCCTCTTTCACATCTTCCACAGAAGAATTCGCAGGCTGATTGTACCAAAGTTTGAGATTGGATAGTTCAGTTTCTTTTTTCTCTGAATTGCATGACACGAAAAAGAATAACGCAATTGCGAAGATTTGGAGTCGGTTCAATTTCATAGTGATGGAATATTATTGGATGTGTCTGTTGGATAAAGGTTTGAAAAAGAGGAATGAAAAAAGAAACGAGAGAGTTTTATTACCCTCTCGTTTCAACTTAAATTATTTATTTATAATCCGGATTCTGAACCAAAACTCCATGGTTTTTATCTATTTCATTTTGAGGAAGCGGCCAGTGGTAGAATTTATCTTCCCATTTGTAAGGAAGCATACCGTCGGTAACATTGTTTAAAACTTCACCGGCAATGTGCCATCTTTTTAGGTCAAAGTAGCGCAAGCCCTCAAAAGCCAATTCTATTCTCCTTTCCTTTCTGATTCTTTCACGCATTTCTGCTTTTGACAAACCAGCAGGATAAGGAGGCATGTCAACACGGGCACGCAAATCCGTTATCACCTGATAAACTGAAGCGTCAGGGCCTGCAATTTCATTTTGAGCCTCAGCGTACATCAACAAAACTTCACCTAACCTCAATACAACAGAATTCTGTTGACTAAGAGTGGTATAGCCATAAGGTGTATTTTCAGGCACGAGGAATTTTTTCAGTCCATAACCGGTAGGTCGGCTGTTTGTTGGGAGATGTATGTTGCCACCGCCCCAATCAGGATGGTCAACAAAAACGGTCTTAGCTAACCTTGGATCTCTGTTTGAAAAAGGATTTGCAGTATCAGTAAGCGGTGAAACGCCCCATGGCAATCCATCGGTACATTCAAATGAATTAACAAAACTTTGAAGCGGACTCACCACAATCCAGTCGCCATAAATTAAATCGGCTGCATAGGTAGGTACATTATCAGGAGCCAGGTAATTTACTGAATAAATAATTTCTGTATTTGTGCTTTGCCCTTTATCCTGAAATACTGATTCAAAAACAGGACTCAATGAATACTGAGGGATAACCTGCAAACACAAATCTCTTACTTGTGTCAACTTCTCAATATTCGGTGTTCCGTTATTTCCATAAGCGTCATAAATTAAAACACGTGCTTTTAAAGCCTGTGCGGTTGATTTGGTGACATGGCCGGTATTTTGAAAATAAGGCACTGTATTCAGATTGGCAATTGCAAAATCAAGATCGGTAATTACCTGTGCTAGGATCTGAGCTGCCGGAACTTTAGCTTGTTCCTGTGTCTCAAGTGTTAATGGCTCAAGAACGAGTGGAACATCTCCATAAAAGCTATACAATTGGAAGTAATAATAAGCTCTAAGGAATCTGATTTCAGCTTCCGCTCTTTTTTTATCAGCATCCGGGAAATCGGTTCCGTTGTATGCACTCAATTCTTTCAGGAAAATATTTCCTCTGGCTATTGCTTGATAACTAAGTGAATATACCAAGGAGATATATCCGCCTGTTGTTGAGCTGATGTCTCCGGAAGCAATTGCTTTTGAGTTGAAATTATTGTGCTGCCCAAAACAATTATCGGTGATACAATCCCAGTTGGGAAGTAAATAGGACCAAATACCTCCGGGAGGGTTATCCCATGGCGCTCCGGTTGTATTAAGGCCGTAATTAGCGGTTAACGCCATGTCAAAATCTGTTTTGGATTTCCAGAACGTACTTGAAGAAATCTGATCCAGTGGGTTCTTATCAAGATAATTTTCACATCCGCTTAAAAGAAGGATGGATATTACGAAGAATGGTATTATATATTTTTTCATGTCTGATAGTTTTAAAATTTAACATTTACACCGAAAGAATAAATCTTATTCTGAGGGTAGTTTACGAAAGAACCGCTCCCACCACGTTCAGGATCTAAGCCGGGATACTTGGTCAGTGTAACAAGATTATCTCCCGAGAAATACACTCTCAATTGCTGTATTCCTGCACGTTGTGTCAGTTGATTAGGCAGCGTGTAACCAAAAGTTAAATTTTTAAGTCTGAGATATGAACCATCCTGGAGGTACCATGAAGAATTGCGTCTTATGCGTTCAGGTGCTCCCCATCCCCAATACATGCGTGGCATGGTGGTTGAAGGATTGGATTCAGTCCAGCGGTCGCGCCAGTCAGTTGTTGGAGGCGAACCCTGAACAAAAGGAATCGTTCCCCAGTCATTTACAAAATACTTCACATCCTGAACACCTTGAAATTGTGCAGACAAATCAAAACCTTTCCAGTTGGAAGACAAATTGAACGCATAATTGAATGCAGGATACCTTCCTGAAATAGGAATTCGGTCGTCGTTATTTACTTTGCCATCTTTGTTCGCATCTTTAAATTTCAAATCGCCCGGGACCGTTGCATCGGTAAATTGTTTTGGAGAATTGGCAATTTCGGTAGTTGACTGAAAAACTCCAATCCACTCCAGCATATAAAATGAATCCCATTCATAACCTTCTTCTCTTAAAGAATAGCCACTGATTTCACGTGCTCCAAAATCAACCAGTTTATTCTTATAATGGTCAATATTAAATCCCAGGTTGTAATTCAATCCTGAAAAATAACCGGAATTAACGCGGTTGGTGTATTGAAGGCCAAGCTCAACGCCAGAATTTTCCATGGTACCATTGTTTACTGTTGGAGGGTTTAATCCAACTGCATTGGTAACCTGAGAACCTCTTAGAATATCCGTTGTTGTTTTCTTATACCAGTCGAAAGTTACATTCAATCCCTGAAATGCAGTAAGGTCAAAACCAAAGTCGAGGATGGAGGTAGTCTCCCACATGATATTTGGATTGGCTAAACTTGTTTGTGCAACTCCTGAAGATAGGCTTGAGTCATTAAATGAATAATTTCCGGTTAAAGCAAGGATTGATTGGTATGGATACAAACCAATGTTTTGATTTCCAAGTTCTCCATACGAACCTCTGATTTTAATGCTGTTCAGCCAGTTTAGATCAAGGTCTTTCACAAACTGTTCTTCGGTAACCCTCCAGCCAGCTGAAAATGACGGAAAAACACCCCAGCGCGAATCTGGATTTAACCTTGAAGTACCGTCATATCTCAAGTTCGCTTCTAAAAGATAGCGATCTTTAAAGTTATATCCCAACCGGCCAAAGAATGACATCATCGCCCATTCATTCTGAGTACCAGTTGCTTGTTGTACCGATGGACTTCCGGCGTTAAGTTGCCTGAGCACATCACTCGGATAGTTTTTCCGGTATCCGTTTAAATATTGATATACATTGTCTTCCATACTATAACCTGCCTGTCCTGAGACTTTATGACCATTTCCAATTTCGAGGTCATAATTTAAATAAGTATAGAGGTTTTTATAAACATTTTGGTCATCCTGAACGATTAATCCTGAACCGCCAACATCCAACAAAGTCATAAATTCATTTGTCCGAAAATTATACAGGGGAACCTGTGCCCTAAAATCATAGTACTTGCTAAAGTCCAAATTTACAGCAGCTTTTGTGTACCATTTAAGTCCTTTCAACAACTGTATGTCAAGCCATCCCTGCGACGAAATAACGTAGTCGTCGGTATTTCTGTTGACCTTATTGTCGATAATTGCAATAGGGCTTTTGTTGTTGTACTCAAAGTCGTAGGCTTTAAAAGTATATCTGCCGCTGCCGTCAGCTAGTTGTGGAGAATAGGTCGGGGCTTGTGACATAGCTGCCAGGAACGTGTCGGCGGCACCCTGCCGGGGAGCCGATTTTACGCCCTTTTTCACTGAGAAATTTGCGCCAAATTTAATTTTATCATTCACCTGTGAACTCATGTTAACACGGATGTTGTATTTTTCGTAGTTAAACCCTTTCATGATACCTTCCTGATTTACATACCCGAGAGAGATGTCAAATCTTGTACCCCCAGTACCGCCACTAAAACTTAAGTTGTGAGTTTGGGTAGGAGCAGGATTGAATATCAGGTCAAGCCAATCAGTATTTGGATACAAATTACGATCGGTAGCATTGCGGTAAGTATTTATTATATCCTGACTGTAAAGTCCGGAAGTCAATCCGGAGTTGAGTCTTGCCTCATTAAACATTTCCATGTACTCGGCAGAGTTTGTTACCAGTTCATACATTTTAGTGGGCGAATGGACGCCATAATTTCCACTGTATTCCATGCTGATTTTTCCCTCTTTGCCTGTTTTTGTAGTTACCAGAATAACACCATTGGCAGCTCTGGCTCCATAAATTGAAGCAGATGCGGCATCTTTCAAAACTGAAATGTTTTCAATGTTATTAGGGTTTAAGTCGGAAAGGTTACCCTGAACTCCGTCAATTAATACCAATGGGTTAGAGCCTGCACTACTAAAGGTTCCTGTACCACGGATACGAATTGATACACCTTCATTTCCTGGTTCTCCTGAATTTTGGGTAACCTGAACTCCCGGCATCAATCCTTGAATCATGGTTCCTGCATTTGTTACAGGGCGTTTGATCATATCAGCTCCACTTACAGTGGCAATAGCCCCGGTCAAATTAACTTTTTTCTGTGTACCATACCCAATGGCCACTACCTCTTCAATGCCAATAGCATCTTCTACAAGTATAATATTAATACTGGTTTTCCCGCCAACAGCAACTTCCTGCCCTTTCATACCTACAAACGAATACTGCAAAGTCGCATTTTCAGGAACATTGGGCAAGGAATAGTTGCCATTTCCATCGGTGATTGTTCCGTTAGTGGTGCCTTTTACCACCACCGAAACACCAGGGAGCAGTGAGCCTGAAGAGTCGGTGACCTTACCGGAAACGGACTTGCCTTGCTGCTGTTCGGTGGTGCTGAATTTTCCACGTGTAATCACGATGTTTTTGTCGAGTATCTGGTACTCATAACGATCGGCAAGTACTTTCTTTAAAACGTCTTCGATGTTGGCATTTTTGATGTCGATAGAAACCCTCTGGTCGAGGTTGAGTTCTTCGTTTTTAAAGAAAAAACCAAATTCGCTGGTTCGCTCAATTTCACGGAATACATCAACCAGTGAGGCATCCTGAACTTTTAGATTAATTCGGACAGTTTGGCTGTAGCTTGAACCAGCCGATGCTGCTAATACAGCAAACAAAATCAGTGTTAGTGTTAGTTTCATAACGCGTGTAATTTTTTTCCACCTTCGCCGTGCATGGCACGACAAGTCATCACATTTTTTCATACGTTTGTTTTGAATTTAGTTAATACTGGAAACTGACTCCACTCAGTTTCATTTTATTGAAATTCAGATGCACCCCTCCACGGGTGCATTTTTTATTTCATCTGTCTATAATTTGTTCTTAATTGTCAGATGGAACTCCATGACAAAATACAAACACCTCCTTCATCAAAATTGTCAGATTTTGTCATGTTCGTTTCCTGATTTTTATAATGTCTTTTCCTTCTGTTTTATCGGTTATTTCGTAATTAATCTGGTCGGTAATGGCCAGTATTTTTAAAACCATTTTTACTGTTGTACTGCGCTTCACCACACTGGTATATCTGGTGTTTGCCAGTTTTTGGTCTTCAATCTGTATTTCAACATTGTACCAGTTTTCCAGCTCAGTACAAATTTCCTGAAGGGTTTTATCAATAAATACAAACTTACCCTCTGTCCATGCTGTAACAATAGATGGATCTTGCTGAACAACTGATATTTGATTGTTTGTTTTGTCGTATTTTACAAATTCTCCGGGCTTGACAGTCAGAAATGCTGTTCCTGATTCTTTAAGCAAATCGATTTGTCCCTCGATAAGTGCAGTTGTAATGGCCGTTTCTGATTCGTATGCACGTATATTGAAACGTGTACCAATATCTTTGACTTTAAATTGACCAAGATCGACAATGAATTTTCGGTTTGGATTTGGAATCAGATCGAAATAAGCTTCTCCATTCAATCGGGCAACAGTCTCGCCGTCCTGATTTTTATCGATCACCAGATTGGTACCCGAACTTAGCCAAATGGATGAACCGTCTTCCAAATGAATTTTTGACACACTCCCTTTTTCTGAACTGAATTCAATTTGCTGACTTGTTTCTTGGGCGATTTCGCGGTTAAGCAGATAATCGACCATAAAACCCAGTGTGGCCGCAACTGCGAAAATGGCTGCATAGCGCATCCACTGATTGATTCGTCGCTGAGGCTTTTGAGATTGTGTCCGGTTCCAGAATTGATTGAATCTTTTATTGTGCTGACCGGAATAGTTATTTTGAGTAAGATTGCTCAGTACATGAAGGTTTTTATACTCCAGATATTTCCTTTTTGCGTCCGGATCATTTTCCAATGCAGCGTAAAATGAGATTTTTTCGATTTCAGTTGCAGTATTGAGTAGTATTTTATGAAAGGTATCTTCTGACATGCGATATTTGATTTAGTGACTAAACACATAAACCTACAAATACCCTATCGAAAATGACAGAAAAAAGAAAAAATATTTTAAAATCAAGAAAATACTCTGGTAATCAAATAGATAATTGTCAGGTAATCTTTCAGTTCAACACGTAAAATTCGTAATGCCTTTGAAATGCGCGCTTCAACTGTTTTGATGCTGATGTTTTGTTGTTCTGCAATTTCGCGGTACGACAATTCTTCAAACCGGCTCATTCGAAATGTTTCAATCAACTCAGCCGGGAGTTTCGAAATAGCCTCATCGATTTTGCTGCGTAGCTCCTCAAACTGAATGTAATTTCCTAATTTTTCAAGGGCTTCGTAATTAAACTGCATCTCCATATACTTCACATTTTCCTGATGTTTGAGTGAAATTTTCTGGTTACGCAGATAATTGAGGCAGTTGTTTTTGGTGATGGTGTACAGAAAATTACGAATATTGATCTGGTCGTTCAACGTTTCCCTAATTTCCCAGAGTTTCATAAATGTGTCCTGAACAATCTCTTCCGAAACTTTTTCGTCATTTAAATAATTGAGGCTAAGGTGATAAAGCACACCAAAAAATTCGTTGTAAACCGCTTCGTATGCTTTTTTTTGTCCTTTCCTAAGAGCAGGAAGATCCAATTGAAAATTAGTATTAATCATCTGTCGTTTCGGTTTTCAGAGAATAACAACACACTTTAGCTGCCAAAAGTGTGAATAAAATTACACAATTGATATTTATTGTGCGATTTATAGTTGTTGTTATTTATAAAGATACCAAGCAAAACCTTTGATTTCGCCGCGTAAAAAACAAACAATTTGAAAATCATTGTTCCATTCCTTTAACCTTCTTCATTTTGCAGAAGGTTCCCCTGCCTCCTGTTGAAGGTTCTGCATTTTTTATGCACTTTTTTTATGCTGTTTTGCCCCCTGAGAATAACGGTGACATTCTGCTGGATATACGTTTAAGCAGAAAAATAAAAAAAGTCTGATCTGATTTAACAAATAGTCGGTAGAAAATAGTAATCCGGAAAGTAAAGAATACTCATTCAGAAGTGTCTATTTATGGCCTATATATTTATAAAAATAAATTGCAATTAGCTTTCCCGTCGTAACATTAGACAGAACAAGTACCGGCAATTTTTGACACGCTTCCGGCCTCCAGTTACTCAAATTCCAGTCCGCCAAAAAAGTCAGGTTGATGAAAGCTTGGTTTTTCGGTTTTAATTTTTGTCCACGAAACAAAATGCGGAACGCTCAGTTCGTCGCCGCACTTGTAAAAGTTTCCACGCATTTTTCTGCCCGAAACCGGTTTAAGATCATGCCCGAAAAACACTTCCCACGGAATTGCAACAGTTATCTGCCATTCGGTAGTCCCCTTTTTCTCCTGAAATGGTTTATTTCCCAGCGAAGAAATCCGCCGGATTGTTGCAATTTGTTCATCAGTAGCATGTGCCGATGGTTCTCCCTTTTTGCGGAAGCCAAGCAAAATGGTTCCGATACAGTTCATTTCCAGGTTGTAGTATTCGTCGTTTCCTTCGGGCGAGAGAAAAAATTCGACACAGCTGTCGGTCCAAACCCTGCCATTGCTTTCGGTAATTTCGGCTTTTACCGACTGCTCTTTCACTTTATACTGAAGAAATAGCTCGTTCTCGTTACTGGCAATCTGCACCGAAACGTCTGGTTTGTAAGGAAATTCATCCCAATTTGCCACTTCTATTCTAAGCGGTTCTACTTCCAGGTCGAGTGTTTCGGTAACCAATTCTAATGGAGGATTGGAAAAGCCTTCGAGTATTTGCTGAACTTTCATTGTCGTATTTTTAGAATTTTCAGAAGAATTATTTTGAGTTGACTTTTCGGGAACCTGATTAAGCCAGCCCGTCAGCAACATTGCGCACAATACTAAACATTTCCACATATTGCTCCTCCATACTTGTTAACAATTTATACTGCGCCAGTGTTCGCTGGTAGTTGTGTTCCGGATGTTTGATTTTGTAATAGTTATCTCCGTCGATGTAATCCATCAGGAAACGCAAAACTTGTTCGTAAGTGATGTATCTGGCCGAGAATGCGAGGTACTCAAGCTCTTTTTTGTTCAGGAAGCCAATAGTTTCTGAAAGATAGCCACGGGTAAAACCTTCGAAAATGCCGATGTCGCAGCTTACTTTGTTCAAATCGGTATCGTCTTCCAGCCCGGTATTTGTGTAGGAACGCATGGCGTCGCCAAAATCGTTGAGGCAGGTGCTGTTCAGAACCGTATCGAGGTCGATTACGCAAAGCACCTCGCCATTGTGGTCGAAAAGTATGTTGTTAATTTTAGTGTCGTTGTGGGTAACCCGGGTAGGAATTTCGCCCGATTCGACCAGTTTCCAAAAGCTGAGCATTTCTTCGCGACGGCTTTCAATCCAGCTAATTTCCTCCGATAATCTGGCTTTTCTGCCAACCGGATCGTTCGCCAAAACTTTGTCCCACTGCCCAAAACGGTAACGTATATTGTGAAATCCGGGTAAAATGTCAGTCAGCGGTTCGTTCAAATCAGATACCATTGCCTGAAATTTCCCGATTCCTTTTCCGCCCTGAAAAGCCAGTTCGGGAGTTTTGGCTGCCTGGTAACTTATAGTGTCGGCAATAAAAATACAAACTGCCCAAAATTCGCCCTCTTCATCCTGAAAGTACAACTTTCCATCATTTGCCGGAACAATGGTCATTGCTTCGCGCATCGGGTCTCCATTTTTTTCAACCACTTTTTGCCTGATGTGGGTACAAACCTTTTGAATATTCTCCATCATTGCCGGCACATCGGTAAAAATACGCTTGTTCTTGCGCTGAAGCAAGTAATCGGGCGTATCCGAATCTATAGTACTGATAATGAAAGTGTCATTAATAAACCCTTCACCCATCGGTTCAACCTTTTCAACAATTCCTTCGAGGCAAAAACTGGCTGCTATTTTATCAAGTTTCATACGAGGCTATTTTAGTTAAGAAAGTTACAAAGGTATGTTTCATTTTTCTTATTTTTGAGCGACCTAAAAATTTTGAATACATTAAACTAAACCTTCTATGCTGAAAAAGATAAGCGAATTCCTTCGCAAACGACTTTTACTCATCTTATTTTTCTCGTTTGTAATTGGGATATCAGTTGCTGTACTGAGCAATAAAGCCATCGAATATACATCAACCGACGAATTTTGTGCTTCGTGTCATGTTCACCCGCACGTTTTTCCTTCATGGAAACTTTCTTCGCATTACGACAATAAAGGTGGTATCCAGGTTCATTGTGTCGATTGCCATCTTCCGCCAAAGGGCGATGGTTACCTTGTAGAAAAAGCCAGGCTCGGAATCAAAGATATTTATGGAATGCTTACCAAAGATTCGGCTGAGTTTAACTGGGAAGCCAAACGTACTGTCGAAAAAGCGCAGCATTTTACCTACAAAGCTTCGTGTGTGAAATGCCATGCCAACCTGTTCCCGCTTAAACTTAACAAGGAAGGACAGGATGCTCACCTTTATTATACCCAGAACGAAGAAAAACTGGAATGTATCAATTGTCACCTCCATGTAGGGCATTACGATCCGAATGCAGTACACGCCAGCAACTCCGATTTTGGTAAAGGTTCAGGAATTAACCAAACTGTTTATACCGAAGCCGCCAAAGTTGAGAAATTCACGAATTTTACCGAAATGATTCCCGGCTCTACCATTTCATTCAGCATGGTCGCTATTCCGGGCGGGAAGTTTAAATTGGGAAGTCCTGAAAATGAACCTTACCGCAAGGCAGATGAAGGTCCGGTAAAAGAAGTGGAAGTCAGCCCGTTCTACATGGCCGAAGTGGAAGTTACATGGGACGAATTCCTGGTATTTTACGGTCAGACCGGGGGAGAAGGCCGCACTACAGATACAAAATCAGCTGTAGCTACCGGCGAGGTAGATGCCATCAGCGGACCAACGCCTCCTTATGGACAGCCCGACCAGAACTGGGGACTGGGAAGCCGCCCTGCCATTACAATGCGCTACGAAACTGCCGAAACTTACTGTAAATGGCTGTCGCAGAAAACAGGTAAAAAATACCGCCTGCCAACCGAAGCCGAATGGGAATACGCCTGTCGTGGCGGTTCACAAACGCCTTATTTCTTCGAAGGCGATCCTAAAAAATATTCGAAAGACCGTTTTATGAATAAAATATTTGGTGCAGATACCACTAATATTGATCGTTACGTTATTTACTCAGGAAACAGTATGGCTAAAACACAAAAGCCCGACGCGGTGAAACCGAATCCGTTTGGCCTGAAAAACATGCTTGGTAATGTCTCTGAATTCTGTTCCGATTGGTATGCTCCCGATGCGTATTCATTATTGACTGACGGCACGAAAGATCCGAAAGGACCTGCTTCAGGAACGGAGAGGGTAATCCGTGGAGGTTCTTTTAAAAGTGAACCTACCGATGTGAGAAGCGCTGCCCGCGACTTTACCAACGATGAGGCCTGGATGAGAACCGATCCGCAGATACCAAAAAGTATTTGGTGGTATTCGGATTGTAACATGGTAGGTTTCCGCGTTGTATGCGAACACGATGAAACTACCGGAAAATAAATTTCAGGATTAAGTGAAATAATTAAATTAAGTACAAAACAATAAAACTAAACGAACCATGAGTGAATCAAATTTTTCAAGAAGGAAATTCCTGGCCAGTGCAGCTGCAATTGGAGCTGTTGGAGCTATTGGTGCAAACGTATTAAGTTCATGTTCAGGCCCTAAAAAACCTGCAGTTGCTTTAAATCTTCCTCCGCTTTTGGATGTGGCGCCCGATGGTGCTCCGCTTAAGTTGGGTGTTATTGGTTGTGGTGGCCGCGGGTCGGGCGCTATGATCGACTTCCTGAATGCCGGGCCAAACTTGTCGGTACATGCCCTAGGCGATACTTTTCAGGATAATATTGACTCATGCCGCGCTAAGCTGAAAAAGGAAAAAGATCAGGAAGTGGCCGATGAGAATGTATTTGTTGGTTTCGATGCATACGAAAAAGTACTTGCATCAGGAGTTGATGTGGTGATTCTGGCTACTCCTCCTCATTTCCGCCCAATGCATTTTGAAGCTGCTGTTCAGGCACGCAAACATATTTTTATGGAAAAACCGATTGCTGTTGATCCAGTCGGAATCCGCTCGGTAATGGCTTCAGCAAAAAAAGCAGAATCACTTGGCCTGAAAATAGTTACCGGAACTCAACGCCGCCACCAACGCGATTATATTGATGTTTACACACAGGTAATGAACGGCGCAATTGGCGAAATTACATCGGCCAACTGCTACTGGAACCAGAATCAGTTGTGGTATCGCAATCCTCAGGCCACATGGACTGAAATGGAATACATGATTCGCGACTGGGTAAACTGGTTGTGGCTGTCGGGCGACCATATTGTTGAGCAACACGTTCACAATATCGACGTGATTGGATGGTTTACCGGAATGCACCCAACAAAAGCTGTTGGATTCGGATCACGCCAACGTCGTGTTACCGGTGACCAGTACGATAATTTTAGCGTTGATTTTGTTTACGAAAACGGAATGCACATGCACAGTATGTGTCGTCAGATTAACGGAACTTCCAACAATGTATCGGAATTTATAATGGGAACTGAAGGCAAAACCAACTGCAAAGATTCCATCTGGGATTTGAAAGGCACGCAAAAATTCTCGTATGCCTATCCGCTCGATGATAAGGGAGAAGCTATGAAGAGCGTAAAAATCAGTCCTTACGTTCAGGAACACATTGATTTGGTTACTTGTATCCGCCAGAACATAGCAGTAAACGAAGCCGAACAGACCGCCATCTCGAACATGGTAGCCATCATGGGTCGTGTTTCGGCTTACACCGGAAAAGAAGTGACCTGGGATGAAATGATGAACTCTGACATGAAACTTGGGCCAGCTACTTATATTATGGGCCCGGTTGGAATTGTTGAAACTGCAAAAGTTGCAATTCCCGGTGAAGAGAATAAAGGATAGTGATTGAAGATTAACGATCAGCGATTGAAGATTTTACATCGTTACTCCTCAATCGTTAATTTTTTAATGACTATCAACTGAAGAAAATTTCAGGGAAAGGCCGTTTCCGGTGCTGCATTTACAGCATCGGGCGGCCTTTTCTCTTTATCATCTTTTTCATTCTCTACCCCGGAAATTCGTATTGTGCTTTGCCGAAAAGTACAAGGCCATTGCAGCTGTGAAGAAATAAAACCCCATTTGCATTAGAAGCTGGAAATACTCGTGTCTTATTTCGTACATTCCTGCGCCCATACTTCGCATACGCAGGTAAGCCGGAATCATGATTGTTGACGGAAACAAATGAGCCAGATAATACATAACTGATGGAATAGAACTTGCCGGCCACGAAATTCCGCTCAAAAAAACAACAATAGGCGAAAGAAATACCATAAACATGATTGACGATTCGCGTCGTTTAAACAATACCGACAGCGTAATCCCCATGAAAATGACCGACAGTAGAAATGGCAAGGTCAACATCAGAACCGAAAGATAACTGCCCTGATTGGGATAATTAAACCACGAATGAATCCAGATCATGGTTACCACGCTATTAAAAAAATAAACGGTAAGGTACGACAAGGTTTTTCCAAACAGAATGGGTAAGACCCCGCCTGTCTTTAATGCGACGGGTACCATAAAACTGTCGCGATTTTTCTCTTTGGCGGTTCCGCCCAGCATCCCGATGCCGATTAGCAAGGTTTGCTGTAAAATGATAATGATAATTCCGGGCATCACGAACGAACCGTATCCGGAGGACGGATTGAACCAGAAATGAATATCGGCCGACAACGGATCGCGCATTTGCATAGCCTGATCGTACGTTTTACCTTCCATCATCAGCTTTTTGATTTCAATTCCGGCGGAAAATGTCCCAGCCGTTTTCACCGATCCGGCAATCACCTGGCGGTAAATCAGGAAATAACTTCCATCGGCAAATACCGATACATTGGTTTGTTTGCCGTTCAGGATATCCTTTTCGAAATTCTGCGGAATCACCACAATTCCTCCTGAATTGCCTTCGTAAAAATCATTTTCCGCCTCTTCCAGACTAAATGCGACACGATTTATTTCAATCTGTTCGGCTCCTTCAAGCATCTTAATCAACTGGTGACTGGTATTGGTCCGGTCCTGATCTACAATCGTAGTTTTCAGCTCTCGCACCACTTCGCTTTTATACCCAATGGAATAAGCCAGCGGATAAATCATCAATGCACCGATCAAAATCAGGATAGCTCCGCTGTCTTTTCGGATGTTCCTTATTTCGGTGTAGTAAAACTGCCCGGTCATTACCAGTCCCTGGTATATTTTTTTGAACATGGTTAATTGAAATTGGTCATTATTAATCGATGTCGCTCTTTCATGGATTTTTCAACGTGAAACTTTGAACCTGAAACTTGAAACTATATTTTCCCCCAATATTTTTCTTCTTTCAGCAAGCGTTTTAATCTTGGCAGGAAAATCACAGCCAACAAAATAAAAGGTAGAAAACAGGCCAGTGGAATCAACGCGTGAACAATTGTTTCGCCGCGCATAGCCTGCGAAATGAATATCTTTATCCAGTAGGTGAACGGGAAAATGTACGAAAAGATACGGGCAGCCAACGGCATCGAAAATTGCGGAAATGTCAAACCCGAAAAAGTGAGCGCCATCATGGAATAGGCGCTGGCCAGCGAAAGTCCCAAACGCAGGTTAGCCGTTGCAGCGACCAAAAAAACGGAAATCATTTGATAGGTCATAATCAGATAAAGTTCTGAAATCAGCAGAAAGGCAAAACTTCCCTGAAGCGGCGTTCCGATTTGCACGAAAAGAATCACATTCATCACCATTGCGTTGATAAACAACAGGATTGTGTATGGCAACAGTTTTCCGGCCAGCGCCACGATCACACTTCCACCGGAATGTTCGAGCCATTCGGGACCTGTGCCTTCCTTTACTTCGATACCAACGGCAAACACACCCGAAAGTAAAGTGAAAAGGACAATCATTAGCGGTAAAAGTGCTGTCAGGAGGAAATATGAATAGTTGCCAAATGGATTAAATAGAATATGTTGCTGTAATTTAACCGGTTGAATTTTATTAATTGCCTGTTTTTCAGGCAATCCGTTTTTTATTTGCACCTGCAGTTTTATTCCTCCTGAAAGAGTTGCCAGCGATTTGTAAATTCCTTTTTGCAGAAATCCGCCTTTCAGGATATTGGCATTGTTGATGAAAACCGGAATACTTTGGCTACTCCCTTTCAGGATACTTTTTTCGGTTCCTTCCGGAATGATTACAATCGCATCCAGTTTTCCTTCTTCCATTTGTTGGTAGGCTTCTTCCTGATTCGGGAAATGCATCGCAATCTCAGCTTCAGGCGAAGCTCCAATCCACATCGTAATTTTCCGCGACAGGCTGGTATGATCCAGATCGACTATGCCTACCGGAAGGTTGCGTGGAACTCCGTCAGAAAATATTGATAGCAGAATCACAAACGAGATCAGCGGACCAATCAGGGTGGTGAACAGGTAAATTGTTGAACCCGACATCCGGTCGATTTCGCGAAAGAAAACCCTGAAAAAGGGGTTCGTCCGAAAGAACGATTCACTCTTTCCCGCTGTATTTGATGCTATGTTTTGTTTTTTCTTCATTGACTATTTGAGTCATTTGTTGTCATTGATAGTCATTCGTTGTCATTATTCTGTGGGTTGATTTCACAACGAATGACCTAATGACAACTATTGACCCTTTTTAATGATTTGGACCACTGCGACTGACCACTGTTTACTTCTTCCTGAACTGTTTCCAGTTAACCAACACGCTCATTCCGGGGCGGAGTCCTTCGATAGGAGATGCAGGTACTGCATGAATTTCGAACGATTTCATATCGAAACCTCCGGAAGTCTTGGTCGCCGTCCAGGTCGCAAAATCGGCCAGCGGACTGATGTAATTCACTTTCAGGATTACTTCTTTGTTGCCCAAAGCCGGAATGGTAGCTTTGATTTCACTGTCCATTCGCACATCAGCCATCAGGTCTTCACGAATGTAAAGCGTTGCCCAACTGTCGGCCAAATCAATCAAAGTAATTACCGGATAACCCGTTGGCACCAGTTCTCCGCGTTCTGAAACAATATTGGCCACCTCGCCCGATGCAGGTGCTTTCGCCTGAGTTTCGGCCAGGTAAGCTTCAACCTCGGCAATCCCCCCTTCCGCCTGATTAACCAGTTCTTTGGCTGAACGTTTATCTTCAACCCGGGCGCCTTTCACTGCTTTTTCCCATTGTGCTTTTGCAGCCTGGGCAGTCTCGCGTCCAGCTTTGGCCTGAGTTTCGGCCTCGTCCTTTTTCTGCTCCGAAACCACACCGTCTTTATACAGGTTTTCAACACGGGTGAACGTCTTTTCATACAACCGGGCAGCCGCTTCTGCTTTTACATACAAGTTGTATGCAGCCTGAATATCTTCTGCCTGCGCGCCGTTCTGTGCTTTTAGGCTCTGAGCCTGAGCAGCATTCCGGAGAGCAGTGACCTGCAACAGTTTGGCATCAATCTCAGGACTGCTGATTGA
Source organism: Prolixibacteraceae bacterium (assembly GCA_003537645.1). GTDB lineage: Bacteria > Bacteroidota > Bacteroidia > Bacteroidales > Prolixibacteraceae > Aquipluma. The sequence continues at coordinate 103,711 of DPRM01000049.1, forward strand.
AAACAGGAAATCGCCTTTGGCAACCTGCTGACCTCTTTTTACGGCAATGCTGTCGATCCTTCCCGGAATTTTGGAAGCTACCCGAAACTGTGTTGCTTCAATTTCGCCATGCACTTCGAGCGGCAGCGGACGGGTAATCAACCAGGTAGTATATAGCAGGAATATCAGCAAGGCCGTGAAAAACAGCCCGATAATGAAATTTCTGGTTTTGTTCATGGTATCGTGGATTTGTAATAAATTGTTGTCGTTCTACTATTGTTTTCAGGTTGTCATTGTTTGAACCCCTGAAAAACTGAAGTTCAAAATTCTTAAATTGACTCTGTAATTACCTGGTTACTTGTCTGGTATTCCAGAAAAAGGTCTGGACTTCCGCAAACCTGCACCAAAGTTGCCAGGGTTACATCGTAATTATACATGGCCTGCAACCGATCCATTTTAACCTTGGCCAAAAGCAGGTTCGCATCAACTAATTCTGTTGAGGTCGAAAGTCCTTCGCGAAAAGATTTCTCGCGGCTATCCACATAAGATTTGGCAAATTCGAGCATTTTATCAAGTTCGTCCAACTGTTCTACCTGAATGCCAAGTTGCTGATGCAGCTTTCTGATCATTGTCTTAATGTCTTCTTCCGCTTTCAGTCCGGCCTGTTCTACCTGTTCTTTTTTAAACTTCGCTTCCTGAAGCTTGTGGTAACGTGAATTTCCTTCAAAAAGCGACCATTTCAGACCAACGCCCACCAGCCAATCAGGAATGTATGGCGACAAATCCTTATTGGCCATGTCGTAAGTTGCTGTGAAGGCAAGCATTGGCAAATAATTACTTTTTTCGAGTTTGACGCCAGTTGCTGCCAATTCCCGTTTCGAATCAACCTGCTGCAACTGCGGGTTATTTCTTAAAGCCATCGCTATGAAAAAGTTTTCATCTTCAATGTTTTTCAGGATAAAGAGCCGGCTGGCTGGCGTAAGATCGCTGCTGTCGCCCACTGCCAGTGTGTTTTGAAGTGCGCGTTTTACAATGTTTGCCTCTCGATTTGCCTTTTTCATTTCACGTTCAGAATCGGAACAGGCAACCTGAGCATGCAGATATTCCACTTTCGCAATCTGTCCTTGCTCGCTCAGTTTTTGCGAGTCAAAAAGGTGCTTTTTCATGGCCTCCACAACTTGTTCACGAACTTTGCAAGCCTGCTCTGCCAATACAAGTCCATAATAACGGGCTGCAAGTTCGCTCAGAAGTTCGCCTTGTTTTTGTTCTTTCATCAATGCGGCTTCCTCCTCGTAAATCTGCGAAGCTTTGTTGGCCGCATTTATTTTTCCACCGGTATAAAGCGGCCAGACGATATTGGCATTTACCGATGCAAATTGTTTCTCCTGAATCATTTTATCCCATTCAGCGGCATTCATTTTACGCTGTCCTTCCTGAATTTTTTCACGCAAAACCTTTGTGCTTATATTGTCGGGTAAAGTGGGCATTACTCCCGAAGTGTTTGGATCTGGATTGGGCACTCCGGAAAAGTTGCCGTAATTACCCAATACTTCATAAAGCGGATTGATTGCATCGCGTACCGGGGTAAGATCGAGCGTGAGCGGATCGGCCATTTGAATGGCATTGGCGCTTACAAAAACATGGGGCGCATGAAGTCCGAATGCTGCTTTTCTCCCCGCTTCCTTTTCATTCATCTCAAAATTCGCCTGTTTCAGCACATGGCTATTTTGCAGCATTTGTAAATAGGCTTCGCTAAAAGTTACCGGCATTGCCTTTTGTCCCTGGCTGAACACCCAATTGCTGTTCAGGAACAAAAGGAGGAAAAGCAGAATTGTATGAATTTGTTTCATTACTTAAATTCACTATTTGTCGAAGCGGATGCCCAAAGTAAATCCGATCCATCCTTTGGCAGTGTGGTTGTCTCCTACATGTGAATAGATATCATAAGGTGCAAAAGTGCTTTCGAAAGTATGCGCGATAACTTGCTTGTTTTCTGCAATATTTAAGTTGAGCAATGGGCCTCCAAAAATACTGACAGTCTCGCCTAGTCGCTTGCTGTACAATAGTTTTATCTGCTGAAGATTGTTGAAATTGTCGGTCCATATTTCATTTTCATTCACATGATAAATCATGTATTCGAGATTTACTGATTGATTTTCCTGTTTCAAAAGATGAGTTCCGACTCCTACCCCAAAGGCCCATTTATAATTTTCGGAAAGAAACTGGTTTCCAATACCAAAAATACCATAGATTGGTTTGATACCCACTTTTGCAGCCGCCTGAAGATTTAGTCCTTCGCTAACTGACATTTCGAATGCCTTGTATGTACTGGTAGTTGTTTGCGCCCATCCTAAATTGCTTACCATAAGTACCAGCAACAAAACTGAACATTGCTTAATTGTTTTCATGATCATTAAAATTTTTCTGTTATGAATTGTAATTATTTATTGACGCTGCAATTTTAATGATTAATGGAATATCGAGCCCGAGTTGCCCTAATTTATTCGACTAAAAAACGTATATATTCAAATAAATTAACATTGAAGATTAAAATGAGTACTGAAAAAGTTTTAAATCATATTCAGACCAGTAACAATTGCAGAAATTTTTCTCATCTTGATTAACCAGTAGCTTTTATAAAGATGTAGTATCTTTAATTTCATAAACAAACACAATGGAATTAACACCTGAACAACAATCGGCTTATTTCAAAGCGACAGCAATTTGCAGCAAATCAGAAACATGCACCTATAGCATTCAGGAAAAACTGAAACTTTGGGGTTTGAATGAATCTGATTCTCTCTTTATTATTGGCCTCTTGAAAGATGAAAAATACATTGACGATGAACGTTTTGCACGTGCGTATGTGAAAGACAAATTCCGGTTTAATCATTGGGGAAAGCAAAAAATTGAATACATGCTCCGTTCGAAAAAAATCAGTCAGGAGATTTTGGCACTGGCTTTTGAAGAGATTGAGGACAAAGGTTATGCCGGCGAACTCCTGAAACTGCTGGAAGACAAAGCGAAAACGATTAAAGCGAAAGATCAGTACGACAAACGCAACAAACTGATGCGTTTCGCCATTGGAAGAGGTTTTGAATCGGGCAAAATTTATGCTGCTTTGAAGGAATTGGGGATATGAAAAATTAGTTCTTCTGCTATTTTTGCCATTCAGACTAAAAATGATAACCGATGAAATTTTCACTACTATTCTTACTGGCTGTTGTGGCCTTTTCGTGCCAAATCAGTGTCCCTAAAAGCTGTAAAATAGTGGTTAATGAGCATATTTTCGAGAAAGCTCCCTTTCAGGCATGCCATGCTTCAACAATAATTGAATTAAATGACGGATCACTTCTCTGTGCATGGTTCGGCGGCACTGGTGAAGGGAACAAAGATGTTGGCATCTGGACTTCAGTAAAAAAGGGTGATTCATGGAGTGCTCCGACAGAGGTCGTAAATGGTATTGTCAGTGATTCATTGCGCTTTCCGTGTTGGAATCCGGTGTTGTTTCGTAATGCCGATGGTATCATTTCATTGTATTACAAAATTGGTCCAAATCCTCGCGAATGGTGGGGAATGGTTGTTTATTCGACCGATGAGAGCCAAACCTGGTCGGCTCCCGAAAAGCTTCCGGACGGAATTTTAGGTCCAATTAAAAACAAACCGGTGGTTTTAACTTCAGGAGTAATTATAAGTCCTTCGAGTATTGAAACGATGGATGATAAATGGCATTCACACATCGAGCGCTCAACAGATGGTGGAAAAACATGGAAAAAGATTAGTATCGATCCTGAAAATACAGCCAAAGTGATACAACCAACGCTTTTACTTTATCCTGAAGATAAAATTCAGGCTTTGTTACGCAGCAACCAGAATTACATCATGGAAAGCTGGTCGGTTGATGAAGGAAAAACATGGAGTGCGCTGGCAAAGACCAAGGTATTGAACCCGAATTCGGGGATTGATGCAGTGACTCTCCAATCAGGCTTAAAAGTGCTTATTTACAACCCAATGGAAAGTGGTGCCGATTGGGTGAATGGCCGTAATAAACTAAATGTTGCTGCCTCAACCGATGGAATAAACTGGCAGGATGTCGCGATTCTGGAAGATCAGCCAAGCGGTGAATTTAGTTATCCTTCGGTTATTCAGGCATCCGATAAAACTGTTCATGTAGTTTACACCTCCAACCGGAAATCGATCAAGCATGTTGTGCTGGAGTTTTAAACGAAAATACTGAAGGCTTATGAATCAGTATCGTTCATAAACCTTCAGTATCAAAAAATTACAATTCCTTATCTTTTTCAGTTGTATAGGTTATTTGATTCTTGTCAATCTCAACCAGAAATGAAGAAGCAGTGTTCAATTTTTCAAGCGCATTCAAAATCAGAGAAATAGACTCAATAAGATCAGAGGTCGAAATATTTCCCAAATTAACTTTTATCAGCTTTTTCGGACTTCGATTAACAAAGAAACTATTTCGAAAATCATAATCTTTTGTGATTACAATCAAATCATTTTTATCCGAATACTGGCAAATATCCTTGTCCTTAGTGTTCCAACTATCAAGAATCTGATTTACATGAATGGCTTCAAAGCCAGCATTAGAAAGATAGTTGACTACTTTATAGGAGATATGAACATCGCAAAGGAATTTCATCAGGCTACTTCATTTATCGACCTACCTGAAAGATACAATTTCGCAAAATTCAGACTGGCAAGAATATCTTCTTTTTCCAATTCAGGGTGATCTTCAATGATTTCATCTATCGACATTCCCGATCCAAGCATATCAATAACCACCTCCACCGGCCACCTCATTCCTCGGATACAGGGTTTTCCGTGGCAGATATCTTTATCAATTGTTATTCTATTTATCTGGTTCATAGCTACTTATTTTCCACAAAAATAGGGATAATTCTCAAATATAACTCACTACTTATCCTTTTCATTTAAAACGAATCGACCTCTCTGTAAGCCTTGATAAAAGCGATTTCACCTTCTTTCCCTTTGATGCTTTTACCGTGTTCGCAACACAAAGTGCCGTCGTAGCCTTTGCTGTGAATGTGCTTGAACACATTTTTATAGTTGATTTCGCCTGTAGTTGGTTCGTTGCGGCCGGGATTATCGCCAATGTGGAAAGCGGCAATGCTGTTCCATGCTTTGTTGATGTTCGGAATCAGGTTTCCTTCTGTAATTTGCTGGTGGTAAAGGTCGTCAACCAGTTTGCACGACGGATGATTAACCGCTTCGCAAATCATGTGTGTTTGCGGAATCTTCGTCAGGAACAATCCCGGGTGATCCGTCCAGGCATTGAGCGGTTCCATAACCAGTATCAGCCCGCTTTTTTCAACCACTTCGCAGCACATTTTCATGTTGTCTATCACATTGGCTGTCTGGTAATCCCATTCCAATCTTTCGTCGAAACGGCCGGGAACAACCAATGCCCATTTGGCTCCGGTACGTTTGGCACATTCAACACCTTCCTGCATCTTCTTTTTCAGCATATCTTTAATGGCCGGATCCTGTGTTACCATCGATTTTACAGAAAAATCAGCGTATAGCACAAATGGACCCAAATCCATGTTGCGGCGTGCAAGCTCGGCAGCAATTTTTTCCTGAATGGCGGATTCTTTCCCCATCAGGCCATTGTCGAAAATAGCGCGAAAACCCTGATCGCTCATAAATTTGATCTGGTCGAACAAATCTTCGCCGGCATGTTCTTTAAAAGTACCAAAGCCAGGGGCATATTTTAATTTGAATTTAGCTTCGTTCGAAACTTTTACTTCCGAAGCAAATGCCTTTGATGAACCTGCAAGTCCAACAGCAGCAATAGTTCCGGCCGTGTTGCGTAAAAATGATCGTCTTTCCATGTTGGTATAGCTTAGTTTATAAATTTGTTGAAATAATCGGTTTCTGTTTTGCCTGCGCCCAAGCCTTAGCCTGTGCCTTCTTTGTATTTTCGACCCGAAGATAAGAATCTGTTTGTGCGAACACAAATGTGATTAAAAATTTACCCATTCTGGTCTGGTTGGTTTTTCGGAAATTTCGGGACTCCATCCGAAAAAGTTTTCTAATTTTATCCGTCCAAAAANNGGGTTTACAAAACCTATCAGGAAATGTTTGAAAACGAAGTGAAATTGCCCGAAGGCGACCGGATGGACTTTGTAACCATCGTAACTCCCAATTTCGCCCATTTTGGCCCGGCCATGATGGCGCTTGAAAACGGCTTCAATGTGGTGATCGATAAACCCATCACTTTCACACTCGACGAAGCTTTGCAACTTCAGGCCAAATTGCAGGAAACCGGACTTTTGCTTGCGCTCACACATACCTATTCAGGCTATCCGGCAGTAAAACATGCCAAACAAATGGTTGCCGAAGGTCAGTTAGGCAAGATTCGTAAAATATTTGTTGAATATCCGCAGGGATGGTTGTCGTCGAAACTCGAAGACTCCGGAAACGCACAGGCATCGTGGAGAACCGACCCAAAACGCTCCGGAAAAGCAGGCGCTATGGGCGATATTGGTACACATGCCCATCATTTGGCCGAATACATTACAGGTTTAAAAACAACTTCACTATGTGCTGAACTGAATGTTTTTGTTCCCGGTCGTTTACTAGACGATGATGGAGCAGTGCTGCTTCGTTTCGACAATGGCGCAAAAGGAGTTTTGGTAGCCACACAAATTGCTGCAGGCGAGGAAAATGCGCTTAAAATACGCGTTTACGGCGATAAGGGTGGTCTGGAATGGGCACAACACGAACCCAATACGCTGATTGCCAAATGGACCAGCAAACCAACTGAAATATTGCGCGTTGGAACTTCGATGGGATCGGCGATTGCCGCAGCCAATACCCGTACCCCGGGAGGACATCCGGAAGGATATCTGGAAGCTTTCGCCAATATTTACCGCAATTTCTCGTTTACGCTTCGGGCTAAATTGAACGGCGAAGAACCAAAACCAGAATGGCTCGATTATCCTGGCGTTGAAGATGGTATTCGCGGTATGCAGTTCATCGATGCCGTTGTGGAAGCCGGATACAATGACAATATAAAATGGGTACCTTTTAAATAAGAATTTATTCATGCCCGTTCACTGAACTGAACGGCAAAGAATAGTCGCTCCGATCAGAATGAGTCCTATCCTTTGCCGTTTGCTTTAGCCAACGGACATGATCATCGAATAAAACCACTAAAAACAAAAATATCATGGGCAGACCAGTAACTTTATTTACCGGACAATGGGCCGACCTTCCCTTTGAAACCATATGCGAAAAAGCGCTTGAGTTTGGCTACGACGGCCTCGAACTTTGCACCTGGGGCGACCACATGGAAATCGACAAAGCCGATCAGGCCTACTGCGATGCACGCAAAGAAACGCTTGCCAAATACGATCTTCAGCTATTTGCTATTTCAACTCATTTGGTCGGACAGTGCGTGTGCGATTTAATCGACGAGCGCCACAAAAGTATCTTACCCGATTACATCTGGGGTGATGGTGATCCGGAAGGTGTGCGCCAACGTGCAGCTGCCGAAGTAATCAAAACCGGGAAAGTAGCCAAAATGCTTGGACTCGACACCGTGATTGGCTTTACCGGAAGTTCGATATGGCACATGCTGTATTCATTTCCGGCTGTAAGCCAGGAGCGGATTGACAAAGGCTATGAAGATTTTGCCAAACGCTGGATTCCGATTCTGGACGAGTATCAAAAAATGGGCGTCAAATTTGCGCTCGAAGTGCATCCTTCGGAAATC
>DPRM01000026.1 GCA_003537645.1 Prolixibacteraceae bacterium
CCGATTGAGGCAGCCAAAATCGCATGGATACAGCTCGACAGCGACGATTCGTGCACGGTGAGCGGCTCGTAGAAATCAAAATGCCGCTCGATGCTTTCGCGATCGAACTGGTCTTCGAACCAGTAAATACTTTGCAAAGTGTCGGCCTGTTTGATGTATGGTGAACGTAAAATGCGGTCCCACGACCATTTCTGATTGATCGGCCGGTCTTCGGGTTTCAGCTCACTCGCCGGAATCAGTTCTTTGTCGAGAAAACCATCTTGCTGAAGGTAAATTTTGCGTGTAAAATCGTACGGGAAATACATGTCTTTGATAATCTTTTTCCAGCGCGATGTTTCCTGAACTTCTTTCAGTTTAAGCTTTTTCACCAGATCCTCGAACAGTAGCGGATGCTCTTTTTTCAGATAATCAATCGCTTCGAGCGTATATTTTAGCGTCCACACGGCCATGTAGCTGGTGTGGAAATTGTTGTTCACATTGTTCTCGTATTCGTTCGGGCCGGTCACACCGAGCAGCACGAATTTCTTCTTTTCTTCGGACCAGTTGATGCGCTGGCTCCAAAACCGCGACAAGGCCAGCAAAACCTCAAAACCATAAGGCGCAAGGTATTCCTGATCGCCGGTATAGCTGATATAATTGTAAATGGCATAAGCAATCGCGCCATTTCGGTGAATTTCTTCGAAGGTGATTTCCCACTCGTTATGGCATTCTTCGCCGTTGATGGTCACCATTGGGTAAAGTGCCGCACCATCAGTAAATCCAAGTTTTTCGGCATTTTCGATGGCTTTCGGCAAATGTTTGTAGCGGTACAAAAGCAGGTTTTTCGATACCATTTGCGGAGAAGTGCCGAGTTCAAAAGGCAAACAATAAGCTTCAGTATCCCAATACGTTACGCCACCGTATTTTTCACCGGTAAAGCCTTTTGGTCCGATGTTCAGGCGTTCGTCGTCGCCCAAATAAGTTTGATTCAATTGAAAAATGTTGAACCGGATGCCCTGTTGCGCCGCCACGTCGCCTTCGATTCGGATGTCGCTCGTTTCCCAGCGAATGGCCCAGGCCTTTTCCTGATCAGCAAAAAGCTTGTCGAAACCCTTTTCTGATGCTCGTTTCAAGGCTTTTTCGGTGGCATTCTGAAGTTTATTTGCTGGGTAATAAAGTGTAGAAATAATGGCTGCGTATTTTTCGATGCACAGCTCATCTCCATTTTTTACCTCGACAGTAAATTCCGAAGCGATGTATTTTTCTTTCTGAATAGTTGAAAGTACAGGTTCAATTCGTGTTCCGTTCAGAGAAGCCCTGAAATTCATTCCGGTACAAACCTGAAATGCTGTTTTTTTGGTTTCCATGCATACAAATCCGACAGAACCGTTTATTTGGGTAGATTTTTCGATCCAGAAATTTTCGTCGTAATTCGAATCTTCGTTCACCACATTTCCGTCGGTGTAGGGGGTAGCTGTAATTTTTCCTGAAAAATTGAGTGCTTTCACGGTGTAACGAATGGCGCCAATTTCCTGATCGGCAATGCTTAAAAACCGTTTAGAATTTACCTCAAGCTCTTTCCCTGAAGTCAACTTTGCTACAAACCGGCGCGAAAGTAAACCCGATTTCATGTCGAGATCGCGGTAAAACGACAGGATTTCGGCTTTGGCTAAATCCAATTCTTCGCCATCAACCGAAACATCAATTCCGATCCAGTTGGCAGCATTCAGGATTTTGGCAAAATATTCGGGATAGCCGTTTTTCCACCAGCCAACGCGGGTTTTATCGGGATAATATACGCCTGCGACGTAACTGCCACGAAGCGAATCGCCGGTGTACTTTTCCTCGAAGTTGGCCCGCTGCCCGCTCCGTCCGTTGCCAATACTTAGCAAACTTTCGGTGACACGGTTTTCCTCTTGGTGAAATCCCTCTTCAATGATCTTCCACTCGTCGTGTATGATGTAGTTTTTCATACGTTTTAATTTTAATCCTGAAGTGAATCAGGTATATTTTCAAATTGTTTCTTTTTCTATTGTTCTGTTTTTCAATCGATCATTCCATTCCGTCCGAAACAAGTAAAACGCTTCTTTCAACTTTTACTCGCGGACGGGTAAACTTCATTTTTCTTTCCCCGGGGCTACACCCCGGGCTAATATATTTTGCACTTTCAGGGCGGAAAATATCGCAGGACAGTGCCCTAATCTTTCCCCCATCGGGGAAATTATAAGGGGGTTTTTAGCTTTTCCAGCGTAAATCCATCGAACCCGGGGATGACCAAATCGGCAAAACCAAGGGTTTCGGGGTCACCAATTCCGATGCAGCGCATTCCTGCATTCCGGGCGGCCTCAACTCCGGCAATGGCATCTTCAAATACCACGCAGTTTTCGGGCAAAACACCCAACCGTTCAGCGCCTTTCAGGAAAACTTCAGGATTCGGCTTGGCTTCTGTAATGGAATTCCCATCTACTACCGCATCAAACATTTCAGTAAGTTGAATCCGGTCCAAAATCATCGGGGCGTTTTTACTGGCCGAACCCAATGCGATTTTTATCCTGTTATTTTTTAATTCCTGAAGGAATTCAGGAACTCCCGGAAGAATTTCTTGGGGAGTCATTTTTTCGATGTAACTCACATAAAGGGTGTTCTTTTTTTCAGCCATTGCCAGCTTTTCCCGCTCCGGAAACTGTAATCCTCCAATTTCAAGCAATATTTCGAGCGACGCCATCCGACTGACACCTTTCAGCCGTTCGTTGTCTTCGTGGGTAAATTCAAAGCCTAGTTCTTCGGCCAAAGCCTTCCAGGCTATAAAATGGTATTTGGCGGTATCAACCACAACCCCGTCTAAATCAAATATGCAAGCTTCTATAAAGTTCTTAATCACGTATTTTTACTTTTAATTCATCTTTAAGGTGAATCCCATTCCGTCCGAAATGAGGTTAACTCATTGTTTGTCAAATTACTTCGGACGGTTTTTCGTTCATCGTATCATTTTACTACAAATATTTCGCTCCTAACGGGGCTTTCAAACAAATACACCCACTGCGACTGATCACTTGTTACTTCTGGTCAACATCATCGACAAACAATACACTTACAGCGGCAATCAGCAAAGATGCGCCACCCAAAAGAAGCGCGTAAATGGCGTGGCCGTGAAAGATTGTTTTGGTAAAAAAGCCGAGAATGCTGGCAGCCAGAATCTGTGGAATTACGATGAAAAAGTTGAAAATTCCCATGTAAGTTCCCATTTTCTGTGCAGGAAGCGAACCTGTGAGAATGGCGTAGGGCATCGACAAAATACTGGCCCAGGCAATCCCAACGCCCAGCATCGAGACAACTAGCAGGTTCGGGTCTTTCACGATATAGAACGAAGCCAGTCCCAATCCGCCACAAACAAGTGCAATGGCATGGGCCATTTTTCGGCTTGTCCATTTTGCCAGCCAGGGAAGCCCGAATGCTACCACGGCAGCAAAGCCGTTGTAAACCGAAAACAGGATTCCAACCCAATCGGCGCCATCGTTGTAAAGTTTCGAGGCGGTATCGCTGGTTCCGTAAATGTGGCTGGTAACTGCCGAGGTAGAATAAATCCATAAGGAAAACAGTGCGAACCACGAAAAGAACTGAACAATGGCCAGTTGTTTCATGGTTTTTGGCATGTTCATCAGGTCGGTAATCACCTCAACAAAACCGTTGTGAACCATGCCCTGCCGGGTGTACCAGGCCGAAATCAGTAAAATCAGTCCAAATGCGCCCAAGCCAACTGACAAGATGTACAATTCTTTTTCCCAGCCCATTTGCTGAATGAGTAAACTGCCCAGAAGACCAACGACCAGCAAAATCAGCCCATTCCGGATAAAACCCGGAAGAAGATTTTTGGCAGATGTCCGTTCTGGTTCTTCCATTTGAGCCGATTGTTTTTGTTCGGCTTCAAATTCGGTTAGTTCTTCGGGCGAATATTCTTTGGTAGAAAAAACGGTCCACAGAACGGCCAGCAGGAAAACGGCTCCACCCAGGTAAAACGAAAGTTTCACCGATTCCGGAATTTTTTCCCCGGCTTCGGCCACATTCGAGATCCCAAACCAGTTGGTGAAAGCGTAGGGTAAGGCCGATGCAACGACTGCACCTGTACCGATGAAAAAACTCTGCATGGCAAAACCAGAAGTCCGCTGTTCGCTGGGTAGCATATCGCCAACGAATGCGCGAAAAGGTTCCATCGAAATATTGATCGATGCATCCATCATCCAGAGCATTCCGGCGGCAATCCAGAGCGAGGGGGAGTTAGGCATGATGATAAGGGCGAGCGAGGCCAAAATTGCACCCGCCATAAAGTAAGGTCGGCGTCGGCCAAACCTTCCCCAGGTTTTGTCGCTCAAATAACCAATAATGGGTTGTACCACCAAGCCTGTGACCGGGGCGGCAATCCACAAAATGGGAATGTCGTCAACATTGGCGCCGAGGGTTTCGAATATGCGGCTCACATTGGCATTCTGCAGCGCAAAGCCAAACTGTATGCCCAGAAAGCCAAAACTCATGTTCCAGATTTGCCAAAAACTTAAAGCAGGTTTTTTCTTCATTTTCGATTTAGAATTAATTGGTTTATTTGATGGAATGTGCAAATACTTTGGCAAATAACCAAAACAACACTTTTTCTACCAGATCAGGCAACTGGCCTTATCGAAGCAAAAAAAACAACGCCATCAAATGTGTGGAATCAATTGTGCGATTAGCCCGAAAGAATTTTCGGGAAACCGAATGAAGTAGTAAATGGAATTAACGAAAAACGGAATTAACTGCACAAATATAAAGAAGGTTTTTCCAGAAATCCAAATCCATGATTTGCGCAAACGCCTTATTTATCGGGCAAAACAGCGTGTTTTAGATAAAAAACCCTCATTGCAAACGTTTGCAGGGAATGCAAAAAAAATTGAAATATTTAATTATTTTTCTTTCGGAAGAACCCACATGCTCTTAAATCAAGTTAGACATTTGGTTGCCGAAACCGTCCTGTTCATGTTTTATGAATCCTGTTGAGTTTTCCCTCTGTCCTGTTACTGTTTATACCCGTCATGTTGAACAGGACGATGAACTTTTTATACAGGACAGGTTCGCTACGCAACAAGACGACGAAAAAATGTACTTGTGCAACTTCCCTTTTAACAGGACGGCGGAAAAATGCAACAGGATGGTTTTACCTGCCAACAGGGAGACGAAAATTTCTACAGGCCGTTGACCCGAACCTGCAGGACACTAAAAAAATAAACAGGGCAAGCGGTAGCAAGGATTTTGGGGTGACATTCATAAAAAGTCCACGAAAAAAAAGCATCAATGCGATATAAAATTACTCCTTCATATTTTGTTTTGTAAACATAACCACTTACCTTTAAAGCCTTTGAAAACAACTCGGAAAATAGAAGGAATTGAGGTTTTGGTGGAAGGAGAGAAAAGTTTCCGGGATTTTCTGGTTGGCAGCAAGTTTAAGACGGCTTGCAGATCAAACGCCTTTGTCTATTAAATTTAGACTATAAATGAAATAAACAACTAAGCAATAGATATGGAACAGATTAAGTACAATATGTCGCATACTATATTTTCACTTGTAAATGACAATGGTAAAACAAGCATAAAGTGGAACTATAATATTATGCCCAAAGCTACATTAGACACGCTAAGAGTAGTACACGAACTATACGGTGAAAATTACTTTATCTGGCTTAACGATAATAGAAAGAAGTTAAAACCTAAAAATGAGAGAATATGTAGGTTTTGTGGAAAATCTTATCCAGAGGTGAAATTTTCAAAATAAGCGCACTTGTTCCCTGAATCGCTTGGAAACAAAGTTCACTTTTCTGATTTTGAATGTGATAATTGCAACTATAAATTTGGGTTACATGAGAATGATTTTTCAAATTTTTTAGGTCCATACAGGACACTTTCAGAAATTCCCAAAAAAGGAGGTTATCCTAAGTTTAAATCTCGAAAGGAGGAAATGAAAATTGAACAGGTTGAGAAAAACATAATCGACATAAATATCTCTGACCCAAACAAAAACAATAACATTAGCTATAGTAGAGATGGTGAAATTTTAAGAATTCAAGCAGAGGGAAATCCTTACAAACCGATAAATATTTTTAAATGTCTACTAAAAACTGCTGTATCAATGGTAGGCCAAGATGATTTGGTAGACTTATCCGAAACAATTAAATTCCTAATGGACGACAGTTATGTAACAAATCCGTCTTACGATTTTATATTGTCGATGCACCAATACTTTATTCCTGGAAACTTTGATGTTCCACCTTTTTTAATACAATACAAGAAAAGTGCTAAATATGAAAAGTTTCCTGCTCCTTCTCAAATTTACATTTTCTATGTACGAAATCTAATTTTTCAAATTTTCATTCCCTTTCATGCAAAAGATGATTTGCTTTACCATACAAGTATTGAGAGGCATATGTACATAGTTCCTCCATTAATAAATTTAATGTGGCTTGATAAATTTGGAGGTCCATTCCCAAGAATGTACAATCTGAATGATAGTAATATAACTAAGAAAAATATACAAATAAGTGATTATAAATTATCACAGAATAGAGATTCGAGTAAAAAATCATAAACTTGACTTTTTATGAATGGCAAAATAAAAACCTAATGGAACTTCAGGTATGCACTGCAGCTCGCAGCCGCTGGTGCCAATTTGCAATTGGCACTTTTTAGCTCTGGATTTGTAATCCCGACTAGACTCGTAAACAAGGACAATCGCTAATTTGTGAAAAATCAGAAATTATACTTTCTGTAAATAAAATATACGTTTTTGGTTTTATTTTGATACGAATCGTATATTTGTCATGTTTTTGTAATCCAACGAATCATGGCAGAAATAACACAAAACAAAAAATACCTCGACATTATTCAGGCTGCGCGCGCGTTGTTTTGGAAACACGGTTTCAAGCGGGTATCGATCGAGGAGATTTGCCGGGAAGCCAAAACCAGCAAAATGACTTTCTATAAATTTTTTTCCAATAAATTGGAGCTAGCCAAAGCGGTGTTCGACTTTGTAGTTGATGATTCAGTTTCAACCTTTAGAACGGTTTTACATGAAACTACTTCTGCATCGGACTTGATTGGCCAAATGCTGCAAATGAAAAAAGAGGGAATTCACGAGATTAGTAAAGAGTTCATCACCGATTTTTATACCAACCCTGAATTGGGCTTGAAAGATTACATCGAAGAAAAAACCCGCATAGTTTGGGCCGAAATGATTGGCGATTTCAAGTTGGCACAAGAACGTGGAATTTTACGCAAAGACCTGAACATCGAATTCTTCGTTTATTTCACCCAGAAATACAGCGACTTACTGAATGATCCGTATCTCAATAAAATCTACCCAAATCCACAGGATTTGATTATGGAACTTACAAGGTTTTCGGCTTACGGAATTTCGCCTCACCAATAATGACATGATTTCATTCCGATACATATTATTGGCATTCTGCATCATTCTGGTTCAAAACCTAATCGCACAAAACCTTGAATTTAAAGGGCAGGCATCGGCATGGGTCAACTTCAACCCAAACAATGATTTGAAACTTTGGAGTGGGGCACGTTACCTGCCGCAACTCAATTTCAAGTTGGGTGAGCCCTCGAAAAGCCTGTTCGATTTTGAAGCTTCAGCCAATCTGAACGGAACTTTGGGTACCCTTCCGTTTGATAAAAATTACACCGACGGAAGCATTAAACCCTACCGCTTGTGGGCCCGATATTCTACCGAGCAGTTGGAAATCAGGGCCGGATTGCAGAAAATAAACTTTGGTTCGGCATCGATGATTCGTCCACTCATGTGGTTCGACCAACTCGATCCGCGTGACCCATTACAACTCACCGATGGCGTTTGGGGTGTTTTGGGCCGCTACTATTTTCTGAACAATGCCAACCTGTGGATGTGGGTGCTTTACGGAAACGAAAATCCCAAAACCTGGGAGATCGGCAACACCAGTCAGCGACAGCCCGAATTTGGTGGCCGGTTCCAAATGCCCGTACCAAAAGGTGAAATGGGGATTTCGTACCATCACCGTTTATCCGACACGAATAATCTGGATACATTGGTGACCCTTAACGATATGGTTCCTGAAAACCGCATTGGTTTGGATGGTAAATGGGACGTGGGCGTTGGGCTTTGGTTCGAAGCGGTCTGGCTCAATAAATCGAAAAACGTGGGCAATTTCACCAACCAAACCTCAATGAGCATTGGGACTGATTATACCTTTGGAATAGGTAACGGACTGAATGTCATTTATGAACAGTTGCTGTTTGCGTACGATCAAAAACCTTTCCGCATCAACGATCCGTTTATTTTTTCCACTCTTTCTCTCAATTATCCGTTCAGTCTGAACGACAATCTTAGCGCAATGGTTTATTACGACTGGATCAATAAGGGCGTTTACAACATTGTGACATGGAACCACCAATTCAAGAATATTACGTTATACTGCATGGGTTTCAGCAACCCCAAACAGTACAAAATACCGCTCACCGCCAATGACATGAACCTTTTTGCCGGAACGGGTGTGCAAATCATGATCGTATTCAATCATTAAAATATTCGGTTTATGGAAAACTCCGCTATCATTCAAATCAATCAGCTCATCAAACGATTCCCCATCGGAAAGGGTGAGTTTACCGCACTGAAAGGAATTAACCTGAACTTCGGGACAGGTGAATTTGCCGGGCTTATTGGTCCCAGTGGCTCCGGAAAAACCACACTGCTCAACATCATCGGATCACTCGATATGCCCACTGAAGGAGAGGCAATTGTGCTAGGAAAATCTATTTCCAAATTGAGTGCTAAAGAGTCGGCCAAACTGCGTAAAGAGAGTTTAGGATTTATTTTCCAGAGCTACAATCTGTTGCAGGTACATACGGTTTTCGAAAACGTGGAATTTCCACTGTTGCTGCTCGATTACACCACTCCGGAACGTAAAAAAATGGTGATGGATGCGCTGGAATGGGTGGGCCTGACCGACAAAGTAAAATCGAAACCGCCACAACTTTCCGGAGGCGAATGCCAGCGTGTGGCCATTGCCCGCGCCATGGTGAAAAAACCCTCGTTGGTGTTGGCCGATGAACCAACCGCCAACCTCGATGCAGCCAACTCGCATAACATCCTGCAAACCATGCAGAACCTGAACCGTGAACTAAAAACCACCTTCATTTTTGCGACTCACGATGAAAAAGTCATCGGTTACCTGAAACGTAAAATCTTCCTGAAAGACGGCCTGGTCGATCATGAAGAATGGATAACCCAGTAAAACCGAAAATCATGAAAATAGCATTTAAACTGGCTTTCCGAAACCTGATAGGCGCCGGGTTACGCACATGGTTGAACGTAATCGTGTTGTCGTTTTCCTTCGTGGTCATTATCTGGATGAAGGGAATTCTGGTGGGCTGGGACCATCAGGCCAAAAACGATATGGAACAGTGGGAAATTGGCAAAGGCCAGTTCTGGCACAAGCAGTACGACCCTTACGATGCTTTTACCATTACCGACAGTCATGCCTCAATTCCCAGTGAATTTAAGCCTGAAATTGAACGTGGAAAAATGGTTCCCATGCTTTTTGCGCAGGGAACCATTTACCCACAGGGCCGGATGCAACCAGCAATGATTAAGGGAATTCCGGCCAGTCAAACTTTGCTGAAAATACCAACGCACCAGCTCGATTCGGAGACCGATGCCATACCTGCCATTATTGGGGAGGTTATGGCACGTTCGAGCCACCTTGAAAAAGGGAGCCGCGTTGTTTTGCGCTGGCGCGACAGCAAAGGCACCTTCGATGCTGCTGAAATTGAGATTGTTGATGTTTTCTCGACCACAGTCCCAACTATTGATGTTGCACAAGTCTGGATTAATCTGGAGACCATGCAGGAAAAACTATTGCTTCCTGAACAAGCCACGCTTTTCAGTTTTGCCAATGCCGAAGAGAACCGCTCCACAGTTGGCGACTTCAGTCTAAAAACAAAAAAAGACCTGACCGCCGAGATTGATGCCATGATCAAAACAAAAAATGCCGGTCAATCGGTTTTCTATGTCATTTTGTTATTGCTGGCGATGCTGGCGATTTTCGACACCCAAATTTTATCCATTTTTCGCAGGCAAAAGGAGATAGGAACCTACGTTGCCCTGGGTTACACCCGGCAGCAAGTGGTGGCTCTGTTTACGGTTGAAGGAGCCATGCACGCTGTTTTGGCTGCAGCTTTGGCTGCTGTTTACGGAATTCCGTTTTTTATCTGGCAAGCCAAAGTTGGCTTCACCGTTCCGATGGATACCAGCGAATTCGGTATGTCTGTTGCCCCAGTCATGTACCCGATTTACAGTATGGGACTGATACTTACGACCACTTTGATCGTGCTTTTGACCACCTCGGTGGTAAGTTACTGGCCGGCGCGCCGCATTGCAAAAATGAACCCAACTGAAGCTTTAAGGGGGAAAATACAGTAGGAGTGAGAAAGTTATAAGTTCATAAAGTTATAAGTTCATAAAGTATAAAACTAACGGCATGGAGAATAAAGAGTTTGCAAAAGGGTTGGAGTTGCGGACAAAAAAGTTTGCAATTTCGATATTGAGTTTATCGGGAAAGTTGCCAAATACCGTTGAAGGGAAAGTTGTGAGAAACCAGGTTTCGAAATCGGGAACTAGTGTTGGTGCTAACTATCGGGAAGCAAATCGCGGCAGAAGTAAGGCAGATTTTGCAAGCAGGATTAAAATTGCCGAAAGTGAAGCAAGCGAAACTGCTTTCTGGCTTGAAATCATTCAGGAGATGAAATGGACTGAAGAGCTTAAACTTCAGGGATTATTGAAAGAGTGCAACGAATTACTTGCAATCTTTACTTCCATCAGCAAAACCCTAAAATCATAACTCTATGAACTCTAAGTACTTTATGAACTCTATGAACTTCAACAGTAAATACATAAAGCTATGATACGATTCTTGCTGAAAGGATTGTTGCGCGACAAAAGGCGCAGCCTGATGCCCATACTAATTGTTGCGGTGGGCGTAACGTTGAGCGTTTTTCTTCATGCTTATATTACGGGCTTGATGAACGATTCGATAGAGATGAACGCCAAATTGAGTTTTGGACATGTGAAAGTGGTAACCAAATCGTTTGCCGAAAACATCAGCCAAATGCCGACCGATCTGGCGCTGCTCGAAACCAGTGCATTGAAAGAAAAACTTAGTCAGGAATTTCCTGATGTTGCGTGGGTGGAGCGCATCCAGTTTGGTGGTTTGATTGATGCCCCGGATGAAAACGGCGAAACCAAAGCTCAAGGACCTGCGATAGGAATTGGCGTTGATCTGCTTTCGGGAAAATCGAGCGAAGCAGAGCGGATGGGCATGGCTAAATCGTTGGTGCGCGGACGTTTACCCGAAAATAAGGGCGAAATAGTACTAAGCGAATTGTTTTCGCAAAAGCTGGGAGTAAATCCGGGCGACAAGATCACGCTGATTGGTTCGACCATGAATGGAAGTATGAGTTATTACAACTTCATCCTGGCCGGAACGCTTTCTTTTGGTGTCCAGGTAATGGACAAGGGAACCATCATTGCTGATATTGAAGATGTTCGCCTGGCGCTCGACATGGACGATGCTGCCACTGAAATCACCGGATTTTTCGGTTCAGGCTACTTTTCGGCTGATCTGGCCGCAGATGTAAAAGATAAATTCTTGTCGAATTTCCCAAATCCTGAAAATGATGAATACGCTCCGGTGATGTTATCGCTCAAAGATCAGGGAAGTATGGGGCAGTTTGTCGATTTGTCGAATACGATGGGCGCCATTATCACCTTTGTATTTATGCTGGCCATGTCGCTGGTTTTGTGGAATGCCGGATTGCTCGGAGGAATACGGCGTTACGGTGAATTTGGCATCCGGCTGGCGATGGGCGAAGAGAAAAAACATGTCTATCGAACACTGGTTTACGAATCCGTAATGATTGGCATTGCCGGATCTGTTGTTGGTACCACAATCGGACTTTTCTTTGCCTGGCTAATGCAAACTTATGGATTAGATCTGGGCGATTCTATGAATGGTTCGTCGATGATGATGCCCACCATTATCCGTGCCCGCATTACACCAGTTGATTTTTACATCGGATTCCTGCCCGGAATTGTATCGACCGTAATTGGCGCAATGCTTGCCGGAGTTGGCATATATAAACGAAAAACCTCGCAACTGTTTAAAGAGCTGGAGGCGTAAAATTTTTATGTGTCTGATTAGTTGCTTGATACTTTGACTCACCCCAAGCCTTGCAAGCAGAGCTTCCCCCTCTCTTTAAAGCTACTCTTTATACACAAATAA
>DPRM01000031.1 GCA_003537645.1 Prolixibacteraceae bacterium
GAAGTGAATATTTCCTTCGCGACACTTCTAAAGACAACCGTTGGGGTAACCGCCTAGTTTCGATGGGCAATACCATTGCTCCAAGCTACAAAGCTCACATGGGATTTCTAACTCTTGCATATCGGTTCTAATTTTTTTGAGATTCTGAATTTTAACATTCACCACAAAGAAAGAGGCTGGCTCAAACGAGTTCAGCCTCTTTTTTGCACTCTACAATTTAGGAAGGACATTAGATTTTGATATTTTGTCCTTTTAGAAGGTGACCATCTTGTCAGCCCAAACAACCAGCTCAACACAATCAACCATTGTGGAAATCGGGCAGGCATCGGTACTGTCCAAATGGCGCGATTTCAGACAGGTTCCGCAGGCCAGTATTTCACCGCCAACATTCACAAATGCTTTTAGTTGCTCGTTAATATTGTATTTTTCGTGGGTCAAACCTTCGCATTCAACGGCTTCGCCCATTAAAAACAGTTTTACTTCGTGTCCGGTTTTTTTTGCTGTCACAGCAAAACGGAAAGCATTCCATGCTTTTTCAAACTCTTTGGTTTCAAGGATAATTCCGATTTTCATTTCTATTGTTTTAAAATGTTAATACAATTTTGTTTTTACGGATCAACTCATACAGATCGGCAAGGGAAGAGAACTTGCAAACCTCCGGCTCATCGTTATTACGACTTTGCAGACAGGTTCCGCAGCCCAGAATAATGCCGCCGTTCTCTAAAAACTTATTGACCTGCTCTTTCATGTCTTTATCTGTTTTAACCATACTATCCAGTTCGACACCTTTCCCGAGCAAAAATATGCTCACCGTATTACCTTGATTTTTAGAATAGTTGGCCAAACGCATGGCATTCCAAACTGTTTCAGTGTCGTTTGAATAAACGACCATACCAATAGTAGTGGCAGACTCTTTTTTGTCTTTGGACGGTTTGGCATAGGTACCGCTGGTAAATATACATGTCAGGAATACCAGTAGAATAAATTGTTTCTTCATAGATTGTTGATTTAGATTATTATGTGAGTTTTTTTACTGCATCGACAATCGTTTCGACGGCAAAATCAATTTCTTCAATGTTTGTATGTTTTCCGGTTGAAATCCTGACTGTTGCAGCAGCCATTCTGAAATCGAGGCCCATTGCCTGAAGGACTGAAGAAATAGTGGTTTCTCCTGAATGACAAGCAGAGCCGGTTGAAATCAAAACTTCGCTGCTGATGAAAGAGGCCAAAGCGTGCGCGCTGACTTTTTCGAATGCCACACTCAGCGTATTGGGCAGACAATTGGCCAGATCACCATTTACATAAACCCGACTGCCAATCTTGGAAACAAGTCCGTCGAGCAGCCTGTCGCGCGAAGCCTGCATGTTGTGCCGGTTCTGTTTGAAATCTCGCAACGCCACTTCGCAGGCTTTCCCAAGTCCAATAGTGTGAATAACATTTTCTGTTCCGGGGCGGATGCCTTTTTCTTGTCCGGCGCCGTGTATCAGGTTTTCGATCCGCGTTCCCTTCCTGATATACAACGCGCCAATCCCTTTTGGCGCATACAATTTGTGTCCGGCAATGGTCAGCAGGTCAACTTTCAGTTTATCTACATTCGTTTCAATTTTTCCGACAGACTGAGAAGCATCGGTATGAAAAGCAATTTTATTCTTTCGTGCAATTTCACCGATTTCGAGAATAGGCTGAATGGTTCCAATTTCGTTGTTGGCGTGCATTATGGAAATCAGGATTGTATCTTTCCTGATCGCATTTTCAACATCCTCGGGGTCGATCCTGCCATACTGATTGACCGGAAGATAAGTGATATCAAAACCTTGTAAACTCAGGTATTTGCAAACTTCGGTTACAGCGGGGTGTTCAATGGACGATGTAATGACGTGGCGGCCTTTATCGCTGTTTGCCCAGGCAATTCCTTTAATTGCAAGGTTATTTGATTCGGTGGCACAACTGGTAAAAAAGATTTCTTCGGGCTGGCAGTTTATCAGTTCAGCAACTTGCGCCCGCGCTCTTTCAACCGCTTCCTTGTTTTGCTTTCCAATTAAATAGGAACTGGACGGATTTCCGAAGTGTGCCTGTAAATAAGGCAGCATTTCCGCTGCAACTTTGGTATCTGTTGGAGTTGTGGCGTTGTAATCGAGGTAAACAGGTTTTTCCATATTTCGAAGAATTTATATTCCAACAGCTAACTGAAGGGTAAACATACTTTGGTCATCAATTTCCGAATGGTTTATAACTGTATAATCCAGACTAAACTTTGCATTGTGACCTTTCAGATAGTAATTGATTCCGCCGCTCAGAAAGCTGGTTTCATTCTTTTGCTCGACAGACACGTTTTCGTAACGGAAATAGGGTTGTAAATTGCCTTTACCCAATGGATCACCAAAATAATAGCCAGCCTGAAGGTAAAAAAGCCCGGCATTGTCACCCGGAGCAAGCTTCGCAAAAGTGTTTGTCTGGGTGCTGTTCTGAATATGAATGTAAGCCGATTCTATGGTAACAGCATCTTTGGCAATTGGATGATCAAAAAAACCGTCAACAGTCCATGTGGTGTTGTCTTGTCCGGTAAGGTTATTTAAAGTCAGGTTGTTTTGTTTGTCAATACCGGCACCAAAACTTAGTACTTTCTTTTTACCCAAATAGGTACCCTGGTTAAACCACTCTTTTTCCGGCTCCAACAAATTAACGACTACCCGGCCAACAAAGCGAAGCTGATCATTGGGATTACTGCTGTCTTCCATGCCTTCTGAAACCATCATGCGGTATTGTAGGCGGCCATTGAACGGATTGCCCCAAAGGGTCACGCCATCATCCCGACCCACTTTACTGGTATAGAAAATACCTCCCCGAATACCTCCCTGCATAAACGAAAGGTCGGTCGTAAGCATCGCCTTGGTTGAAGTTGTCCCATAATTTCGTGTAAGTGGAACATACATTCGCCCGGCCTGTATTTTGAAACTTTCATTCAGGCTCAGGGTAATCCATAAATCACGAAAAGCCAAACCACTACCAAGCCCCAGCGATGGGTTATCCAAACCGTCCTGACCCAGGCGGTCAACGGCAATGTGGGCGAAAAAACCAAGATAGTCGGTTGGCTGACCCTTTAAAGATAAATATGCCCTTCGTACCATAAAGTCATTAAGGGGATTGTTGTTTTTACCATTTTCAACATGTTGATACCAAGCCTGCGACCAAAAACCGATATCCAATTTATTTTGAGCTGCCACATTTCTTGGAATAGAGAAACCTATAACAGCAATAAGAATTAAGGTCAGTTGTCTTTTCATAGAGAAGGAATTTTTAGCTTGATTCGTGATTTTCAACATTTTATTATTTTAAAAATTGAGGGTTCATTAAAGCTTGACGGGAATTCCTATTAACTTACCACCTATCTGAAGTAAATTTTTGTAAAATGCTTTTTTTAAGCCGACCGGACTTAACCACCACTTTTCGAACAGCACTTTCCCGAGGTGCCACTTTCTGCCAATTTGTTTTAAATGAACCTGTGGATGCGGTTCTCCGAAAAAATCGCCATAAGCGAATCCGGCCAAATCCTCTCCGGCTTCGAGCATACAATAACCGTCGGCACAGAATTTTTCATCCGCTTTTTCACCTTGAATTTTCCTGACAATATTTTTTGCCACAACTTCAGCCTGCAAGTGGGCAAAAACACCGGCTTTGGGCAGCATCATTGGCTTATCCGGAAACCACCTGCCGGGTAAAGGAATGGCTGTAATATCTCCAATGGCAAAAACGTTTTCATACTTTGTTTGAAGCGTGGCAGGGTTCACATCGACCCATCCGTTTGCATTCGCAAAATCTGATGTGCGAATAACCTCAGGAGCCTGGTGGGGTGGAATAACAATGAGCAGATCATATTCATACGTATCTTTTACATTGAAAAACAATTGTTTCGATCTGGTGTCAACAGAATTAAGCTGCATCGACGGATGGAAGCGAATCCCTTTCTTATCGAGTATGCTTTTAACTGCAGTTCCAAGTTCAGGTCCGGCAACAGGCAACGGTTGAGGTTCTGGAGTGAAAAGGCTGATTTCAACTTTCTTATGAAGTCCTTTTGCTCTAAAAAAATCTTCGATAAGCATTGCCCCTTCGTGCGGGGCGCCGGGGCATTTGTACGGCATCGATGCAATTACCAGTGTAACTTTCCCGCCTGAAAAGTTTGTAAGCGTTTCATGCAATTTTGCTGCACCTTCAAAAGTATAGTAGGTGTGAATGCTATTGTCCCAACCCTGAATCTTTTCCGGAGCCAAATCAGCGCCGAGCGCTATCACAAGAAAATCATAACGATATTCTTTTTCACCCGCCTTTATTTTCTTTTCATCCGGAGCAATTTCACTAATTATGCTATTTACAACTTCAATATTCTCTTTAAGGAGCGATTTGAGCGGTACGCTTATTTGTTTTTTCTTGCGGTCACCGTTCATCAGCCATAAATACGAAGGAGCAAATGTGTGTTCGCTATTCGTTTCAATCAGGATGATTTTGTGCTCGCCGCCTAAGCGGTTACCAAGTTCATTGGCGGCTACAATTCCGCCAACACCGCCTCCAAGAATTATAATTGTTTTCATATGCTTAGCTGCTTTCCAATTGTTTTATTTTCCACTCCGGATAACCTTCATCGAGTCTCCTGACTTTGTAGCCTTTTTCACTAAGAACTTTCACGGCTTCATCGGCCAAAACGCAAAATGGGCCACGGCAATAAGCAATGATCTCTTTGTCTTTCGAAAAATATTTGAGATGTGTCATCAGTTCATTCATTGGGATGGAAACGGCTCCGGTTATGTGTCCAAATTCAAATTCAACCGATGGCCGAACATCGAGCAGTAAAACATTTTCATCGCCAATCATGGTTTCAAGTTCATCAAGATTGACTGCATTGAGCGATTTGTTGTCTTCGCGCTGACGGTTCATGATCTTTTCCAACTCAGCTATTTCGTGAACAGCATATTTTATCACATGCTGGTAAAGTGATAAAAAATCATCGCTTACCAGTGAATAATAGACGTACTGTTTTTCTTTTCTAAACTTCACAATGTTGTTGTTCTTCAAAACCTGAAGATGTTGAGAGGCATTGGCAATGGTCAGATTGGTTGCTTGTACAATTCCTTCTACGCTTTTTTCACCCTGCGAAAGCATTTCAATGATTTCCAAGCGCGCTGGATTCGAGATAGACTTGAGCATTTTTGCAAGCCCATCATACATGGCATCTTTAAATTCACGACCTTTCATATTCTATTTATTTTGGATACAAAGATTAAAAATAAATTCAATTATTCAATATATCTATTGAATAATTGAATTGCAATATAGCTTGTCCTCGTTTGCTTATCTCAAATTATGCATTAGAAAATCTAAAAGGCAGGTTGACTTGATTAGATTGGTTCCAGAAACCAGCACAACCCATTCTCTTTGTTTCATGTTCAAGCTCAATTTGAGGGTGTATTTGTTGTTGATTTTCTGGAAATAGGCACATTTACCCAATAAAGTAAGATTTTAATTCTATCAATACAATGAAGCACGTATCCTCTATATAGGAGCTACCGGAAATATTGGAGTAGAGGTAATAAAAAATCTCATACTTTCAAGTACGGTTCTTAGAGGGTCAGCGGCATTGCTGCCACTGACCTATTCGACAATTGAATGAGAGTATTCCTTCTAATGTTATCGGCTGGCAACTCATGAATATATGTTCTAAAGGAAGAGTCCGGAAAAATTCCTTGATTTTTGAAAATATAAAAGGAGAGGCTTAACGACTCTCCTTTTATTATCTTTTCAATTTGATTTAATTAAATGGCGGCCTGCAAAACAAATGGGTTTGTTATCATACAATGTCCATGTTTGTGCAATAAATTGCCAATGATGTGTTCTTTCAAATGCATAAGTTTTTATCTATTGACGCGTCAATCGCCAAATCATCCACAATTTTTAATAATGCCAGTACAAATAGCTTTAAATAAATCAAGTATGAATTCTGATGCTCTTCATCCGAATCACTATTCGTACCGTGCAAATATTTATTTCGTAAATCCAATCCGTCGGTAAAATCGGATTTATTAAGATAGAAGTTGAAATACTTCTGTTCAGGTTCCGAAAAAAGAGTTTTACCGAAATAGATCAAACCCTCTTCTTGCATTTGATCAATCACAGTTTGTATTCCCGAAGGAAAATGCCAATAACTTATTACTTCATCTTTGTACAACTTCCCGATTACAAATAGTTCGAGTACTTTGTGAATCTTTACAAAACCATCTTGATTTTCTGCCAAATAGCCATCTTCAATAAACTTTTCAATAGCAGGTCTTTGATAGTTCTTGAAATCCAAAAGTCTTACATCTTCGTTGACCAATAGGCTAAAAAGGTTATGATATTTATCCTTGTTCTGATCGATATCCCAAAGCATAGATTGATCAGAGAAAAAGAAGTGTTGAAGTATTTGTAATTTGTGGTTTGATGTACCATAACCGTACTTTTTGTCAACCAAGCTTTTTATGTCACTTATCTTTTTAGGGGCAGAAACAATTCTTCGTAATTCATGATCGATGATTCCATCTTCAGCATACAGTTGGAATTGCTTTAAAAGTGATTCAAATTCCGGTGCAATCATCCTTACCTTTTCCAAGTTTGAGGTATTTTCAGAAGGAAATGTAATAGTTAGGTTTTTGAGCCCGAAGAAACCATTACAAATGCCATCAATCACATCTTTCAATATAATTTCAATTGTTTTATTCCTACCCTTTAAATATTCTGAAAACATGAAAATTTGAATGTGGGAAAGATTTGATTTCCTGGTAAAAGCCATTCCTTTTGAATAGCAGTTTTTTGATTTCATAAAAATCTTCTCCATTACATCCATCTCTTCCTTTTTGCTGACTAATTCTATCAAGCCAAATTCATCGATGAAATCAAATAGATTTGAAAAAATTTGAAAAAGAGAAAAGCTGTCGTCAAACTGATCAAGCCACTTAATGCTATAAGATACTTTCTGGATATTATCTTCCCAAGTTATTGAAACAGGTTCTTCCTGAACTTTTGATAGTGAAACTTGATTGCCGCAATTCCAAACATGACCGGTCTCTAATATTTCATTGTTTTTTTTCCTCTCAACATGATGGGCTTTAAGTCTTGTTTTATCGGATAACTTCAGCTTATCCGTATCCCTGGAATTGACAATTAATCGAATATAATTCAGATTTGAATCTTCCCAGTTAAGGTAGTTTAGGATGATCTGTTCCTTATCCTCCAGCGTTAAACAGCCGGGGAAACTTATATCTGCAAAATCATGCTCATGCTTTTCTTCATATTGAGCTAAAAGTAATTCCGCTGATTTTTCATTCTCCAGCATGTATTGTCTAATCTCTTGCCCGTAATTTTTTACAAGTTTTTTATGGTGCAACACGTCGTGTAGAAAAATATGCTTGCTATTTAAAACCTTAACAAATATTTCCTTTGATATATGTTTATAGTTTTCGAAAGTCACAATTAAACCCCAAAATGAATCCCGATAGCTGAATTCAAGAGAATTAAATAACTTCTTAAAATTACGATCATCAATCGTGATCCAGTATTTGCGTATGGTGTTCCAAAAATCTTTTACAATCTCCCTGAAATAACTTCGATCATTTTCAGACCAATGGGCTAAAAATAAATCGGCATCAATGTACCGTTTGATTTGGTGAAGCTCAATGATGTCGTTAATATCGTCGATTGATTCTTCTTTATCAAAATTTCGCAAAATAGGTTCGGCCAAAGAAAGATAATGCACATAAGCACCATCTGCTTTGGTAAAGAATTCAATCCTATTGGCTTCCTTTTTTGGCATTGATTAATTATTTACTGCCTCCTTTTCCTCCACCTCAAATGCCCCGTGCAGCAATGCTTTTAGCAGTTGCTCGGTGGCGTGTTGGTTGGCAATAACGTGTTCTTTCAATTGTTTGGTTTTGGCCAATTGCTTTTCTATTTCGGCTACAATGCGGGTTTGTTCGGAGAGTGGGGGAAGGGGAATTCTTATTGATTGTGCTTGGGTTACAGAAATATTGTCTTGTCCTGCAATACCTTTTGTATTGATGGCGTTTATTTCAGATTTTTCATTCAAAAAATAATTGATGTAATAATTCATTTGCTTGGTATAAGGTCTAATTAACACGGCAGCCTGATTAAAATTACATTCGGGTAAGCTGTTAGGGATAATAGCAATTTTTCCTAGTGGCGGACCAACTATATTCATCAAAATATCCCCAGGATAAGCTCGGCATCTTTTTAATTGACCATTATGAACTTCTTCTTTAATGTACTGTGGTTTATAATGAAAATCTATTTCTTGATTTCTCAGATTGTACATTTTTAAATATGGTATGCCACTTTCTACAAAAGCATCTTTTGAAGGCGTGCTTCCGCTTGTTATGTATGCAATCTCTCCTAACCTACACCACACCCAACTTTCCGGAATTTCAAATGGAATTTCATCAGGTTTTATCGGTGGTAAAGGCTTTTCCTTTTTGCCAGATTTTAATTTCTCCGATTTAATTCGTTTGAGCAGTTCGCTGGCAGGCTCGTCTTTGGGGTTTTGCTTTACCAATTGGCCTTGTAGTGCTTCTTGCAAAATGGCTTGGTTTAGGTTTTCGAGTTGGGTGAGTTGGTCGATTAATAAATCCTGTACCTTTTGTGCTTTATCATATTCGCTCAATGCTGTTTCTATTTCCGCATACAAATCTTCATATCCTTTTATTTTCTGGCCTTGCGATATTAAAACAGCTTCGTCTTGAATTGCTTTAGGACATTCAGGAATGATCAATGATTTTAGATTTTCAGCATTGGCCTTTGGCCTGAAATTTCGTTCATTCAAGTTTACAATTTGGCTCCAATATGCGAAACTGTGCAAGAATAAGTAGAGATAATCAGGGTTAACAGTAGCTTTGGCTCTGATACGAATCAAGTAGCCCGCATAGATAGAGTCTTTTGGTGGATTGGCAATTTTAAAACTCTTGCCAGTGGTTCCACCGGTACGGGCAATTAAGATATCGTCGTTCTTTAAAAGATAGGTTTCTTCATCATCGCAATTACAAAATGGCACTGTTTCCCAATTTACTTTGCTCTCGTGTATATCGCTTATTCTTAAAAATTTGTTGTTGCCTGATTGCAGCGCTGAAGCATTGTAGCCGTATTGAGTTCCCTCAATTAGTTTTTCTAAACGAACCGGATTGTTGTACTTTTCGAAAAGATAAATGAGAATCAAAGTATTTCGTATTTGCTTCTTAATTTCCCCCTTGTCAGAAATAAATGTCAGAGGAACGAATTCAAATTTTAAATCTTTCATTCTTCCCCAAGTTTATCGTTCCACATTTCAAACAGTTCGTGCAGTTTGGCTTGCAGTAATTTCTTATCGGGCAGAGCAAGGGTATATTGGCTAATTAAAGTAGGAGACATTTGCCGACTCATGGCATATTCTACCACTTCGGTATTTTTATCTTTGCAAAGTAAAATGCCTATGCTTGGGTTTTCGTGGGGTTTCTTTACATCGCGATCCAAAGCTTCAAGGTAGAAATTAATTTTGCCCAAATGCTCTGGTTCAAACGATTCAGTTTTCAACTCAAAAGCCACTAAACATTGCAATTCGCGGTGATAAAACAGCAAATCGCAGCGGTAATCTTTGTTGCCCACTTGCAGACGGTATTCCTCATCGACAAAAAGAAAATCTTTGCCCAGTTCGAGTATAAACATTTTCATTTGACGAATCAACCCTTTCTGCAAATCGTTTTCGCTAAACGGTTCGGGCAGGTTTAAAAATTCAAATACATAACTATCTCTAAAATGTTGATTGATATTTGGCGCTAAGTTATTCAGTACCGGAATTTGTTTTGTATTCGACAACATGGCACGTTCAAATAGTGACGATGAAATCTGACGGTCGAGTTCTCTAACCGAATAATTTTCTTTAATTGATAGTCTCAAATAAAACTCTCGTTCTTCGTTGGTTTTACATCTCGAAAAAATTGTTCTGTGATGTGTCCAAGTCAGTTTCGCCAAAATTGTTTTCCGAATATCGCTTAATTCTAATTGTGTCCCCAGTGAGGACACAATTTTATCTTTTTCATTTTCTGTACTTTGTATTTGCGTCCCCAGTGGGGACACAATTGCCATTTCAATATACGTTTCGTAAAACTGACGCATTCTATACAGGCCACGTTTATTAAAACCTTTGAATTCGGGATGATTTCTCTGAATAAATGCAGCCAGTTCATCCACCGTTTTTTCGCCCCAATTGGCGGTTGCTATTTTTTTTGAGATATGCGCACCAACATTCCAATAGAGATTTATCAATTCGGCATTAACCGATTTAATGGCGTTGTTTCTCGAAAGGTTAATAAAAGCAACTATATCAGAGAATTGCGATTGTATTGTATCCATAATCAAAAGCTTTTTAATTCGTTTAACAATACCAAAGACGCTTGAAATGATTTTTCTAAATTAGCAATTATCGCCTTTTTGTCGTAAACTACTTCTTCAACCACCTTATTCGGATTTTTGATGTCAAGATCAAATCCACGTTCCTTAATGGTGTCGATGGAAACCTTCCAGCTTACTTCGCTTTCTTCTCTGTTTTTCCACCAATTTTTGATGTCCTCGAATTCTTCAATACGAATTGGTTTTGTTTTACTGTAAGCTTTATAGCCTTCAGGCATAGTGTGTTGGTAATACCAAACTTCCTTTGTTTTTTTGCCTTTTTCGAAGAATAAAAGGTTGGTATTTACGGTTGCATAAGGTGCAAACACACTTTGCGGCAAACGAATAATGGTGTGTAAGTTGCAGTCGGTTAATAGTTTTTCGCGTACACGGGCTTTCACGCCTTCGCCGGTTAACGAGCCATCGGGCAAAACAATTCCTGCCCGTCCACCTTCTTTGAGCAGTTGTATAAAGAGGATCAGAAACAGGTCGGCGCTCTCTTTGGTTCGGTAGTTCAGCGGAAAATTGGTTTCCATACCATCGCCAACCACGCCACCAAACGGAGGATTGGTAACGATCACATCCACCCGGTCGGCCTGCCGTATCGAAGTGAGTTCGCGGCTCAATGAATCGCCGTTTTCAATTTGCGGCACTTCAATGTCGTGGATAATCAGGTTAATTACACTGAGCATAAAAGGCAGGGGTTTTAGCTCGGTGCCAGTAATGGTTTCCTGTAAGATTTTAAGGTCGGCCACATTTTTTACCTGATGGCGCAAATGCTCGATGGCACAAACCAGAAAACCTCCAGTTCCGTTGGCCGGATCTTTCAGCTTTTCGCCCAACTGCGGGTTTACCATATCGATGATAAATTGCGTTACAGCACGCGGGGTGTAAAATTCGCCGGTGTCTTTCTTGGTAGCCAGCCCTTGAAGAATGTCTTCGTAAATGGCATTAAAAATATGGTGCTCTTTGCTGCTGTTGAAGTCAATTTCGTTCAGTTTGTTAATGGCCTGGCGAAAAGTGGTTCCGCTTTTCATGTAGTTGTTGGTACCATCGAAAATGTTGCGGATGATCACGCCCAAACGATTATCGGCCGTTACGGGCAGTTCTTTTAGCTGCGGAAAGAGTTTGTTGTTTACAAATAGTATCAGTTCGTCGCCGGTAATTCCTTCGTCGTTTTCGGCCCAGTTTCTCCATTGCAGTTCGGCAGGAATGGCCGATTTATATTTCAGGTCGAGCAGTTCTTTTTCTTTGTCTTTATCGTCGAACAGTTTTAAAAAAATCATCCATCCCAATTGCTCAATACGCTGTGCATCGCCACTTAAACCGGGGTCTTTCCTGAAAATATCGCGTATTGATTTTATTACTCCTCCTATGTTGCTCATTTATCTTATGCTATTTTGTAAAGTTCAATTTCTAATTCTTTAATTGCTTGTAAGTATTTCTCTCTATCGCCGAAAATTCCATTTACAATTTCAACAGTTGATCCAAAATCTGACAATGGTTTTACTTGCAGTACTTCCATGCTTTCCATGTTTTCGATGCCTTCGTCGGCGTATTTATCCAACAATGCTTCCAACACATT
This sequence comes from Prolixibacteraceae bacterium, assembly GCA_003537645.1. Taxonomy (GTDB): domain Bacteria; phylum Bacteroidota; class Bacteroidia; order Bacteroidales; family Prolixibacteraceae; genus Aquipluma. Next base: position 12,044 of record DPRM01000031.1, read on the forward strand.
GCGGGCCTGGTCGCCATATTTGGTAAAGTAGTTTCGTTTCTTCACGTTGTTCGCTCTTTCTTTGCGGGTCAAAGGTGGCTGATCGTAAGCAACATGGCAAATCAGGTCAAACAAATCAACTTGTTTGTCAACGACTTCATACAAAGCTTCCACCATCACGCCCTGTTCCACCAATTCAGCAATAATGGCTTCTTTACGTTCGGTCGTTTTCCATCGGGTCAGAAAATCGTCTAACGAAGCGAAATGCTCTTTGATGATTTCCCTGGTATGGTCTTTTAAGCTCGTGGTAATGGGGCGGCCATGTTGGTCGAAATGCAATTCACGGCTAATCAGTACCGAAACATCAATACCGTTTACATAAACTTTTTTCCGTGGCTCCCTTACCAATGTTTCCTGCAGGTTAGTTTTAGGATAACGAATTGGCGGAATAATCAATTCAATTTCTTCTCCGGATTCCACATCAATAATGGGTTCTTCGTTAGTTTCCTCTTCATCAATGATAGTACCCAAATCAGTTTCTTCAGTTGCAGGTTTGATTCGGATCGGATCGCCATCGAAGGCAGGATCGGCAAATAAGTCGGTGGCATTTCTGAAATCTAAAATGGTGAAATAGAGCTTGCCGTATTCTTCGTTTATGCGTGTACCTCGTCCGATAATCTGTTTGAATTTTGTCATTGAATTGATGTTGGCATCCAACACAATTGCTTTACAGGTTTGTGCATCAACGCCGGTGGTCATCAATTCGGAGGTGGTGGCAATCACCGGATACCGTTCTTCCGGATTTATGAAGTTGTCGAGCTCACGTTTGCCTTCGTCGTTGTCGCCGGTAATCTGCATGATGTATTTGTAGTTTTCGGCTACTAAATCAGGATTGTGTTTTGCCAAAGCAGTTCTCATTCGTTCAGCATGGTCAATATCGACACAAAACACAATGGTTTTTGCAAAACGGTCATATCCTTTAAGGAATTCTGTTAGCTTTTCAGCAACTTTTTCTGTGCGTTCCTCTATTACCAAATGACGGTCAAAATCCCTGCGGTTATAAATGCGGTCATTCACCAGATTCCCATCTTTATCCGTTTTACCTTGTTCGGGTCTCCAGCCTTCAGCATCCACATTCAATGCAATTCGGATTACCCGGTAAGGAGCCAGGAAGCCATCATCGATTCCCTGACGTAATGAATAGGTGTAAAGTGGATCACCAAAATATTCAGAATTGCTGGCTTCGTTTGTCTCTCGCGGTGTTGCAGTTAAACCAATATGCGTGGCATTTTTAAAATAGTTCAATATTTCCCGCCAGCTGCTATCTTCCTTGGCGCTTCCCCGGTGACACTCGTCAATAATAATCAAATCGAAAAAACCGGGAGAAAAATCTTTGTAAGCATCCTCGATCCCAGATTCATTGTTACTTAATCCCTGATACAATCCCAGAAAAACCTCAAAGGCTTTATCTGAAGAATCTATTCCTCTTTTATTTGTTGAAACCAATTCTTCTTTTCCATCTTTCGTTTGAACAACCTTTTTCCGGATGACAGTCATTTTACCTTTGAAATGCTTAAAATCTCCACGTCGCGTTTGGTCAATTAGTGCCGTTCTGTCAGCAAGAAAAAGAATTCTCTTTTTGGTTCCCGATTTCCAAAGTCGATAAGCTATTTGAAACGCTGCGTAGGTTTTTCCTGTACCTGTTGCCATGACCAAAAGCACTCTGTTTTGACCACTTGCAATAGCTTCAACAGTTCGGTTTACCGCAATCTGTTGGTAATATCGCGGTGTGCGTTTTGTTCCGTCAAAGAAGTAATCCTGAGATACAATTCGCTCAGCGACAGGTGTTGTTATGCCTTTGTATGATTTGTATTTCTCCCAGAGTTGTTCCGGAGATGGGAAACTATCATTATCGAGTTCTGTTTCAATATTTTCATTCGGAGCTGTTCGATCATGGAATAAAAAACCATCACCATTACTGCTGAAAACACAAGGGATATCGAGAATCCGGGCATAGTCCAATGCTTGCTGAATGCCTGATCTTACAGAATGATTGTTGTCTTTGGCTTCGATGATTGCAACAGGAATGTTTGGCTTGTAATAAAGTATATAATCGGCTCGTTTTCTGACTCCACGGGCAGTAAACTTTCCTCTTACATATATTTTTCCATCAGTGAAGGACACTTCTTCCAATATCTGCAATTGCTTATCCCAACCAGCCTTTTCCAATGCAGGAGTGATAAACTTGGTGCAAATATCACGTTCGGATAAACTCCTTTTATCTATCATTATTTATCTGTTAATGCTGTACTCTTAGCCTTGCAATATACAACAAGAAAATAAATAAAGCATTATTGTTAATTGCAATTTACAAATAAGATTTCAACAATAGAAAAAAGACTTATGGCTTCCTGAACTATAAATTGTTAGGGTTTGTTCAATTTACAACAACAGTTTTTCCTGTGCTCTAATATCACAAAGAATTGAAAAATAAAATGCAGAACCTTTGTCTGGCTCAGACTCAAGCCAGATTTTTCCACCCATTAACTCCACCAGATTTTTTGTAATGGCTAAACCGAGTCCATTTCCGCCGAATTTACGTGTTTTCTCTCCTTCAACCTGCCTGAAGCGTTCAAATAATTTATCATGATATTCTGTCGGAATACCAATCCCCGTATCCTTAATGTAAAATTCTACCATTTTGCCCTTTGGTTGATATCCAATTTCAATACTGCCATTCTCAGTAAACTTAATCGCATTGCCGATAAGATTATTGAATATTTGCTTAAGCCTTTTAAATATCAGCAAAAACAATTGTTTCGTCATAAGTGTCAGGAATTGCAAGTTTAAGTTCGAGGTTTTTTGCATCGGTCTGTAAAGCAAATTGTTCCTTTATGCCCGAAATGAATTCCTGAGCATTAATCTGGCTTTTGCGAATGGTGATTTCACTTTAGAAGCAAAAAGGCAACAATTAACTGGCAGTTCACAAACAACGATGCAAGAATCAAACTTAAACGACTTCCGACAATATAAAATTGACATGACTTTAGAATAAATTTATAAATAAAAATTGGTTCTTCCATTTTACAATTTGAACTTTTTATTCTGTGTCTCTGCATTCATATACTTCAGCACCGCCTCAAAATCTTCAAGCAAAAGGTTCGATATTTCTCCGCTTGGGGGCACTATCAGAAAAAATAAAACCGCTGAAGACCATTAACTTCAGCGGTTTTTTCTTTTTATTCCTACTACTTTTCCTCCCACTATGGGATCAATTATGAGTCTGTTCTTGGTCGCGTCAAAGTGCCTAATAATAATTTAGAACTTAACTGTTATTCCAAATTTACCGCCACTAAAAGCATTACCACCACCAAATTCAAGGTTTAACCCGACTTTGTTTGACAAGAAATATCTCGCGCCAACCTGACCGCCCAAACCCAAACCAGAATTATGGTTTCCGACATAACCATCAGGTGAATTCCAAACATAGAATCCCAGATTCAGACCGGCATATAAATCCCAGTTACTTGGAATACTAAGAACTCTGTTAAAATGATAATTGGCATTACCTGAAAATCCCATAATGCTATGGTCGTAATAGTAGGTTTTATAATGCTCGTTGTAGTTTCGATAACTGAATTCACCACCAATAGTGATGTCCTGAGAAACATAGTGGTCAATTCCGATATAAAATGGAACGCCCCATCCTGATAATCCAACTCCAAGATTAAGCTGGTTACTTCCATTGCGTGTGGAATTTTGGCCAAAAGCAAATCCTGTAACAAGAATAAAGGCAATAACTAATAGTAAATTTTTCATGAGTTCTGGTTTGATTTTTTAAAAATTATTTGTTGTTAATATAATGTCCGAAGACGATGAAGGGTATTGAGTATTTGCACCATTCTCGGCTGTAATAAATATCATTTGGGGTCTAAATGATGATACAGTCTCCATTGAGCCTTTTAATTTTTTCGACAAAAAATCAGTCGAGCTTATAACCTGGCCTATGTTTTTAGTTCTATTATCATCGGTTTCCATCCAAACAACATAAGTATTCTTCGGTGGTTGCAGTCTGGTTGATTCAGCCAAATTTGCCAGTTTAATGCGGATGACATAGTTTTTTTTCCATCCTTTTTAACTTTCGCTGCCGGAACCACAGATGAACTCAAAAAGCTAACTTTTGTGGCACACGAATCAAAGAAGAAAATCATCATTACTGATACAAGAGTTAATTATGTACTATTCAAAAAACGATTGAATTGAAGTGTTTTCATTTTTATTCTGTTTTAATTTCCTCTTATGCAGTCTGTTACTTAAATGAATCAGCTTTTTGCCTGGCGCTGTCGATCAGGTCTTGAGCCTCTTCTTCTGCAAGTGTTTCCATTTTGTAAGCTTTATTACGGAATGAATTAACTTCATCTTTTATTTTTTCACCTAGCTTATCTTTCATATCCTTTGCGCCTTTTGCAATTTTCCCGCGTGTTTTACTTCCTTTTTGAGGTGCAAATAATATTCCGAGCGCTGCTCCGGCAAGGGCTCCCACTACTAATGCACCTACTACTTTTACGGTATTTTTTGACGTTGCCATGTTTTGAAATTTTAGTGTTTATTAACTTGATGTCTTAAGGTCAAAGATGGTCACATTCAACCATCAAGGTGTTACACAATTCACGAAATATTTTGCATAATTCACACATTCCAAAAGCGAATTGTTTTTTTCTATTGATACAACAGCTTATAAAGCTCTTTTAAATCAGGTGACAGGATGATTTCGGTTCTGCGGTTAGCTGAACGTCCTTCTGCGGTTTCATTGGTTTGAACAGGGTGAAACTGACCTTTCCCGGATGCAGTAATCAGCGACGAATTAAAACCGTAACCGATCGTCATGATACGCAAAATGGAATTCGCCCGTGCGGTACTCAAGTCCCAATTATCTTTAAACAGTTTTGTCCGGATCGAAACATTATCTGTATGACCTTCAATGATTACATTAATGTCTTTGGTGCTGGCAAGTACCTGTGCCAACGATTTCAGCGCTTCTTTTCCTTTGGGGTCAACCACATCGCTACCCGATTTGAACAACAATTTTTCCTGAAGCGAAACATAAACGTTTCCGTCTTTCACATACACCGAAAGTTCATCGGCCTTGTAATTGATTAACGCATTAGAAATTGTATTCTTAAGTTTATCCGTAACATCTTTCTGTGATTGTATGATATCCTGAAGATTTTTCAAGCGTTTGGCCTGGTCGGCAATGGTCATTTTTGATTGGGCTGAAAGCGATTGTAAATCATAAGTTACAGCCGAATTTTCATCGGTCAGCAAGGCATTTTTACTCACCAGCGATGCCCTTTCAGTATTTAAGTTTTTCAGATTGGCGTTGCAATTATTCAGTTGACCGAGTTTAAGTACACTGTCTTGCTGCAGGTTATAGACTCTTGCTTCTGAAGCTTTAAATTTTTTACCCGAAACACACGATGTAAATAGCAAACCAACAATCAAGGAAAGGAATGCAAGGAATTGGAAAGTTTTGTTCATTTTGTTTTTTTATTGAGTGTAAAAGATGTTCCTGATGGAGATCTGCAAAAGCCAAATCCATCTGTACAAAGTTGATTACCTTTCAGTGAGATAAATTACACTCTTCACTCAATAATTTACATATTTCACACTTTTGCATTCCTGAATGAAGTCTGATCCGGTTGACTACTATTTTTATTTCTGAAACGTCACCGGATTGGCCGTATTCTCGTAGTCAATGAGTTTTAAATTAACGATACCAACAATCCGAATATCCAGCGATACCATTACCGGAAGTCGATTGTTATCGTTGGTAAACCAAATGGTGACATCGTCGTTTCGTTTAAACATGCGTCCAACTTCTACAATCGGATTGATTTTAATGCAATTAACCTTTCCAAATTTGGTGCGGATAGTTTCTTTACCCTTGTAAACAAATCGAAATGGAAATATTTCATCTGAAAAATACATGTTCAGGAGAAGTGAATCTCCCTCACTCACTTTTGAAAAATCGACTCTTCGGATATAATAGAAAGTTGAAGCCAAATCAAGAATTTTTGGTGGAACAGCATGTTTGCCTGACAGTTTTGAGTGAATCGAATTATCAGTCCGGTCGTAAACTACTTCATTATATTTGGTGTAACGGCCTTCTTTTACATTACTTATTTGCTTGTACGGAAGGTTGGTTTCCTGATCGAACCAGCTTTCATAAATATCTTTCACACCATAAATATCGTCGGCCAATCCGGTGGTTTGAACAATAGCTGACGAATAAAATACAGTTTTCCCAAAGCTGGCTACTTCTGAAAGCTTTAGTGTTGCAATTCCGGCAGAGATAAAGCCATATTTGAGTTGGAAACTTAGCTTTTCACCTGCTTTAAAAGCGTTATTGGGCTTTATCGGAGGGTTGAAAATTTCCTGTGCATCCACTGAAAAAGTTATCTGTAAAAGAAAAAAAAGAAAACAGGCTCGAATTAACATCTTAATGAATTTTTGTTTCTAATTACGTGAAGTGTAATATTTCATCGCTTCAGGCATAAACTGTTGTAGTTTTCTCATCCTTGTTGCGTCAGATGGGTGAGTACTTAAAAATTCCGGCTGTTTTGCACCGCCTGCGGCAGACATTCTTTGCCAGAAAGAAATAGCTTCCTGAGGATTATAACCAGCCATGGCGGCAAATATCAATCCGAACTGATCGGCTTCCGTTTCCTGCTGGCGCGACCAGGGTAACATTGCGCCTACCTGACTTCCAATGCCATAGGCTTGCATAAACATATCTTTTGTTTGCTGAGGTTTTTGGGATAAAGCGACTTCTATTGCCACGCCTCCAAATTGCTGAAACAATCCCTGACTCATCCTTTCACTGCCATGTTTGGCCACCGCATGAGCAATCTCATGTCCGATAACAATCGCAAGCGCCGTTTCATTTTGAGTTACAGCCAACAGACCCGTATAAACAACTACTTTTCCGCCAGGCATGCACCAGGCATTTACCTCTTTGCTGTCAACAGTATTAAATTCCCACTTGTACCCTTCGAGCACCGACCCTTGTCCCTTGCTGGTATAATATCTTGTAATTGCATTGGCTATGCGGGCGCCAACACGGTCAATCATTGCAGCATCTTTGTTCCCCGAACTTAATACCTTGTTTGCTGTCAGAAATGTGTTGTACTCGGTTATAGCCATTGTTTGTAACTGCGACTCCGGCACCAAACTAAGTTGTTTACGTCCTGTCACCAAATTCATCGCGCATCCTGTAAAGAGGAACGCAATTATTGAAAAAAATGTAATGTTTCTCATGTGTTTAGCAATTTTTATAATAGACAAATCAAATTAGTTTCAAAACCAAACGATGACTGCATTTATGAATCACCCTTACTTAACTATGCCATAAATATCTTCCAAAAAGATCACTTTATTGCCAACAACGGTTGCTGGCGAATAAATAATAAAGACGGGTATTTTGCCGGGTAGCATAATGGTCTTTGATTTGGTATCTTTCTTTCCGGTTTTTAATTCATCCAAATCAATATTGCCCCGAAGCATGTCGGCAGCAAGTTCAAAAGGTTTTTCCAACCTGACGCATCCGTGGCTTAAAAAGCGGTAATCTTTGGCAAATGAGCTTTGAAGGCTGGTTGAATGTAAAAATATACTGAAGGGATTTTGCAGGTTGAACTTTAGCACACCCAACGAATTATCTGATCCGGAAGATTGACGGAAGAAATAAGGGAAATTCCTTTCTGTATAGTTTTGCCAGTTTAATTCCGAATCTTCAATCGGGTTTCCTTTTGAATCAACAACATTCATATTATTCTGCTCCAAATAGGTTTCGTCCTTTTGTATCTTGGGCAAAAGTTCTTTGACTGCAATCTCGTGAGGAACATTCCAACTCGGGAAAGTGACAATACTTGTAATGTAAGATGCAATGGTAGGTGTTGGTTTCAGTTTTGAACCAACTACGGTACGCATTTTTATCGTGAGCAAACCATCCTTGAAATATTCGGCTTCAGTAGCCAAAATATTTGTCAGGATGTATTCTGGTTTCAGGTTACTTGAGATAAACTTTCTGTAATTCATTGCCCGAAGTACTGTTTTGTATTTAAACGAGTTCTTATCAGGAATGGAATCAAGGAGATATTTTTTCAAAATCAGGTAATCATGATCATTACACTCAAGCCGCGAAACGATGCTTGAAACAGAACTTTTATGTCCTGAAAAGATTAACTGATATACATATACCGAATCGTTTGATATGCTTATCTCATCGTAATCGAAACTAGCATTACCCTGCTTTATGTATTTGATGAAATTCAAAACAAGACCAGTAATCTGCCGGTCAGTTTTCTCTTTTAAAATATTGTCTTTTAGTTTTTTGACAGACAAAACGCTGCGAATCTGAATGATTTCAGCCTTATCTGTAACAAATCCGGGATGATCTTCTGAAACAATCATGTTTAACCATTCGTTAGCGCGTTTAATGTTTTTAGCCGATGACAGCCAAAATAATGGTTCATGATAAGAGGTATAGAATTTATTCAACAAAACAGAATCTCTCTGTGCGATTGGTTGTTGCGAAAAACCAGCAGAGACAAAACAAATCGCGAAAAGAAGAGAAATAATCGCTCTCGTGAAAGTACTTTTTACGTTGTTGTTAATGCAGTACATAGCCGTAAATATTTTATAATTAATTTATTGCGATTGACAAGTAGTTCATTTGTCAGGCTAAATCGTGCATTGAACAGGTATATTAAAATAGAACACAGATCCTTTTCCCTGTTCCGATTCCATCCAGAGTTTACCACCCATCAATTCGACCAGGCTTTTGGAAATAGCCAAACCCAATCCTGTTCCACCATGTTCTCGACAATAAGCTGTTTCAACCTGACGAAAACGTTGAAATATGTGTTCTCTATATTTAGGTGCGATCCCTATTCCGGTGTCTTTTACCTGAAATAGAATTAAATCACCATTCAAACGAATTCCGATTTCAATGAATCCAACTTTGGTGAATTTTATCGCGTTACCTACAAAGTTGACCAGAATCTGCTTGATCCTTAGAGCATCATTTTCAACAAAAATCTCTTCGCTCGGGTTCAATGGATCAAGCCTTAATTCAATCCCCTTTTCTTCAGCCTTAAACGAGTATTCATTTCTAATCTCTTTGATTAATTGGTTAACTGAAAAAATACTCTTTCGTAACTTTACTTGTCCAGCCTCAATTCTTGATAGATCCATGATATCGCTGATTAACAGTAGCAGATTATTTCCGTTGACATTTATTATTCCGGCAAATTCACTAAGTTGGTCTCTATCAAAATCAGGGTCACTCATTAATTCAGAAAAACCAATAATACTATTCAATGGAGTCCGGATTTCATGGCTCATATTTGCCAGAAAATCAGATTTCAACCTATCCGATTCTTCAGCTCTTTCTTTGGCAGCAATCAATTCAATCTCGGCTTGCTTGCGTTCAGTTATATCCTGAAATACTTCAAAAACGGCCTTCTTTCCCTGAAAAAATGCACCAGTACTGCTTATTAAGAAAGTTTTCCTTCCTAAAATATCATGCGATTCCTTGACATGAGTTTCACCGTTACTTATTTCTGACAGCAAGGGGCATTCAGGACAATTAGTTTTATCATCGCGATAAATTTCCCAGCATTTTTTTCCACTATTTCGACTGCCGCAGAGTTCTATCATTACTTCATTCTGGAAAAGAACATTCCCTTCTTTGTCAACGATGTGCATTCCAAACGGTATAGTTTGCAATATAGATTTATTAAAGTGATGGTTCTCCAGCAAAGTGGTTTCCATCTCTTTCCGTTTGGGTTCAGTGATCTGCAAATCATTCAACGCACCAAAATCATACTTTACCTCCTGACTTTCAGAATTTTGATAAATTTCGATTTCATCCAATTGATTCTTTCCTGATGTTTTCATTTTCGCCTAAATGTTGATTTTATTTAACGCCTTATCACTAAGCAGAAATTTATGTCTGTATGTTTTTTAAATTTTCAGGCTTGAAGCCTCTTTTCGGTTGATAGAAAACAAGTTCACAATAGTCCGGTTTCGTGCTTCTGCTGATGTTATTCGCGAACAGAATCGTGGAAAAATCCGGAGTGCCAGGATGATTATTCTCTGATCATCCACTCTTTTTTCGATCTTAATTTTTCTTTCCTTTTCCATTACCCTTGCTTTTAGCGTGGTCATTATCTTTGGATTGATGCTGAATATTCTTGCTGTTTTGTTGCGATGGCTTGCTGTATTTTTTATTATTCTGGTGGTTATCCCGCTTTCCATATTTTGGGTCATGGCTATCGCGAATGAGCAACTGTTTGGGATGTGATTTTTTGAATCCTTTATATTTACCGGCATAGTAAGCGTGCCGATCATAAGGTTTGGGTTCGTTGATGACCACCTTGTAGGTTGAATACAAGTTTACATGGCGGTATTGATAGGGTAAAGTATTAGCTGAAATCCATACATTTCCTTTTCGGTAAAAAAAATGTTTTTCGGGCGCATAGTAATAAATATCGTGTTCGGGCATATAGTAATACTCAACATGATCGTATTCTGCGGGTCCCCATTGAGGTAGTAAATTAATATTTACATCAATTTGCGCACTTACTCTTGTAGTGGTTGTAAAAACGAGCGCCGTAACAAATACGACTAATGATATTATTTTCATTTTTTCGGTGTTTTAATTTGAGATTTAAACACCGAAAGATGAGGACTTTAATTCCGTAAAAGTTACACTATTCCTGAAATTGGTTACATTTTTCACATGTTTCGATGGCTCGAAGCAATAATGAATCAGATAAAATATCCTGAATATAAACAAGTTACTACAAATTCTCTATTCAGTTTTCGCTTTTTCCTTCTTCCTGAAAAATCCCCGCAACAGAAAATTATGCTGTACCGCCTCGAGGTCTTCGTCGAGTTTTTGAGAGCTGGTTTCCAGATTCTTAATTGTTTGTTTTATCCGGGCTCCTGATTCCGCATCGTGTAACAAAACGCCAATTGAAGAATTGGGGTTACTACTGGCTTCATTCAAATTTGCGATTAAATCATTGGCATTGTCAGCCATTTTCTGGATTTGCAGCACCGAGGTTTTCAACGAATTAAATACCACAGTATCGGTAGTAAGTTCGTTGGCAAGTGTGCCTTTCTTATTTAATCCATCGCCAAATTTCGTAAGCGAACTAATTAAATGCTGCGCCTTGTCTGCCGCGTTTTGAAGAGAAAGGGTTGCAGAATCGAGATGAGCATAAACCGCATCATCAGTCAGTAATTTACCTATCGTTCCTTCACCTTTGGCAATCTTGCTGCTGATCAATTTAAAATCGGTGGTAATCGCCAGCAAATTCTTATTGTTTTCCTGCAAGGTATTGATCATATCTTCAGAAGTGAACGTTTTTTCCACTTTCAGCGTATCGCCTTCGCTAACCAGCTTTGTATTGGAGGTTCCTCCATAAATCACCAGTATTTTATTGCCGATTAAACCATCAGTACTTAGCTTAACAAAAGCATCTTTGTGAATATACGAAACAGCATTGTCTTCTAATTTCATCATTACTTTAACCTTTCGTTCTTCATAGAAATCGAGTTTGCTGACGGTACCTATTTTCACGCCCGAAAACCAGATGTTATTACCAACCTGCAAGCCGCTGACATCATCAAAAAGAGAAACGACTTCTATTTTCTTTTTAAATGTTTGGTGCAGGTTCCCGATGATGAGAATGCCCATAACGAGGAATATTAATCCGACGAAGACAAACAGACCAACTATTACAGCACGTTTTTTGGGAGTATTGTTCATGTATTATTGTATAAAATTGTAATCGTAAAAACCTTTGACATGCACATCGGTGGTGTCGAATACCGTTGCAAAATCGCCTATCCGGGTAAACTTACCCTTTACAAACATGGCCACCCGGTCGCCAGTTGCTTTGGCGCAGGTCAGATCGTGGGTGATAATAATGGAACTGGTGTTGTATTGCTTTTGAACCTGTTTGATGAGTTTGTTAATTTCGAAACTGGTGATTGGATCCAAGCCTGCTGTTGGTTCGTCATACAACATGATTTCGGGCCGAAGGATTAAGGTGCGTGCGATGCCAATCCGTTTGCGCTGTCCTCCGGAAAGGTCAGCCGGCATTTCATTCATTTTGTTTTCAAGGCCAACGGCATCAAGCACTTCAACCACTGCTTCCGAAATATCCTTTTTGCTCAAATTTTTTCTGTTCATTATTAGCGGAAACTCAAGATTCTGGCGAACACTCATGCTATCGTATAAAGCGCTGCTTTGAAAAGAAAACCCAATTCGCAGCCTCAATTCATTCAATTCGTTTTCTGATATCTTATCAACCTGCTGTCCTAAAACGCTTACTTCTCCATTGTCGGGTTTTAGCAAGCCAACGATAATTTTTATCAAAACAGATTTTCCGCTTCCTGATTTGCCCAGAACAACTAAATTTTCGCCTTTGTAAACGGTGAGATTAACACCTTTCAGCACAGCCAGATCTTCAAACGACTTATATAAATCTTTGATAACGATCACTGGTTCAATGGGATTAATAACTGGTTGGTTCATTTGATTCTTCATTATTAGTAAAATCGTATCCAGTTTGAAATCTGCACTATAATCACTTCTTCCATAAAAATCAGGAACATGGCCATTACCACCGCCTGATTGGCAGCTTTACCCACTCCGCGAGTTCCTTGCGATGCGTAAAAGCCTTTATACGAGCCAACAATACCAATTGTGAATCCGTAAACAACCGCCTTTACAATAGAAGTTGAAAGATCGAGAAAACTGATGGTCGAAAATGATTTCTGAAAGAAGCTTACAAAACTGGTTGCTTCTTCGGCCCGCACATTGACATACGAACCCAAAAGCCCAACCACAATGCAATAGAACGAAAGGATGGGTATCGTAATCATTGCGGCAGTAACTCTTGTTGCCACCAGGTATTTAAATGGATTAATTGCCGAAACTTCCATAGCGTCAATCTGTTCGGTTACTTTCATTGAACCCAGTTCAGCACCTATTCCGGAACCCACCTTACCTGCACAAATAAGTGCTGTCACCAAAGGCCCCAGGGCTTTTACGATAGCAATACCGATCAGCGAAGGCAACCATGATGTAGCGCCAAAATCTTCGAGCGACGGGCGCGATTGCTTGGTAAATACAATTCCGATAATGAAACCGGTAAGCGTGATCAACGACAATGCCCGTAAGCCGATTTCGAAACATTGGTTAACGATTTCAGAAAAGTGAAAGGGCGGTACAAAAGCTTGTTTAAAATACTGGATTACAAATTGGTAAGCTTTGTGAACGCCGGTAAAGAACTCATCAAGTCCTTTGGATATTATGTATTTTTTAGTGGAAGTAGCTTTCAATTTGCGATTTATTACTTAATGAATATCCTTTTCGCTACCCAATAGGAGTTTCGCTTTAGATTTTATTGTCATTTATAGTCATTTGATCGTCATTCATTGCTTTTCTTACAACTTAATGACCAATAATGACGACTTAATGACTGAATTTCCCTGCAATAGGTATAGTATCGGATACTCTTTATTATTTAAATACCTGAAGCAATTTTTTCATCACATTTTAAATTGACTTACCCCAAATCCGCAGGCGGAAGTGGGGTAAGTCGAACTTAATGAGACGAATAAAATCAGGTTATTGATTTAAATGTTCTAAAAATTATATCCAAGAGAGAATCCAAAACCTGTATTCTTGAATGAGGTTTCACTGTTTGGATATGTGGTGTTTTTAGCGTTGATTTTTGCCATGCCCAATTGGGTATTGAGTTGCAACGAAATGCCATTCGACAATTGGTAACCGAAAAACAGGTTTCCACCATAATCGAGGTGCTTAAATTCCTGATCATAGGGATTTGCACTTGCGAATTCATTGGAGTAAACTATTTTTTGTTCAGAAGTAACATTGTTGATTACATATTCTGAATTTCCGCCCAGACCATAAGCTACGTAAGGTCCAAAACCAAGTAATAAGTGACCTTTTCCAAGCAACGGTTTGTAAAGAAAATTCAAAGGCAACTCAAGGTACGACAAGTTATATTCGGCTGACATATTCAGGCCAAGAAAGTCATCTTTTGCCTTTGCACCTTTTGTGGTATATAATAAGCCAGTCTCGAAATAAAAATCGGGGGCAACCGGAATGTCAACCACTGCGCCTACATTAAAACGTGGCACCATGTCAAGCTCAAGCTTGTCACCGTTCATGTCAGTGCCATTAATGTTTTGAAAGTTTACTCCGCCACGCAGTCCAAAAGAAATGCCTTTGGATTGTGAACTAGCCGTATAGCCCGAGATGAGCAAAACAGCCATGATAAATAGAATTTTAAATTTCATGNNACCCTACGGTTTTGAGCACGACCCGATTCTGTATCATTCGACACTTTGGGTTGTGAAGCGCCAAATCCGATGGATGTAAGTCTGGTGGAAGAGATATTTTTGTTTTTCAGGTAATTAGTTACTGATTTTGCTCTTCTTTCGGACAGCTTCTGATTATAACTATCTGATCCTTTGTTGTCGGTATGACCACGAATTTCAATATTCGTATCAGGATAGGTGCTCAAAACATTGACCAGCTTGCCCAAATTCTCGTTGGCATCAGCAGTAAGCGCATAATTATCGAATCCAAAAAGGATGTTACTTTCGAATTCAATCACGATACCTTCGCCCACACGCTGAACATTTGCATCAGGAATTTGCCTTTTGATTTCTTCAGCCTGTTTGTCCATTTTCCGGCCAATAACTGCACCCGAAACGCCACCTACCGCAGCGCCAATAACTGCACCCATAGCCGTATTACCTGACATGCGCCCGATAATCGCGCCGGCTGCGCCTCCTGCAGCGGTTCCGATTCCAGCTCCTTTTTGAGTTTTAGTGAGCGATGCACAGCTCGAAAACAAAAGAGCTGATGATAGAATTGCGGGGATAATAAATTTTACTAATCTCATAATTATACTTTTTATTTGTATGCCGTAAAGATGGAGTTCCTGAAGACCAAAATCCTTATATATTTATGGACATAAGTTACAAGATTCACACTTTTTCAGGAGTTCTTTACCTGTAACCAACAACCACGGGTTTCGAGATTTCGAAATCACGGAATCCGTAATCAGATGTTTTATAAGCGTTTAAATTCAGAATATTCGATCCCTGACCTGGAATAATGGGATAAAACGACAATGAAATCTGGAATGTATTGAACATCAGGTAGTCGTTCTTGATTAAAACGCCCAGACCCAAAACGGAATAAAGCCTGCTATNNGAATATTTTAGTTTGTCAAATCCTTTCAAATCATCACTAAAGGTCAAATTATCAGTTGGTAACCGATTAAAGCCAATGGTAAACGTTGGCTTTACAAACTGCCTGATTTTCCAATTTCCGAGTGAGTACAGCTGTGTAAAATAATTGATCCGGCCGGTGACCACTTGCTGCAGAATCCCCGTTGATCCGATAAAAGTTCCGTATTCCAAATGTGAACTAAGGTAGCCGAAACGGTAAAAATTCCCCCATGCCGCTTTTAATCCCAGATACCACAGATTTGTTCGCTGCATATTCATTCCTCCGGTTATGCCAAAAGCCCGCCCAATCGGCACATCTTCAACTTTTCCGTAATTTAAAATGTACTTATCCTGCGTATATCTGCGCGAACTAACGCCTATTCCCCCGAAATAAAAAGTAGCATTGTTAAAAATATTCAGCGGTTCTGCTTCCGAAGGTTTTTGCGGATACCTCACCCGAAGCAATCTTCCGGATAAAATAAAGCTGGTAGTTCGCGCATCGGCGGTATTGCCTTTAAACAGTTGCCACGACCGTGCCGCCCAATAATCCTGAATGTTGGTTTTTGACGAAAGATAACCAATCGTATCGTGCTGAATATAGCTTTGATCTGTAACCAATTGGCCAAAGAAAACCCCTCCGGCCCATTTGGCCAGCGGCGAATAAAACAAACGTGAGAGTTCGAAGCTTTTAACCAGGTAATGATCACCCGAAATCGAATTTTCAAGGTTCGAACTGATGGGCGGATAAACAGGTCGTTCGAAATAAGGATTATTAATCAGGTCGTTATTCCCCGAAAAGTAGTAGCGAATGTCGGCTGAAATAAACGTATTCCGGATATTGGGAATCAAATATCCCAGGCGGGTAACACTATTTCCAATGGCTTTGTCGGACTTGATATTTGCCTGAAAGCGATTTCCAAGGCCAATAAAATTGTTGTCGATCAGCCCAAGTTCGCTGGAAGAACCTGAAAGGGAGAGCGTCGGAACGATACTCCAGACATCGCTCACGCGAATGAAAACATCTACAGAATCAGCTTTTGCCGATGTTGGTATACTGGAAACAAAAACATCGCGCACATAGTTTTGTGCACGGATGATTCGTTCCGATTCGTTGACCAGCAGCGAATCGTACGCTTGGTTCTCGTTAAAAAGCAACAGGTTTCTGATAATCATCCGGCGGGTTTTGAAATGAAGATCGTTTACCGCTTTCTTTATAAAACCTTTGGGATGGACGGAGGTATCCTGGAGGCTGTAACCAAAAGGATCGAGCGTCAGGATATTGATATTTCTGATAATTTTTCCTTCGGCTTTGAGGTAAACAGCAGTCCTTTTCGCTTTAGCATTTTTGGGTTTTGGACTTGATACAGGAGCCACCGATTTGAAAAGCAACTGGTGGATGTATTTGGTGAATTTCGTTTTACTTGAAAACCGTTCAATTGCTTTGTATCCTGCCGCTGTTTTAACATCTGCCGAATCTTGCCTCGACATTGGCTCCTGTGCCTTTGCCTGAAAGCAAAAGAAGACATTCAGGAGGACAATGATTCGAAGTATGCGATACATGAAAAATCGGTTTAAAGTTGAGACGGGATCTGCGACTGAATACTGAACCCTTCCACATTTTCGGTTTATTACGAATTGTAGGGGTAATTGTCTGCTGCTGAAATATGAATTGCATTTTATTTCTGCAATTCATAACACCAAAGGTGTGAAATGATTATAGCTAACATTCAAAAATGATATATGAATCCCGAAGGGATGACAGATATAATATCATCCCTTCGGGATTCGGGTTGAATTATGTACATATTCATGACTATAATCTTATCATCCCTTCGGGATTTTCATTTTCACCAATTTCTGAAGGTTTCTTATTTTTTCTTAACGTCAACCGCCTTTTTCTCTTCCTGTAATTTAAGTGCTTTTGCCGCTTCTCTCTCTTTTTTCTTGAAAAAGCCCCTTAACAGAAAGTTCTGCTTTGCAGCTTCCATGTTCTGGTCCAATCCTTTACTGCTGCTTCTAAGATTGATGATCGTTCTGTTAATGTTTTCAGCAATCGTAGTATCCTGAATTAACCTCCCGAGCGTTCCTTCGCCACCATTGATGCTTAACATGATTTCAGCCAATTCGCTTGAAATAATCTCGGCATTTTGTGCCGTTAAATAGAGGCTTGCGATAATTTCGTCTGTTTCAACTGGTTCGATCGAACTTAATGTTTGTCCGTCGCTTGCTGTTTCGGCCCCTGAACTGCCCTGTGTAATAATTAATACACGGTCGCCGATAAGTCCTTCGGAACCAATGGTTGCCTGACAATCGGCTTTAATAAATTTCTGGATCTCTTTCTGAATAATCATCTCGACCTGTACTGTTGAATCGTTAATGATCCGCATATTTTCAACTGTTCCGACATTGATTCCGGAGAAGCGAACGTTGTTTCCAACCTGCATCCCGCTTACATTATAGAAAGTAGTATTGAGATTGAATACCGGATTAAACAGATTTTTCTGCCTGCCAATCAAGAATATAGCGATTGCAAAAATTAAGATTCCACCGGCGACAAACATTCCTAACCGGACTTTGAATTTTGATGAGTGCGTTTCCATGATTTTTATTTAAAAAATGATTTGATTAATGGGTCTGCCGAATGATCGAAATCTTCAATTTTTCCTTCGGTGTAAATTTCACCGTCCTTCAGCATAATAAGTCGGTTTGCAGTGGCGCGTGCACATTCAATATCGTGGGTAATGATGATGGATGAAGTCTTGTATTTTTGCTGAACTTTATTAATGAGCGTACTAATTTCATCAGAAGTTACCGGGTCGAGTCCGGTGGTTGGCTCGTCATAAAGCATAATGAGCGGATCGACTACAACGGTTCGCGCAAGGCTTATCCGCTTGCGCATTCCTCCCGATAGTTGCGAAGGCATTTTATTTAAAGCATCAGCAAGTCCAACATTTTCAAGCGCTTCAATTACTTTCTGGTCGATTTCTGCTTCTGTCAGATTCTTTCGGATTCTGCGCAAAGGGAACTCCAGATTTTGTTTTACCGTCATCGAATCGTACAAAGCGCCACTTTGAAACAGGAACCCAATTTTCATGCGAAGCTCACTTAATTCGCGCGGATTCAATAAACCGACATCATTGCCCAATACATCAATGGTTCCTGCGTCGTGAATCAATAAACGCACAATACATTTGATCAGTACCGATTTACCCGATCCTGATTTGCCAAGAACAACGAGGTTTTCGCCATTAAAAAGCTTTAAGGAAACATCTTTCAGCACTTCCTGATTGCCAAAACTCTTTTTCAGGTTCCTGATCTCAATCATTGGTTCCTGAATTTTTGTTCCGGACGAAACTGAAGAATTTATATGGTTTTGTGTGTTCATCATGTCAACAAATCTGTTATTTGTACAGCAATCATATCAACCACAATAACCAGTAATGAAGCCACAACTACAGCCGAGTTGGCGGCAATACCGACACTTTCGGTTCCACGGCCAGCGGTAAAACCCTTGTAACATCCAACAAGGCCAATGACAGCTCCGAAAAAGAAGGTTTTGACGAGTGCAGGTATGAAATCGCCAAAACTGACTGAAGCAAATGCCTGGTAGAAATAGAGCGAAAAATTGACATCGCCTTTCATATTGATACCAATCCAGCTTCCGAACATCCCAAAGGCATCGGCAAAAAGCACCAATATGGGAATCATAAAAATGGCTGCCAGTACGCGGGGTACCACCAGATATCTGACCGGACTGGTAGCCGATACTTCCATCGCGTCAATTTGCTCGGTCACTTTCATCGATCCCAATTCGGCGCCCATTCCTGAACCAATTTTTCCGGCGCAGATCAACGCAGTAATAATTGGGCCAATTTCACGAATCATGGATACTGCCACCATTCCCGGAAGCATGTTAACCGCTCCGAATTTGGCCAGCGCAGGCCGCGACTGAATGGTGAATACCAGTCCCATAATAGCGCCGGTAAGGGCAATCAGCGGCAACGATTTGTTCCCAATGTGATAGCACTGGCGCAAAAATTCTTTGAACTCAAAATCGCGCGAGAATGTTTCCTTGAATATTCGTTTGAGGAACAGAGTCACATCGCCGATTCCGGAGAAAAAGGTATTGGCAGTTTCCGATTTTTCTATGGTTTTCTCGCTAAGCCGGATACTTTGCCCGGTTGCGAAATTTTTCAGTTTTGGTACCGGATTTAATTTCTTCATTTTTAATCCTTTATTGGTTGCTTCCATTCGTTGAGTTTCGGTTGATCAGCCTTCTGATTCCTGAAATTATAACCGATAGATTATTGTTTATGAACGAGGCTGAAACCTTTTCGACCAGCAAGGCGCTTAAAAATCCTTTGAGGCTGCTGTTCTTGCCCAAAATACGATCGATTAAAAAGTTAGCGCCTAAATTCAATCCAATTTTTGTCAGGTCAAATTGTACTTCTCTGTCATGGGCTAATTGGTGCAGCGATTGCTTCACCATAGAAACGGGACTTAGATTATACACCAATTCTTTTAACGCATCATTGAGTTCATCCTCTTGCCTGATTTTTTCTTGTTTCAGGTGCATGATGCGCATCGTCACTTCCGTATAACCGGTTATTTGCGTATTTTCCATTTCTGAAACTTTTAGGTTTTAAAGATCTCGGTGATGATTTTATCACGCATTGGCCTTTCTAACAGTTTCTTCCGAAGTACTATCAGAATGAGACTACACAAAAAATAGAAGCCTGCTACAATAGCAAAGCCCAGATAGTATTCGCCAAGGCGAGATGAAAGGTAAAAACCGGCACAAACGCTCAAAAAGAAAACGAACAGAATTACAACCAGACCAACAAGGATATTGCTAATCAAATCGGCCAGAATTACAGATGAGCGTTCGATTGTCTGTAGTTTGATTAATTCGTAATTAGTTTGTATATAACTCTTTACCTTTTCTGTAATTTCTTCTAATTTCTCAATGTTTTGCATCTTGTATTGAATTACGTTCAAATTCGTTACCTGAAAAAATACGGTCAACCTGCAAACTAACCATAAGGCATCAGCTTTCAGGTCAACCGTTGCTGTTAATCGCTGACTTCTAAGCAATCAAAGATGGAGACAAACAACTTCCAGCGTGTTACATATTAATTGAATAATCTTACATGATTCACAGGTTTTTCAATAAAAAAAGGAGACCACATTGCGGCCTCCTTCCTAAAAGTTGATTTTTTATGTTTCTATTTTTCCGGAATAATGTCGATAATAACTGAACGGTTATAAAAACGTTCCTCCGGAAATTTGTTATCAAACGGAGCTAAACTTTCGTCTTCGCCAAATCCACGAACGTCAAATTTCACATCAGTCCGGTTGGCCTTGGCCAAAGCTTTTTCCATAATTCCTTTCACGTCATTTGCACGGGCAATTGATAATTTCAGGTTATTATCCTCGCCTCCAATAATATCGGTATGACCATGAATAATTACTGAACCGTTTTTAGGAATTTTAGGTGTAACCACTTCAGCAAGATATTTATCATACATTGCGATGGCTTCAGAGTTATTGAATTCGTAAATAATGCTGAACCGCATCATTTCTTCGGTTACAGGCGGAGTCCAAAGTACAAGGTGTGCCGTGGTTTCTTTTCGGATAACCTTGCCACTTTTTGTCTGGCCAATCATGGTTACTTTGTAATCACCTTCAGAATTCGAGCCCAAAATGGTTTTGCCCGGAATACTTACCGAATTTTTGGTATATGGTCCAAATTTCTGAACTTTTCCCTGCTTGTCGGCCAATTCCAAATTCCATGAAGTAAATGCGGTATCAGCTCCTTCAACATTGAATGTTGCATAGCTTTCTACTGGCGCTTCCTGAACATCGTTGATTACAACCGGTTTCAGCGGAGAATCATTTCCACTCTGGAATTCCATCAATAATTCGGGAGACCCGCTTGTGATAGAAACCCTGCGGTCGCCTTCACGCAACAGCACCAATTCTAGATGTCCACCTGGTTGTTCCGATGGAATGACTGGTTTTACACGACCTACGGTAGTAATTCTTTCAGGAGTAATTCCAAACACATCGACCATGTATTTTTTTGTCGATTCGGCCATTGCTTTACCATCATTTATACCTTCCATCGACGATCCGGTGAGTGTTACCGTTGACGAAGGATTTTTCATCATGCGGTCGCCCAGAATATTAAGGACATTGTAATAAACAGTCATCTGACGTTTTGAACGGCCATTCAAATCTTTGGGTGTGAATACTTCCAATTGATCTTCCCTGAAATCTTTTACCTGATCTTTCTGAAGCAATACATAGCGGCTTGGGATTTCGGTCGATCCTTCGTTGAAGAATACATAATTACGAAGCGGGAATGTTTCCCTTACCCTGCGTTCTACCGGAACGTTTTTAGGTGCGGTAACAGCAAATTTAACATCAGGTTCAACAACAGCAACTATTGGTGCAATGAGCTCTTCGGGAGCTTGTATTTTCTTTCCGCGTCCGAATTTAAGCGCAACACCTGCTCTTACAGTTGTAAGGTTCCACGATTCGATTGAACGTGGATCCTGTCCAAAATAAGGATGGAAGGCAATAAAAGGAGAAAGGACAGCTTGGTTCTGTTTGTTATTTGCTGAAAGCGAAATGTCGTATCCGGCGCCAATTTGCATCGAGATAACGGATTTGTTCATGTCGCTGAATTCGCCGTTTCTATCTGGCGTAACCGGCTGATCAGGATAATCAGGATTGATTCCCTGTTCGTATAAAAACCGTTTGTCAACATTGAACGCCAAACGCGGACCACCATAGATGTAGAAATTTGATTTAAACGGTGCGATGCGAATGCTTGGTTCAACTGTGATGTAAGCAAGATGGTCGGTTTCCAAATCTGCCGGACAGTTACAGGGAGTCGTTACCTGTTCCCATGCAGCCCTGCGGCTTTCGTAACCAGCCTGAAGCATGAATCCCAGCATTGTTCCCGGACGATGAAACTCCATAATTGGAAGAGCAAAAAAACCGATTCCCTGGCCATCGTGGAAAGCTGTTGGAACCATAAAATCATTGGTCAGTTGTTGAGTGGTGCCCTGATAGAAATTAAAGTTTGCACCACCAGCTGCTCCAAACCACCAGGCAGGTTTCGTAAACTTAGCCTCCTGTGTTTCCTGTGCCTGAAGTGGCGACTGAACTGCAGTCAACATCAAAGTGCCGACAAAAACACTTTTTGCGATCAGGCTTAAAGGGAACCGCGCAATGCGCGATCCCGATTTAAAATTTGTTTTTGATATACTATTTTTCATGATTTTGTTTTTATAAAATTACGGTGCAACAACAGTACTTGCGTTCAATGTAACAGCAGTCTGAGCCAATAACCTGCCAGTAACCTTTGATCCCGTATTGAGGGAAATTAGGGTTTTGCTCATGATAGTTCCATATAATTCGGTTTGTGAACCAAGAACTGCCTGACCAGCTACTACCCAGGTAATATTTTTAGCTTGAGCGCCACCGATCAAATTAACTTTTGCACCTGTCAATAATGTAAGATCCTGTGCAATTTGGAATACCCATGTATCATTTGCTCCACCAGATAAAGTAACACTGGAATTTGAGCTAATTAATACTCCGGTACTCCATTTGTACAAACCGGGAGCCAATGTAAGACCGCTAAGATTTCCAGCTCCCTGTTCCAAAACCGGTGCAGGAGTTACCAAATTGTTTGCTGTGGTGTAGGCGGTTTCCATGTCCAAAACAGCTACCGTCAGCTTACTTGGCGTTGGTGGGGCATAATCAGCAGCATATACTTTCCCGGTTACATGAGTTGCAATCGTAGTATGCGATGTCTGGCCATTGGTATCCATGATCAGGCCAAATCCGGTTATTGCAGCAGCGGCAGCAGGGCTTACGCCAATATCGCCTTGAACAGAAGTAATTCCTGTTGACGAAATTCCTGATTTTGTCAAGATTGAAAAATCACCTGCAGTATTAAGATTTACTATCGGGCCAACTGGAATTATCACATCTTCAATAAAGTTAGCGGTGATATTTTTATCCGCATTCATGGTAACTGACAATGGGTTTAATGTACCATTAGCATCGCCACTCCATCCGGTAAATTTAAATCCTGAATTTGCGGTTGCTGTAAGCTGAACGATATCGCCACTATTGTATGCTGTTTTGTTCGGTACTTTTAAAACGGTTCCATTAACAGCAATTACATTTAGTGAGTATGTGTTTGGCAGGTTTGCCGTGAAGTTCGCGGTTACATTTTTATTCGAGTTCATGGTAACCGAAACTGGGTTTATTGTACCTGTTGCGTCTCCAGTCCACCCTGTAAATGTATAACCCATAGCTGGCGTAGCAGTTAATACTACGATTTCACCACTGTTGTAAGCTGTTTTGCTCGGTACTTTTAAAACGGTTCCGTTAACAGCGGTTACATTTAAAGTATAGGTATCAGCTACGATTGCAGTAAAGTTTGCGGTTACATTTTTATTTGAATTCATGGTAACCGACACTGGGTTTATTGTACCGGTAGCATCACCTGTCCAGCCTGTAAAAGTGTACCCTGTTGCAGGAGTTGCAGTAAGAACTACAATTTCTCCACTATTGTAAGCTGTCTTGCTTGGAACCTTCAAAACAGTTCCGTTTACAGCTGTTGTATTTAAGGTATAGGTGTTTGCCGTAAAATTGGCAACTAAGTTTCTGCTTGCATTCAACGGGAACGTGTAATTTGCCAGAGTAGAAGCAATGGTCAGGCCTTCAGTCCAATTCACAAAAGTATAGTTTGTGTTTGGAGTTGCTGTAACAGTTACATTGGAGCCTGCGGTATATGAGCCTGCACCGGTTGTAATTCCGCCTTCAGCAGGATTCGATGAAAGTGCAACTGCAAATTGGAATGCGAAGTTTGCTACCAAAGCTTTGTTACCATCCATTGTAAACTGGTAACTTGGAGTTGTTGAAACCGGAGTTCCATTTAAAGTCCAGTTGGTGAAAGCATAACCCACGCCCGGAATGGCATTAACTGTAACCGAAGCGCCTTTGGCAAATGTGCCGGCACCGGTTGTTGTTCCACCTGCTGTTGGATTTGATGTTAAGGTAATCTGCGCAATGGTAGTGAACGACCATTTGTAGTCTGCTTGTAAAGCCTGTCCGAGTAAATCTTTTGCCAGTGTTTTAATTGTACCCGAATAAAGTACATTTGGCAAAAGTGGACTGGAAGGGGTGAAAGTTGCAGTTAATCCGTTGTAGGCGATGGTTCCGACGACTGCCGTTGTTCCTTGCTGAACAATAAAAGATGCCTGGTTGATGGTTTCAGGATCCATCTTTTCGTTGAAGGTTGCCGATATTATCTGGGTAAGGGGTACGTCGATGGCCTTATCAATCGGGATTGAAGATACCACCAGTGGACAAACACCTACTTTGGCCTCATAGTCGTCATTTTTACACCCTGTAAAAAAAACAACCGAACCGATGGCAAGAATTGCTAAAAGCGTTAGTTTTTTCATTTTCATTGTTTTTATTTAAAATTTGGATATCACTAATGGGGCAAAGTTGTCTCCTATTGCATCAGAAAGTATTACACAGTTTTAGCGAATTGTTACATCTTTCACACATTTAGAAATTTCTAATCGAAATTAGAAAAAGAGGTATTGAACTAAATTCTGTCGTTGATTAATCCAGATAGTTCGGACATATAACAGAGGTGAGGGATTTGAACGAAAAAAGTCCATGCCGGAGAACCGACATGGACTTTTTAATACTGAATTAATTGACTTGCTATTTTGTTTTAATCACTTCAAATGTAACTCTGCGGTTCAGTGCACGACCTTCTTCGGTATCGTTTGTGGCGGCAGGTTTTGTTTCTCCAAGTGCCTTTTCCTTAGAAATACGATTTTCAGGAATTCCGCTTGATTGAATGGTTTTCACAACCGAATCGATTCGTTTTTCTGTCAGCGACATGTTATATTCTTCGGTACCTTTGCTATCGGCATTTCCGGTTAAGTTTACCTTTAAGCTGTTATCGGCTTTCAGTATTTTAACCAGCTTGTCGATTTTTGTTTTTTCTCCTTTGAGGTAGGTGGTTTTGTCGTAGCCAAAATAAACCGGTTCTACTTTCAAATCCGGAGATACCAAGGTTTCTTCAGCAGCTTTTTCAACTACCGGGCAGCCATTGTTTTCTTTAGGACCTGCAACGGTTGGGCATTTGTCGAGGTAATCAGCAACACCGTCACCATCGGTATCAATCGGGCAACCGTCTTTATCAACCACTACTTCGGCAGGAGTATTCGGACATTTGTCGATTCCTTCATGAACACCATCTTTGTCAGAGTCGAGCGGGCATCCAAACGCATCTACTTTCACACCTTTTGGCGTGTCGGGGCATTTGTCATCTTTGTCGGCAACACCGTCACCATCAGCATCTGGGCAACCTTTTAGCGAAGTTAATCCGGCAACAGTCGGGCAATCGTCGATGTAATCGGCAACACCATCGCCGTCGGTATCAAGCGGACAACCATTCGCATCAACAGCAACTCCGGCAGGTGTATTCGGGCATTTGTCTTTTTTGTCCGAAATTCCGTCCATATCGCTATCCGGGGTTTTTCCAAAAGCAAGTTCAACACCTGCAGTAACTTTCCACAGATTCTCTCTTCCGGTAATATTGTTATAGGTAGTTGATTCAATACCACGGATATAACCAGCTTCCATATATAAGGCAGCTTTTGGGTTTATATAATATTTTGCTCCTAAACCCGCATCAAAATTGACTGCACTTACGCCATTATCGGCCAGATAACCGGGACCTGCGAATAAATATGGACGTAAATTTTTGCTCTCGTCTGAAAGTTTAAATCTCAAATTAAGGAAAGGATTTACCATGTCAAGGTTACTCTTCAGACCAGTTCTGAATACTCCAATGTCACCTTTTAACATTAAATCGAATCGCGGACTTAAATATCTGCTTAAATACAATTCAGGCATAATTCCGATGCCACCGTTTTCAAGTGTTCCGTAGGCGCCAAATCCTCCGCCGATAGCCCATTTTTTGTCGGAAGTCTGGGCATATAAACTAGCTGTAAAAGCCAAAATCAATGAAAGTAAAAGTATTTTCTTCATAATAATTTGTGATATGTGTAATTTTTGATTTTTTCTATTGGTAAGACTATGATTCGTCTTTGGTTGTACGCACCAAACTGATGCCTGCAATAAAGAACAACAGGCCAAGTAAGCCATAAATAACAAGCGCTTTAAAATCACTGTTTCCCCGTGATGTTACGTATAACACGGCAGCATAAATAAGACCACCAATTCCGAGGACTGTTAGCAAGGCCCCAAAGATTCTTTTCAGATTCATTTTTTTGTTTTATAAAGTTTGTTGTGATCGTAAACGTCAATAAATTAGAGATGAAAGTTTGTTACACTGCTCATAAGGCCAAATACCTTTAGCAGCCAAACGATAAGGACAATCACCACCACAACATTAAGTATGGTTTTGATAATGCTGGCCATGGGAATGAATGAATTGATCAGCCAAAGCAAAACTCCAACAACAATAATTACGAGTACTACAGTTAATATTGGCATAAATTTTAATTTTAAGTATGGTTCAAAACTAATGTGCAACACACCTCAAAATGTTACATAATTTCAGAAATAAGTTGCATCATTCACATATTAGGCAAATTGATTACAGAAAAATATTGAAGTAATCTATGTTTTGCTCTTTTTACCGGTTAATATAAAAGCCAATCCGCCAACCAGTAAAACCACGCCAACAATTGGAGACCATTGCACCGGATGACTTGTTTCGGCATTTATTTCAATCGGGCCAAGGTCAACGATCTTATCTTTTGTCACATAACTAAACCCGGTGTAAACGATCATCAAAATGCCAATTGCAGCAAGTGCAATGCCTAGTGTTTTTAAGTTCATTTATTTGTTTTTTAGATTGTCTTTATTTTAAAAGAATCTTCTTCTTCCGCCTTGTATAATCTGTAATAAAACAGCAATAATTGCGATTACAAGCAGAATATGAATGATACCACCGGTTCCATAACCAACAAAGCCAATGAGCCAGCCAATAATTAAGATTACTGCAATAACATAAAGTAGATTTCCCATGATAATGTGTTTTAATGTAAGTTTTTAAAAATTAGACTATAAAGATCATGGAATACAGTCTTTAAAGCATTACACAATTCCTGAAATAACTTACATTATTCACACATTGGGTTTGGTTAAAATGGGTATCCGATGGCGACGTTCAGGACGAGGTTGTCTTTTCTCCAAATTGAACTTGCGAAGTTGATCTCATTGGCTACCCATCGGTTATTTTCTTCCAGCCAGGGTTTTCTTAACGGCATGGCCAGATCGAAGCGCAAAACGAAAAAGGAAAGGTCAACCCTGAATCCCACACCAGTGCCGACAGCCAACTCTTTCATAAATGTTGAAAACATAAACGGACTTCCAGTGGGCGCCGGATTTGATTTTAGCAGCCACACATTTCCGGCATCAACAAACAAGGCGCCCTTGAAATAACGATAAATACCAAAGCGGTACTCTGCATTCGCTTCCAGTTTAACATCGCCGCCCAATTGCAGAAAACCTCTTTTCCCAATATCCTGATAAAAAGTACCAGGACCAACTGAATTAATCTGAAAAGCACGGATGCTGTTCGGACCTCCGCTGAAAAACTGCTTGGTATAGGGCATAATAGAAGAATTTCCATAAGGTTTGGCCACCCCGGCAAAAAGGCGCAAAGCCAGCTTGTTTTTGTCTTTAAAATTGTAGTAGGTGCGGCCATCGAAACTCAATTTCGCGTATTGCGAAAAGATTGAGCCAACAACCTTTGAAGGATTTCCTGATGATATTTTATGGCCACCAACCCTACTTGCCAGAGCTAAAGTATTTCCGGCAAGCTCTGAAGATAAATACAAATAGGATTGCAGCTTTTTACCAGTCAGCATTTGCTCGCTGTATGTAAACGAATAGTTTCCTCCGGCTATGAACTGCTCTTCGTAGCTTTTTTTCAGAAAGGGATTGGCTTCAAGCAAATCGGTAAATAAAACTGATTTGTTCCCAACCGAAGTATAACTGATGTCGATTGGATTCAATTCATGTTCTTTCCTGATATTTTCTTTCCACTTAAAACCGTACACAAGCCTGAAAGTACGCATGTCGAAATAGTTGACCCGTTTCAGGTAATTGTACGACAACAAAAAGCTTGTTTTTGGAATATAGATACTATTGGAACGTTTGATATGAAAAGGAACCAGAAAACGCGGAAATGTTAGCTCCAGCTGCGGATTATAGGAATAGGAATACAAATTTTCGCCAGTTCCGGCCAATTGTGCCTCGAATGATCCGGCCAGGTTCAGATTGAGTAATTCAGCTCCGCCAAAGGTATTTCGGTTCATCAAACTTAAATTCATTCGTGGTCCGGCATAATTATTTGATTTTGAAACCAGGTCTAATTCGGCCTTGAATGTTCGTTTTTGCATCGGGGTCATCAGGATATTTACATCAAGTAAACCCGGGATTGAATCCTTGTTTTCAATAAAGTTTACTTGGACCAGTTTGAAATTGCCCATCGACATCAAACGGTTCAGGCTGATGATGTGGTTCTGCCTGGAAAAGACTTCGCCTTTCTTCAAATAAATTGATCTGGACAGCACTTTTGGTTTGATCGCCATTCTTGCTTCTTTCCCGAAAAAAACAACATCATCAACCATGACGGTGTCTTGCACATCGCGCGATCGCCGCTCATTTAAGTAATAGTTCTGGTTAACAAATACATTGTTGATGTGGTAAACGGTTAAAGCATCCTTCGGAATACTGTCTTTTAAGGTTAATGTGAATGCAACATCTTTATTTACGTTCGAAGTGTCGGCTTTAAAAAGCAAATAATCGGGATTGAAGTAGAAATATCCGGCGTTTTTCAGGAAAGCGTCGATTCGCATCCGCTCGTTTTTCAACAGTTCGAGGTTATAATCGTCGCCCGGTTTAATCAGCGTTTTATCTTTTTCACGAAGAATCAGATGACTTAAACTATCATCCGAAATTGCATAATCAATTGTTTTCACAATGTATGGCTTGTGAACGTGGCTGGTATAAATTACCTTGGCAGAACGCTTCTTTTCAACTGTTTTCGCTTCAGTAAAACTTTTAAATATTCCCTGGTTAAAAAGTCTGGCATCGATAATTTCTGACGTGACACCGGGTTTAACACTACTCATCAGTACCGGAGCTTCGCCATTCTTTTTCAGCCATTTCTCCAATTTGGTTTTGGGCTCTTCGCCGGCCATATTATTCAGCCACAATTTTGGCCTCATCCCCAAAAATCCTTTATTCGGAAATGGCCGCACTGCCCCTTCGGTAACGGCTTTGATTAATTTTTTATTGACATTTTCCGTTGATTCCAATTTTATTTCGGCACCCGTATAAAGCTTTTCGCCGTTGGGCAAATGCCGCGTGCCGCTGCATGAGGCTAAAATCAGGAAAATAATAAAGGCCCCCCATCCCCCCCAAGGGGGGCTTAAAGAAAGCAAAGTCTTCATTATCGGTCTTATAATCATTTTTGGTTGTATCAAAATCTGCTCAAAAATTAATAGGCATGAAATAGTGTCGTATGATATCTATTTTCTTTATTTTGACTCACTCCTTCGCATCTGCGATGCTCTTCCCCTCTCTTTGCAAAGAGAGGGGGCAAGTCCGCTTGCGGACTTGGGGTGAGTTCTCAATAAAATACGACAATATATTGTTCTCATTACTTTGTTTTTTTAATTCCCCCTTTGGGGGATTTAGGGGGCTTTTTAAACAATCGGCTCCAACTATTAAAATCGCGAACAAACATAAGTCCAATGCCGGTTTCAACCAACTGGCCCTCAATGGCACCTTCGTATTGGTTGTGCCTGAATCCTTTCATTCGGAAACGACCGTCAGGTGTCAGTTTATATTCTACCGTCACATCGCCGGTAATATCGCTTGCTGAATTTTGTTTCGCGCGGTCTCCCTCAACATCCACCGAACCGCCAAGTTCTACCGACAATCTTTCGTTAAAAAGTTGCTTCTTCATGCCAATTTCAACCTGTGTTCTTCCTTTTCCCTGACCAGTCTGGTAATCTTCGTACGATTGAATATCAAAATTCAATTCCATACCGGGAATCACCTTCGAACTCAATTGATTTAATTGCGACGATAAAAATTTGCCCACTGTTGACCGGACTAAATTGGTAGTTCCTATTGAGGTTTCGGACTGAAATGGATTTTCCTGAACAAACCGGTTCAGCACCAATAATGCAAAAACCTGCTTGTTCAATGCCGATTCATCTTCGTTTAACATGATCAGTTTCTGATTCACAGCTCCTCCCAAAATCCCTTTGTCGGCAGGCTCAAGCTGAATTTCGAAACTGATTACCGGTTGCAGAATTTCACCGCGCAGTTTCAGTAATACCTGAAATGGATATTTCTGTTTATACCCACCTTTATCTGTCTCGCTTAAATTTGATATCTGATCAGCCACCAGGTCAATTGGCGATGCCCGAACTGTATATTTCGCGTTGATGGAAATGTTGGCATCCAAAGGATCACCGTTCCAGATAATTGTACTTCCGGCATCAATGTCGAACTTCTTTTTAATGACAGATTCTAACGAAACCATGTAACTTCCTTCAGTTAAATTATATGCGCCGGTAAGACTCATTTTTCCGCTCTGATCCATGGTAAAACTTAACGCGCCCTCACCTTTAACTACGAGTGAGTCTGTAGATGCAGGATCCATTAATAAACGGAGGGTCGCTTCTTTGTCAATTTCGATGATGGAAGAAAGATCGTAGCCACTCGTGCCGGTAGTTCTTCCACCCTTTTTATCGCCTCTGGTCAGTATCGGATGGAACTTCAGATTATTTACAAATTCAACCACATCTTCGCCCTTATCGGTAGTCAGCTTGTCTTCAGGAACTGAAAATGTAAAGTTCGAACCTTTTTTCAAGGTCACCCTTGCATTCACAACCGGAAGGCTCATCGGTCCGGCCACATCGATTTTGCTGTCAACAACCATTCGCCCAAAGAATTCCTTGTTGTTGTTTGCATTGGTATTGAATAACAGGAAGTCTTTGGTATTCACATTCAAGTCGAAAATAAAATTCGAAAACTGTTTCATCAGAACCGATCCATCAATGATTGCTGTATGCTGATCGGTATCTAACATCGTGAATGTGTCAAAATGAATTCCATCCTTTTTCAATTGAATGGTCTCATTTTTTATTTCGAGCCGGTTATTCAGGAAGGAAGGTTTCAGGAAAGCATCTTTGAAAACCAGTTCTCCGGTCAGTTGGGGCGCATCAGTTGTCCCATCAATTAAAAAATTTCCAGTCAGTTTTCCGGCGGCTTCGGTGATTTGACCCATCGAAAATGCTTCTACGGTTTTCATCGAAAGCGACTGTATCGCTGTTTTTATGCTGATAGAATTCGCATTGCTGTTCGTGATAAAATAACCGTTCATGGAAAGGTTGTTATCGGCGCCCGACAAATTAACATCGATGTCGAATTTGCTGGTTTCCGATCGTGTGGCTTTTGCCGTTAGATTTCCGATGGGATTCGCTTTAACAACCAGATCGCTGATTTTCAAGTCAGAAATTAAACCATACGATTCGGCAACCCGCTTCAGCAATACATTTCCATCAACAGTTCCCTGAACAATAGCGGTATCTTTTTCAACAATCTTCGAAAGGTCGCCGAGCTTGAATTTGTTGATCGCGATGTTCAGATCATCGTTGAACTGATCGTGTACTGACGAGATATTAATCTGGCTTTCAGCGTGATTAATGGAAAAATGATGAATTCGAAATCCTTGTTTCCCGAATTCGATTGAATTATCGGCGGCAATGTCCCAANNATCAGCAATTTCTTCTTTTTGCCGTCGGTTGAAGATACATTTGCAAACAGGATGTTATCGGCCAGTTTGCCATCCAGCGAAAAATTATCCAGATTGACCTGTGAGTTTGAAATTGCCCCACTCGATATTTTGTAATTCAGCGCCTTGTTTTCCGAATTCACATCTAGTGCAAAGTCTCTAATTTCGGTACTTCCGTAAACAATTTTCTTCATGGTGGCATTCAGCTTCAGATCATTTTTCTCACTGTCGAAACTTCCACTGATAATTCCCGGCTCGAATTCTTTTAATTCAGGCAAAAGAACTTTCGAAAGAATGGGATGATTGTGAAATTGTATCTCAAAATTAAAATTGGACTTGTCGCTTTTCTTAACCGGCTGATTGGAGTCGGATACCGGGAAATAGTTGTTTATGAATTGGTTGATCAAGGCAGGCAGCGCAATCGGAGAAAGCGTTCCCGAATATTTGATGTCGATCAGCGCGCTGCTGACATTTATTTCGCTTTTGTCGGGTTTGTTTACCGAAGCCGTTAAAAATGAATTGAGTATGTATTTTTTTCCGTCGCGGGCAACAATAATTTTGGTGATTCCGGCTGTTCCGTTCATCTGGTCAACCGATCCGCCTTTCAAATCGGCAGCGGTCACAAAACTTATCTGAATATCGCTCTCGGTTAATTTAAGTTTCTTAAGATCAGCGCCCAACACATTCAATTTAAATTGATACTGTTCCTGATTGGGGTTCAGGTTTACCATTCCATCGAAATCGACTGCCGCATTTTCATCGTCCAGGTTTATTTTCCCTTCGAACTGCTTGCCGTTGACGCTGCCATCCATTTTCAGCTTGTGGTAAGTATATTTATTCAGATAAACCTCTGTAACATTAGCTTTTATTTTTGCCTTGATCGTATTCATATACAATCCTTTACCGTTGGCTTCGGCAGTCAGCGAAACCGGGCCATACAACACCGTATCCTTTAGCAAACTGCCCACATTAAAACTGCTCATGCTCACTTTGCCGCTGAAATTCTCCGCCGGATCGATGGAAGCAACAAGGTTCGCGTTTCCAAAACTGCTAACCACATTGGCGGTGGTCTGAAACGATTTCATCTTCCCTTTAAAATCAAGTTGAAGACTGATGTTTTCAGGAATACCAATGCTGTCGGGAATATACGGGCCGGCCATCATTACCAAATCTTTTTTTCCTGAAATGAATTTCAGATTGGGGAAATCATAAAATGCGGTTTCATATTCCGGCAAATCTTTGATCGTAAAATCGGTTTTTAAAATTGTATTCAGGCCTGTTTTGACTATCAGATCTTTTCCGCTCAAATTATTCAACGGCCCGCTTATTTTGCCTGAGGCAGTGGTAACTGTCGATCTGTTTTTAAAGAAGGCCTGCAGGGCTAAATCCGGGTTAAGATACAGAATATCAGAATTTTTTAACCGAACATTTCGCATGTCCAGATTCAGGTTGCTGAATTTCATTGAATCTGTCAATGCATCCAATGATGAATATTGAATGTTGAAATCAGCATCGATGCTGGAATTGGTCGTCTTTGCTTTCAGATTTTTTGTTGTAATGGAATGTTCGTCCATCCTGAAATCGGTTTCCAAGGCTGTGATTGGAAAGTTGTTCTGATCCACACCACTGAATTTCTTGATTGAAGCGGCTGTTAATTGCGGCGAATACTCAAAATCAGTTGCTTCGATCAAAAACTGATTGTATTTTATGTGATCCGGGTCAAACTGGCCTTTCTTTTCAGGCTGGGTACCCATATTGTAGGCAATAGAGCTGTCGTCGAGTTCAATATTTTTGATCAGCACTTTCCAGCCACTTTCAGATGTATCATTCGATGTAACTATTGGCAGAGTCTCAAAACTGGTGTACTCTACACCAATCTTACGTGCGCCAACATGCTTTATTTCAAGCAACTGTTTATTCAAATCGATGGATGCAAGTTCGGCATTCATCTCATTGATATTGGCGAAAACCAATTGTTCTCCTATCGAATCAATGTAATTGATGGTTGAATGATCGAGTTCGATCGTTTCGAAAGAAAGTTGGGGCAAAATACTTACGGAATTGGTTGTGTTTGCAGGCTTAGTCATTAAAACATGGACTTGCAGGTTATCAACCAGCAAATCATTGATCCGATAATCCTGCTTATCAAGATCAATTAAATCAAACCCAAGTTTTGCACTTTCCAGATTGGCCCTGACATTCATTCCTCCGAATTGATCGTTGTAATAAAACCTAACTTTCGTTAAGTCAACATTTTCGAGATTGAATGTCCAATTTGACGGAACTTCTGCCCGAGTAGTCGTGTCGCTGAATGCTGTTATCAGGAAATTGTAGTTGAACAGTGAATCTGTCCGGGTGCGATTCAGGTTAACAGTTGCATCTTCCAATCCTACATCAGCAATATTTATCTTGCTGTGAAACAGGTCGGTCAGCGCGATGTTAATTTCTGCTTTTCCGGCATAAATCAAGGTATCTGCTTTCTGATCTTCCAGATAAAGACCTTCGAGAACAACTGATTTCGGGAATGAAATGCTGACACTTTTGATCTCAACCTTTGTATGAGTTTTGTCGCTTACTAATGAGGTGGCATAACGAACAATCCGGGTTTGAATGGATGGAATCTGAATCAGACCGGCAATCAGGAAAAATAAGAGCGTGAAGATGAGGACAATCCAAAGGAAAGTCTTTAAAGCGGTTTTTAAAACTGAAGCCATCTTCATCATTACCTGCATCTTTTAGTTGATGTAAATATGCTCTTTTCTAAACGGTACAGCATTGTATATGTTCACAAATAAGTTGCATGTTTCACACATTTGATTGATTTTAATTTGATTTTGTGGCCTTTAAATTCAGACGGTTAAACGAATCCAGTTTTAATACAATCCGAATCCGGTCTTTGAACGATCCGGTGACTGATTCAATATTTTGGGTAACCACAAAGGGAATCCAGATCTCAAAAAGATTCCAGATACCAGCTTTTACACCAGCTTCACCAAAAACTGGCGAACGATAGTTGTTGGTCAAGCCGTGATCGTTCAAAATAAGGTTTACAAAAGGTTTTACCGGAAACCGGCTTGCTTTTCCGGGCAGATTACTCGTTATGGATAGTGAAACAAGCCATCGGCTGTATCCAAGCCGTTCGTTAACCGGCGACACCAAACCGCCTTCTGACACAGTCATTTGTCGTGACCAGAACGATTCAGGAAACACAGAAAAACGATCGGGATAAGTGCCTTCATAAAAATACTGTTCGCGACCACTTCTGCCACTTGCTGCGAATGCATAAAATGGCGATTCCGCCGCATTTTTCAGCATGGTTCCGGCAAATAGCCGGAAGTCGAGGCCACTGTTTTTTCCATAATAGCTGTATCGGTAATTCAGTTCAATCGCTGCTTTCTGATAAGATTTCCCCGATTCGATGGAGGTCAGCAGGTTGTATGGATTAATAAAGCCGGTTTTTTTAAGCTGATATCCAAACCTCAAAAAAGAACGCATTCCGGCTTTCTCCTGAAGGTTGATTTGTTGTAGATCGGAGGCGATTGTGTAGTTCGCATAAGCACTCTGATTCAGCAGACTGGCTCCGTCTTTGTTTCTGAAAGCGAGGTCTAATCCAATCTTTGCTTTGTGGTAATTTTGATTTCCGGGCGCGGCAAAACGGCTTCCTTCCAGCGAAACTGTTGCCATCCGAATCAGTTGATTGTAAGGTGTAATGTTATAAGCGAACTTTCCAAATCCGGCCAGGTTACCACCATTTAAGGAATAAAACGGCATGATTACATATTCAAACGGTTTGCTTATAATAAATCCATTATGCACTGTCAGGCCGAGCATCAGACCGTTTTCACGGTTATAGTTCACTGCCGGAATATACATAACCGTTCGTTTATCGGGATCTTCAATGGTCAGGTAAAGCTGTGTCCGAACCGGATTCGACTTTCGGAACAAACCAGTTGTTCGAAGGTTATTGTTGAGCCGGTACAATTCAGGCATCACGTGGTTGGGATCAATTTTCAGTTCGGTATAATTGCCTGCCGGAAGATCAATCCACTGTTTTCCATTGAACCCACCGACCCATTTTTCGAAACAAATACTATCGCCTTTCATTCCTGAAATAACCAAAGGTGACACCAACTCGCCCTTGTTTCTGACCAGTACCGCTTGGTTTTCATGGCGGACTAACTGATAATCCAACCGCTTGGTTGTACCCAATAAATCGTCAAAAAACCAGTCCAGATTTTTGCCTGATTTTGTGGCGATTTCATTTCGAAGATCGTCGGGTTGCGGATGTTTGAATCTCCATCGTAAAAAATAGTCTTGAATAATCGCGTCAAATAACGAATCGCCCAAATTAGCCCTTAGGTAGTTAAAATTAATTGTNNTAAGATTGACCGGTTGTTCGAGATTTCGGCGTGCCTGCGTCAGCCAGTCGAGTTCGTTTCTTCGTTCAATTGGCATATCGAGAACATGAAAAAACCGCGCCTGCTTCCTTTTTTTCAAAATAATTTCCCACAGCTTTTTCCCCGGATATTTTTCGCTCATGTACCTGTCGGTATATGCACTGGTGATGCTTTCGTCCATAAACGGGTAACGGCGCTCGTTCGATGCAAGTGAACTGTAAAACCAATTGTGAGCAATTTCGTGCGAGATGACTTCATCCAGCGCATATTCGTCATCAGCAAGGCCAACCACTGTTAGTGCAGGATATTCCATTCCGGCGCCGGCATTCAGTGCACTTTGAACCGCAGTAAAACTATCGTAAGGATATTCGCCAATTTTATCAGAAAAATAAGTAATTGCCTGATTTACATAGTCTATTGACTCTTCCCAGAGCTTGGACTGTTGGTTGGTAAACATCGCCCATGTTGTTACCTCTTTCCCGGAGTTGGGAAGTTTTACGCGCCCTTTCAAAACATGAAACCGTTTATCGGCAAACCATGCAAAATCATGAATCTGCTGACCGGTATATCGTAATGTTTTCAGTTGTGGGGAAGAAGGCGGAAAATCATGCAATTTACTGCTGATTGTGCTGGTCCGGGTGGTATCGGCGGCCAATGAATCCAGTCGTTCGGTCTCCCTGACATTGTTCAGGTTTCCGGAAGCGCCCACCGTGTAATTTTCAGGAAGTGTAATGCTGACATCAAAATCACCAAATTCGGAATAGAACTCACCCTGATCGAGGTACGACATCTGATGCCAGCCAGTTTGGTCGTAAACTGCCGGTTTGGGAAACCATTGTGAAATCTGGTAAGACTGGCCAATGTGACCTAATCTGGAGCTTATGCCTTTGGGAATGGTGACCCGAAAAGGTGTTGATATGTTTATGGAATCGCCGGGAATCAAAGGCTTGTTCAGGAGGATTTGGCAAATGTCTGGCTGCCCGGGCAATAGACTCCATTCGGCCTTTTCACCATTGATCCTGAAATCGAGTGAATCGATACTTCCTCTTAATTCAGGATCTTTGAACAACTTTTGCTTCCCATTTGTGCGGAATAGTTGTTTTGCCAGTGCAGTAGTGTTGTTGGAATATGCATTTGGCCACAAGTGAAAATACAAAAATCGGAGGGTATCCGGAGAATTGTTAATATACTCAATGGTTTCGAAAGCTTTCAATTCATGTCGCTGATCATTGAGCGCAACCTGAATGGTATAATTCACTTTTTGCTGAAAATGTTTTTGAGCTGAAATGCCCGGAGTTAGTCCGGTAATCAGCAGAATGAAAAGCAAAAACCGCGAGCAAAATGCAGCACAGAAATGCATTCCTGATTTTTCCACTTTAGATGGTTTTAGAATTACAGAATTGGGTGCGTTCAAAAAAGGAAAGTGATTCTTAGCAAACAAATTCAGTTCAATCCGCGACAGTAAGGTGGCTAAATGAAGAGAATTTCGTTCCATGAGGAACGAAATTCTCAAACCAAACCAAAACTCTAACCACACCTATTTTCTCTGTTTTCACAGATTTTATTAACCAAATCTTATTCGTAGATTTTTTTTTATTTGAATATCCTTATCCTTACCTAATGAGATTTTTACGCTGAAAAACATCGTCATTTGATTGTCATTTATGGTCACTAGTAGTCATTTGAACTACAATTAATGACTACTATTGACCATTTAATGACCGAGTTTGAAAATTAGGCATGGCATCGGATTCCCATATTTTTTTACTAGAGTAAAAGGATGATAATTATGATTAAAAGAAGGGTTCCGCCTCCAATATAAACATAGCCACCATCTCTTTTAATGGTTTCCTTGGTAGCTTTCAATTCTTTGCGCAGTTCGCGCTTTTCAGTAACAGTCATGTTTGTTTTGTCCATATCGCGAATTTCTTCAGCGCGTTTGGTTAAGGTCGTGATTTCAGCTTCAGATAGTTTATTATCTGTTTTGGCAACCACAGCCGAGTTTTCAGTGGTACTTTTCAGGTCAGATTTCGCGGCGAATGTAGATGTTACACTCAATGAGAAGATCATTAATAATGCAATAAAAATTGTTCTTTTCATCTTTTTGACATTTTAAATAAGTTAATAATTATTTGAATTAAAGGTAATTGCCAAAGAGGATCTGCGTCTTACACAATTCTGAAAAAAAGTTACATGATTCACACATTTACGCTCGAATACAAAAAGCATAGCCCTGCTTTCCGTATTGGGACATTGAAAAAATTATATGAATATCAGTTTAAGTGCCTAATTGTTGTCCTGAAGGGACTAAATCTGAATAACCCCGTACGAAGTGCGGGGGAAATCACAAAATGCAAACCGCAGCCCTGAAGGGGCTGAAATTAATCTTATTGATATTCATCCCCTCTAGGGCTGTGGCCGCTGTTTCATTCTGTCCGTGCGTTTCACACACGGTTATTCAGATTTTACCCCTGCGGGGTATTTTTAAACCTGTTGAATACGGTAAAAATGAGGATTGAAAAGTGCATTTAGGCAATGTATGTGGGTAGAAAAGAAGATTCGCCTTCTGTCCCATCCGGGACGGAACTATTTACTACATCTACTTTGCTACCCATATTAAATCCCTAACGGGATTTAACCAGATAAAAGCTAACAATTCATAATTCAGATCTCTATTACATCCGATCCATGTACCAATTCAATTGTTTTTCAAGCTTTTGGGTTTCCATTATGGTGGTGATTATTTTTTTCAGGCGCATGAAAGCGGTTTCACTTTTAACGACATAATCGGCGGCATGGTGGTGCATACAATTAATGGCCACATCAATTTTATCCTGCGAAGAAAGCATCACGACCGGAATTTTAGGATTGAACTTTTTGATTCTATCCAGCGTCTCAATTCCATTGATCGCGTCGCGATCGACACCATCCAGGTAATAATCTAAAATGATCACATCCGGAGCGTGCGATAAATTTTCAAGACACTGCTCTCCGTTTGGATAGGTTTCAATTTCGAAATCACCATGTTCCATAAATTCTATTTCCAATAATTTCAGGAATACTGCATCGTCGTCAACCAGAAACAGTTTTATTTTATTTGTTTTCATCTTCACCTTTGTTTTTAATCGATTTATACTCCTCTGCCAACTCCTGACACGATTGTGTCAACACAATTTCAAGCTGCAGAACCATATTCTGTATTCCATCAGAATGTTGTTGTGTACTGGCATATTCCTGAATTTTTTTTGCCATAGTTTCGAAATCCTGGCTAATGCCCATGATCGCGAATGAAGGGATTAATTTATGCACCGCCGAATACAATGATTCCCAGTCCTCATTGTGTAAGCCTTGAGTCATGGCAGCTATCAAAGGTGGCGTTTGTTTCAGGTACAGTGATATCATTTGCATCATCAAATCCGGATTAGATTTGGTACGCTGTAATAAATAGCTAAGATCTGTACATTTTATTTTATCCAACA
Organism: Prolixibacteraceae bacterium; assembly: GCA_003537645.1. GTDB lineage: Bacteria > Bacteroidota > Bacteroidia > Bacteroidales > Prolixibacteraceae > Aquipluma. The sequence continues at coordinate 52,138 of DPRM01000031.1, forward strand.
AACTATTCTCTCTCTCTGCCGGTTCGCTTTCACTACTTTTTTTCTTTACAAAGCCTACTATTTTCGCATACAACACCCTTTCATCAATGGGTTTGGAAAGGTAATCATTCATATCAACCGATTTACATTTATCCAGATCAACCGTAGTAACATCGGCAGTTAAGGCTATGATGGGAATTTTGGAGTGCATTTTAGTCCTGATATAATCCGTTGCTTCAAATCCATTCATTTCGGGCATTTGCAAGTCCATCAGGATAATGTCGTAAGTTTCTTTCTGTAATTTTTCGATGGCAATTTTCCCGTTGTCTGCAATATCGCATTCGAAGCCGAAATCGTCGAGAAGTGTTTTCATAAGCAATTGGTTGAGTGCAATATCCTCAACTACCAATACTTTGATGTTTTCAATTTCAGTATCGACTTCATGCAATTCGGTTTCAAACGCTGTATTCGCATCTGTTTTCTTAAAACTAAGTATAAAACTGAAGGTCGATCCCTCGTCAACTTTACTTTTTACGCTGATGGTACCACCCTGCGATTCGACCAGTTGTTTTACGATTGCCAAACCTAAACCGGTTCCTCCATATAACCTTGAAGTACTGCTCGTTGCTTGTTGAAAGTTCTCAAAAATGCGGCTGATTTTGTTTTCGGCAATTCCGATTCCGGTATCTTTAACAGCAAATTCGAGATTTACTTTCTCGTCATCTTCATACACCAAACCAACGCTTACCGTAATCTTTCCTTTTGCAGTAAATTTTATGGCATTGCTTATCAGGTTTAATATAATCTGGTGCAAACGAACCGGATCGCCAAGCAATACCTTCGGGATTTTAGGATCGAACTCGGTTACCAGTTTCAGATTTTTTTCATGAATCTTTGCTTCGAAGATATGGAGCATTGCAGATAAAGATCGGGCCATTTTGAAAGGTATTTGCTCAAAAACCATTTTCCCGGCATCAACCTTGGCCAAATCGAGTATGTCATTAATCAATACAATTAAGGCATCGCCACTCAGCTTGATAGCTGTTAAATATTCCTTTTGTTTGGCTGTAAAATCAGTTTTCAACAACACTTTCGTAAATCCGATGATCGCGTTCATTGGCGTTCGGATTTCGTGACTCATGTTCGACAAAAATTGTTGTTTCGCTTTCACCGCATTTTCGGCCAGAATTGCGGCGCTTTCAGCTTTACTTTTGGCATCTTCGGCAATACTGGTAGCCAGTTCAGCAAATACCCTGGCCTCAATTAATTCCCTTTCAATGCGTTTTTGGTCGGTAACATCGCGGGCAACAATTACCACACCCAATACCTTACCGTCGTCATCTTTATAGCCCGATCCGTTGCAAAGTACTTCGGTATTTTTCCCGTCTTTAATGGTGAGCGGGTAATTGCTTATAAAACCCAACTTAAATATCTGCTGATAAGCTTTTTTGGCCTCTTGAGGTTCAGCAAAATAATTAATGAAATCGGTACCTTTAATTTCTTCTATCGTCGATTGAACCGCATTCAAGGTAGCCTTATTCACATCAATAATTTTACCTGATGAATTAATCGCGAACAAAGGATCCAAACTGGCTTCGATAATGCTTCGCGCATATTTCGAAGCTAGCCTGGCGGCATAACTTAATTCTTTTAATTGCCGGTTTATTGTTTCAAGTTTCTCTTTTTCGCGATTTTGAAAATTAAGCTCAATGTCGGCGATCACTAATTCTGCAGCACGATTTTCTTTTTCTTCGTTCTGAAAAGCCAGTTCTTCGTTGGCAATAATTAATTCAGCAGCTCTTTTTCCCTTCTCATCATTCTGAAAGGCAAGTTCTTTATTTGCATTTCGTAATTCTAAGGCAAATTTTTGCTCCGAAATGTCGCGGGTAACAATTACCAGCCCAATCACATCACCATGATCATCTTTCAACACCGACCCGTTGAATAATACATCGGTCATTTTTCCATTTGCATGATGAATGGAAAGTGTTGAGTCGGCTACCGATCCTTTTTCAAATACCTCATCGAAAACTTTTCTGGCCATTTGTGGCGCAGTAAAATAATCCAGAAAATCGGTACCCATAAGTTGCTCGCGGGGCTGACCGGTAATATTGGTCAATGCCTCGTTCATATCGGTAATCCTGCCTTCAGGATTAATCGTGATTAAAGGGTCGAGGCTTGCTTCAATCAAGCTTCGTGCGTATCTGGATCCTAGTTTACTTATTGTTCCCATTCTTACATTATGGTTTTAATTTCCGATTTCTTCAATCGAAATTCGTTTGTTATCTTTCAATTGTTTGTAATGGGATGGTGTAAGTCCGGTTATTTTCTTGAACTGATTCGACAAATGTGCCACACTGCTGTAATTCATTTTGTATGAAATTTCGGTAAGATTGAGTTCATCATATAGCAACAACTCTTTTATCCGTTCAACTTTGTGCGTGATAATGAATTGCTGAATGGTGATTCCTTTTACTTCAGAAAATATGTTCGATAGGTAGGTATAATCGTGATTTAACTTTTCGCTAATGTAATCGGAGTAATTTACTTTCGGAAGTTCGTCGGAATAATGAACCATTTCGATAATTACATTTTTTATTTTTTCAATCAATACGGCTCTTTTGTTGTCCATTAATTCGAGACCGACGTTGTGCAATTCAACTCTCAATACTTCACGTTGCTCATCGGTAATGTCTTCCATGATGTCAATTTCGCCCAAATCGACCATGACAAAATGGAGTCCGAGCTTTTTTAACACTTCTTTCACCGCCAGTTTACAACGGGTGCTTACCATGTATTTAATATATAACTTCAAAGGGGTATTGTTTTAGATGTAATTACAAAGCTGCACAAGTATTCAGGAGGAAGTGTTATACATCTTTGGGAAAGAGTTGTATAAATCACATGTTTTCGAGCGTACCCATTCGCTTTTGTTTCAGTTGTTTGTAGTAGGAAGGCGAAAGACCAGTAATTTTCTTAAACTGTTTGGACAGGTGCGAAACGCTGCTGTAATGCAATTTATATGAAATCTGCGTGAGGTTAAGCTCATCATACAACAGCAATTCCTTCACCCGTTCAATTTTATGTATGATGATGAATTGCTGAATGGTAATGCCCTTTACTTCCGAAAAGATATTCGACAGGTAAGTATAATCGTAATCAAGCTTTTCACTTATAAAATCCGAATAATTTACCTTGGGCAACTCATCGGAATAATGAATCATTTCAACAATTACATTCTTGATTTTTTCGATCAGGATGCTCTTTTTATCGTCGAGCAATTCCAGTCCTGATTTAAGCAGATTGATTTTCAGTTGTTCACGCAGCTCTGGGCTGATGTCTTCCATGATCTCGGCTGTACCAAGATCGACAATAAAATATCGAAGTCCGAGTTTTTTAAGCTCTTCTTTTACAATCATTTTGCAGCGTAAGCTGACCATATACTTGATGTAGAGCTTCATCAATTTCAGCGTTTAGGTATTCCTGTAAAAGTAGTTAAATAAGTTACAGAAACACACACAACCGCCTACAGGCATGACATAATCGCCCTTCGATTCTAATTTAAATTAGAACCGGATAATCAGAGCGACGAGATAATCTTTTGTAATTCTTCCTTCGTTTTGCCCAGCTTTTTTTCGAGCCTTCCGAGCATTTCGTCTTTCTTACCTTCCAAAAATAAAAAATCATTATCAGTCAAAGCCGCAAATTTCTGTTTGAGCCTTCCTTTTTGCTCTTCCCAGTTTCCTTTTAATTCAGTATTGTTCATCGTCTTTAGTTTTGAATAAATTCCTACCTCACAAAGTTTGAGATATTAAATTTATAGAAATTACACTATTCCTGATAGATGTTACATGATTCACACTTTTTGATCAATCCAAATTTTAATTCCAGGCATAATTTATATTCAAAAGTATTTAGTACATGACAAAAATATAAATAGCTGATAATGAGCAAAATAATTGCAGAAATACTTGCATGAAACTCTGAATATCAGTATCTTACGAAAGATTACCACATCATTCAGTAAGAGATATGACATCCAGAGTAGAGGCTACAAGTAGTGAATTAGTTTCCATTTTCCATAAACAAACAGGATGGACCCTGGCACGAACAAAGTTCTTTGTATTAAAGATCAGTGCACTCTGTAAGGTGCAAACCGTAGGTTTCGAGAAGTTGGCCTCTGCATTTGACTGTAGTGCAGATACCAGCTCATCCTTGCGGAGGATACAGCGGTTCATGGCCACGTACCTTCCGGATACTGATTTGGTTGCCAGGCTGGTATTCAGCCTGTTGCCTCACAAGCCGCCGTAAAGGTTGGCAATGGACCGGACAAACTGGAAGTTTGGACAGCAGAACATCAATGTTTTGGTTGTTGCAGTTGTTTATCACGGGGTTGCTTTTCCATTGTTGTTCAAAATGTTGCCAAAATTTGGCAATTCAAATACCAATGAACGCATAGAATTGATCGAACGGTTTATTCGTTTGTTTGGATCGGCTTCACTGGATTGTTTGACCGCCGACCGCGAGTTTGTTGGCGAACGTTGGATTAAATACCTGAACGATAATCGGATTCAGTATTATATCCGTATCCGTGAAAACTTCTTGGTTGTGCAGCCTCACAATGGCAAAAAAGTTAAAGCCAGTTGGCAATTTTCGGATTTACCACTAAATGGGTGCCGGGTAAATCACCGTATCGTGTACCTGAATAACCAACTGTGCTATCTCTCCGGTTCAAAAGTAAAGGACAAACAAGGAAAACCTGAATTGCAGATTGTTATCTCGTTCAACAAGCCAGAGAATGCACCTGATATTTATAAAGAACGCTGGCAGATTGATACAGCTTTCAGGGCATTAAAAACAAGTGGGTTTAACATCGAAGATACGCACTTGACTGAAATTGAACGGATTGAATAACTGTTTGCACTGGTGATTGTTGCTTTTACCTGGGCGTACCTGGTCGGGGATTATTTGCATCGATACATCAAACCAATCCCGATTAAGAAGCATGGAAAGAAAGCCAAGAGTATATTCAAATATGGATTGAATTATATATCTTCTGTGCTGTTAAATGCTTTGTTTAAAGATGATATTGGTGTTTTTAAATTTTTGTCATGTACTTAGACTTCGAAAATAAATTGAATTTAAGATAGATACAGTTAAGACATATGTCCTTGTTCTGGGCACTAAAGCGGAGGTTTCGTCAAAATTGACAAAACCTCCGCTTTTATTTTGTTCCAAAATCCGCTTCTTAGATCAGATCCCAAAATTCGGGATCACTTCATATTGTTGTGGGGATTTTAATTTCTGATTTAAGCACAAAAAAAACTTACCTTCTTTTGACTTATCCTCCAGCCGGACGGACTGTTACTTTTTCCCTTCAGCTGGAAAAAGTAACCAGATCGATGTACCGGGGCACCGCCGCTGAAGGATAAAAAGCTTGAATACAAAGCAAGCATCTTTTTATTTCCTCAAGAATCTAAATTGATCTCCGTTTTGACCCAATTGTTGACTCATTTTAATTAAAAAAGCCTTGCAATCGTTTGATTACAAGGCTTTTATTTTTACTATCCGTGACCCAGCTGGGATTCGAATTATTCATTTTAATATTTGACAAATATTCATGTTTATCCTTATATATAAGGCATTACAGCCGATTATGTATTTATTATTTTTTGTATGTTTTGTATCTTTTGGGAGTAAAGTGGTATGAAAGTGGTATGAATGTTTTATCTTTGTTTCAATAAAAAATTAAGACATGGCTATCAATTTTTTTGTCAACAGAGATTCAATTTACGCATTATATCGGAAACAGATTAACGGTCGCAGAATTAGCCTTACCTATTTCCCGGGGATACAAATAAATGACGATTGGAATCCGGATCGTCAACGATTCAATTCCAAAACAAAAGAATTGGAAGATCTCAACAAAAGATTGCTGGAGGTTGAAGTCGCTTTTAATAAAGTCCTTGATACGCATGATCCTTTCAGGCTCGAAAACAATAAGCTGGCCGCACTTATAGAGGAAAACATTCAGAATAAACCACGATACACTCCATTTTTTGACTATTGCGACATCTATTTTGAGCATGCCAGCAAACGGTTCACAAGGAGAAGGTCACAGCAAATTTTAACATCCATCAATAAATTAAGGGATTTTAGTCCCAACCTCACCTTTGAGCAGATCGATAAAAAATTCTACCGAGATTTCACTCAGTATCTCATGGATAAAGAATTATCAACCAATTATGTAGGATCGATCATTAAAAACCTGAAGCGAATTCTGAATTATGCAACAGAAAACGAAGACAATAAAAACCTCGAATTTAAGAACTTCAAAAAGCCATCGGAAGAAGTTTACAACATTTACTTAACCGAAGAGGAAATTGAAAAAATATACAATCTGGTTTTCGACGAGAAAATGATCCGCGCATATCATAAGGACAAAGAGCAATTCCTTTCACCGCGCAGCATAAGCCTTCAGATCAAGGCGCTTGATCAGGCACGGAAACTATTTGTTATTGGTTGCTGGACCGGGCTTCGGGTTGAAAACTATCTGAATATTGATCCGGAAATTCATATTGATCTGGGGAATGGATTCCTTCATGCCATAGCCAATAAAAACGGTCCTAAACTTCGTATTCCGATACACAAACTGGTGCGTCAAATTATCGAACGTGATGGATTTCCAAAATCCGTCACACAACAAAGACTCAATGAACACATCAAGGTTTTAGGAGAAATGGCTGGTATTAAAGATATAATCATTTATTCAAGAACAGAAGGAAACAAAAGGATTGAGCATACCAGAAAAAAATACGAAATGATTACTACCCATACGGCCAGACGAAGTTTTGCCAGTAATTTATTAAGCCGTGGTATTCCAAAGCAGTTTATCATGGCAGTTACCGGACATAAGACAGAATCCAATTTTAACAAATATACAGCCGCAGTTCAAAAGGATATCATGACCGAAAAATTAGCCGATTATGATGTTTGGGATGGTGATGCCAAAAGCAAAAAGAAGGCTAAGAAAATTAAAAAAGCAGAAAATTAAATCGTGCTTCTTTCAATGCTACCCTTTACCATGTATAGTTTCAGGATTTCATCCTTCCGGATTTCAAAAGGCTCATAGAACTTGTTTTCGCTTTCACAGGTAATGGTTTCGGGTGAGCTCCCGGGCCGGATATATTTAATCATCCGGTGATTTTCATTGGTAATAATCAGGTAAATAAACCCGTATTCAATAAAACTTTGTTTCCATTCCTTACAGATCGCAATGGATCCATTGTGAAGACTTGGAAGCATACTGTCACCCCAAACATTAAGAGCAAAATCGCAATCTCCAAATCCGGGAACATTAATTTCTTTGCACAAAGAGTCATTCCAGGTTTCAAACATCGATGTGTTGCCTGCCGAGGCATCAATATCGTAATATTTCATGTTTTTTGCACGGCCATAATTCGCATTTTTAGCATAATTTGAGGGATAGCCAGAATTACCCACAATTTCATCAATTGATACACCTAATAATTTTGATAAATGTATGAGTTTTTCAATGTTTGGTTGTGAATTATTGGTCTCATAACTGGATATTGTTGCCACATTAAGCCCCATTTTGTCCGCCAGATCCTTCTGTGTCATTCTTTGTTCTGCTCTCAACTCCCTTAATTTCATTCCTATATCCATGTTGATTACTTTTTTTGATTTTTTTAATTAAGCTTATTTGAATATTCAATGTTACTTATACTTTTATCAAAACATCATCAATACAAAACTAACAACAAAATTCGATAAATAAATAAATAAAGTATGAAAAACGAGCAAAAGACCAAAAAATCACCACAAAAATCACCCATTTCACCTGTTTTAAAGAGTCTTGATTTATTCAAGACAGTAACCTATCCAATTTCCAGATTATCATCCGTGCGAACCACCATCCAAATTATCCAGGCCCAGCATAAGATGTTCTATACAACACGGAAAAACAAGGAAACAAAACAACTGGAAGTAACCCGAATAAAATAAGGCCATGGAAAAGAAGCTCATATTGGAAGGCCTTTCGATTGAAGATTTTCAGGAAAGCATACGAAAAATAGTCCGGGAGGAAATTACGGCCAATGACAATAAAAAAGTGGCGCCGATGTCAAAAACCGAAGCCTGCCGTCAGCTTGGTATTACCAGCAAAACGCTCCAGAAAGTATTGGAGGAAATGAACCTCAAAGAAGTATTTCCGGCAGACATTACCCGGATCTTGTTCAAATATCCCAAATATATTCGCAAGGCGACCATCAATTATGGTTTGAACGGAATTCTACTGGATAAGAAAATGAGTTCGGAAGAGACAGCTCGTCAGGAGTGTTTTCAAGAAATCTGACATGGAGAAATTCCAATCAATATGGAATGGTTTTTTTAGAAATAGTTCAATGATTATAAAATCAGATAGTTATGAATAAAAAGATCGAAAAATTCCTGCAATTTAAAGGGAAAAGCATCTGTTTTACAGACCAGCATGGACAATATTGGATTGCAATTAAACCAATATGCCAGATGCTAAATGTAGATTATAACCGTCAATTTATAATGATAAAAAAGGACCCGATTCTCAAAGAGAACTTTTGGCTTCAATCGAGTATAGCTGCAGATAACAAAATAAGATTGATGGTTTGTTTGCCAGAATTTTTCATTTATGTATGGATATTAGCCATACGATCTTCTTCTCCTGAGTTGCTTGAATATAAAAAGGAATGCTACCGTCTGATTTTTGAGCATTTCAAGGGAGTTACTATTCCATGAATTTAATCATAATCAGAAAACCTTAATAATAAAACATCTCCGGACAGCTATGGGGGTAGAATCCTGATCGGTGCCCCCATTCTTTTGTTAATCCAATCTTTTCATTATTACGCAAATCAAAATTCAAAAAAAAATGCCAACACTTTCAATTATTCAGTCTGGAAATAAATATGCCGTTACCTACATGGGAGAAGAAGATGAGATAAGCAGGATGCTAACCCAGTGTGCTCTTCGTGATGAATCGCTGGCAGAAGCTATCCTTCAGTCAGCCCTGCATATCAACCGCGATCGGACGGTTGCCGCCAATGCGCAAAACTTGGGTCTTCAACCTGAAAACTCAAATCAATGAGTATCCTTGACCTTTCCATCGAAACCGGAATAATAAAAACACTTTCAGGAAAACAGTTTAGCTTGTTTGAACCAGCTCCTGAAATGATCGACATTCTGGATATTGCAGCCGGATTGGCCAACAAAGGTCATTTCTCCGGATTAACTCCCTGGTTCTTTTCCATCGCGCAGCACAGCATCATGGTGTGTGATGAATTTTCATTCTGTGATTTTTCAATTGATCCGAAGCTGAAACTGCTGGCTTTGCTGCACGATGCAGCTGAGGCCTATATTGGTGATATGATTAAACCGCTGAAAGTGCGTATTCCACAGTTTTTGGAAATAGAAGAAAGGATTATGAAAGCGATTTGTTGCAGATATAATCTGGATTATTCCAGCCTGCATTTGATCAAATCCACAGATATTTTCATTCAGGAAGTGGAATACAATGCTTTTTATCGGGGAGGAAAACTGACCTATATGAACCCACAACAAGCTAAAAATGTATTTCTGGACCGCTTTAAAGAATATTATCAGGAAAAGGTATGATTCCACAATACGTTAAAGCAGTCGGTCAGCTTCAGGAGCTATTTCAGGAACTGGCCGATTCAGGAAAAATAGATGACGCTCAGGCCAACCGTTACGACGTGTCACAAAAAGTGTTGATCAATTTTCACAGCTGGGTACGAAATCTGGTATTCGGAAGCGCCAAAGTAGATCTTCCCTGGGAAGATCCGCGGTTTGAAGAAGCCTGGAAGCTGTGGGTTAACTTCAAAAAAGAGCAGTTTGGATTCAGCTACAAAATGATTGGACAGCAAGGCGCATTAAAAGACCTGGTTGATCTTTCCGGTGGAGATATGGAAAAAGGCATTGCCATAATCCATCAATCCATCAAAAAAGGCTGGAAAAGCTTCTATGAACTTACAGAGCAGAAAGCTATAACTAAAAAATTAGTTCAAGAGCAGCAAATTGATTATAAACAGCAATTAATGAATCGTTTAGGTATTGAATAATCATGACAGAAATAGAAAAATATGAGCAAAAACCGGCTTTACCAGCCACTACCAAAAGTTTCCTGGCCGAATTCGCTCCGGCCCAATGCCTTCGGGTTTTTCAGAAAGTAAACACTCCGGCATTGGCCATAACTAGTATGGCTCCAACCTTGGGCAATATCCGCCGGGAATACTCCGAAGATTTTCTGGTGGCCTATGTATCTGTTTGGATCGTCAACCTGAATGATTTTGTCAATGCGTTAAGAAAAATGTTACCGCAGCAAATCGAAGAAACCGCCATCCTAATTGTTCAGGAATACCCTTACCTGAACCTTGCAGACATTAACCTTGTATTTCGAAAAATCAAAAAAGGCGAATTTGGGCAATTGTTTGCCGAAATAGATGGTATGAAGGTTCTCTCCTGGTTCGAACAGTATGCGCAGGAAAGAGCTCGTACAGCAGCTGATTTTTCTATGAGTCAATCAGAACAATTTAAACAAGACCTGCCCCGCACCAGTGATGCGGTCGCGATCAACAAAATCAAAAACAGGCAGGCCATCGGACTGCACATTCAACAACAAGCCAAACACCAACGCTAATGAGTACCCCTGAAATATCCTATAAACCCCTGAAAATGATTGGTCAAATGACTAATCTCTCTGAAGAAAATCAGGCGATCATGGTTTCAAAATCAGTCAACGATCAAAAAACGATCGCCTCCCTGTTTGTTACCGATCTGCCATTCACGGCCTATTCGGCGCTGAAGGAAAATATTCCTATTGTTGGTTACATGGGAATTACCAACCAGTACAGCGAAAACCTCCAGGTTCTGCACCCTGATTTTGCACAGTTGCTGCAGAAAAAAAAAGTAAACACCGTTGTGTTGGTTTACAACTCCGATGTGCTCGATCCCGGATTTTCACACGGCAGCGATAAAGACTTGTCAGGATCACTGTTCAGCGTATTTTTTGCGGTCAAAAAGTTCAAGCAACTGCTCAATGCCTTCGACCGTGACATCACCCTGATATGGACCAACATCAAGCACCAGTTTGCGTTTGAACAGGTAATCACCCTTGATGATCTGGAAAAGAAACATCCCGACCGCACTTTTACTTCTCTTCAGAATTTTAAATCACAGGAAAACCCGTTTTTCGATTGCATCAACCTGACTGAGAATAGCCTGAACAGGCTGTTTTCCCATTTCCGGCTGAAGGATGCCATTACCTTTTACAGTTACCATGCCGACCAGTTGAAACAATACGAGTTTGTTTTCAGATCGGTGTGCTATTGCCACGATGGCGACAAGCTGGAAAAGATCAAGTACACCGACACCAGACTCTACCTGCGTGTTGGACCGTTTTTTTACAAGCGCATCATGGTAAAAAATGCCCACGACCAGTTCGAGGAAGTGCTAAAACCCTGGTCGGTTGGCGAAATCCGCAGGGATTATGGAACAGATTTTATAAAACAGATCACCCGCTACGATTCATTTGTAAACAAACCCAACAACTCGGCCGAGTACCAACGGTTGATCACTTCCAGCCACAACGGTATTGTGAGCAACCTTTTCAATATCTACCATCCGGTTGACTGGGAACCGGTTGCCGGTGAGTGGCCGGTGATCGAGAAATTTTTAAGGCACATTTTCACAGCCTGCAACGTGGATGGGGAAGTACTTTACGAATTCGGCCTGGACTACATCCAGCTATCGTATCAGAATCCGCGGCAGCGCCTTCCTATCCTGGCATTGGTAAGTGGTGAAAGGAACACTGGCAAAAGCACTTTTCTGGATTTCCTGAAACTGATTTACGGAGCGAATATGGCCATCCTCGACAATCAGCGATTCAATCCAAAATTTACCAGTCACTTTGCCGGAAAACTGTTTGTGGCCATTGACGAAGGGCACATCCCGCTGCATGATAAGACCACCAAAGAAATGATCAAGAACATGGCCACAGGCAAGGTGATGTGGCTGGAAGGCAAAGGTTCAAATGCCGAAGTAATAGAGAACTTTACCCACCTGCTGTTTTGTACGAACGATGAGCGCAATTTTATGCAGATCGACTCTGGAGAAAACCGTTTTGCCGTGCTGAAAGTCCCCAGTTTCCGCAAGCAAGGGTTGAAGGATGATCCGGATATGCTGGAAAAAATGCGCAAGGAAATCCCGGCTTTTCTGAACTTCCTTCACAACCGGCAGCTGCATTATCCGGTAAAAACCACCCGGTTTTGGTTTCCCGATCAGGTTTATGTGACCGAAGCCCTGCAGGTGGTGATGGATAACACCAAGTCAATCATAGAAAGGGAACTGGAAGAATGGCTGAATGACAGTTTCTTAACTTTCGGCGAAATTGAACTCAATTATACTCTGACGGACATCATGCAGGAAGTCAACAAATATTCTGAATCCAAATTTTCAAAATCAAGGATCAAGGAAGTTTTAGCGGCTATTTACAATATCAAACCCGGCAAAATCACCCGGTATATTTATTTCAATATCAAAGCTGATGGAGAAACCGAAGAGTTAAACCGGATTGGACGATGCTGTACATTTTATGCGAAAGACTGGATGACCGAAGAAGAATACAAAGGATTGTTCCCAAGGCTGAAAAAAAAAGAACCCCAGCCCCCGGATAATTGATTTTTCAAGATATGCGTTACTTCTGTTACAATTGTTACAAATCATATAAAAACACTATAATACAGCAAGTTATAGTGTAACATTTATTTTTTTTAAGGATTAGTATTGTTACAAAAGTTACAAAAAGAGAAGTTTTGTAACAATCGTAACAAATTGCAACAAACCAAAAAATGAAATGTTACAGGGTTATTTGTCAGAAATACAGATTGTTGCAGAGCATTAAAGCGATCGAAACAATTGTAACGTTTTTTTTGTACTCGTCAGGAGAATAAAGGTGGCATACGGAAAACCCGGCGGTCAAAATTGCCTATATTTGCTCCAGCTGTTCGGGGAAATGTGTCTAACCATTTTACTCGTTTTTTTATGCCCGAAAAGTTTGTTGTTACCATTCCTGCAAAGCCCTATGTCAAACGGTTCATTGAACTGAACTACGGTCTGCCCGCCGATTTCTCAAAACACCCGGATATCCAGAAAGAAGTACGACGTTGCCTTCGCAAGCCTGATGTCAGGTGGGATTATAAATTTAGTGATACCATGTGCGGCTATACCGAAAAACTGGAAATCATGATTTCGCAGGATGATTTTTACCGCTATGGCTGGGAGTTCTCTAAAACAGACGTGATCACCTTTGGAAAAATGTTCGGGATGGTCATCAAAAGAAGGATGCGCGAGATTGTAAAAATCTATTGCGAAGTCGGGGGATCCATCAAAGACAGCATCCGCAAGTTCCAGGCCGAGTTCTCGATGGAAGAAGAGTACTGGCCCTACGAATCGATCAAGAAGGAGTATTTCCGCCACAGACCCGGATACAGCCTGAGTATAATGGATGAACTAAGCAAAAAAATCAACACTATATTTTTGGAGAATGTGTCCCCTAAAAAGGACAGAATCTCAAAAGCCAAACAAAACTATGAAGCAG
>DPRM01000153.1 GCA_003537645.1 Prolixibacteraceae bacterium
CAGGAACGTATGACATGCTTCCTTACGATGGACCTTTCTGGCCGGTTGATACGGTAAAGGGTGTAATTCTGGATAGAGAAACCCAGCAGGATTTCACGGTCACCCCTTATCTTCAGCTTACCAATTTTAAGGCAACATTGAATGGAACTAACCTGACTCTTGAATGTAATGTAAAAGCGCCAATTATTACTGGTTTGCCAAACCTCTACGAAGTGAAGGGATTCTTAAGTCTGACAACTTTCTGCGGTAACTCCAACTACATTAACATCAATGAATACAATAACCTAAGGAAGAATATTAACAAGACCTGGGCAGCCGAAGTTGGTACGGCTGACAACAAAAACTATTCATTGGGCCCATTCCCTGTAAAATCAGGTTACACCTACTATGTGCGTATTGGAGCAAATGTAAACGCTTTAAGCCGCAGGTATAACTATACTGAAATTGTGAAAGTAGTTGTGCCGTAATCAAGTTTTATCGATCTGTTGAATATTATAAATATCCCGCTGGACCTATTTTACAGCGGGATATTTTATTCTTTCTTTCTGACTATTTTTTTATGGTCATCTGTTTTATCAAATTTTTTAACGTCAAGTAATGAAGATATACGAAAGCCTCCTGTTTATTCTTGTTTCAGCAATGTTAATGAGTACCAATTGCAAAAAGGATGTAGAGCAAGAATCTGTGAATAAGCCTGTGGACAAGCCTGTTGTAAAACCGGAAGAAAAGGTCTATGATGAAACAGGTTGCCTTTATAAATCATACACTGGTCTGGTAATGGCCGGGTATCAGGGATGGTTTACCGCCGAAGGTGATGGAGCAGAAAGAGGCTGGCACCATTACGAAAAAAGCGGAAAATTTGAACCCGGAATGAGTACGATCGATTTCTGGCCAGATGTTACTGAATACGCAAAAACCTACAAAACAGCTTTTAAATATGCCGATGGAAGTGATGCGTATGTTTATAGTCCTTACGATGCCGAAAGCGTTGACCTTCACTTTAAATGGATGAAAGAATATGGTTTGGACGGTGTTTTTATGCAGCGTTTCTTGAGCGAAATCAAAAGCGAAAAAGGGAAAAGACACTTTAATAAGGTACTCGAAAATGCGATAAAAGCAGCGAATAAATACCAGCGAGCCATTTGCATAATGTACGATTTGAGCGGCAGCTCACCAGCAGATATGCAAATCCTGATCAACGATTGGAACGAACTTCAGACAACTTTCTCGCTTTTCGATAATGTTAAAAATCCGACTTACCTGCGACACAACAAAAAACCTTTGCTGGCCATTTGGGGAGTAGGTTTTAACGATGGCCGCAAATACGCAACAAGCGATGTTCAGGCAATGGTTTCAAAATTAAAAGGGCCAGAAAAGAATGTATCCATTATGCTGGGAGTTCCTTATGGCTGGCGAACCTTGAATCGCGACACTGAAAATAACCCACTGCTACATACCCTAATCAAACAATGCGATATTATTATGCCCTGGGCTGTCGGGCGATACAACAGTTCAAGCTACGAAAGCAATGCCACTGTACTTATGCCTGATATGGACTGGTGCAAAACGAACAACATCACTTACGCACCACTGGTTTTTCCGGGCTTTAGCTGGGGAAACCTCAAAAACGACACAAAACTTTATAACCAAATTCCGCGCAACAAAGGTGATTTTTTCTGGAAACAGGTAGCTGGCGCAAAAATGAGTGGAGCAACTTCGCTCTACATTGCCATGTTCGATGAAATAGATGAAGGAACAGCCATATTTAAATGTGCAATAGAAGGAAACCTTCCATTAAACGCCGACGGCAAATTTGTTGGAATTGAACCTGAGATTGGTTCAGATTATTATTTATGGCTTGCCGGAAAAGCAACAGAATGGTTTCATGGAGCCACGAATTTTAACATCATAAAACCGGTAAGATAGTAATCAATCTAATCAGATTAATTGTCTAAAGTGTACATTAACAGTCCATTAGTGTGTAAAAATGGAAATTAATTAACTTTATTACCATGAAAATTGTCCGGCATCGAATCAAAACGCATTTTTACGGAATCCTTCTCCTGATTTTCACCTCGATTGGTGTTCAGGCTCAATTGGTTAATCCGATTAATCCTGATTACAAATCCTTCCCGAAAAAAGAGTGGGAGAATAAATTCGATGCGTTTGAATTCAAAGTGTTTCAGACCGACGGACATACTTTGCCTTACAGGTTTTATCAGCCACAGTCGGGTACAGCTGGTAAAAAGCTTCCTCTGGTGATATTCTTGCACGGAGCCGGCGAACGGGGATTTGATAACCGAACTCAATTTCAACGGTTTGCGCCAATTCTATTCTGGGAAAAATATCCCTGTTTTGTGCTTGCTCCCGAATGCCCGTCGAAAACGCCTGATTCCTCCAATGCCGAATCCGTTTGGGTCGATACTCCATTCGGAGCCGCATCACATCAGATGAATGTGAACCCGACCTGGCCGCTAAAGCTGGTTATGCAACTGATTGACAAAACGATACGTGATTATCCGGTTGATAAAAACCGGATATATATTACAGGCTTGTCGATGGGCGGATATGCAACCTGGGAAATTCTTCAGCGTGAAGGTAAACGCTTTGCAGCTGCTATACCGGTTTGTGGAGGTGGAGATCCGGCGTATGCATCAACAATAAAACCCGTTAACCTATGGGTATTTCATGGCAGCGATGATCGCACTGTTCCGGTAAAGCGCTCGCGCGACATGGTTGCAGCCGTTCAGGCTGTTGGCGGAAATGTAACTTATACCGAATATCCCGGAGTCGGTCACGACTCGTGGGGACGGACCTATAGCAATCCTGAAGTTTGGGATTGGCTGTTTCACCAGGTAAAAGTTGGTACTGCCAATGAAAGGAGAATTGTTTCAAAAAAGGGATTGGATTTAGCTGCTTATAATTTTGGGAGTTTAGGAAAATTAGGACCAGCAGACCAAATTACACGATTAAAAAAGGCAGGCTATAAAGGAATTATTCTCAATTCTGAAAAGAATGATGACCTGATTAATCTGGACATTTTTTTTAATGAACTGAAAAACGACAAACACTTTAAAGTTCATGCTGTAATGGCAAGATATAATTTTTCCGACTCGTTGCAGAAAAGAGAGAAATGGAAAACATTGGTTGACAGGATTGCAAATAGGCACACTGAATTGTGGCTGATTTTTGGCAAAAAGACAGAAGGAATAACCGACAGTTTTATTGAAATGAAATTGAGAGAAATTGTCGATTATGCTAAGACTAAGAGTGTGCCGGTTATTCTGTACCCGCACAGTAAGTGTTACATAGCTTCGGCTGAAGAAGCCCTGCCTTTTGTGCAAAAAATAAATGATACTAACCTGAAACTTGCAGTTCATCTTTGCCACGAAGTACGTGCCGGTAATGGTTCAAGAATGGAGATGGTTTTTGAGCATGTGAAAAAATATATAGGTGCTGTAACAATAGCCGGAACTGACTCGGTGGCCGATTTTTCTCAAGCCCTTTTAATGGATAAAAGCACCATTAAACCTATTGGACAAGGCAATTTTAATATGAAGAACTTTATTGAACCCTTATTAAAATCGGATTACAAAGGCACTATAGGTTTTATAAATTTTAAAATAGATGAAGAGCCTGAAGTTTATCTCAAGGCCTCTATGGCCGCATGGGAAGAAATGGTAAAAACGAAATGATTCGAAAAACAAACTAGACCATGACACTGAAATCAAAAATAACTAAACCGTTTATCGGACTATGCCTGACACTATTTTGTTCGGTTTGTTTCATCCAATTTGTTTTCGGGCAACTGCAAGATTCCGGCAAAGCGCTGAAATTAATGACCTATAACCTGAAATTTGCCAGTCCCGATTATAAACCATCGTGGGAGGTGCGGCGCGAAATGCAGGTGGAATTGATCCGAAAATACAATCCTGATATTATCGGAACGCAGGAAGGACTGAAGGAACAGATTGACTGGCTGGCCGATCACCTTCCGGAATATGTGGTGATAGGCGAAGGCCGGAAAGGTGGCGACGACGATGAACACATGGCCATCTTTTACAAACGCAACAAATTCCGGCTGCGTGAGATGCAAAGTTTCCAGCTTTCCGAAACTCCTGAAATCATTGGCAGCGGACCTGAAGTGAACCCGCGTATGGTTACCTGGGCACGTTTTGCGCTGATTGATATTCCTGCTGAAAATAAAGACGGTAAATACCCGCAGGATTACCGGGGACACTGGGAAAATACGCAGGAATTCTACGTTTTCAATACCCATTATTTCAACGGGCGCATTGATACATTGGCCCGGCTGAATGCTTCAAAATTAATCCTGAAAAGAGTGAATGCCCTGAACCGGTTTGGTTCATGGACTCCTGAACGTCCCATATTTCTGATGGGCGATTTCAACTGCCGGCCAGGCAGCGCACCTTATAAAGTTCTGGTGGGTGATAAAAATTCAACTAACACTGATTTATTTAAAAACTCATTTGAAGACCCAGGAAAAATCGACTGGATTCTCTACAAAGGAGCTGTCAAAGTGCTGAAATACGAGGATGTGGATTTTAATGTAAACGGTGTTTATCCGTCTGACCACAAACCCATTTATGTCGAATTTGAGTTGATTAATAAATGAAATTATCGTTTTTGATTTTATAAAAATGAATAATATGTATTCCAGACGAAGCGCTTTAATTTTATTACCGATTCTGTATCCCATTGTTGGATTTGGCATTTCTTTAAAAAAGGATTCAAATACAACTCAAAAAAAGCCCAATGTGATCATTCTGTTTGCCGATCAGCACAACAAGGATGTGATGGGATTTGAGGGCCATCCGGATGTTTTGACACCCAATCTGGATAAACTGGCAAAACAATCGGTGGTATTCGACCGGGCCTATTGTTCGGTTGGGATATGCGCGCCTTCCAGATCATCGCTTATGTCGGGTATTTACCCCCGAACGCTGGGATTGCTTTCCAACAACGAAAGAACCTCCGTTATGGAGGAGGTTGTACCACTGGCATCTGTGTTCCGGCAGAACAACTATCGCACCTTTGCTTTTGGGAAACGCCATACACACGGAGGTGTTGATGCAGGCTGGGATGTGCAGCAAAGCCATTTGTGCGACGAAACTCCCGGTGGCAGTTATACCGAATGGGTTGAACAGCAAGGTTACGGCAAAGAGTTTGCGTTAGACTGGGCAGCCGAATTTGGCAAAGGTTCGCCATGTTCAAGCTTTTCGGGCGAAAAAATTCCTACAGGCGATTTGGGAACACGGGTTTCATTACTTCCTGAAAATATGACGATGGAGGCATTTACGACCCAACGCACTATTCAGATGATCAGGGAGCAAGCCAAAAGTGATCAGCCGTTCTTTTGCTGGGCTACTTTTTATCGCCCCCATCAACCTTATACGCCTTTGAAAAAGTACATGGATATGTACGATGTTTCGGCCTGGGGAAATGGTCGGATAAATGGAGGTTCAATCAGGAAACCTGCCAGTCTCAACGAGCCTAAGGAGAATATTCCTCCCATGATGCAGTCGATCAGAAATGGCGACAACAAGGTTTGGAATGTAAACAAGGCTTATGCCGACGAACAACTATGGCGCAATCATATCGGAGCCTATTATGCGCTGGTTACCGAAATCGATCATTGCGTGGGCGAAATACTCAAAGCGCTGGATGAGGCTGGTATTGCTGAAGAAACCATCGTGATTTACACTTCCGATCATGGTGATTTTGTGGGCAATCATGGAATGGTTGAAAAAGCCGCTCTCGGACAAAATGTATATGAAGACATTTTAAACATCCCATTAATCATCCGTTATCCGGGGAACAAACAAAAAGGCAAACGTACTGCCGAGCTGGTCAGTTTAGTGGATTTCTATCCAACCCTGGTGGAGTTACTCGGCCTAAAGATGCCTGAATTGAAATATCCACTTCAGGGACAATCATTTGCCGGAACACTTACCAAAGGCAAACCGATGAAACGGACGTATTTTGTATCCGAAAGCTGGTCGCAAGCCACGGTGATTACAAAAGACTATAAGCTGGGAATGATGATTGACCCCACTGACTATGCGCGGAAATTTGACTACCGCTCGTTTGGAGACCAGTTTTTTGTGCGAAAATCGGATTCGCTGGAAATTAAAAATCAAATTAATAACGATTTATATAAGTCTGAAATAGAGACGCTGAAGGGATTCTATCAGGATTTCACTTCCAAAATACCTGACATCGGTAAACAAGAGGTAATTAAAAAAGAATAACTCGGCTCATTTCGACGGAGTTCAGAAACGAAAAATGATTTAAATTATTTGAAAATGAACAGCTTAAAAAATAAATTACTGATGCTAAGATATGCTCTTTTTATATTGCTCTTTTTGGGAATTCTGAACAATGTCAGGGCTCAAAAACTAACTCAATTTGTCGATCCATTGATTGGTTCTGGAGGACACGGACACGTATTTGTTGGAGCAAGTGTGCCTTTTGGCGCCGTACAAGTCGGTCCCAACAACATTTACAAAGGTTGGGACTGGTGTTCGGGTTATCATTATTCCGACAGCCTTATTATTGGCTTTTCGCATTTGCACCTGAGTGGAACGGGTATTGGCGATTTGGCAGATGTACTCATCATGCCGGTTACCGGAGAAGTAAAGCTGGACAAAGGACGGCAGGAGTTTCCACACAACGGATACCTAAGCACTTTCAGCCACAAAAACGAAGTCGCCAAAGCTGGTTTTTATTCAGTCAAATTAGACAATGGTGTGGCAGTTGAACTCACCGCTTCAGAGCGGGTAGGTTTTCATCAATACCGCTTCCCAAATGGGAAAGAGGCAAGTGTGATGATTGACCTCAAAGAAGGAATTAACGACAAAAGTACCGACACTTATCTGGAACAAACAGATGAATTTACCTTGAAGGGATACCGTTTC
The DNA here is from genome assembly GCA_003537645.1 of Prolixibacteraceae bacterium. Taxonomy (GTDB): domain Bacteria; phylum Bacteroidota; class Bacteroidia; order Bacteroidales; family Prolixibacteraceae; genus Aquipluma. The sequence continues at coordinate 6,939 of DPRM01000153.1, forward strand.
TCTTCGGGTTGGGCCAAGGAACAGCAAGTATTTTTTGCCATACGTTCGTCGAAACCAATCAAGAACCTGGTTCTTTACAATGAAGGAAAACCAGTTTCAGGAAAAAAAGGCCAGGGAATTTCGGTTAAAGGAGTGATCGGATTTGAACCAGGGGATTTTGTACAGCTGAAAGTGGGCATTTCGCCTGTCAGTGCTGACAATGCGCTGGCCAATATCGAGGCCGAAATTCCTGATTGGAACTTCAGGAAAATAGTAAAACAAGCCGATGCAAAATGGAACAAGGAACTTTCACGCATCGAAATTGAAACCAAAAACGAAACCGATAAACGGATTTTTTATACAGCCATATTTCATGCCTTGATTCACCCATCGCTTTTCAACGATCACAACGGCGATTATCAGGGAACAGACAATAAAATAGTTACCAACCCGGCATTTAAAAATTATTCGATATTTTCAACCTGGGACACCTACCGGGCCGAACATACGCTGTTTACACTCATTGCTCCTGACCGGGTCAACGATTTCGTCAACAGCATGTTGGCTATTTACGACCAACAGGGCCATTTACCGATATGGCACCTGAATGGTTACGAGACAGGAACAATGCCCGGAATCAGCAGTTTACAGATTGTTGCGGAAGCTTATCTGAAAGGTTTTCGGGGCTTTGATGCTGAAAGAGCGTATCAGGCAATCCGGGAAACTGCCATGTCTGACCTTCGCGGACTCAACTTTTTACGCGAATTGAAACCTATTCCGTTGGAAAGTGACGTTTACAGAACAGTCGCTCAAGCAATGGAGCTGTCAATTTCTGATGGCAGTATTGCATTGATGGCAAAAGCTTTAGGTAAAAACGATGACTACATCTATTTCAGCAAACGGGCTAAAAACTATCAGCTTTTTTACGATCAAACCGTTGGTTTTTTTAGAGGGATAAAGAGTGATGGAACCCGCAACCCGGTGTTTGATCCGATCAAATCACAAAAACCGTGGGCTTTGGATTATGCCGAAGGCAATGCCTGGCAATATTTGTGGCTGGCTCCACAGGATGTTTCGGGTTTAATCAATTTTTTGGGCGGAAAAGATATTTTCAATGCAAGACTGGACAGCTTCTTTACAATTACTTCGGAAAACAATTCGGAAGTTCTGGTTGACCTGACCGGTCTGATTGGTCAGTATGCACATGGCAACGAACCCAGCCACCACATTGCCTATTTGTACGCGTATTCGGGTCAGCAATGGAAAACCGCAGAGAAAATTCGCTACATCATGAAGGAGTTTTATCATGATGATCCGGATGGCGTGATCGGAAACGAGGATTGCGGCCAGATGTCGGCCTGGTATATCTTCTCGTCTTTGGGATTTTATCCGGTTTTCCCTGCTTCCGGAAATTATGTGCTGGGAAGTCCTTTGATTGATAAAGCAACCATCCATTTGCCTGATGGGAAGAAATTTAAAGTTGAGATTGAAAACAATAGCGATGAAAACATTTATATTCAGCAAGTTGAGTTGAACAATCAAAAATATGCAAAAGCCACGATCAACCATCAGGATATTCTAAATGGTGGACTTTTGAAAATAGTGATGGGCAATAAACCAAATAAAAATTTTGGTGGAACAGTTGAAGAATAGAAACTAAAAAACAAAATACAATGAAAACACATCAAATTCAAATAGCTACTGCGGTTTTATCTTCCGTGTTTTCCATTCCATTTGTGTGTGAAGGAAAACCAAAACTCCAGAATAAGCCAAATGTGGTTATCATTCTGACTGACGACATGGGTTATGGCGACATTTCATGCTACAATCAAAATCAGATAAAAACACCCAATATCGACCGTTTGGCGACCGAAGGTGTTCGTTTTACCAATTTTTATGTGCCAACGCCCTATTGTGCGCCATCCCGGGCGAGTTTACTTACGGGAAGGTTTCCTCTTCGTCATGGAATGGTACAAAATCCGGCTCCTGATGCAGGAATAAACGACATCGGATTGAATGCTTCTGAAGTTACCATGGGCGAACTTTTTCAGGGTGCAGGATATCATACCCAAGGCATCGGGAAATGGCATCTGGGACATAAACCCGAGTACTTCCCAGTAAAACATGGCTTCGATGAATACTTCGGAATTCTCTATTCGAACGACATGCGGCCAGTTCAGATCATCGAGAATATGGATACTGTTGAATATCCGGTTGATCAGCGGCTACTGACTAAAAAATACACAGAAAAAGCGCTGAATTTTATCCAGAGAAACCAGCATTCTCCATTTTTTCTTTACCTGGCACATGCCATGCCGCACAAACCGCTGGCTGCCTCGGCTAATTTCTATTCACAAGGAGATCATAAGGAGCTATACAACAGCGTTATTCGCGAACTGGACTGGTCGGTTGGCGAAGTAACCAGGCAATTAAAAGAACTTGGCATTCTGGAAAACACGATACTCATTTTCATGTCGGACAATGGGCCGTGGTACGGTGGTAACGCAGGTGGATTAAAAGGCATGAAAGCTAACAACTGGGAAGGTGGAACCCGCGTTCCTTTTATTATCAGGTATCCGCAGAAGTTTCCACAAGGCACAACTGTTTCAACGGTAAGTTGGTCGCCTGACATTTTGCCAACAATAATGAATCTGACCAATATTAAAACTGACTCCAAAATACAACTGGATGGAACTAATATTTCCGAAATTATAAAGGGAAAATCAACCACTCATGCACCCATTTTCACCATGAAAGACACCACCATCCGTACGATTCGTGATGGAAAATGGAAACTATTCCTGAAAAAGCCGGATTTTTATAAGGAAGTTGATCTTACAAACTGGAAAGACGAAAGAGGACCGGATGGAACAACGATCATTGCTCCAATGGCTCAGGCCACCCCCGCTAATTATCCGGGACTAAAACCTGAAAAGATGGAAGGGGAGATGTTGTTGTTTAACCTTGATGATGATCCGACCGAAAGTAAAAATCTGGTAGAATCTTTCCCAAAAATAAAAGAGAAATTGATCAAAGAATACACCAACTTTCTGAAATCACTACCTAAATAATCAATCAAAATGAAACTATTCCAAGTAATTTTAATTGTACTGTTTTTTGCATCACATTCTGTTGAGGCTGGCAATAAACACAGTAAAACGACGCAGTATCCTGCATACAAAGGACTGGTAATGGCTGGTTATCAGGGTTGGTTTCGTGCACCCAAAGACGGGATGCTTTACCCCGACGAAAAACAGGTTCGCATCGACATGTGGCCCGATGTGAGCGAATACGAAAAAAACTACCCAACCGGGCTGAAGCTGGCCGATGGAAGTACTGCCCGTTTTTTCAGTTCAACCGACAAAAGTACAGTCGATCTGCATTTTAAATGGATGAACCAGTATGGTGTTGATGGCGTTTTTATGCAGCGCTTTTTTAATATGACCAAACCCCGGGGCCCGAGAAGTTCCACCACGGTAGTTTTGAAAAATGCTTTTTCGGCAGCATCGAAATACGAGCGGGCAATAGCAGTAATGTACGATCTTTCGGGATTAAAAGCTTCCGGAGAGGATTGCTCATCGATTATTGAAGACTGGAAATACCTGGTTGATTCGCTAAAAGTAACCAATCAGGAAGGAGCTAAAACATATTTGCACCACAATGGCAAACCGCTGGTCACTATTTGGGGAGTCGGTTTTCCCGATCGCCCCTACAACATTCGCAACATTGGTCTCAACCGACTTATCGATTTTCTGAAAAACGACCCGGAATACGGCGGCTGCTCGGTGATGCTGGGCGTTCCAACGTTTTGGCGCGATCTGAATGCCGATTGCAATCCGGATCCTTATCTGCACGAGCTGATTAAACAGGCCGACATTGTTTTGCCCTGGACTGTTCAGCGTTTTTCTCCACTGCTTCACAACGATATGGATCGTTACCGCGATCTGATTTTAGGCGACATCAAATGGTGTCGGGAAAACAATGTTGACTACGTTCCATGTGTTTATCCCGGTTTTAGCTGGCACAATTTGAGCCGTTTCGAGTTTCCCGATGATGTGAAACCTTCCGGATCTATTCCCCGTCAGGGCGGACGTTTTTACTGGCAACAAATATCAACTGCAATCAATGCCGGAGCAACCATGCTTTATGTGGCCATGTTCGATGAAGTGAATGAAGGAACGGCCATTTTTAAATGCACTGACAATCCGCCGGTGAGCGACGTTGCCAAATTCGTGGGCATGGATGGGAAACCTTCCGACCATTACCTATGGCTGACTGGAGAGGCAGCAAAAATGTTGCGAAAAGAAATCCCGTTGAGTATTAAGATTCCTGAACGTGGAAAATAAAATATATTCAAGAGTTGATTGTAATATTCCTAAAATGCCGAAGGCATGAAATGATTATAGAAAAACAAGGATGCAATGAGCTGTAAATGCCGAAGGCATGACAGGATTATGTCACCACTTCGTGGTTTTTTGGCGCTTCCTCTACTATTTTTCTATAATCCTGACAACCCTTCGGGTTTTAAAATCTGACCCTTGATTCGAATAAATTAAAATGATTTAAGAAAAATGAAAAATTCTATACTACTCATGGCCGCTGTGGCCGGATCGCTTGTTGCACAAGAAGCTTCCGCCGCAAAAAACAGCAAGCAGAAAACCGATAAAAATGTGCTGTTTATCGTGGTTGACGATCTGACCACAACACTGGGCTGCTACGGCCACCCAACAGTTAAAACGCCCAATATCGATCGGTTGGCCAAAATGGGTGTCCAATATAATCATGCGTATTGCAATTATGCGGTTTGCGGGCCAAGCCGTTCGTCGTTCCTCACCGGATTAAAGCCTGAAACAACCACCATTCTCGATAATCGTAAAACCTTGCAGTCGGTGCTTGGCGACCGGGTTACCTTGCCTTATTTGTTCAGGCAGAATGGTTTTTACACCATGAGCCTGGGCAAAGTTTTTCATGGCGACAAAGAGCACAATGATCTGAAGGCCTGGGACGAAATTTATGGATATGGCCCAACCCCAATTGGTAAAACCGGCGAAAATCGTAACATGACCGGAGGCGCGCTGAAATGGTGCGAATGGATGGCGGCAGAAGGAGACGATGAAGACCAGCCCGACGGACAAATTGCCCGCAAAGCGGTTGAATTTATATCAGCCCCAAAAGACAAACCTTTCTTTCTGGCAGTAGGTTTTCACAAGCCGCACGACCCGTTCTTTGCGCCGAAAAAGTATTTCGACATGTATCCGCTCGAAGTTTGCAATCCACCTGTTTTGCCTGAAGGTTGGAAACCTCCCTACAAACACACTTTACCTAACGAAACTGCTGTGTTCAATAAGTTTACCGATCAGGACAAACGGGAGTTTCTGCGTTCGTATTATGCGTGCAGCAGCTTTTTGGACGCACAGGTGGGTAAACTCCTGAAAGCGCTCGAAGAAACCAATCAACTGGAAAACACACTGATCGTATTCTTTGGCGATCACGGGTATCATTTGGGCGAACACAACTGGTGGAACAAAGTGACCATTTTCGAAAAAGGCACCAGGGCGCCATTTATTATGGCTGGTCAATCGGTTGGTAAAAAGGGTGTTGTATCGGATGCTATGTTCGAATATATTGACATTTACCCGACACTGGCAGAATTGTTGAAACTCAAAAACACCCCTGAATATCTTGAAGGAAAGAGCTTTGCCGAAGTCGTGAATGATCCATCCAAGCCATTTAGAAGTTCAGTTCAGGCGGTTGTCTCGCGTGGCGAGATGCTTGGAAGAATGGTTAAAAATGAAAAATGGCGGTACATTGAATGGGACAAAGGTCAGAAGGGTAGTGAATTGTACGATCAGGTGAATGATCCTGTGGAGTATAATAACCTTGCCAACCTTGCGGAATACGCCAAAGTCATTCAGGATATGAAAAAACTAATGTATCAGTAAAAAATGATTTTTTTAACATGAGAAAAACATCGAATAAATACCTGATACCGGTTTTTACACTTGCTTGTTTGGCGGCTGGTCAAACGAATGCTGAAAAGACGGATAAAAAGCCGAATTTCCTGTTTATCATGACCGATCAGCAGCGGTTCGATGCCTTGAGTATTGCCGGAAATCAGGTTCTGAAAACGCCCAATCTCGACCGTCTGGCCAAACAGGGCGTGTGGTTTCGAAATGCCTATACGCAATGTGCCGTTTGTGCCCCGTCAAGGGCTTCGATGTTAACCGGCCGAACTGTCGAAAATCACGGGGTGCTCACCAATAGTCTGGCCGAATCAATCAAAAGTTCGGGAATAATGGCCATGTCAACTTACGACGAATTGTTGAGCGAAAACGGATACAATTGCGAGTATCACGGAAAATGGCACAGTCCTGAATTTCATGCTGAAGTCTATAAAAATCCGGTTCTAATTACGAAAAGTGGACGGTCGGTTTTTGCTCCCGGTGGAATGACCCGCATATACTTCGACAATATTGATCAGGTATATCCGGTTGCCCCGCTGATGCCGGGCGAACTGTATGATACCTTCACCAAAAGGCCATACGTGTTGAATCCGCTCGACAAGCGCTATGGAATGACCGAGCAGCAGGTAAAAAATTCAGGGATAAGCTTTGCACAGCCCGACCTGCATGGCGTACTGAAAACACCGGCTGAACATTCGTTTACCGCTTTTCAGGCCAAACAAACCATTGAAGCGCTGGAACTGAACAAGGACAAACCCTTCAGTATTACCTGTTCGTTTCACTTTCCGCACGCGCCCATGCTTCCGGTGAAACCTTATTCTGACATGTATCCGTTTTCGGAGATGAAAGTTCCGGCTAGTATTTCGGATGCCATGCTGAATTCGCCCTACCGCTCGCAAAACGGAAGACTGAATAATCCGGAATATGCCGATCAGGAGAAAATAAAATACCTTATTTCCGATTACTATGCCCTGGTCACCGAAATCGACGACTGGGTTGGAAAGATTTTGGATAAACTGACCGAACTGGGTTTAGATGAAAATACCCTGGTTATTTTCACCAGCGATCACGGCGAAATGCTGGGGGCTCACGGAATGCGCGAAAAAAATGTGTTTTACGAAGAATCGGCACACGTTCCGCTGATGATCAGGTTTCCGGGACGGATTCAACCGGGAACAACCGTAGAGGGATATACTTCGAACCTGAACCTGTTTGCGACCATTTTGGATTATCTGAATATTCCTGAATACCCGTCGGATAGTAAAAGTCTGCGCGGAATGATTGAAGGTACCGACCAGTCGATGGGCAAAATGGTGGTTACCGAATGGTTGAACAACGAAGATAAGCAACCCGGCTATATGATTTTGAAAGAGGGCTGGAAAATGTTTATTCCCTATTCGGTTGAATCGAACGTGATCAACGCACTTTATAACCTGAAGGAAGATCCGCACGAAATGAACAACCTGATTGGCAATAATCCTTACCGGAAAAATTACGAGGCCAAAGCCAACGAATTGCGAAATGATTTGCTGAACTGGCTGAAAGAGCACAAATCCAGCCATTACGAAGGCGTGAAATCACGCGATTTGATGAAGGCCGATTTATCCACCGGAAGTATCGATTGGGATAAAAAGCAGTTCAGGGTATTTCCAAACCCTACTTCGGGAAAAGTTACGCTGGATAGTTACACCGAAATAATAGATGGGATAGGAATCTACGATTTGTTGGGAAGGATGATTTATGCTGACCAAGAAGTATTTTCAGGCCAGAAAAAAATCGATATCCCTTTAAAATCGGGCGTTTGTATGATCAGGCCCCTTGGAAAATACCCGTTTCAAACACAAAATATAATTGTACAATGAGCAAAAGCAAAATGATACACAGAACGGTCAGCGGTTTATTCCTGATTTTATTACTGGCAGGCGCAGCGCTGGCTCAAAAGAAAAATCAGGTAAATCCCTGGTTTTTCATCCAACTGACCGATCCGCAGTTTGGCATGTTCGACAGCAATGCTGGATTCGAAAAAGAAACGGCACTGTATGAAAAGGCTGTAGCCGAAATTAACCGATTGAATCCTGATTTTGTGGTGATTACCGGCGATTTTGTGAACGATCAGAATTCGGCCGCACAAATCAGTGAGTTTAAGCGGATAACCGCGAAGATAAAACCGTCGATACCGGTTTATTATTCACCTGGAAACCACGACATCGGGCAGGTGCCAACCAATGAAAGCCTTGAAAAATACAAGAAAAACTATGGCAGCGACCGGTTTTCGTTCCGACACAAAGGTTCGTCATTCATCGGTTTTAACACGGGTTTAATCAAGTCTAAACTCGAAAAACCTGAACAAGCGCAATTCAGTTGGCTAACCAAAAAACTTCAGCAAAGCCAACGTTCACAGCACATTATCCTGTTTACGCATTATCCGTTTTTCAATAAAACCGCTGATGAACCCGAGGCCTATTCAAACATCGGAACAGATTATCGTGTAAAGTATCTTGGACTTTTTGAAAAAAATGGGGTAGAAGCCGTTTTCTCGGGACATCATCACAACAACGGATTTGCTACCTACGGAAATATACAGATGGTAACCACAAGCGCCCTCGGTAAACCTTTGGGAAAAGCTCCATCCGGCTTCAGGATAATTAAAGTGTACAATGATAAAATTGAGCATGAATTCTTCGGGCTGGATGAGTTGCCTGATTCAGTGGTTTTTCATTAACGTTTAAATCTGGTAAATATGAAATTTGCATCGGTTTTCATTATTCTTTTCTGCATCAATTTTTCCGTGTCGTTTGCACAGGAAAGCAGTTTTTTGGTGCTTGGCGATATTCATTACGATTTGCTGGAAGATCATGATATGGATTGGCTCAAAACGAAACCTGATGATTTAAGGCAGGTCACCAAAGAGTACACCGTCTATACCCAAACCAACTGGAATGATTTTGCGGAAATTCTGAAACAGAAGGCTCAAACGGTTAACCCTCCGCTGAAAGCGGTTATTCAATTGGGCGATTTATCAGAAGGGCTGGCCGGATCGGAGCAAAAGGCAGAACAAATGGCGGCAAATGCGATGAAGGCAATTGAAGCTGTCGGTATGCCCGCACCATGGATTATTGCCAAAGGCAACCACGATGTTACCGGACCGGGAGCTGTGGAAGCATTTCAGAAATTTTATGTACCCATGATCCAAAAGCAGACAGGCAATCCGAATATTAAAAATGCCAGTTATTCATATACCGTTAATGATGTGCAAATTACCTGTCTTGATCCGTGGGATAAAACTACCGATATGGTTGCCTTCCTCGAAAAAGAACTTTCAGCATCGAAAGCAAAGTTCAAGTTTGTGGTTGTGCACGAACCGGTAATTCCGGTGACCGAACGCTGCTGGCACACCTTGAGAAAAAATCCGGAGCAACGTGAAAAGCTGCTGGAAGTAATTGCCAAAAATAAAGCTATCGTATTGACTGCGCATCTGCATCGCTACTCGGTCGTTAGCCGGAAAACNNACTGGCAACCCGAAACGCTGGAAGCCCGAAAAGCAATTCTGGCAGAAGAAGCAAAATATGTTTCTTTTTTCAAACAGACCGACCTGCCGGGATACGCCATAATTAAAACCGATGGTAAAAAAGGAACCGTAAAACTGGAATATTACGCGGCTTTCGGGAAAGAACCCTACGACAGCCTTGATTTGACGAGTTTATTAAAGCTTTAATAGTTGTATATACATTAACTTAAACGATAATCCAGATGAAAACCAATTTAATTTTATTGCTGATCTTAGTTATTGGCATAACCCAGCTAAAAGCTGCTGAATTAATCAGCATCCAGAAATTCGATGTAAAACCCGGAAACAGCTCGGCAGTCAACAAAATTAACCTGCAAAAAGCCATCGACTGGGCAACTGCCAGCGGAGCTTCCTTGTATGTTGAGCCATCGGAAGAACCTTACTATGTTGATGGCGGGCTTATCCTGAAAAAGAATGTTTCGCTCGTGGGCGTGCATGGCCCAACTCACCGGGGAACCGTTCATTCCACCAAAAAACAACCGGTCGGAAGCGTGTTGGCCATTACCGACAAAGAAAACGCTTTCATTACCGTCGAGACGGGAACTCAAATCAAGGGCATTCAGTTTTGGTATCCCGAACAAACCATTAAAGATCCGGCGGCCATAATTCCCTACAAGGCCACCATTCAGGTGTCGCAAACTAGCCGGGCGCAGGGCGTGTTTCTTTCCTGTCTCACTTTTTACGGCGAATACCTGGCTTTCGATTTTAACGCAACCCGTAACAATGCCTGCGAGTTGATGACTTTTGAGCATTGCTACGGCTACCCGTTGAGCGGGGAATTTATCCGGATGGATTACTGCTACGATGTTCCAAGAATATTGCACTGCCATGTCAATCCTGCCGCCCAACGCTACATCGGCGGCCAATACAGCCGGGCTGTTGTTGATGCAGTGATTGCTAAAAAAACGTTTGCCTACACCATCAATCATACCGACAATGCGCAGATTATCGACCTTTTTACCTTCGGAACGTACGGCGGCATTCTGCTCGATAGCGAATCGTACGGACAGTTGACGAATTTCAATTTCGACTGTGTTGCAGTGGGCATTTTGAAACGTGGAAGCAACACCAAAAACCGTAACTGGCAAATAGCACAAGGTTCAATTATCGCCAATACCGGCGAAAAAGTGGAAAACGTTCACCCGATTATCATCGAAGGACAGGGCCATACTTCGCTAAGCAATGTGGAAGCATTTTCAGGAGGAAACGGAGCGCTGACAACGGTTCCTGAAAACCAGTCGTGGGATTTTTTGCTGGTTCGCGGCGACAAAAAATTAACCGTTTCCATTTTTGGCAGCCGGATGAGAAATTATGTGTCACAGAAACCAATCACCATCGAAAATAAACTTGCCGTCATTCAGGCTGTAGCCTGTTTCGACAAGGAAGAAAAAGTTTACAATCAAATTTTTGACAATCAGGAATAACCCTAATCCAATACAAAATAACCATGAGACGATTAATCTTAAGCCGAATTTTAGGACTTGCCCTTATAATGCAAGGATTTTCAGGAACAATTTCCGCACAGAAGCAACCCGTTGACTACGTGAACCCGTACATGGGAAACATCAGTCATTTGCTGGTACCAACGTTTCCAACCATTCATTTGCCCAACAGTTTGCTGCGGGTTTATCCTGAACGTGGCGATTACACCGGCGATTTGCTGCAAGGTTTGCCATTGGTAGTTACCAGCCATCGTGGAAGTTCGGCCTTTAACCTAAGCCCTTTTCAGGGCAATGAGAAAGACCTGAAACCGGTTGTTTCGTACAGCTACGACCAGGAAAAACTGACTCCGTATTCCTATTCAGTTTATCTCGATGAACAACAAACGGATGTACAGTTTGCCTTGTCGCATCAGTCGGCGATGTACGAAATCAACTTCGGGAAAGACGCTCCGGCCTACCTCGTTTTGAACTCGCGCAACGGTTCGCTAAAGTGGGATGGTCAGGCTGTTTCAGGCCACCAGTTGCTCGACAACAATACCCGCGTTTTCCTTTACCTGAAACCGGAGCAATCGCCGGAAACAGTTTCTGTCCTGAAAAATTCAGGATTGACCAGCGACAAAGAAGCTTCAGGAAAGAATGCCTGTGTGGTATTGAAATATGGGAAAGGCACAAAACCGGTTCGTTTACGCTACGGAATTTCGTTTATCGACGAAGTTCAGGCACGCAAAAACATGGAGCGCGAAGTAGCCCAATTCAGTCTGAAATCGATTCAGGAAAATGGCATCAAGGTTTGGAACGAAGCGTTGGGCAAAATTGCCGTGAGCGGAAACACCGACAACGCGAAAACTATTTTCTACACTTCGCTGTACCGCACTTTTGAACGGCCCGTGTGCATTTCGGAAGATGGCCGCTACTACAGTGCTTTCGACGGGAAAGTACATGCCGACAAAGGCACACCGTTTTTTACCGACGACTGGATTTGGGATTCGTACCGTGCCCATCATCCTTTGCGCATTTTGCTCGATCCGAAAAAAGAAGAAAATATTTTGTATTCGTTCACCGAGATGGCTGCCCAAATGGAACAAAACTGGTGGCCTACTTTCCCTGAAATTACAGGCGACAGCCGCCGAATGAATTCGAACCACGGCGTAGCTTCGGTGATTGACGCCTACCGCAAAGGCCTGAGCGGTTTTGATCTCGAAAAGGCATACATGGCATGCAGAGGTGCAATTATGGAAAAAACACTGGCGCCCTGGTCGGGTAAACCCGCGGGGGAACTCGATCAGTTTTACAAAGATCACGGTTACATTCCCGCATTGAAACCAGGCGAAGAAGAAACAATTCCCGAAGTACATTCGTTCGAGAAGCGTCAGCCGATTGCCGTTACGCTCGGAACTTCTTACGATCAATGGTGTCTGTCGCAAATTGCTAAAGAACTCGGAAAAACCAACGATTACCAGTATTTCCTGAAATGTGCGTCCAATTACCGCAATGTATTTAATGCCAAAACCAGATTTTTCCATCCAAAAGACAAGGATGGTAATTTTATCGAACCATTCGATTATATATTTTCCGGAGGGATGGGAGCCAGGGAATTTTACGGCGAAAATAATGGATGGATTTACCGATGGGATGTTCAGCACAATGTTGCCGATTTAATAAGCCTGATGGGCGGACGTGAAAAATTTATTGATGGACTTGATGAAATGTTCTCTAAACCTTTGGGCCGCGGCAAATATGCCTTTTATGCGCAGCTGCCCGATCACACCGGAAATGTGGGTCAGTTCTCGATGGCCAACGAACCATCGCTGCACATTCCGTATTTGTACAATTATGCCGGTCAGCCCTGGAAAACCCAGAAACGCATTCGTACCCTGCTCGACCAGTGGTTCCGTAACGACCTGATGGGTGTTCCCGGTGACGAAGACGGTGGTGGCATGACTTCCTTCGTAGTGTTTTCGTACATGGGATTTTACCCGGTAACTCCCGGAATGCCCGTTTATAATATTGGTAGTCCGCAGTTCGATAAGGTGAAAATGGATTTGGGCAACGGTAAATTCTTTGAAGTGGAAGCCGTCAATAATTCTGCAGAAAACAAATACATCCAATCGGCTACCTTAAACGGCAAACCCTGGAACAAAGCCTGGTTTTCGCACGCCGACCTGATTTCAGGAGGAAAACTGGTTTTGCAAATGGGGCCAAAAGCGAACCTCAACTGGGGAAGTTCGGTTAATGATGCACCACCTTCAGCTGCGAGAATTCAATAAATTTCTTCACTGAAAATAGCTCAATGCCACCATTGATCCAAAAAATGTGTTGATCTGAAACAAAAATAGCACGATTGGAAATTTTGTGATAACCCTTTGCCGTAAAACAGTAAAGGGTTATTTATTTTCCCAAACTCTATGTCCGATTTGGCAAAATAAATTGTGGCGCATTCAAATCCAAAACCGGCATCCGGAATTTCAGGAAACAAGCACGTTTCTTTTGTTCCGAAAACAGACTAACCTTTTGAGATGGATTTCCCTGAACTGGTTGATTTTAGCAAGCACCGCAACAACCCGGTAAAATATTTCGCCCGAACTGCCGCCTGCCGGAAAGTCGTAAATATTGATTCGGGTTTATGGGGAAATGGTCAGAAAATCGTATTCTATTTAGGCGAAATGAACGACATCGCCGAGGTAAAGTCAATGTGAAAGTTGGAAAAACTTTGGTATCCGAATCTGTTTTACAGCTTTGAAATTTTCGTTTCTGAAAACGTTTCCGAAAATAAAATCGTTTCCGAAAACGTTTCCGAAAATTGTTTTTTTGTTTCAGTCGTTGGGGCTGGCAGCAAAATTCGCTGGTAACGGTTGATCCTGAAACAAATACACACCAGTTCAATCACGAATATTATTTGCTGAAACACGTGAGCCACTTCGTAAAACCGGGAGCAAAACGCTTAAAAACTTCAGGTAGCTTCGAAAATCTGCTGGCTTTTGTGAATCCCGACGGAAGTATCATTGCAGTTATTCATAACGACCAGAAAACAGGTAGACAAATTAATGTGAATTTGGGTGAAAAGTCGTTTGTTGCAAATTTGGAACCTGAATCATTCAGTACATTTTCAGTTGCAGCGATTTCAAAGTAATCAGCAGTTCCTTTACTGCGAAGGTGGATTTGCAGTCGTTTTGAAACTCGAATGGCCCTGATTGTATCTTGAAAACGGAGTACCCAAATGTTTGTATGGGGCAACCTATGCTGATAAGGTGCAAACCTAGTCGGCACAGGTTGCTTTACCTCACTATTTCATTTCCGAAAGAAATATTAGGAGCAGGCTCTCTGCCCGCATTGCTCTTTCCATTTGCACTGCAAATAAATTTCCAGATAAAAATTATTTTCACGATAAGTATCCCGAAATAGCTATTTGTTTACTTCGAAAACACCCAAAAATGAATCGACTTTTACTCGAATGTTTAAATTATAGTGAGTTCGATATAAGCAAAATGATAATACTTTGTAAATAAGGTAATAAGGTTTTTTTTTATGTGTAAATGGATATCTACTAAGGGTCAAAACTGCATGATAAAGTTTTAAAACCTTATTTTTAAAACCAAACCTTAGTAGAAATGTCTGCAATCTTGAAATTGGCCTGTATCGAACCACCAGAGTAAAATCATTCTTCTCTTCTATTCTTTTTTGTACCTATTTCACTAGAAATTTATCGGGTAAGGCAAAGTAGAAAGTTGAACCTTCACCAGGTTCGGAAACCAGCCATATCTGGCCACCCAGCAATTCACCCAGATTTTTTGTGATAGCTAGGCCCAGTCCGTTTCCTCCGTATTTACGTGTGTTAGCCGATTCCACCTGTCTGAAACGATCGAAAATCTTATCGTGAAATTCTTTTGGGATACCAATACCGGTATCTTTTACATGGAATTGAATGTTGTTACCGGTTAATTTCACCCCGATTTCGATGGCTCCTTTTTCTGTGAATTTAAGCGCATTGCCTACGAAATTGATCAAAACCTGCTTTATTCTGTTTGTATCGCTTATAACAAAAATTTCCTGTTCGGGTGTTGTCGGATCGACCAGAAATTTAATATTTTTCAGACTGGCTTTATACGAATATTCATTTTTGATAGAATTGATGAGCTTTTGTGCAGAGAACTGCGTCATTGATAATTCAACTTGTCCAGCTTCAATCTTCGAAATATCGAGTACATCATTTATGATCGACAATAAATTTGAGCCACTGGAACTAATCAGGGTAGCGAATTCACGCCGCGATTGGTCATCAATATTTGGGTCGGTCAATAAATCAGAGAAGCCCAGAATGCTATTCAATGGAGTCCTTATTTCGTGCGACATATTTGCAAGGAATGCAGATTTAAGGCGGTCGCTTTCTTCAGCTTTAACCTTTGCATCAACGAGCTCTCTTTCCATCTTTTTCCGGTCG
Source organism: Prolixibacteraceae bacterium (assembly GCA_003537645.1). Classification (GTDB taxonomy): domain Bacteria; phylum Bacteroidota; class Bacteroidia; order Bacteroidales; family Prolixibacteraceae; genus Aquipluma. Next base: position 22,329 of record DPRM01000153.1, read on the forward strand.
CTGATATCTTCACTTAAAATAATGTAATTGGTGATTTTTCCTTCGTTGTTCTTGATGGGTGAAATCAGTACTGATTCCCAGTATTTTTCCTTGTTTTTCTTTCTGTTCTTATGTTCTCCCCTCCATTCGTTGCCAGCAAAAAGATTGTTCCATAATTCAACGTAGGTTTCGTCAGAAGTGTGTCCTGGCTTTAAAATTCTGATAACTGTTCCAATAAGCTCCTCCCTGTCATAACCGGTTGTGTTCAGGAATTTAGTGTTTACATACTCAATTATGCCGCTTGTGTCAGTAATAACTACCGATGCCGGATTCTGCTCGATAGCAACAGAAAGTTTCATAATTTCGATTTCTGACTGCTTGCGGCTGGTAATATCTTCTTTTATTGCCATAAAGTTGACTATTTCGCCGGCTTCATTTCTTATTGGCGAAATATTTACTGATTCCCAGAATAATTCACCATTTCTCTTTCTGTTATGTATTTCGCCCCTCCATTCGTTTCCTGAAGTTATGGTGTTCCAAAGTTCAGAATATTCTTTTTTTGAGGTATAGCCAGTTTGAAGAAATCGTGGGTTTTTCCCTTTACTTTCGGTAAAAGTGTATCCGCTAACTTCTGTAAATTTTGGGTTTACATATTCGATGTTCCCGAAGGTGTCGGTAATAATAATACTGGCAGGACTTTGTTCAATTCCTTTTGATAATTGGGTAATCTTGTGCTCAGCCTGTTTTTGTTTTGTGATGTCGAGTATTACGCAATGTGTTTGTTTGAATCCTCCGTTACTTGCATGGCCAATTCTTCCTTCAAGTCTTATTATCAGAATGGTTCCATCTTTTCGGAGCATTTCATATTCCGAATGAATTTGCCCTTGCTCTTTAATTTCTAACAGGTTTTTTTCGAATAATGCAATATACGCTGGTGTTAAGAAATTACCGAACCATTGTCCGATAATTTCTTCTTTTTGGTATCCAAGGGTTTCGAGCCAGGTTTCGTTTACGTCGAGAAAGCACCCGTTTTCATCGAGCGACTGGTATCCAATAGGGGCTTTTTCGAACAGCATTTTGAATCGTTCTTCGCTTTCCTTAAGGGCTTCTTCAGCAAGTTTTCGTTCAGTAATATCTCGCATAATGCCTTCATGAAATAGTATTTCTCCATTATTATCCAGTGTGTACCATCCGTGATCTTCTACCCAAATGGAACTTCCATCTTTCTTTTTTAACCTGAAAACACCCATTTCTTCTAATTTTTCCTGAAGAACCAGGCTTTCGCGGTCTTCAGGCTGAAAGTAAAGTGTGGTTTTAATATCGATGGACATCAATTCTTCTTTCGAACTGTATCCAAGCATTTTTACCATCGCAGGGTTAACTTCAACAAACTTTCCGTCGTGAGTACTTTTATAAACGCCGTCGGGCAATCTTTCTAAAAGGTTATTGTAAAGTTTTTTTAGATTATTCATTTCAATTTTATAATTGCGATTGTACCTGTTTTTCGTAGAGCGGTAAAGTAAATGTAAAGCGGCTGCCTTTGCCCTGAATGCTTTCGACCCAAATCCTACCTCCATGTCTGATAAGAAAGTCTTTACACAGAACCAGTCCGAGGCCGGTTCCAAATTCGTTATCAGTGTCGGCAGTATTTGTTCTTGTATCGATCTCGAATATATTTTTTAAATGGTCTGATACAATTCCTACACCGCTATCGGAAACTGTAACTTCAACATTGTTGTTGTTTGTACTTGCTGAAATTCTAACTTTTCCACCGCGGTTCGAAAACTTAATTGCGTTCGTAATGAGGTTTTGCAGTATGGTTTCTATCATTTCCTTGTCGGCAAAAACCATGTGATTTTTGCGGATGCTTGATGACAACCGAATGTCTTTTGAAATAGCTGAATTTTCAGATTCTCTTATAATTTTTTCGATTTGGGTCTTTAAATTCAGAATTTCAGGATTGAATTTAATTCGTCCGGTTTGGGTTCGCGACCAAATTAATAGGTTTTCGAGTAATTTATAGGCATGTTTTGCTGCACTTTCAATGGTATTCAGTCCTTTCAGAAGCGTTTCGTCATCCAGCGAATTGAAATTCTTCAGCATTAAATCAGAGAACCCAATGATGGCGCTAAACGGATTTTTTAAATCGTGGGCTATAATTGAGAAGAATTTATCCTTATTGAAGTTCAGTTTATATAACTCGTCTGACTTTTCTTCCAACAGTATTTCTGCATTTTTCCGATCGGTTATTTCCATTACATAAACAGTATATCCTTCCGGAACTTGATCTGCGTTGTTGATCGGATTAATAAAACAGTCGAGGTAGCATTTCCCATTTCTTGAAGTGGTGTATAATTTTTTCTCTTTAACCAGATCAAAATCGAACAGAAATTCATGCCTGACAGATTTTCCAGCTTTCAAATCGGCTAACATTTGTGGTGGCAAATTTGGATCATCAAATAAATTAAAGCCATTCAGTTCTTCAGTATTTTCGACACCAAAAAGATTGAAACAAGCTCTGTTTGCATCCACCAATCGCCCGCTGAAATTGTATAATTCAATTGCAATGGGCGATTGCTCGAAGATGTGCAGGTATCTAGAATTCTCCACGTTTTATGAGTTTCAATTTTTTACTTTAGCGAATGACGATAGTTGACTTTTGATATACACCAATTTTATTTTCGAAAATTTGCCTTTTTGGAAAGCCACAAGATATGAAAATATTAAATGACTATCCGATACTAAACCTAATTTTCAAATGGAGTAATTAAATCGTCATTGGTAGCCATTAATTGTAGCTCAAATTACTACAAATGACAATCAGATGACTATATCCTATCTCAATATAGTATATTTCAGGAGTTAAGTATCTCTAAAAAAGCGTAAGAAAACCTAAGTAATTAGAATAGGCCGATACTACAGGATACTATTGTGATATTCTATATTTATCTTAGTGATAAACTTTTTTAGCTTAGCCCGAAATCGCAAAATAATTTTTGAAAACAAATCATGAATACACACTCTAAAAAATCAATATTTCCCGGAATTCTTCTGGTTGTTTTGATGTTGGCATATTCTCCCTGTCAAAGTCAGGCTAAGACCAATCAGCCCGGTTGGCCGGAAATTACGCAGGAAGCAAAACCCTGGAGCCGTTGGTGGTGGATGGGAAACAGTGTAAACCCTGCGGACCTGAAAGCTGCGATGGAAGCCTATTCCAAAGCTGGTTTGGGCGGCCTGGAAATCACACCGATATACGGAGTTCGTGGCTACGAAGTTAAATTCATCAAGTTCCTTTCTCCGGAATGGATGGATCAACTGAAATATACGCTTCAGGAAGGCAAGCGACTTGATATGGGCGTTGACCTGGCAATGGCTTCGGGTTGGCCGTTTGGCGGTTTGTGGGTTACGCCCGACGATGCCTGCAAATACATGGCCGTAGAATCTTATTTCCTGAAGGAAGGCGAGCAACTTCAGGAGAAAGTTGAGATGGTTCAGGAACAAATGCTTCGAACCATTGGCCGCAAAAATCTTGATATTTCGCAATTAAAATACCCGGTAAATGCAAATGCCGACAGCCTGCAAAACTGGGCCATCGATCAGGTGCGATACCCAAATTCAATGCCACTTCAGGCTTTGATGGCTTATTCTGATAAAGGTGATATTCTGAATTTAACTGCACAGGTTGATTCGGATGGAAAACTTAATTGGACGGCGCCCAAAGGTTTATGGAAATTGTTCGCTGTTTTCGAAGGTTGGCATGGTAAAATGGTTGAACGCGCTGGTCCGGGCGGAGAAGGCGATGTGATCGATCACTTTTCGGCCAAAGCGATTGATAATTACCTCGGACATTTTACAAATTCGTTCAAAGGTCACGACTTGAGCGGATTGCGTGCTTATTTTAACGATTCGTACGAAGTGGACGACGCGCGCGGCGAGGCCAATTTTACGCCGCTGATGTTCGATGAATTTCAGAAACGGCGAGGCTACGATATTCGCGAATACCTGCCTGCATTGTTGGGACAGGACTCACCTGAATACAATCAGCGGGTGCTCACCGATTACCGCGAAACGGTTTCCGATCTGATTCTGGAGAATTATACCAAACGCTGGCACGACTGGGCGGTGAGCGGAGGAAAAATTATACGCAATCAGGCACACGGCGCTCCTGCCAATATTTTGGATTTGTATGCTGCCGCCGATATTCCTGAAACTGAAGGCGAAGACATTGTGAAGGTTAAAACAGCTTCGTCAGTAGCTCATGTGATGGGTAAAAAACTGGCTTCGTCCGAATCGGCCACCTGGCTGAAAGATCATTTTGAGGCTTCGTTGTCGGATGTAAAACATGCGATTGACTTGTTTTTTCTGGCTGGTATCAACCATGTTTTTTACCACGGAACAACCTTTTCGCCGCAAAATGCAAACTGGCCGGGCTGGATGTTTTATGCTGCGGTACATTTTGGCCCAACCAATACGTTCTGGAACGATTTCGGAACCTTGAATAATTACATTGCCCGTGCTCAATCGTTTTTACAGGCAGGAAAACCTGATAATGATATTTTGCTGTATTACCCGATTTCGGACGAATATGCGGTTCGCGGAAAATCAATGCTGCTGCATTTTGATGGTGCGGCAAAAGGTTCGTCAGTACGCAAATCTGCCGAATACCTCTTCGAAAAAGGATTTGCTTTCGATTATATTTCCGACCGGCAAATCGCCCAACTCGAAACCAAATCAGGAAAAATTCAAACTGGCGGAACAAATTACCAAACCGTTTTGATTCCTCCGGTGAAGTTGATGCCTGTTGAAACCTTCGAAAAACTGATCAATCTGGCCAGAAATGGCGCAACTGTATTAATGGAAGAGCTTCCTTCGGATGTTCCCGGATTAGGAAAGTTGGCTGAACGACAACTTAAACTGAAGAACTTGAAAAACTCGCTGCAATTTGTTTCTGGCTCCGGAACAGCAAAGATTGCCAAAGTGGGAAAAGGCCGGATTTTAACAGGAAACCTATCAGACATGCTGGGTCATGCAAAAATCCGCAGGGAAACAATGTTCGATCGTGGTCTCCAGAGCATTCGCAGGATCGATGGAACGACAACTACCTATTTTATCGCCAATCGGGGTGCCGAAACCATCGACGGGCTGGTTCCTCTGGAAAGCGCCATCGGTTCTGCAGTTTTATACAACCCTATGAATGGAAGTTTTGGTCAGGCAATTACAAAAGTTTCGGGCAAAACCAATATGGTCTATCTTCAGTTGAAACCCGGTGAAAGTAGTCTGGTGCAGGTTTTTGCAGGTAAAACCAATGCTACTGAATATGCTTACATGAAACCTTCAGGAAATGTAATAAACCTGAATTCAGACTGGACTCTGACTTTTGTGAGCGGTGGCCCCGAAATTCCGCAATCGGTGAAACTTCAGAAATTGGGTTCGTGGACAGAATTGGAAGGCAGCGGATACAAAGCTTTTTCAGGAACAGCCGTTTACAAAACAACTTTTACAAAACCTTCGGGAAATGCACAATTCTGGCAAATTGATTTGGGAAAAGTTGCACATAGCGCACGAATTATCCTGAACGGAAAAGAGCTTGCAACTTTGATCTGTTCTCCTTATTCGGTAAATATTCCGGTTTCTGAACTGGTGGATGAAAACACGCTGGAAATTTCGGTGACCAACCTGATGGGCAACCGCATGGCCGATATGGAGCGCAAAGGACAGCCGTACAAGATTTTCTACAATATCAATTTTCTGGCCTACAAAGCCGATAACAGGGGAGCCGACGGTTTATTTACAACATTGGGCTGGAAACCACAAGTTTCAGGATTGATTGGCCCGGTAACGCTGACACCTGTGCAAAGCCCCCTCCAAACCTCCCCCGAAAGGGGAGGCTTAAAAACCCGCAACCCGTAATCAGCAACAATCAATTAAACTGAAATCTATGTGCCCTATGTGCCTATGTGGTTTAAAAACTAAGATATTCCTGATTGCGCTGGCATTTGTTGGTTGCCAATCTATCCGGAAGCCTGCTAAAATAGACAGGCTTACTCTTGTTACCCGCAACAATGTGCTTGTTGAGCAACCCGATACATTGGCCAGCTTGACAGTTGGCAATGGCAATTTTGCTTTTACTGGCGATATTACCGGTTTACAAACCTTTTACAAAGAATACGAAAATGGTGTCACGCTTGGCTCTCAGTCGAACTGGGGCTGGCACACTTTCCCCAATACGGAGAATTTTAATGTCATGCAAAGTGCCTCGTATTTCGATTATCGGGGGCGTAAAGTTCCGTACTTGAGCCAGGATGCCAAAACCGGGAAAGATGCCGAGGCAAGCAATTACTTCCGCGAAAACCCGCAGCGTTTACAGTTGGGAGTCATTCGTTTGCTCCTGAAAAAGGCGGACGGAACAGAAGTGAAATTGGCGGATATTCAAAATCCGAAACATCAGTTGACACTTTGGGAAGGCCGCATCAGTAGCGAGTTTCAGGTGGAAGGACAATTGGTGAGAGTGGATGTTTTCTGCCATCAGCAAAAAGATATGATCTCGGCTAAAATCAGCTCGCCGCTCATCGAAAAAGGTCAGATAAAAATAGAATGGATTTTTCCGTATGCGGTGGATATGAATACGCATTCTGGCTACGATTTTGCCTCTCCCGATAAACACGAGTCAAAACTTGAAAAAGTAGGAGAGAACAGCGCTAAAATTCTTCGGACGCTGGATAACGATTATTACCAGGTAAAACTGGATTGGGAAGGAAAGGCCGAGCTTGCAGAAACCGAAAAGCATCATTTTGTGTTTTCTGCCAAATCAGGAAATACAATTTCGTTTAGCTGTTTATTTGCTCCTGAAACAAAACCTGAAACATTGCCCACATTTGCCGAAACCGAAACCAATAACCTCGAAACATGGAAGAACTTCTGGGAAACCAGCGGTGTAGTTGATTTCTCTGAATGTACCGATCCTCGCGCCAAAGAGTTGGAACGTCGGTTTGTGTTGTCGCAATACCTGACCAAAATTCAAAACTCTGGCAATATGCCACCACAGGAAACCGGTTTGGTGTACAACAGCTGGTACGGCAAAGCGCATCTTGAAATGCACTGGTGGCATTCGGCGCATTTTGCCAACTGGGGGCATCCTGAATATCTGGTGCAACAACTCGACTGGTATCAGACCATTTATCACAAAGCGCTCGAAACAGCGCAACTGGAAGGTTTTAAGGGTATCCGCTGGCCAAAAATGGTGGGGCCTGATGGGCAAAATAGTCCGTCGGGCGTGGGCAGTTACCTTATCTGGCAGCAACCGCATTTCATTTACATGGCCGAGCAATTGTACCGCAGCAATCCTTCACCCGAAATCTTGAATAAATACAAGGATTTAATATTTGCCACTGCCGATTTTATGGCCGATTTTGCGGTGCCCGATTCATCTGGAAATGTGTATAACCTGCTGCCACCGCTCATTCCGGCGCAGGAACACTGGAAACGCGAAACTACGATGAACCCGCCTTTCGAACTGGCTTACTGGCACTGGGGGTTGATTATTGCGCAGCAATGGCGCAATCGATTGAACCTGCAACCCGATCCGCTGTGGGAAAATGTTCGCAACAATTTGGCCGCGCCCGATCAGGAAAACGGTTTGTATCTGGGCATTGCCGGAGCATCCGATTCGTACACCAATCCAAGGGCTATCACCGATCACCCGATGGTTACAGGAACGGTTGGAATCCTCCCGATTTGGGATAAAGTTGATCCGGAAGTGATGCGCGCCACCCTGAAAAAGGTAATGAGCAACTGGGATTGGCCAACCACCTGGGGCTGGGATTACCCAATGGTAGCGATGTGCGCCACCCGTTTGATCGAACCTGAAATCGCGCTCGAAGCCTTACTGAAAGACGTTCAGAAAAATACCTACCTGAAGAATGGACACAATTACCAGAGTCAGCGTCTGCGAATTTATTTGCCCGGCAACGGTGGTTTCCTGAAAGCTGTTTCGCTGATGTGTGCCGGTTGGGATGGCTGTATGGTTGAAAACCCCGGCTTTCCGAAAGACGGCAAATGGAATGTGAAATGGGAGGGATTGACGAAAGATTTTTAAAAACTTAGGAGGGCTAAAGTTCAATAATAGTGATCTTTACAACCGAAAGTAAAGAATAATGCACCATAATTGGTTGTGCAATTTTCTTTGTCATTGGCCTTTAGAAAAGAGACAAGATAATAACCAGGGCGTATCCAACAATGGTGTTTGAAATACAAAAGCTGTAAGTACCCCAGAATTCAATCGTATTTTTTTTGAAAATCAAATATTCCAAATATGAAACAAACATTTTTATTCCTTTTAATTTTTTCAGTTGGCCTGAACCTTCGGGCGCAAAAGGTGAACGATTCCACTTCGCCGCTTCACCTGATGAAACCCGATTACGACACGCCTTACGGCAAGCCGGAGGTGAAAAGCATCACCGAAGTTTTGGATCGTGTGTACAATTATCTCGATCAATCGACCTTCACGACGTTGATCAACAAAGACACGCAGTCCGAGGTCAAAGACTATTCGAAAATCGACGAAAAGACCATTTTCAAGCCCGGTGATTTTCGCCTGAACAGCTACGAATGGGGCGTTACTTACGCCGGAATGCTGCTGGCTTCGGAAACAACCGGCGCTCCGAAATATGCATCGTACACCACCAGCCGACTGAAGTTTTTGGCAGAGTTGCATCCCTGGTTCGTAAAACTGGAGCAGAAGCAGCCGAATTCGCGTCATGCTTTTGCGCGGGTGCTGAATCCCCATGCGCTCGACGACTGTGGAGCAATGTGTGCAGCCATGATCAAAACCCAACGTCTGCCGGGTTTTGATGGCAACCTGAAACCGATGATCAGCACATTCGCCGATTACATCAGTAACAAGGAATTCCGCTTTGCCGACGGAACTCTGGCGCGCAACCGTCCGCTGCCCAATTCCCTGTGGCTCGACGATCTGTTTATGAGCGTTCCGGCATTGGCGCAAATGGGCAAATATTCCGGAGAACCCAAATATTTCGACGATGCGGTGAAACAGGTGCTTCAGTTTGCCGACCGCATGTTCAACTACGAAAAAGGTCTGTTTATGCACGGTTGGGTGATGGGGATGAACGAACATCCGCAGTTTCACTGGGCGCGTGCCAACGGCTGGGCAGTGATGACGATGGTTGAACTGCTTGAAGTGCTGCCCGAAAATCACGCCGGAAGGGCTAAAGTGCTCGATTTGTTGCGGAAACACATTCGGGGACTGGCCAACTATCAGGATGCAAAAGGCTTCTGGCACCAGTTAATCGACCGCAACGACTCGTACCTCGAAACGTCGGCAACTGCCATTTATACCTATTCCATTGCACGCGCCATTAATCGCGGATACGTGGATGCTGCCGTGTATGGCCCGATGGTTTGCCTGGCCTGGAATGCTGTTACAACAAAAGTCAATGAAAAAGGACAGGTGGAAGGAACCTGCGTGGGAACGGGCATGGGCTTCGATCCGGCGTTTTATTACTACCGCCCGATCAATGTGTATGCGGCTCATGGTTACGGTCCTGTTTTGCTGGCCGGAGCCGAAATGATTCATTTGGTGAAAACGCACAAAATCGAAATCAACGACAGCGCACTGATGCTGTACAAGTAGCGAAGAGCATTTTGGTCGTTTTTTTTCGACTCACCCCAAGTCCGCAAGCGGACTTTCCCCCTCTCTTTACAAAGAGAGGGGGAGAGCATCGCAGATGCGACGGGGTGAGTTGGGATTACCTTGGAAAATATTCAATCACATATGAAATCAATACAATGAAATGAGCATGATTTGTAGGAACACCAATCGGAATGATTATTTCTCTATCATGCGAATTCCATGTGACAATTAAAAATTAAAAATAAACACATGAAAAAAGTAACATTATTTGTGGTCCTGCTGATAGTTGCGACAGGGCTGGTCAGCGCACAGCAACTTCCGGCGAAAAAGGAGGTGATGGACAAAATGGTGCTGACCAACGCTTATTTTATGAACAAATGGCCCGATACCGGAAAAAGCATCATCACCAACCGCGAACGCCCCAGCAACATCTGGACACGCGCCGTGTATTACGAAGGACTGATGGCTTTGTACGGCATTCATCCGGAGAAAGCTTACCTCGATTACGCCTTGTCGTGGGGCGAAGCGCACAAATGGGGACTGCGTGACGGCATCAAAACGCAGAACGCCGACAACCAGTGCTGCGGACAAACGTACATCGACTTGTACGAAATCGACAAAAAGCCGGAGCGGATTAAAGACATTCAGGCTTCGGTTGATTTGATGCTTGCTACCGATAAAATAAACGACTGGAACTGGATTGACGCGCTCCAAATGGCCATGCCGGTATTTGCCGATTTGACCAAAGTAACAGGTGAACAAAAATATGCTGAACGCATGTACCAGATGTACATGGACTGCAAGGTGACACAAGGTTTGTACAACAAAAAAGATGGTTTGTGGTGGCGCGACAAGGATTTTCTGCCTCCGTACAAAGAACCGAATGGCGAAGACTGCTACTGGTCGCGCGGAAACGGTTGGGTGGTGGCTGCTTTGGTCCGCGTGATGGAAATTCTGCCCAACGATCCGCACTACAAGGAATACAAAAAGACTTACCTGGAAATGATGAAAGCCTTGTTGCCCATTCAGCGCGAAGACGGTTTCTGGAATGCCAGTCTGCACGACCCGAATAATTTCGGCGGAAAAGAAACTACCGGAACAGCCCTGTTTGTTTACGGAATGGCCTGGGGTGTGAACAACGGAATGCTGAGCACCAAAAAATACATGCCTGCCATTACCAAAGGCTGGAATGCGATGGCCAACGAAGCCGTTCATGTCAACGGATTTTTAGGCTACACACAAGGCACCGGCAAACAGCCTTCGGATGGCCAACCGGTAACCTACGACAGCAAACCCGACTTTGAAGATTACGGTCTCGGCTGTTTCCTGCTGGCCGGCAGCGAAGTCTGGAAAATGGCGAAGTAAATTGCTTTTTATTAAGGGTTTCTTATTTATAGGATTGCAGGTATTCCATTTTCCTGAAAGACGGAATCCCTGCAATCCTGTAAATATTACTTGTAAGATCAAGATTGAAACCCTCCAATGCATTGAATACATTGGAGGTTCAGAATTTTATAGAAACTTTATTGATTACCCCGAATATTTAAAAAGAGGTGTTTGATTGGCGGCTCTAAGTTTTATTTCTGCCACTTCCTTTTTGCTTAGCGGATTAAGGTTTTCGTGCATGTTGACAGCGATTTTAAACAGTTCGGCCTCGCCAGGCGTAATCGCATTTGTAACCGGGTGCGACAGAGTAAACCGTAATCCCATTCGGATGTCTTCTTCTCCCAAAAGCGGTTCGTACCAGCATTTTGGATATTTCGAGCGGTCGGCATTTTGCGGCCAGGGGCCTTTTGCCATTGCTTTCAGGGCAATGATTCCCATTTGTTTCTGCCGGGCCAGTTCGAGTACCTGTGGCCCGAAATTTCCAACATTCCAAGTGGCGAAATTAAAAGGAAACATGATGGAATCGAAGTCGAACCCATTCATCAAAGCCATAGCAGCTTCAACCGAGTGGGCAGAGAATCCGATGTATTTTATCTTTCCTTCCTTTTGTGCTTCCTTGAAAGTTTCGAGCGCTCCGCCAGGTGCAAAAATGGTTTTAACTTCATCAAGCGTGGTTACTGCATGTAGCTGGTAAAGATCGAAATGATCGGTACGGAGGTTTTTGAGTGATTGTTCCAGTTCCTTTCGGGCATCGTCTTTGGTGCGTTTGGTGGTTTTGCACGAAAGAAATACGCCTTTTCGGTAAGGTTCGAGCGCAGGTCCTAATTTAATTTCGGCATCGCCATACGATGGGGCAACATCAAAATGATTAATACCAGCGTCGATGGCAAATTTAACAATCGATGCTGCATCTTCGGGCGTGGCATCTTTCACGATAATTCCGCCAAATCCGATCATTGAAAGCATTACTCCGGTTTTGCCCAGCGATCGTTTTTCAATTTTGCCTAAACTTGCCGGTTCGCGTGAAATAAATGAAAGATCGGCGGGAAAAAGACTAAAAACTGGGGCAGCAAGTGCCGTTTTACTTATAAATTCACGACGTTTCATATCAATTACTTTTAAGGTACAGAACTCGTTTTCTTTTGTGCCAATGTTCCTGCAAGTTACTACATATATTAAAAAATAGGAGGTGTTTTGAATAAAAATCCGGTTGAAATCCAGAAACCCCCATTTTGATTTATCTTTGGAACATTAAAAAATATTCTGACTATGAAACTCTGGGATAAAGGTACATCGGTAAACGAACTCATCGAAAAATTTACAGTTGGCAAAGACCGCGAAATGGATTTGCATCTTGCAAAATTCGATGTTTTGGGATCAATTGCTCATGCAAAAATGCTGCAATCAATTGATTTGCTTACAGAAAGTGAACTTGCAGAACTTCATTCAGAATTGATTGAAATTTACAGGGTGATTGAAAACTGTGATTTCAGGATTGAAGAAGGCGTTGAAGATGTTCACTCTCAGGTTGAACTGATGCTGACCCGTAAACTGGGCGATACAGGTAAGAAAATCCATAGCGGACGCTCACGCAACGACCAGGTTTTGCTCGATTTAAAACTTTTTACCCGTTCCGAAATTCAGAAACTTGTGTTTACTACAACCGAATTGTTTGAAAAGCTGATGACCAAAGCCGAAGCCAACAAACAATACCTTATGCCCGGTTACACCCATTTGCAGGTAGCTATGCCTTCGTCGTTCGGGCTGTGGTTCAGTGCTTATGCCGAAAGTTTGGTTGATGATCTGGTTTTATTGCAGGCTGCCTGGAAAATTACCAATCAAAATCCACTGGGTTCGGCTGCCGGATATGGTTCTTCTTTTCCGCTCGACCGACAAATGACCACCGATTTGCTGGGCTTCGACTCGATGAATTACAATGTGATTTATGCCCAGATGGGACGTGGAAAAATGGAGAAAACGGTTGCTTTCGCTTTGTCGTCGGTGGCTGCAACTATTTCGAAATTCGCTTTCGATGTTTGCCTGTTTATGAGCCAGAATTTTGGCTTTGTTTCTCTTCCCGACGAACTGACTACCGGTTCGAGCATTATGCCGCACAAGAAAAATCCTGATGTTTTTGAGCTGGTTCGCTCTCATTGTAATAAAATTCAGGCTATTCCTTATCAGATCAGCCTGATGATAAATAATCTTCCAAGTGGTTATTTCCGCGATCTTCAGATACTGAAAGAAGTTTTCCTGCCTGCATTTCAGGAATTAAACGACTGTATCAGTATTGCCGGATTCGCGATTGATAACATGACCGTAAGCACCAATCTGCTTGCCGACGATCGTTACAAATACGTTTTTAGTGTTGAGGATGTAAATAAACTTGTGATGCAGGGTGTGCCGTTTCGCGATGCTTACAAACAGGTTGGCAATCAGATAAATTCAGGAACTTATGAACCAGGTCGCGAGATAAATCACAGTCATCAGGGAAGTTTAGGGAATTTATGCCTTGAAGAAATTGCCGGAAAAATGACAACTGTCGTCGATGGATATAAATTTCAGGAAATAGAAAAAGCGTACACTAAATTGCTCGAAAAATCCTGATTGCGTTTGATCAACAAGTAAGCTTTTGGTGTTAGAAGCGAACAAATTGTCAGGATTTGTTAATTTATCGTTATTTGTTGATTTTTTTCTGATTATGATTTTTATCTGAATTTAATCATTAAGTGGCTATTGTATAGGGTTTTGAGTATTTGCTTTTCTACACTGCTTCTGAATCGTCTCTGATTTGTGTTTGTCATTGATTTCTTAGAATTTGAACTTTCTATAAAAAAAACTACTTTTGCTTTCAGTTTGTAAGAAAAAAGATTGTTTTGCTTATAATTTCTCGATATTGATCGGTTGATTCGTTCATAATGATTTTAGAACCGATAATTTATGAAGCTTTCTGTGAATACGAAATATTAAAAACAAATATAATGAGTATAGGATTTCCAAAGGCCCAGGGTTTATATGATCCAGCCAATGAGCATGATAATTGCGGAATCGGCTTTGTGGCTCACATTAAAGGTCAAAAATCGCATGAGATTGTTGAACGCGGATTAGAGGTTCTTGAAAACATGGACCACCGTGGTGCTACCGGATCTGACAATAAAACTGGTGACGGAGCTGGTATTTTAATGCAAATCCCTGATCAGTATATTAAGGAAGTGTTGAAAGTGAATATCCCGGCTTCAGGTAAGTTTGGCACCGGACTGATATTTTTTCCACAGGATAAAACAGAAGCAGGTATTTGTCAGGAAGTACTGACAAAGTATATTAATCAGGAAGGTCTTGAGATAATAGAGTACCGCGATGTTGCTGTTGACAGTTCGGCTCCCGGCGAAATAGCAAAACTTACTGAACCTTATGTGAGGCAGATATTTGTGAAAGCCGACCTTGAGCAGGATGTTCTCGAACAGAAATTATATCTTGCCCGTAAGCAGGCAGAAAAGGAAATCAGGGAATCAAAACTAAAAAGTAAAGGCGCGTTTTATATCCCAAGCTTATCCTCAAAAACCATTATTTACAAGGGGATGTTAACGCCTGGTCAGCTGAGAGATTATTTCAAGGACCTGACTCACCCAAAATTTACCAGTGCCATTGCATTGGTACATTCAAGATTTAGTACCAACACTTTCCCAACATGGGATCTGGCACAGCCATTCCGCATGATTGCCCACAATGGCGAAATTAATACGATAAAAGGTAACCGCATGTGGATGCAGGCTCGCGAAGCTTTGCTGAAATCGGAAGTTTTTGGAGAAGACCTTAAGAAATTGTTCCCGGTAATAGAACCCAACAAGTCGGACTCGGCTTCGTTTGACAATACACTCGAATTTCTGCACCAGACGGGGCGTTCGGTTCCTCATGTACTTTGTATGATGATTCCGGAATCGTTCAACTCGAAAAACCCGATTCCTGACAGCCTGAAAGCTTTCTACGAATACCATTCAACCATCATGGAACCGTGGGATGGCCCAGCCTCAATGGTTTTTTCCGATGGTCGTTACATCGGTGGAACTCTTGACCGCAACGGATTGCGTCCTTCAAGATACATCATCACCAAAAACGATATGATTGTGATGGGTTCAGAAGTTGGAGTTCAAACTTTTGCTGCTGAAGATGTGAAAGAAAAAGGCCGTTTGCGCCCGGGAAAAATCCTGCTGGTTGATACCAAATTGGGTATTATTATTCCTGACAAAGAAGTAAAAGCGCAGTTGAGTTCACGCAATCCTTATGGCAACTGGCTGAAGGAGAATCGTTTGGTAATGGACGATATTGAGGTGAAACAACGTGTTTCTTCTTCATTGGGCGAACAGTTTAATACTTTGTCGAAAGTATTTGGCTACTCGAAAGAAGACATGGAAATGATTATTACTCCGATGGCAGTTTCAGGAGTTGAACCAACCAGCTCGATGGGTAACGATACTCCGCTGGCTTGTTTCTCCGAAAAACCACATCGATTCTTCGATTATTTCCGCCAGGTATTTGCACAGGTAACCAATCCGCCGATCGATTCCATCCGCGAAGGTTTGGTGATGTCGCTGACCAATTATATCGGTTCGCTGCACTCAAATATTCTCGACGAATCGCCGATACATGCAAAACTGATCAAATTCGATGATCCAATCATCACCAATACCGACCTCGGAAAAATCAAAGACCTGAAACATGAGCAATTCTCGCACGCTACTTTACCAATGGTATTTCCGGTAAAAGAGGGTGTTGAAGGATTTCAAAAGGCATTTGACGATTTGCTGAGACTTGCCGAAAAAGCGGTTGACGATCATAAAAATTTCATCATTCTGTCCGACCGTCAGGTTTCAGCAGAATATGCGCCTATTCCATCATTATTGGCTGTTGCAGCTGTTCATCATCACCTGATTCAGACCCAGAAAAGGATGCAGATCGGGATCATTGTTGAGACCGGCGAAGCACGCGAGATCGCACATTTTGCCTTGTTGTTTGGTTATGGAGCCAGCTCGGTGAATCCTTATCTGGCCTTTGCTGCCATCGACGATTTGGTGAAAAGTGGTCAGATAAAATTGAAATATTCTGAAGCCCGATACAATTACATCAAGTCGATTGATAAAGGTTTACTGAAGGTTTTATCAAAAATGGGTGTTTCAACTTTGCGCAGTTACCAGGGAGGTCAGCTGTTTGAAGCGCTTGGTATTAGTCAGGATATTATAAATAAATATTTTACCGGAACTGCTTCTAAATTTAGCGGAATCGGTATCGAAGAAATATGTCAGGAGTCGCTTCTATTCCATAAAGAAGCTTTTGGAAAGAAGAAACACCTGATCAATAATAATTTTGAGAGCGCCGGAACTTACCATTACCGGAAATATGGCGAACATCATGCATGGAATCCTGAAACAATCGGATTACTGCAATGGGCTACCCGTACCAACGATTACAGTGTTTTCAAGGAATTCTCCAAATTAGTTGATGCCGAAAATGCAAAACCCACATTTATTCGCGGTTGCCTGAAATACAAAAAGAACCCGATTGATATTTCGCTGGTCGAACCTGCCGAAAGCATCATGAAACGGTTTGTTACAGGCGCAATGTCTTATGGATCAATAAGTAAGGAAGCACACGAAGCGCTGGCTGTTGCAATGAATACCATTGGCGGACGAAGCAACACTGGCGAAGGTGGTGAAGATGCCGAGCGTTTCGCGACCAACAAACGAAGCGCAATCAAGCAGGTTGCATCGGGCCGTTTTGGGGTAACCAACAATTACCTGATCAATGCCGATGAATTGCAGATTAAAATTGCGCAGGGTGCAAAACCGGGCGAAGGTGGACAGCTTCCCGGATTTAAAGTCAACAATATTATTGCAAAACTCCGGAATTCGACTCCCGGAATTACCCTGATTTCACCTCCGCCGCATCACGATATTTATTCAATCGAGGATTTGGCCCAGTTGATTTACGACCTGAAAGTAACCAACCCAAGAGCAAAAGTTTCAGTAAAACTGGTTGCCGAAAATGGTGTAGGTACGATTGCAGCTGGTGTAGCCAAAGCTTTCTCTGATGTGATTATTATTGCCGGTTGCGAAGGCGGTACAGGTGCAAGTCCGGCCAGCTCTATAAAATTTTCAGGATTACCTGCCGAGTTGGGTATTGCCGAAGCACAACAGACTTTGGTAATGAACAACCTTCGCGGGCGCGTTAAATTGCAGGTTGACGGTCAGCTTAAAACAGGACGCGATGTAGTAATAATGGGAATGTTGGGAGGAGAAGAATTCGGATTCTCAACATCGGCGCTCATTACTTTGGGTTGTATCATGATGAGGAAATGCCACCTGAATACTTGTCCGGCTGGTATTGCCACACAGGATGAAACACTCCGCAAACGCTTTATTGGCCGCTCCGAATTTGTGATCAATTTCTTCCGCTTTATCGCCGAAGAAGTTCGCGAACATCTTGCTGAACTAGGTTTTACAACTTTCGAAGAGATTGTTGGCCGTGCCGATNNTACATGCCCGAAGAAGCCAAACATCACGACATTCACAATACATTCCCAAATATTAAATCGGTTGAAGATCATCTCGACCATACTTTGATCCGCGAAGCGAATAAAGCCATCAAGAGCAAGGAAAAAGTTTGGCTGTCGCATACCATCACCAATGTTGACCGTACAGTTGGCGCTATGTTGTCGGGTGAAATTTCGCGTCGTTACGGCGAAGAAGGATTGCCAAACAACACGATTATGGCCAATTTTACCGGGACAGCAGGGCAAAGTTTCGGCGCCTTTCTGGTAAAAGGTTTGAGTTTCCGCCTCGAAGGTGATAGCAACGATTATATTGGAAAAGGGCTTTCAGGAGGACGTATCATTGTAGTTCCGCCGGTTGGAACAACTTTCAATCCTGAAGAAAATATCATTGTAGGAAATACTTCTTTCTACGGGGCAACTTCAGGAGAAGCCTACATTCGCGGGGTAGCCGGAGAACGTTTCTGCGTGCGGAATTCAGGAGCAAAAACGGTTATTGAAGGAAGCGGTGACCACTGCTGTGAATACATGACTGGCGGACGTGTGGTTGTGCTTGGTACAACTGGCCGTAACTTTGCAGCCGGGATGAGCGGCGGTATTGCTTATGTACTTGATGAAGAAGGCAATTTCGAATATTTCTGCAATAAAGGGCTGGTTGAACTTGGTCCGGTTGAAGACAAAGCTGATATTGTTGAATTACAAGATATGATTAACAAGCATTTACTCTATACGCAAAGTACAATGGCGGCTAAAATTCTGACTAACTGGGACGAATACCTTCCTAAATTTGTCAAGGTAATTCCGTTTGAGTACAAGAAAGTGCTTGAAGAACTGAAACTTCGTGAGTTGGTGAAAAAACTTCAGTTAACCGAAGACGATCCGGCACGCCACGAATAACAGGAAGTTGGAAATTAGGAGTGCCTAAAGTTCGAAGTTAAAACTTTAGACACTTCATATTTAAAAGATTAAAAAATAAAAATAGTTTCGGGTTAAAACTTTAGGCACTTCGAACTTTAGGCACTCGACACTTCAAAAATACATTACCATGGGAAATCCAAAAGGTTTCATGACAATAGGACGAAAAGAAGCAGGTTATCGTCCGCTGAATGACAGAATTTATGATTACGGAGAGGTTGAGCAAACCCTCGACGACAAGGATCGCATCGAACAGGCTGCACGTTGCATGGATTGTGGAGTTCCTTTTTGCCATTGGGGCTGCCCTGTCGGAAGTAAAATTCCTGAATGGCAGGATCTGGTTTACAAGGCCGATTGGAAAGGTGCTTACGAGGCATTGCATTCAACCAATAGTTTTCCGGAGTTTACAGGCCGTGTTTGTCCTGCCCCCTGCGAGAAATCGTGTGTGCTGGCCATTCATGACGAAGCTGTGACCATTCGCGAAAACGAAGCGTCAACCGTTGAACATGCCTTCAATCTTGGTTTTGTTCAGCCGCGTATTCCTGAAGTACGCACAGGTAAAAAAGTTGCAGTGGTTGGCTCCGGACCTGCCGGACTTTCTGCTGCCGATTTATTGAATCAGGCTGGACATGAAGTGACTGTTTTTGAAAAAAATAATGCAATTGGCGGATTGCTTCGTTTCGGTATTCCCGATTTCAAATTAAGCAAAACGGTCATCGATCGTCGTTTGGGGATTTTCCTTGATGAAGGAATCAATTTCAAACCCAATGTTGCTGTAGGTACAGATATCAGCCGCGATGAATTACTTGCAAATTATGATGCTGTAGTTTTGGCCAATGGCGCCGAACAAGCCCGCGATTTACCTGTTGAAGGCCGCGATTTGAATGGTGTTTATTTTGCGATGGAATTTCTGACGCAGCAGAATAAAAGAATTGCCGGTGAACTTATTCCTGAAGAAATTAGCATTACAGCCAAAGATAAACGGGTTTTGGTAATTGGCGGGGGCGATACCGGATCGGATTGTGTGGGAACTTCGATTCGCCAAAAAGCAAGAAGCGTAATTCAGATCGAAATTTTACCAAAACCAACAGCAAAACGGGCTGACAACAATCCCTGGCCATACTGGCCAAACACCCTTCGTACTTCGAGCTCGCACATGGAAGGCTGCGAACGCCGCTGGAGTTTATCGACCAAACGTCTGATTGGCGAGAATGGTCAGCTTAAACAGGTTGAACTGGTAGGAGTTGAATGGGGCAAAGATGAAGCGGGACGTTGGGCAATGACCGAAATACCCGGATCATCAGAAATTCTGGATGTTGATCTGGTATTGCTTTCGATGGGTTTCACCCAGCCTGTGCACAACGGTTTGCTCGATCAACTTGGTATTGAGTACGATGCCCGTGGAAATGTAAAAGTGAATGCTAAAAAGCAAACTTCGATTGATAAAGTGTTTGCCTGCGGCGACGTGGAAGCAGGCGCAAGTCTTGTTGTTCGTGCCATCGAAGCCGGAAAGATTGCCGCTGCAAATGTTGATGAATTTCTTACAGGCGAATAATAATTCAAAATACAAAATAGTCAAAGGCCGTCTCAATTCAGTTTGAGGCGGCCTTTTTGCATGTCTGTTTCCGGCCTTTACATTCCTTGAATATTTCAGTCTTAACAATTATTAACGGTTCGGAATTGTTTTTGGCTTTGTAATGTTTTAACTTTCTGTATGTCAGTTGTTAGAGGCTGTTTATAAGGTGGGTTAACTGATGGGTTATGTTGAATTTTAACTTTAAAAAGCTTTCAAACATTGTAATTTATGTGGAAAAGATTTAAGTTAACCTTGAAGAGAGTTTCAACTTATGAATATAAGCCACGTTACTCTCGTTTAGCCGGAGATATTGCCAGTTTTGAACCACGCCTTCATAAAAGAATATTTGATACGGGCAGCGCCCAGAAACAGTGGGCGCTGAAATCGTTGGAATTACTGAAGCAAACCAAAGAATTTCTTGACGATTATAAAATCGATGAAGGTTGGAAAAGTTTTCATACTGCAAAACGATTCGAGATATACGGAATGGACAAACACGAACGACTAGCCCTGGCCAAAGCGATTTACAAGGAATCGGACAAGTTAAATGACTGGAGAAAGGCTTCGATTGTGAGTATGTTAGGCAATAAGGCTGGCGAAGTAACCGATGCTCCGGAGCCCGATGTTTTAATCCTGGCAGCCGAACTTAAAGACGAGGACTATAATAACATGTATTATATGAATCGGCTATCTCACAACATTTTCTGGCTACTTTCCGGATTGCTTTTTCTCAACTTGTGTTTAATAGTTTTGTATTTTGTTATTTGCTCAGGTTGGTACGATATCAAGTTTACTAAAACCGACCTAAATCTTACCGGTCATATAATTGGAGTCTTGTTGTTCGGATTTCTTGGAGCACTCACAAGCGCCATCCTTTTTACGCGTAACCTGTCGAAATCGTCAAGGATTAAGGAAATCACAAGTAGTCAGGTTGTTGTAATGAGTAAGATCTTCATTGGGGTTGGATTTTCAATTTTCATTTTTCTGCTGTTGCGTTCATCGGTTGCCGATGAAATCAAGCTTTTTAGTTTTTCAATCTCACAGCCACTCGATTATTTTGCTATAGCTTTTGCTTCCGGGTTTACCGAAAAATTTGCGCAGAAATCGATGGATTTGCTGATAGGAAAAGATAAGACAGAAAAAAGTAAAACTTCAGAATCAGGAATAATTTAGAGATAATCATCAAATACTTAAATATTTACCGTTATGAAAATTACAGATTTTACAAATCATCCGGAAGTCAAACTTATGATCGATGGGATGAAAAACGACAAGATTGATCAGAAGCAGTTTTCAGATATCTTAGATTCATCAGGAAACCAATATGTTGAACTCGTTCAGGAGGGCGGGGGAGTGCTGGGAGTTGCATTAATTGGTTATTCTTATGTGCTCGAACAGATGGGCATTCGCTTTTTCAGTCTCGCCGGAACTTCTGCAGGTTCTATAAATGCGATGTTATTGGCCGGATTGGGCGATATCTCGAAACTTAAGTCGGAGAAGGTTATTGAAGTGCTGGTCAATAAAAATCTTTACGATTTTGTTGATGGAAATGATGATTCGAAAGATTTTATACGAGCATTGGTTGAAAAGGCAAAGCGCGTAAAATTAATATGGAAAGGTTGGCAGATTATCGATGAAATTTTTGATGATCTGGGACTGAATCCGGGTGATGATTTTTTGAATTGGCTTTCGGGATATCTGAAGGATAATGGAATAAAAACTTTGGGTGATCTTAAAGCAAATTTCATGAAAGTGCCTGCTGATTTGGCTGTTAGAGAAGGAGTTGCGAAAACGATCGACGGACTTGAACCCCGGTTGGCAATTATCACTGCCGATTTAACAACAGAAACAAAAGTTGAGTTTCCTAAAATGGCTGGTCTTTACTGGGCAAATCCCGACAATGAAAATCCGGCGATCTATGTCAGGGCTTCCATGTCGATTCCATATTTCTTTAGTCCACTGCGAATTCGAAATATTCCAAAGGGGCCTGAAGCCAAAAAGAATTGGGAAGAACAGGTAAGTTTCATGGGAGTTCCGCCAAAAGAATCATTCCTTGTGGATGGTGGTCTCTTATCGAATTTTCCGATTGATATTTTTCATAACCCAAACGTAATACCTCGTCTGCCAACTTTTGGAGTCCGTTTGGGTGATAACCGTAACAATGCCAATAAGATATCAAGTCCGACCAGTCTTTTCGGTGCAATGTTCAATTCGTTACGGCATTTGCACGATTACGACTTTATTCTTCGTAATCAAGATTACCGGCTACTGATCGAAAAGATTGATGTTGGCGATCACGACTGGCTCAATTTCGGAATAACTGATGCTGCAAAACTCGATCTCTTTAAGCGGGGAGCACAGGCAGCCGAAAGGTTTCTCAGGAAATTTGACTGGCTTGAATACAAAAAAGTTCGGGCGCAATTAATTCCGAAATAGGAGCAATTGTTATTGTAAATTTAAGTGATGTCATTATAAGTCATTCAATTGTCATTTTGTAGTCATTAAGTTGCCTTGAAATTACTATAGAATGACTTTTAATGACCACATTGACTGTCGAAAAATACCAAATAGTTACGCAAAGGGACAATCATGTTACTTAACAACAAAACCTCTTTGTGCTATCGCTTCCGAAATCTCTTTTAGGTTGGTTTTAGTTGAATCGAAGCGCACAAAGGCAGTCGAATCTAAATGATTGGCACTGATGCTGTCAATTCCGGCGAGCAAATTAACTCCAGTCGCTATTGATGCCTCGCAATGGTCGCAGGTCATGCCTTCAACTTTAAGGTTCATTTCAACCAAAACAGCTGGTGTTTTATCTTTATCTGCCGGTTGTTTTGGTTGAGAACATGCTGCTGCAGCGATGATGATGATTGCAATAAAAAGTAAATTTTTCATCTGTTTATGGTTTTATAACTGATTTCAATATGTGTTCGCTTCCTGTACCGGCATCACCCATCACGGCCTTTGCATTTCCACCAAGAAGAATAGAAAATAAACCGGCATTCATTCTTGCAATATAGGTTTTTCCGTTGGCTTTTTCGTAAATGGCAACCCTGCATGGCATCATCGATGAAATATGCCGGTCCTCATCGCTTCCTAAAATCCGTATCGCGATGTCAGGTTTGCAAATCGAAAATACTTTTACCGGTTTTACTTCGAAGCTGTGCTTAGCCATTGTTTGCTGCAAATCGTACTGGTGCGAAAGGTTCCAGTTGTTTTCCTTTACAGCTTCGGTAAGGATTTCAGCGGTTTGTTCAAAATTGTAGTTGCTTTCGCTGACGGAAAACATCAGTTTTGGAAATGCAAAAAAGACGACCAATCCCGAAATTATAATTCCTGATAAAAGTCCGGTAAAAAAAACAGTAAATGGTTTTGACGATGATTTCCTGGGGCGTGCTGAGTTTTTCATTTCTTTCAGTTTAAAAATGACCAACTTAAAACAAATATAATCAGACAAATGTTTGGTTCAATTCCCAGATACAGTAAGTGTTATTTTATGATGCATACAGGCTGTCAACGATCAGCAGAATCATCATTAGCAGATAAAGTAAATTTAGTTTCAGGAAAGAAGCGCGTACAGGAATATCCTTTTTTACAAAAATACCTGCAGTCAGTGAAAATAAAAGGTAAAAGATATAAATGAGCAGGAAAAACATGGTGGTCGATCCTTTCAAAACAGTCATTGCAACCACAAAAGCTGTTGCGATGGTGGCCAGAATCCAGGTATAGCTCAGCCGTTTGATCTGGTTGTCGTTGAAAACTGAATTCAGGCTTGGATAACCGGCCAGCGTATATTCCTTGCCAAACATGAGCAGCAATAACCAGAAGTGCGGTATTTGGCCGATAAAAAAGAAGAGCGCCACCCAGATGATTTGTTCGTCGATTACGGCACCCCCGCCAGCAAACCAACCAATGTACGGAGGCAAGGCGCCAACCAGCGAACCGGGTACAACCGCAAATGCTGTTACTTTTTTAAGCGGCGTGTAAATTACGTTGTATGCCAGCAAGGTGAGTACACTTGTGAAAAATACAATCGGCGGAAAGCTGGTGAGCAATATGAAAGCGCCGTAAGCAAAAAATAAAACAGCAACCAGGATGGCTCCTTTTAAACTTATCTTTCCTGAAGGAATTGGCCTGTTTTTGGTTCTTGGCATCAATGCATCCGTTTTGTATTCCTGAATGTGATTGATTGCACCCGAACTGCACGACATCAGGAACACTCCCGATATCAACATCCAAACCTCGCCACCCAGCCAGTTTGTTTTCAGCGTATAACCTACAAGAGCAGATAAAGCAATGGGCAAAGAAATGCGTACTTTGCCCAGCTCCATTATAATTTTTATCCAGGATAACAGATTTGTTCTTGTCATTTAAGGGTTTTCAGGTATTCAGTAATTTGCGCCACATCTTCGGCCGATAGCTGACTTTCATAAGGCAACATCAATCCTTTGTTGAATCCTTTCACCACATCCGCATTCGGGTCGTAAACCGATCGTTTGATGTATTCGTCATCAACAGTAACCACACGTTCCTCTTTTCCGGTAATTACAGTATGTTGCGCACCGTAAATGCCCTTGAATGATGGTCCTACCAGTTTCGATCCGTCAACCGAGTGACAGGCAAAACATCCAATATTTTTCATGATCCGTTTTCCGTTTTCTGTTGGCGAATCCAATGCTACTTCAACCCGTTTGGTCGTGTCAACATACCACGAGTTAAATTGCTGTTCGGGCATAACTTTCACCGTGTTGAGCATGTAAGAGTGATTCAATCCACAGTATTCCGTACAAAACAGATCGTAGAGACCTTCGCGTTGGGCGACGAACCATATCATTTTTTCGCTTCCCGGAACCACGTCTTCTTTAACCCTGAACGAAGGAATATACAAGCTATGAATTACATCGAGCGAGACCAGATTTAATTTTACAGCCTTGTCCATTGGTACAAAAAGGGTATCAGTCTTTTTCCCATTTTCGTATTCGAAGGTGAAATTCCACATCCGGGCAACCACTTTAATATTAAAGCTGTCATCCGGTGCTTTTCTCATTGGCGCCCATCCGGCCCAACCGTAATAGAACATCACCAAAACCAAAATGGTAGGAATTACAGTCCAGATAATTTCGAGCTTCGTACTTCCTTTTATTTGGGTTGCGACCGGGTTTTTCGCTTTGTTGTACTTGAAAACAAAGTACAACATTGTAAAAGTTAAACCAATCAGGAAAACGAAGGAAATGCCCATTATTATTACAAAGGACTTGTCAACCCCCGCTACAAAATTGGATGCATTTGTCGTATTTGATAAGATATACATAGCTTTTATCTGNNGATTTTATGGTTGCAAAAATCATTGCTCCCAAAAC
Source organism: Prolixibacteraceae bacterium (assembly GCA_003537645.1). Lineage (GTDB taxonomy): Bacteria > Bacteroidota > Bacteroidia > Bacteroidales > Prolixibacteraceae > Aquipluma. The sequence continues at coordinate 47,738 of DPRM01000153.1, forward strand.
TGAATACTCGCCAAGGTTTATTTTCGTAATTCCAATCGACATGAATGTCATGACAACCAGCGCCACCAGAATATAAATGTAAACCTTGTAGGGTACGATATGATGTTTTTCATTTTCCATTTCGAATCGCTTTTGTTAGTGTATTAAATAGAACAAGGGGAACAGGAATATCCAGATCAAATCGACCAAATGCCAGTATAATCCAGCATTTTCGAGTAACGACGGGCGATCAGCATTTACCGTTCCTTTCTGAACTTTATTCAATGCCACGATAATAATAATCATTCCAATAACAATGTGCAGGGCGTGCAGGCCAGTCATAACGAAATACAAACCGAAGAACAGAACTTCGCCGTGTCCCATATCGTTGAGCAAATGTTCCGATCCGGGCCAGATACCGTGATCAAATTTTACTCCCCATTCAAAATATTTGTTGATAAGGAAAATAAGCGCAAGCATGATGGTGATTTCAAGCAAAAGCACAGTTAACCCTTTGTTTTTTTTCTGAAGTGCAGAAGTTGACATTGCGATTGTCATACTGCTCACCAGCAGAATAATTGTGTTTATTGCTCCAATCGTAATGTTTAGTTCATGTCCGGCCATTTGAAAGGCTTCCGGATTCAGAAACCTGTAAATAGCGTAAACAATGAACAAACCCCCAAAAAGAAGTAATTCAGTAAAGATAAAAAGCCACATTCCCAATTTTGATGCTTCCTGATCGTAATGGGGATCTGAATGTTGTGCTACATGTTCCATAAAGTGATATACAAAGTTTAGTATTCGTAAGGTCCGTCTTTTTCGCCGTAAACTGGTATTTCATCAAAATTTTCGAGTGGGGGAGGCGAAGGCACTGTCCATTCAAGTGTTTTGCTGTTCCAGGGATTTATTTCGGCGATTGCTCCGTTTTTAGCCGATCTGAAAAGGTTGATCACCACAATCAGCAATCCGAATGTCATTACCCACGAGCCCAGCGACGAAAGAATATTTCCGGCATGGAACTCTGGTAAATAATCGTAATATCTGCGGGGCATTCCCATCATTCCCAGGTAAAACATGGGCGAATACAAAGTCAGGAAACCAACAGTAAAAAACGCCCAGCCAACTTTAGCCCAGACTTTGTCGTACATGCGGCCAAACATTTTGGGGAACCAGTAGTGAATGGCGCCAAAAAAGGCAAAACCAACACCGCCAAAAACGATGAAGTGAAAGTGTGCAACAACGAAAGCAGTATCGTGTACATGCACATTGGTTGCCAGAGCGCCCAATACCAATCCGGAGAAACCGCCAATCATAAAAACAAATATAAAGGTAACTGCCCATAAGAACGGTGCTTCAGGATTAATCGAACCTTTGTGCATGGTCGAAATCCAGTTGAAAACCTTTATTGCACTCGGAATGGCAACAATAAATGTCAGAATCGAAAAAGTATATTGGGCAGTTCCGCTCATTCCTGAAGTAAACATGTGGTGTCCCCAAACGAAGTAGCCTACAAATGCAATTGCCAGTGTTGAAACAATGATTGCACGGTAACCAAATATATGCTTTTGCGAGAATGCCGGAATAATTTCGGAAATGGCTCCCATCGCGGGAAGAATCATTACATAAACGGCCGGATGCGAATAAATCCAGAACAAATGCTGGTATAAAATCGGGTCGCCGCCCAACGCAGGGTCGAATACCCCGATATTAAAAATGCGTTCGAGCGCCACCAGCACAAGGGTAATTCCAACAACTGGTGTAGCAAGTAATTGAATCCAGGCTGTTCCGTAAAGCGACCAGGGGAAAAGTGGCATTTTAAACCAGGTCATACCCGGCGCACGCATCCGGTGTATGGTTACAATGAAATTCAATCCGGTTAAAATCGATGAAAAGCCGAGAACAAATGCCCCGAAAATAGCAGGCAGCAGGTTGGTTCCCGATTTAAAACTGTAGGGAGCGTAAAAAGTCCATCCGGTGTCGGGCGCACCGTTTCCGAAAAGCACAGAGGCAATAACCAGAACTGCTCCCAAAACATAAAAGTACCACGAAAGCAGGTTTATCTTCGGAAAGGCAACGTCTTTTGCACCGATCATGATAGGGAGCATAAAATTGCCAAATACTGCCGGAAGTCCCGGTATCACGATCATGAAAATCATGATTACACCATGAACAGTAAATACCGCATTGTAAGTCCCCGGATCCATAATGGTTTTTCCCGGTGCAATTAATTCAAGTTTCATGGCCAGCCCAAGCGCAACGCCAACCACGAACATGGTCAACATCGAGTACATGTATAAAAGTGCAATCCGCTTGTGGTCGGTCGAGAATATCCATGCGAATATTCCCTTGTATTTTCCTTTGTAATCGAGGTAATTCACCTCGTGTTCAGGTTGAGTTGCTGTTTGCATAAATCAAATATGTTTGTTTATTTTTTTTCTTTTTGGTTTGAATATCAGGACAAGGAAAAACAATAGAGCTACAAATAGTATTAATGTACCCGAAACTTTGGTCACATTAAGTACATAAGCTTGTCCGACAGGATCGTACGAAAAACAGTACTGCATTATTTTGTTGATCGTCGGTGCCGACATTCCTTTCGACGATTCGATAATCGCCATTTTGAAATCGAATGGCTGGAAATAGACACCATTTAAATAACGGGTAATTTTTCCTTTCGGACTAACCACCATCACCGATGCGGCATGAGCAAAATCCTGTCCGGTACGTTTGTACTTAAACCCAACGGCATTGGTGCCTTTTACAATACTTGCACTGTCAGAAGTGAAAAAGTGCCATCCTTTGCTGATTTCTTCCTTTTTATCCACCAGATTCAGGTAGTTTGTCTTTTTCCTGATGCCCAAATCTATTGTTTCCGAAGGATCGAAACTGATAGTGAGCACCTGGTAATCAACTCCGGCTACAAGGTCAGATGCGTTCATTACATTGGCGAGTCCTTCCATCAATGGACTGCAAATACCCGGGCAACGGTAGTAAACCCAGTTAATAATGGTTGGTTTATCTATTAAATCGGTAAGAACAACGCGCTGATTGTTTTCGTCAATCAGATAAATATCAGTAGGAATAAATTCATCGAGATGCTCAACAACGCCAATCTCAGGATCTTTTGTCTGATCATCAAAAGCTTTTTGTCCCGAAGAAATTGTTCCGAAGAAAAGTATAAAAGCTGATAGAAGAAAGAAGAATTTATTCGAAATCATGTAAGCGAAAACCGGAAGCTTTTTTTCTGAAATGGATTCAGAATCAGATGCTTTTTTCTTTTGGGTTATTTTGAAACGTTGATTTTGACTCATATTGACTTTTGGCTTTCAATAATTTGATTTTTGCGTAAAAACCTGTTTTGCCATAAGAAACCCCAAAAAGGGTCGAATGTTTATGAAACCTATTTAATTATTTGCAACAACTGCCTTTTTCAACTTTAATGTGCGGTTCCAATTTCTCGGTTGTTGGACTGATAAATGGAATTCCGAGCGACATTCCTCGCAGGATAAAAAGTACGCCTATCAGAAAAACAAAATACGGAACCACTTTTTGCATTTTGCTGCGTACCCGTTGCCCGATAGCATCACTTGCCAAAGTTGCCACCAAAAGCAACGGAATGGTTCCAATTCCGAAAAGCATCATAAAGATGGCGCCGTTCAAAACTGTTCCTGAACCGATGGCTCCGGCAATGGCCACATAAACCAGCCCGCAAGGCAGCAAGCCGTTGAGCAAACCGATTATCAGGAGCGAAAAATAGGAACGGTCGGTAAACAGTTTTCTTAGTCTTGTGATCAGGCGGGCTGAAAAGCCGGTAAACAGGTTTCCAATGGTGATTTTTTCCCTGAAAACGAACGGGAATAATACGCTGATGATCATGGCTGCACCGAGTAAAATGGAGGTCCATTGCTGAAACCCGGCCATGTGAATTCCCTGGCCCAGCAGTCCAAATAAAATACCTAAAATACTGTAAGTGATTACCCTGCCCGAATTATACAATACAGCTCCCGCGATCTTTGAAAACAGGTTATTGTTTTTCAATGGCAGAGCGACCACAATCGGCCCACACATGCCAAGGCAATGGAAACTGCCAATCAGTCCGATGGTTAAAGGTGTGATGAAGTCCATAATTTAAACCGAAAAAGGCTTGTTTTTATTTTGGCGATTGTCCCAAAAGGATACTATTTCTATTTGATTTTTATGGATTTCATAAAAGATCAAATAAACTCTCATCGGGATCACACGGGTTGTTTTATTTGATGTAAGTCTCCCAATAAATTCATTTTCTGAAAGAGCTTTTAGTAAATCTTCAATCTCATTCAAGATTTTCAGGCTGTAGTTTATACTTCCATTTCTTTTGGTATAAAAATTTAGAACAGCCTTCAACTGCTCACCTGAATGAGCAGACCAAATTATTTTTTTGTTAGCCATTCTTTCATTTTCACTAATAGCATGTCATTTTCAATTGATTCACCATTCTTAATTTCTTCTCTGCCTTTTTCAATAGAATCCTCCTGCTCTGAAGATAATTGATACAAGGCCTGCTCTGATGAATCAAAAATAGTCTGAACAGCTTTCAGAAAATTCAAATCTTTAGAGTCTCTGATCCTCGAAATCAAGTTGTTTTTTATTTGAGTAGTCATGTCCATAAGTCGCTTTTTTTAACGTCTATCAAAAGTAAAGATTTTTTCTCAATTGAGTAAAGTGGTGTAATATATTTATGTTTTCTAGCTGTTGTGTGATTTATCGCTCCACCGCAATCTCCTCTTCCTGATAATACTCAACTTCTCCAGCCTTCCAGTCGATTTTAACCTGATACCTTCCCTTTTCAAGCTTTTTCAGGTCGATGATTTGCGAAAAGCCGGTATCCACTTTAACTTCAAGGCTGAAATCCCGTCTTGCTTCCACCGGACTGTAAAAATGGATTTTACCTGCTATGTTCTCGTAATTTCCAAGGTTTGGAAAAGTAAGTTTTAAAGTGTCTGCCGAAAGTTCGAAAGCAATCTTTTTCTCCAGTTCGGCTGTATTTCCAACTTTCTCGATGTGTTGCTGATAGGTGATCGATTTCTGATAATAGTCTTTGTCAACCAAATCAAAGTCCTGCCTCACGGCAATCGAAACCAGTACCAACATCCCGCTGACCATCACGATCAACGCAAGTACGATTCCCGTTCCCCAATTGAATTTTATCTTCATATTTCAAATAGTTGCAAAAATTAAATTCTAAAATAGTTCATCATTTTTGTTGTCATCACGTCAAACAATTGTCATAATTAGTCATTGAAATGACGCGACTAAAGAAATGACAATTGATCGCTCCTGCGCACTGTGACTTTTTACTGCAACTGATCACTGTTTTCCGTCAAGCGTGTTCGGCCCAACAAACGAGGTTGTTATTTTGTCAATCATTTTCCCGTTTTCGAATATTCCGATTTCCAGATGGCTGTTCGACGATTTTACATTTTCCTTTTTCAGAACAATGAGCAGGTTTCGCTTTGCAACTTCGCCTTTTTCGGCTTTCAGCGAATCTCCCATCAGGAGGATTTCGCCTTCAGGAGAAAGTAGTTTTAATTCGATTTTTACCTCCGAATTGGTTTTGTTAACCATTTGAAGGTTGTACAAGTTGCTGTAATTTTCCGGTCCGTATTCCTGAAACATGGTTCCGGGTGAGCGGTTGATCGATGTTTCCACATCGCCGCGGACGGTGAGCAAATAGGTCAGCACCATCAACAGGGCAATCAAAACCGATGAATAGGCAATAACACGCGCGTTGAACCTTACTTTTTTGCCTTCAGAAATGGATTTCTCGGAGGCGAAACGTATCAATCCGCTTGGTTTTTTTACCTTTTTCATCACCGAATTGCAGGCATCGATACAGGCCGTACAATTGATACACTCCAATTGTGTACCGTTGCGAATGTCGATTCCCGTTGGGCAAACAGCCACGCAACTGTAGCAGTTGATGCAGTCGCCATGTTCGCTTCTGCGGTTTTCTGCATTCCGGCGGGGCTCGCCGCGCTTGTAGTCGTAGGCCACCAGAATGGTATTTACATCGAGCATAACTCCCTGCAAGCGGCCATAAGGACAAACAATGGTGCAAACCTGTTCGCGAAACCATGCGAACACGAAATAATGTATTCCGGTAAATACCAGCGCGCCCATTAATAGGCCGGATCTTTGCATTGGCCAGCCATCCATGATTTCGCCGAGCTTGTCGGTTCCGGTTACGTATGAAATAAAAGTTAAAATGGTGAAGAACGAAATTAGCAGGTAAATGCAGTGTTTTAGTATTCGTTTCAGGATTTTTATCGCATCGGCTTCCTGCTCTGCCATTTCTTTTTGCTTTTCGGCATTGCCATCGATCAGGTACTCAATGGGTCGGTATAAAAACTCCAGAAAAACCGTTTGCGGACAAACCCATCCGCAGAAAATCCTTCCGTAGATAACTGTAAACAGTACAATGAATACGACCAGAGTAATGATGGCCAAAACCAGCAAGTGAAAATCCTGCGGGTAAAAAGTAGTGCCAAACAATACAAATTTACGTTGCAGAAAATTCAGAAAAATCAAAGGCTCCCCATTGATTTTCAGGAATGGAGCCAGGTAGAAAAATGTAAGCAATGTCCATGCGATGATTCTCCGGATATTGTACAGCTTTCCTTTTGGCATTTTCGGGAATAGCCAGACCCGTTTGCCATCTTTGCCAAATGTTGACGGCCTGTCACGGAAGGTCGTTTCCTGAAAATTGTCCATAATTAAAGCCTCCCCCCAACCCCCTCCAAAAGAGGGGGCTTAAAGAACCAGCACATGCAGGTCTGATTTTTTGACATATAAATTTCTTTAAGAGATAACCATCAATATTGTTCAGTGGCGAAACTCCCTTCCCTTTTGGGGAAGGGTTGGGGATGGGGCCTTAGTTTTTCTCACCCTCCGGCGCTTTCTGGTTTGGCGGATTTGTTCCCTGCAAACTCAAAATATAAGCGATCACATTATTGATCTGGGTTTTATTCAATTGGCTTTTGTACGAAATCATCCCTTTTTCAATGACTCCTTCGTTAATTACCTTGAGCAAATCCTCCGGTTTTCCGCCATGAATCCAGTATTCGTCGGTGAAGTTGGGCCCAACCAATCCTTCTCCGAATTTGCCATGACAAACCAAGCATGTTTTGTCGAAAATAATCTTTCCTTCGGCAAGTATTTGTTCTTCAGAAGGGGGTGCGACAGTTGCTGTTTTTGTAGCTTCTTCGCTTGCTGCAACATCGGTTTTGGCTTTGGCTGCCATCATTTCTTTACGGTATTCTTTCTTTTGCACGATGTCATCGTCTTCGAAAACAAAAAGCAGTACCAGATAGGAAACCGAAAAGACGATGGTCACATAAAATAGATATTTCAACCAAGGAGGGAGCGGATTGTCTAGCTCTTTTATACCATCATATTCATGGTCGCCTCCAAAATATTTAATTTGAGTAGCATCATCAATTTCCTGATGAACTTCTTTTTGCTCGTCTATTGGTTTATCTTCATTTGTTTGCATAATTTCTGAATTTGCAATTTATATCCTAAATTATTGTATTTAAACAGAATGTTCTCTCACCTACATTCTCCGTATCGGTTGCCCCGAGCCCCATGCCCTATGCTCCATGCCTTGCATTGCCCGTGGGCACCGAGTCTTCCAAAGGCATATTGCTTATTTCATCCACTTCTTCTTTCTTCATCCTGAAAGCATTGATAGAAACTAAAATGAAGAAGGTGAAGAAAATTATAAAGCCTATCAGTGCATAAATTTCGACGTGAAATATATTGCGTAATGTATCGCCTACCATCGCTTATTTTTTTACAGGTTTATTTGAAATGTCAACTCCAAGTCGCTGCATATAAGCGATCAGCGCGATTATTTCGCGGTTGCTGTCGGTTTGGATTCCGGCTGTTGCCAGATCTTTGGCGATGCTGTCGGCCTGCGCTTTCAGATCTGCAATGGCTTGTTGCTCGTAATTGTCGGGGTAGGGGACACCCAATAATTTCATTGCCCTGATTTTTCCAGGAGTCGATTGAATATCGATTTCCTTTTTGGCCAGCCAAGGATACGCAGGCATAATTGATGCTTCGTTCATTTTCTGCGGATCGATAAAATGGTTGTAGTGCCATGAATTGGGCTTGTAAATTTTACCGGTTTTAACTCCTTCGCGCGCCAAATCGGGTCCGGTGCGTTTCGAGCCAAACTGGAAAGGATGATCGTAAACCGATTCTCCTGCCTTGGAATATTCGCCGTATCGTTCTGTTTCGGAGCGGAAAGGCCGGACCATCTGCGAATGACAGTTGTAGCAACCTTCTTTTACGTAAATGTCCCTTCCCTGCAATTCGAGCGGCGTGTAAGGTTTTACGCTGGTGATGGTCGGGATATTTGATTTGATCAGGTAAGTTGGGATTACTTCAACGATTCCGCCAATCAGAATGGCAATGGTCGCAAAAATCAGGAAGCGGATCGGTTTGCGTTCCAGAAAACGGTGTCCTGATTCCGACGAGGTTTTTCCATCGGGCATTACTTCCAGCGCCGGAGCCTGTGCTTCTTCTTCGGCAACAAACGAACCTGCCTGCATGGTTTTTACCACATTGTAAACCAGAATAAAAAATCCGGCAACATACAAGAATCCGCCAAACGCCCTGATGGAGTACATCGGAATCAACTGCGCCACTGTTTCAAGGAAATTCGGGTACATCAAAAATCCGTCAGGAGTAAACTGTTTCCACATCAAGGCCTGTGTAATTCCGCCTATATAAAGTGGCACCGCATAAAAAACGATGGCAAGTGTCGCAATCCAGAAATGGACATTGGCCAGTTTGGTTGAATAAAGTTTGGTGTTGTAAAGACGCGGAACCAGCCAGTAAATCATCCCGAAAGTCAGCAATCCGTTCCAGCCAAGTGCGCCAATGTGAACGTGACCGATGGTCCAGTCGGTAAAGTGACTGATGGCATTTACTGTTTTAAACGAAAGTAGCGGTCCTTCAAAAGTTGACATTCCGTAGGCAGTTATACCCACCACGAACATTTTCAGTACCGGTTCTTTGCGCACCTTGTCCCACGCACCGCGCAATGTAAGCAATCCGTTGATCATACCTCCCCAGCTTGGGGCAAGCAGCATGACCGAAAAGGTGGTTCCCAGCGCCTGAAGCCAGTCGGGCAGCGAACTGTACAACAAATGGTGCGGCCCTGCCCAGATATAAAGGAAAATGAGCGACCAGAAATGTACGATCGACAGTTTGTAGGAATAAACCGGGCGTCCGGAAACTTTAGGAATAAAATAATACATCATTCCAAGGAAGGGTGTGGTAAGGAAGAAAGCTACCGCATTGTGTCCGTACCACCATTGTACCAATGCATCCTGAACGCCCGCGTAAAGCGTGTAACTTTTCAGGAAACTAACCGGAACTGCCAGCGAATTAAAAATATGGAGAACAGCCACAGTAACCCATGTGGCAATGTAAAACCAGATTGAAACGTAAATGTGACTTGTGCGGCGTTGTAAAATGGTACCGAACATGTTCCATCCGAAAACTACCCAAACCAGCGTAATGGCAATGTCGATGGGCCATTCCAGTTCAGCGTATTCCTTACCGGTTGTAAATCCGGCGAGCAAAGTAACGGCTGCGGCCACAATAATCGACTGCCATCCCCAGAAATGGATTTTGCCCAGCAGTTCGCTGTACATGCGTGTTTTCAGCAATCGTTGCAGCGAATAATAAACCGCTGTAAAAATGGCATTTCCGACGAAGGCAAAAATAACGGCGTTGGTGTGTACCGGCCGGGTTCGCCCGAAGGTGGTGAATTCGAGCCCGAAATTCATCCACGGTATAAATATTTGCAGGGCAACCAGCAGGCCCGCCAATAAACCAACAACACCCCAAACAATGGTTGCAATTGCAAAATTGCGGGTCATCCGGTTGTCGTACGAAAATTTTTGTTGTTCCATAGGTATTCTTTTATTTAGATATTCTATTTTTTGCGCTTTAGCTCTCAAATGTTATTTATCGTCATTAAGTCATTCATTGTCATTGGTGGTGTTTAGCACTGCTGTGTTTTTACAATTAATGACGTGAAAAGAAGACAATTAATAACTTTCTACATTTTCTGACGATTGCGATTTCTCTCTTTTTTCTGCCAACTGCGACTGATCACTGCGACTTTTCTCTTCTTCCTCTTTCTTCACCTCCGGATCGTCGAACAAAATCCTGACCGATGGGGTGTAAGTATCTTCGTACTGGCCATTTCTTACCGACCAGATGAAAGCAACCAGGAATGCACCTGCCATTACGATTGCTGCAAAAACCAATACGAATACTACTGACATAGCTACTTATAGATTATTTTTCATTCATTTTACTGATCAAATTTTTTCATCAGTCATTCTTTTTGTCATTCAATGGTCATTCAGTTGTTATTGTTTGCTTTTCTATCTTGCAATTTGTTTAATGACTATAAATGACCACTTAATGACTATTTTTTGACTTCCAGAACATTTATAATTTCAGATTTCACAATCGTGAACCTTTCGCTGATAAATGTATTGAAAAACTTGCAAACGCCACCACCGACACCGAACTTATTGGCATCAGTATCGCCGCCACGATTGGGGTCAGATTTCCCTGAACGGCAAACGACAAACCCACGATGTTGTACAAAAATGAAATCAGGAAACCCGCCTTCACAACGGTCATGCTTCGGTGGGTAAACTGTATGAATTTATCGAGATTGCTGAATTGTTTCGATTGCAGAATGGCATCGCAGGCGGGTGAGAAGTTGAAAACATTGTCGGCGATCACAATTCCCACATTACTTTCGTTCAGCGCACCGGCATCATTCAGCCCATCGCCGATCATCAAAACTTTCCGGCCTTCCTGCTGTAATTTNNTCCGGGGCGGTATTCGTTTTCGAGCTGAAAATGGCCGACAACCGTATCTTTGAAATAAATCCACACTTCGGTTTTTAGGTTTTCCTCTTTGCTCATTTCTCCGGTCACGAAATATTTCGATCCCATGTTGATCCGGATGCCATTCACCAATCCGGTAATCCCAAGTGATGGAATTTCCTGAAAATCTCTCACTTCCAGAATTTCATCACCTTCGATGGAATTGAAGATGGTTTTGCTCAAGGGGTGCGACGAATGGAATGCCAGCGATTTGATTATCAAGAGTTGTTCCGCAGTAAGTTCTTTCCCAACGAACCGGATATCGGACGATTGAGCGTTGGTGATCGTGCCTGTTTTGTCGAAAACAACCGAATCCACTTTGTACAGATGTTCGATTACCGCGGTGTTTTTCAGGTAAAAACCTTTTCGCCCGTATTGCCGCATGGTACTGCCGAAAGTGAACGGAACGGTCAGCGCCAGGGCACAGGGACAAGCAATAATCAGTACCGAAGTAAAGGCGAATAGTGCAAGTTCAGGCTTGTTGAAATACCAGAAAACGCCTGATCCGATGGCGATAAGCACAATCACAACCGTAAAGTACTGACTGACCCGGTTGATGATGGTATTGAGTTTATTGTTTGCGGTAAACGGATTTTCTACCTGGTTCCAAAGCTGGGTGAGGTAACTTTGCTGGACTTCTTTTTCGATGGTGAGTTCTATCGCGCTCCCGATTTGACGGCCACCTGCAAAAACAAAATCACCGGCTGTCTTTGTCACGGGCATCGATTCGCCAGTCACAAAACTGTAGTCGATGCTGGCCGTTGTGCTTTTCAGGATCGAATCGGCGGGAACAATCTCCTGATTGCGAACCAGAATCCGGTCGCCCGATTTCAGATCTTCCAGCGGGATGGTGACATTTCCGGAGTTGGTAATTTTTGTTACCGCCAGCGGAAAGTAAGTTTTGTAATCGCGCTCGAACGAAAGCGCCTGATAGGTTTTCCCTTGATACCAGCGGCCAATCAGCATAAAAAAGACCAGTCCTGTGAGCGAGTCGATGTACCCAATTCCCGCTCCTGAAACGATTTCGACCAGGCTCTGGGTAAAAAGGGTGACCAATCCGAGCGCAATCGGCAGGTCGATACTGATCATTTTTTTCTTCAGACTTTTGTAAGCCGTTAGGAAATAATCGCTGGCGCTGTAAAACAAAACCGGAATGGCGAGTAAAACACTTAGCCAGCCAAACAGTTTTTTCATGTCGGCTTCCAGAAATTCGTTTCCGGGCAGGTATTGCGGGAAATGATAAACCATGGCGTTCATAAAACCGAAAGCTGCAACGCCGATTTTGATGAAAAGCTTTTTGTCCGATTGATCGGCTGACTTTTTATCGATGCTGTGCTGGTTGATTTCAGGAATATAATGGATGCTTACCAGCAGATCGACCAGTTGCCGCAGCGAAATCTCGCTTTCGTTAAAAGTGATGTTGACCTCTTTCTTCGGAAAATTTACAAACGATTGCATGATGCCCTTGTTGAGGCGGTGCAGGTTTTCGAGTAGCCATATACACGAAGCGCAATGTATTTCGGGAATGAAAAAACTGACCTTTGAAATGCCGCCTTCCGAGAAATTCAGGATTTTTGATTTGAACTGGTCGAGGTCGAGAAATGCGTAGGTTTCGCTGGCGGGAAGTTGCGTTTCGTCGATTTTGATCCCGGCCATTGGCTCAATCTGGTAATATTGTTTCAACTGGCTGGTGTGAAGAATCTGGTAAACGGTTGAGCAGCCCGAACAGCAGAAAGGGTTCCCCTCAAAGACAACAGGTGATTTTCCGCACGAATTCCCGCAATGGATACATTTCAAATCTTCACTCATAAGTTCAGGGCCTGGCAGTTGATTTTCGGGATAAGTAAGGATTAAAACGTGAATTTGTTCAGCTAAATGTTGAATTAAAGTCAATTATTTGGTTGCTTCAACTAATTAATTAAAACCCGTTTGTTAAAACGCGAATTATTTATAATTTTGCGCGACCTAAATTTAGGNNGAGATTGTCAATGAAGAGGACTGGGGATTGCGCAAATTAGCTTATCCCATTCAAAAAAAATCGACAGGGTTTTATCAACTCTTCGAATTTGCTGCCGAACCAACGTTTGCAAAAACTTTGGAAACCCAATTCAGACGCGATGAGCGTATTATCCGTTTCCTGACCTTCAGCAAGGATAAATATGCACAGGCTTACAGCGAGAGAAGAATCAACAAATCAAAAGTAAAAACTGAAAAGGAGAATTAAGGTATGGCTGCAAATTCAAGTGAAATCAGATATTTGACCCCACCGTCGGTTGAAGTCAAAAAGAAAAAGTATTGCCGCTTTAAAAAGAACAAAATCAAATTTGTTGACTACAAAGATCCTGAATTTTTGAAAAAATTCTTAAACGAGCAAGGTAAAATTTTACCACGCCGTATTACCGGAACCTCTTTGAAGTATCAACGCAAAGTGGCAAAAGCAGTTAAAAGAGCCCGTCATATCGCGTTACTTCCATATGTTACTGATATGATGAAATAATTTTAAAGCTGAATAAAAATGGAAGTTATATTATTGCAGGATGTTGCACGTTTAGGATCGAAAGATGATGTGGTAACCATTAAAGATGGTTACGGACGTAACTTTTTGATACCTCAGAAGATGGCTGTAATTGCCACCGATTCGGCTAAAAAAGTATTGGCTGAAAACACCAGACAGAGAGCACACAAAGAAGCAAAATTGAAAGATCTTGCTTTGGCTGTTGCTGAAAAACTCAAAACTGTTCAACTTGTTATTGGAGCAAAAACCAGCACAACCGGAAAAATTTTCGGTTCGGTTAATACAATCATGCTGGCCGAGGCTATCAATGCCAAAGGATTTGAAATCGATCGCAAACAGATCATGATTTCTGACGACAGTGTTAAAGAAGTAGGAAGCTACACTGCTAAAATCAAATTACACAAAGAAGTAATTGTTGAATTAGGTTTTGAAGTAGTTTCAGAATAAATTATTAAACGTTTATAAACAAAGACTCAAACATTTTTCAAACAGATAGAACCACCCGTCCTCACATGCGGGTGGTTTTTTTATGCTTTTTTCTGAACTTCTGATTGTGTTTTCCGTTGAACGATTTAATTCGAAACACTTTTTGATTGGTTTCGTTTAATAATTCACTAAAAAACATTGCCTTATGAAAAAAATTATGAACAGATACATGTGTCTTGCGCTTTTTTTTATTGGCATCTCGCTTTTCTCAAGCGCTCAAAACAGTCAGGATTCAATAAAAAGTCAGATAGAAACCATCGATGGTAATGAATATATTGGAATTATCATTGAAGAGAACTCTGAAAACATCAGGATTAAAACAGATAAACTCGGAGAATTAATTATTCCACGTTCCGAGGTAAAAAGAATTACTCAACTCGGTGTAGTTAATGCAATCGGTGGAGCTTACTGGCTCGATAATCCCCAGGCAACACGCTATTTCTGGGCGCCCAACGGGTATAATCTCAAAAGTGGCGAGGGCTATTTTCAGAATGTATGGGTGCTTTTTAATCAGGCAGTTTATGGATTTACAGATCACTTTTCAGGAGGAGTGGGGGTGATGCCCCTTTTCCTTTTCGGTGGAACTGCTACCCCCGCATGGTTGATGGCAAAATTTTCTGTTCCGGTGGTCGAGAATAAGATAAATATGGGAGCCGGAGTTCTTGCCGGAACTGTAGTTGGTGAGGAAAATGCTTCGTTTGGTATATTATACGGAATATCAACTTTCGGGTCGAAAGATAAAAATCTGAATATTGGGCTGGGCTGGGGATTTGCCGGTGGTGAAATGGCAAGGAATCCGACAGTAAACATTAGCGCAATGATTCGTACCGGTGCAAAAGGTTATTTTATTACTGAAAATTATTTTATCGGAACCTCTGATATTTTCGTTGTTATTACGATGCTGGGAGGCCGCAGTATCATCAGGCGAGTTGGTCTGGATTATGGAATGGTAATTCCTTTTAGTTCAGATATGGATGGATTTGTTGCTGGTCCGTGGCTTGGACTAACGATTCCGTTTGGAGAAAAAATAAATTAAAAAGATTAAAACTTTTCCAGAGCTTTGTAAGCTTACTAAGCTCTGGAAAAGTTTGTAGAAGGTATATATGCCAAAAATAGTTG
>DPRM01000009.1:0-135 GCA_003537645.1 Prolixibacteraceae bacterium
AGTTTGATGAAGGGATGGCTTCGCTGACAGACCTGTTGAATGTAGAATCATCACTTTTGGATGCCGAAAATTTATTTAATCAACAACTTTTAAAATATAAACTGGCCGAAATAGAACTCCTCAAAGCCACAGGAA
>DPRM01000009.1:150-32088 GCA_003537645.1 Prolixibacteraceae bacterium
TGATGGTTTTATCGGAAACCCAGGGGAAAGTGAAAAAAATACACAAAAACGTGGGCGACCGTGTTCAGAAAAACGAAGTGATTGTTGAGGTTGACGATGAAACCATTGCCGCCAACGTGCTGGTTGCCGAAGCCAACTTCGAACAGCAAACCAAAGATATTGAACGGTTGCAGCGCCTTGAACAAGGAAACGCCATTCCGAAACACGATCTGGAACAGGCACGCATTGGCTTAAAAAAAGCTGAAGCTGACCTGATAACTGCCCGCAAGGCTCTGCGCGATACCAAAATTAAAGCGCCAATCTCCGGAATCGTTAACAAACGATTGGTTGAAAACGGACAATTTGTTGCCGGAGGCATGCCCATCTGCGAAATTGTAAACACGGCGAAACTAAAAATCTGGGTCAAGATTCCGGAAAAAGACATTTTTAAACTGGCAAAGGGACAAGTCGTTAACGTAGCCATTCCTTCTTTACCCGGAAAAACATTCACCGGAAAAATTAACTCAATCGGCGAAAAAGCCGACAACGCCATGAAGTTTGATGCTGAAGTAGTGATGGACAACCACGACGGCGAACAGCACCTGAAAGCCGGACTTTTCAGCGAAGTGATGATTCCGGTTGAAGCTTCGGAAACCATATTGATTGAAAAAACCGCAATTACGGGAAGTATGAAAAACCCTTCAGTTTTTGTAATTGAAGGTGACAAAGCGGTTAAGAAAGAAATTATTATCAACGAGAGTGATGAAAAATTTGCTGAAGTTGTAAGTGGCCTGAAAAAAGAAGACCGGGTTGTTGTCAGCGGACAGTTGAACCTGAACGACGGCGACCGTGTAAAAATTATTCAATAAATTCTTAGAAATGAATATTACTGATATATCCATAAAAAGAACGACCATTCCGGTCGTCATCTTTACCATTCTGGCGCTGGCTGGTATTTACAGCTACACCCGCCTGAATGTTGAACTGATCCCGAACATTGACATCCCCGTTAATGTGGTAATGACTGTTTACCCCGGAGCGGCACCCAGCGAGGTGGAAAGCTCGGTAACCAAACCGATTGAAGATGCTGTTTCGGGTATGGAAGGAATTGACAAGCTCAACTCCTACTCGTTCGAAAACATGTCAATCGTGGTTGTTCAGTTGAAAGACGACATGGACGCTGATATTTCGCTTCAGGATTGTGAACGTAAGGTAAACATGATTCAAAGCGATTTGCCGGAAGATGCAGAACTGCCCCGGTTTATGAAAATGGACATGAACATGATGCCTATCATGAGTATCGCAGCTTCGTCGAACATGCCGGAACAACAATTCTATGATTTGATCGATTTAAATATTGTACCGTACATCTCACAGATTAAAGGTGTTGCCCAGGTTGAAATCGTTGGTGGAAACCAACGCGAAATCCAGATTAAAGCTGATGCCCAGAAACTACAGCAATACGGCATTTCACTGTCGCTGCTGAAACAGATGATCACTGCATCAAATCTCGATTTCCCGGTCGGAAATATTAAAGACGATCAAACCCGTTCACTGATCCGTTTGAGTGGAAAATTTGCTTCGGTTGACGAAATCGGAGAACTGATCCTTCGCACATCGGCTGACGGATCAACAATCAAAGTTAAAGATGTAGCCACCGTCGTTGACGGGAATAAAGAAAGCACCAAACTAGCACGCATCAACGGAACTCCGGCCATTGGTTTGTCGGTTACGAAACAGAGCGGAGCCAATGCGGTTGAAATCAGCGATGAGGTTCAAAAACTTTTCAAGGATTTTGAGACCAAATACAGTACCCAAAACCTGAAATTCACCATCGCCAGCGACTCGTCGGTATTTACGAAAGATGCCGTGAACAGTGTAATGGTCGATCTGATTTTTGCTATCGTCCTGGTATCAATCACTATGCTGTTGTTCCTGCACAGTTTCCGGAACCTGATGTTTGTGGTCGTTTCCATACCAACCTCCATTATTTCAACTTTCGTCATCTTCAGAATCTTCGGATTCTCACTTAACCTGCTCACTTTGCTGGCCATGTCAATTGTGGTCGGGGTTATTGTGGACGATGCGATTGTGGTTCTGGAAAACATCTACCGCCACATGGAAGAAGGTAAAAAACGCTGGCAAGCTTCGCTCGATGCTACCAAAGAACTTGGGATTACCGTTGTTTCAATAACCATTGTACTTATTGCGGTGTTCCTGCCTATTGGTATTACCAGCGGAATAACCGGCGAATTGCTTCGCTCATTCTCACTGGTCATCGTGTTCTCTATTTTGATCAGTTTGCTGGTGTCGTTTACGCTGGTTCCATTGTTGACTTCGCGCTTCGGAAAAATTAAAATACTGAAAAAAAGCAGTTTGCTCGACCGTGTCCTGATGGGATTCGAATCGGTGATTAACGGCATCAAAAGCTACATCATGTCGGCTCTGCATTGGGCGTTAAATCATAAAGCGGTAACACTGGTTTCGGTAGTATTCCTTTTGTTTGCGTCCTGTTCGCTACTTTCTAAAGGATATATCCAGACAGAATTTATGGATGCCGGCGACCGCGGTGAATTTATCCTGAAAGTAGAGCTTGAAAAAAATGCAACACTCGATGAAACCAACAAAATGTGCGCTAGAGTTGAAGAGCAACTGATGAAATATCCTGAAGTTGAGTTACTTTTCACCAAAGTAGGTTCTGAAGGCGGAAGCATGTCGTTCAACGAAACACCGAATACTGCAGAAATCAATGTTAAACTCGTTGACAAAAAGAAACGGAATGTTTCATCCAAAGTATTCAGTATTCAGGCAAAAAATGCCATGTCGGAGATGTTTGCAGGACCCAAATTTACAGTAAACGAAGTCAGCATTATGGGTACAACAACCCGTCCGCTTGAATTAATCGTGCGCGGTAACAATTACGACGAAGTAAGGCAGTATGCAGCCAAAGTTTTCGAGATTGCCAAAAATGCCCAGGGAACAACCGACGTTGAAACTTCGGACGAAGAAGGAAATCCGGAACTGAACATTGAAATTGACCGCGATAAACTGGCCAAAGTAGGCTTGACACTTGGTGAAGTGGGTGCAGAGCTTCGTATCGCCTTTGCCGGAGACAATGACCTGAAATACAAAGAATCAGGCGAAGAATACGACATCAACATTATCCTCGACGAATTCAACAAAAAGAGCAAAGAGGATGTGGAAAACATGTCGCTGATTACCCGCACCGGAAGCATTGTAAAACTGAAACAGATTGCCAGTGTAACCGAAAAGAAAGGTCCGGCCATGCTGAACCGCTACAACAAATTGCCTTCAGTTTCAATTACCGGGCAGGTAGCTGGAAACACCATTGGTACCATCGGCGAAGAAATTCAGGCAAAACTGGCTCAGGTTGAAAAACCCATTGGTGTTGATGTGGTTTACGCCGGTGACCTGGAAAACCAGACTGAATCGTTCGGTAGCTTGCTTGTTGCCCTGATAGCCTCGATCCTGCTGGTTTATTTGACCATGGTAGCCCTTTACGACAGTTATGCCTATCCGTTTGTGGTGATGTTTTCCATGCCGCTATCCATTATCGGGGCATTGCTGGCGCTGGCTTTGGCCGGAAAGAGCATGAGTCTGTTCTCCATCATGGGTATCATCATGCTGATGGGATTAGTAGCCAAAAATGCGATCCTCGTAGTTGACTTTGCCAACGATATGGTTGAAAAAGGGCACAAAGTTTACGATGCCATCATAGAAGCTACCAGCCTCCGTTTCCGCCCGATTTTGATGACCAACCTGGCCCTGATCTTCGGATTGCTGCCGCTGGCCCTTTCGAGTGGTGCGGGTGCCGAGTGGAAAAGCGGTATCGGTTGGGTACTGATTGGTGGTTTGAGCAGCTCCATGTTCCTTTCGCTGATCATTATCCCGGTTATCTACGTGCTGATTTCAAAAATGCTGAAGAAAGACGAGCAAAACCTGAAGAAACATCAAAAAGAAGTGGTTTCCATCGAGCACGTTGTCCCTGAAGTAAAATCATACAATTAATGTGAATCAAAGGTTAGTTTTTTAAAACTGAAGGGTTGCAATGATTATAGAAAATATGGAACAAGGCGCGTGATAACAACGAAGTGGTGAAATATTCCTATCATACCTTCTGCATTTTCAGCTCTTTTCACCCTGATTTGCTAAAGTTTTAACCCTTGATTTATACAATCAACGAATCAAAAAATTACCCTTCCCGGAAGCTTTTTCGGGAAGGGTTTAAAAATCAATAATTATGGAATTTGAAAAAATACAAAACAATGCTTCTGTGATTGAAGCAATGCTTGAAGCAGAAGGTATTATGCCGATTGACGAGCTACAGGATCTCACCAACATGGATGAAAAGGAAGTTTTGGTTGCTTTGGACTGGCTTCGCGAGAAAGAACGCGTACAACTCTTCCCGGCAGGAAAAGTAGTGAGCGTAATGCTGGTATTATGATATTTTGGACCAGTTTTTCCTATACAAAGCGACCAGTGTTCGGAAACTTAAAAAAAGCAGAAACATGAACCCAATTTCGCACGGGTTGATAGCCTTGGTCTTGCTTGCTTTCTGCTCGTGTGATAAACTGACACATTTCAGTCCGTATGATGCAAATACCGAGCACAGCAATGTAAATGCGATAAACATTTCAGAAATCGCAAGTATGAAATTGCCTGAAGATTCCATCACTTTTATTGCCATTTCAGATACTCACACTGCCTATTCAGACCTAAGGGCTGCGGTAACAACCATCAACCCAATGGAAGGGATTTCGTTTGTGGTGGTTTGTGGCGATGTTACTAATTTGGGACTGTTCAATGAATTCGACGACTATTATCATCTGGTAAACAGGTTGAACATTCCCTTTGTAACTTTAATCGGAAATCACGACTATCTGTCGAACGGAAAATCAATTTACAACAAAATGTTTGGGCCAACTAATTTTCATTTTGATATCGGGAATTACCGGATGGTGGTATTCGACAATATCGTGTGGGAAAACGGAAACCGCGAACCCGATTTTAACTGGTTTCAGCAAACGCTTGAAGTTCCTGAACGAATGACCAGCATCGCCTGCTTCCATATTCATCTGAAGGATTCACAGTTAGAGAATGGTTATGCCGATAAAATGCGTGAAATTATAGAGAAGAATCCGGTTGCCCTTAGCATTTTTGGTCATGGACACGATTCCTGGGAAGAGGAGGTTAATAACCGGCGATACCTTATGGTTCCGGATATTGCGATGCGGAATATGGCGAGAATAACCCTTGTCAACAAGGCTGCAACCATTGAAATTTTAAACTTTTAATGTCAGTGTCATGAAAACTTATCACGGAATAATGATCATCATTTTTCTTTTTGCTTCAGGAAACATTTTTGCTTCAGGAAATAAAGATGTTAAACTGACGAAAAAGTTATTTGCGCCCGATTACCTTAATTTTCAGTATGCTGGTAATCTGGGATTGGGATCGGTTGGTGTTGGGTATATTTCGGAAAACGAAAAACACAATTTCGGAGCAAGCTACGGTTACCTGCCCTCGTCGGTAAATGGTGCGGAGGTACATACTGTCTCGGCTAAAGGGGCTTTCAATTTCAAAAAGCATAAACTGTCTGAAAAAGCTTTTCTGAATGGATATATGGGAACAAACTTACTGTACTCGATTACCAACAATACCTACCTGAAATTTCCCGGCTATTTTCCATCTGATTACTATTTTGCAAATGCCCTTCATTTTGCACCGTTTCTGGGAGTAAAAATCGGTTCCAGAAAAACCATCTCGAAATTTTCATACATCGAACTGGGGACTTTGGATTATTACCTGTTCAACAGGATCAAATACCGGCGTTCAAAATTTAGTGATAGCCTGAATTTGTGCATGGGATTAACCTTTCCGCTGAACGATCCTGGCAAAAATCGGGGGAATCAAATTGATTGACAAGACAAACAGGTATTTCAGAAAAGCCGTTTTCTCTTCAGCAAATAGGTATAAAGCACGTGCTTGAAATCTTCGTTGATGTCGGCTTCAGCCAGATCAATCTGGTACTGTCCGCAACGGACGCGCATTTCTTCGAAATAATCTGACATCGCTTTTTCATAGTTTTTCTTCAGATCGTGAGGCGAGAACCGCAGATGTTCGCCCGTTTCGAGATCCACAAAGCGGTAAGGCTGGTTCCTGAAATCGAAATCCCTTTCCTGGCGGTGGTCGGTAACGTGAAAAAGCAATACTTCGTGTTTGTTGTATTTCAGGTGCTGAAGCGCTTCAAACAAGTCGTCGGTATTTTCCTGTTCAATCAAATCGCTGAAAAGAATGACCAGTGAGCGTTTGTGAATGTTTTCGGCGATCATGTGAAGTGCATCCACCGTGTTGGTTTTTTTGTGCAGCTGAGCCTGTTCCTGACGGAGCAATGCTCCCAGCTGATTGTACAGCAGATCGATATGAACGGACGACAAACGGGCTTCAGCATGAAATTCGATATCGTCTGAAAAAAGTGAAAGACCAACTGCATCGCGCTGTTTCCGGAGCAGATAAATGATTGCAGCAGCAGAATAAACCGAAAAAGCGAGCTTATTTATTTTTGAAGGTTTCCCTTTTTCAAACGGAAAAAGCATCGACGAAGAAGTATCGATTACCAATTGGCAGCGCAGGTTGGTTTCTTCTTCGTATTGTTTTACAAACAAACGATCGGTGCGGGCAAATAATCTCCAGTCTATATGTTTGGTCGATTCGCCGGTATTGTAAAGTCGGTGTTCGGCAAATTCGACCGAAAAACCATGAAAAGGACTGCGATGCAAACCGGTAATAAAACCTTCGACCACCTCTTTTGAGATGAATTCGAGGTTGTCGAATTGCTGAAACTGCTGTATGTCGAGAAGATTGTTCATACCTAAAAATAAAAAAGGCATAAGAAACATTGATTCCTATGCCTTTTCATCACAAAAATATCGTTTTAAAGAATACTGTCAACTTTTGACGAAAGGGTTGTTTTTGGAGCAGCACCAACGTGCTTGTCAACCACTACACCATCTTTAAAGAACAGGATTGTAGGAATATTGCGAATTCCGTACTTTGAAGCAATGCCCGGATTGCTGTCAACATCTACTTTTCCAACAACCAATCTGCCAGCGTAATCTTCCGAAAGTTCCTGAACAATTGGACCCACCATACGACACGGACCACACCATTCAGCCCAAAAATCAACCAAAACCGGCATACCTGCCTGAAGAACCAATTCTTCAAAATTTGCATCATTAATTTCTAAAGCCATAGTATAATATTTTATGTGTGAATTGTAACTAACCCTAAAACCATCACAAAATTAGCCTAATTAATTTTAAAAACAAGATCGTCGTGTTTTTCAAAATAGGCGAGTAATTCGTTGGTAATTTCAATTCGGGTATTTCTTGAAAACAGATTAACCATCAATTTTGTTTCGGGATCCCAAACGTCAAATTTTACCAGCGATTTGCCCTTGCTGTTTTGCGTAAGGCGCTCCAGTTCACCTACCATTTCGGCATTGATTGAGGGTAGCGGAATTTTCACGGTAATACTTTTGAAGTATTTCTCGCGAACCTCGTCCATCAGTTCAATTTTGCTTACTTTAAATTCAATCTGGTCGCCACCAAAACGATTCTGAACGACTCCTTTTACCAAAAGGAAAAGACCCATTTTGCAGTATTTTCCATACTCCACGTAGTCTTTTGCGAAGAAGAACATTTTATAAGAATCGGTATAATCAGACAGAACGATGTGGCTGTATGGTTTTCCGGTTTTGCCGAACGCTTCGCGGGCTTCGGTAACCATCCCTATAAATGTCAGTTCGCGGCCTTTCAGCGCTTCAATGTTGCTGTTTAAATCCTGAATGGTAACATCCTTCGATGCAAGTGTCTGAATTTCAATTTTATATTTGTCGAGTGGGTGAGAGGTGAGATAAATCCCGATCAGCGCTTTTTCTTTCTCGAGCAGTACAAGGTTTGGCCATTCGGGAACTATTGGTGGTTCGGGTCGTTGAACCGATTGGGTTGACATGATCTCTCCGAACAGGGAAGGCTGCATATTGTTACTCTCGAACTGCATTTTATTACCATACCTGGCCAGTTTCTCGACAAAAGTCTGGTCGCTCTCGTCGGGAGCAAAAAACTGACTGCGTGTATGCTTATTAAAACCATCAAATGCTCCGGCCATAGCCAGCGCTTCAAGGTTTTTTTTGTTGACTGATTGAAGGTTTACCCGTTCAACAAAATCGTAAATATCTTTGAATTCGCCGCCTTGCCGCGCTTTAATAATGTCGAGAACCGCACCTTCGCCCACACCTTTTATGGCAGCCATACCAAAACGTATGTTTCCTTCCTTGTTTACTGTAAATTTGGCGTAACTTTCGCTCACATCAGGCCCCAGTACATTCATTTTCATGCGTTTGCATTCTTCCATCAGCTTCGAAATTTCAGTGATATTGCTGAGGTTCCGGCTCATGTTGGCAGCCATAAATTCTGCCGGAAAATGCGCTTTTAAATAGCCTGTTTGATAGGCAACCCAGGCATAGCAAACCGAATGCGATTTGTTGAACGCATAACTGGCAAATGCTTCCCAGTCTTTCCAGATTTTCTCGATCAGTTTCGCGGCATCCTTGTTGTTTACTTCACAGCCTTCCATAAATTTCGGATTGGCCATACAGCCTTCCTTGAATTTTACTTTCAGCTTATCCATCATGTAAATCAGCTTTTTACCCATCGCCTTACGCAGTGAATCGGAGTCGCCACGGGTAAAACCTGCCAATGCCCTCGATTGTAACATTACCTGTTCCTGATAAACAGTAATTCCATACGTATCTTTCAGGTAAGGTTCCATCAGCGGGTGGTCGTATTCAATTTTTTCCTGACCATGTTTTCGCCTGATGAACGACGGAATGTACTCCATCGGACCCGGACGGTAAAGAGCGTTCATGGCCACCAGGTCCTCGAAACGGTTGGGTTTCAGGTTGCGTAAATGCTTTTTCATTCCGGGCGACTCGAACTGGAAAATCCCGGTTGTATCGCCATTTGCAAAAAGCTCCAGCGTAAGCGGATCGCTCTCGGGGAGGTCGTCCATATCAAGGGTAATTTTCCGCGAAAGTTTGACATTCTCGATCGTCTCCTTAATGATCGAAAGGGTTTTCAGTCCTAAAAAGTCCATTTTCAGCAAACCGATGTCTTCCACAAATTTACCGTCGTACTGTGTAGTCAGCAGGTTTTCATCGTCCTTGGTAGGCATTACCGGAATATGATCGGTGAGCGGATCGCGGCTGATCAGGATTCCGCAGGCATGAACTCCTGTCTGGCGCACCGAACCTTCGAGCGTTTGGGCAAATTTCAGGGTGGTACGAACCAACTCGTTGGGCGACAACAATTCCTGCTTTAGCTCCGGACTATCTTTAAAGGCAATATTGAAATTCATTTTTGGCGCTTCCGGAACCAGCTTGGTCAGGCGGTCGGCTTCCGAAAGCGGAAGTTTTAGCACCCGCGCAACGTCTTTGATGGCCGATTTTGTGGCCATTGTTCCGAAGGTACATATATGCGCAACTTTGTCGCTGCCATATTTTTTGGTTACATAGTCGAGCACTTTCTGGCGGCCATCATCGTCAAAGTCGATGTCAACGTCGGGCATCGAAATACGATCGGGATTAAGGAAACGTTCGAACAGCAAATCATATTTCATCGGATCGATGTTGGTAATTCCAACACAGTACGAAACTACCGATCCGGCAGCCGAACCACGACCGGGGCCAACCAAAACGTCCATCCGGCGGGCTTCGTTAATAAAATCCTGGGTGATAAGAAAGTAACCGGGGAAACCCATTTTTTTGATGGTCGCCAATTCAAATTCGATACGCTCCCTCACTTCTTCCGAAAATGGTTCTCCGTAACGGGGTTTTGCACCTTCCCAGGTGAGGTGTGCAAGGTAATCGGCTTCAAGCTTCACCCTTAACACTTTATCGTATCCGCCAATCGATTTATACCATTCTTCGGTGAATTCTTCGAGCAACATTTCTTCGGTAAAGCGCGCCCGGTAATCTTCCTCTTTCCCAAATTTTTCAGGAATAGGAAAAACAGGCATGATCGGCGAAGAATTCAGGTTGTACGATTCAATTTTATCGTTTATTTCCTGGGTATTGGCCAAAGCTTCAGGCACATCGGCGAACAACTCATTCATTTCGGCAGTAGTTTTGAACCACTCCTGTTTGGTATAACGCATCCGGGTTGGATCGTCCAAATCCTTGCCGGTATTCAGGCAAATCAGCAAATCGTGCGCGTCGGCATCTTCGGCATTGATGAAGTGAATGTCGTTGGTGCAGATCAGTTTTACCTCGTGCTTTTTTGCCAGTTCCAGCATTTCCTTGTTCACCAGCACCTGATTTTCATATACGTTCTGGCGCATTTCCTGCATTTGTGAAGGATGGCGCTGCAATTCAAGATAAAAATCGTCGCCGAAAATCGACTTGAACCACTGAATGGTCTCGTCAGCATCTTCCAGATGACCGGCCATGATGTGCTGTGGCACTTCGCCACCCAAACAGGCAGAAGAAACAATCAGTCCTTCGTGGTGCTTTTCGAGCAATTCTTTGTCGATACGCGGTTTGTAATAAAAACCTTCGGTGTAAGCTGCTGAAACCAACTTTAGCAGGTTGCGGTAACCCACCAGATTTTTGGCCAGCAAAATAAGATGGTATCCGGAGCGGTCAACTTTTGCGTCCTTTTTGCTGTGTCGCGAAGTTTCGGCCACATAAGTTTCGCAACCCAAAATGGGTTTGATTCCTTCCTTTTTACAAACATCGTAAAACTCTTTGGCGCCAAACATGTTGCCGTGGTCGGTCAGAGCCAGCGCGGTCATTCCATCGTTTTTGGCTTTGGCAATCAGGCCGCGAACACTGGCCGCACCATCCAGAATTGAATATTGCGAGTGAACATGTAAATGTGTAAAGGGAATCATATCAGGATTTTATATCTAAACATTGGTTTTCCTGAAGTCAAAACTTCAGGAAGGTAAAGTTACCATTTTCGATACCTGAAAAGAGTGTTGTTGATAAAATGTGGGAAATATCCGTGATTTGGGTAATCACAGCTCCCTTTTTATTCGGCAACAAAATCCCCTGTAGGTGGTTTTATACAAATGCTTAATTTATAGGGTCAAATCTCAATGTAAAACCTTACCTTTGCACGAGTTATAATTATCAACGTAAAAAAAAGATTAAATCATGGGTAGATCGCAGGAAACATTTAATAAAAAAGAAGTAAAGAATAAAAAAGACAAAAAAAGAAAAGACAAAGAAAAGAAGAGATTAGAACGCAAAGATAACGACAGGCCAAGTAGCCTTGAGGATATGATGGCTTATGTTGATGAAAATGGAATGATCACTTCTACCCCTCCTGATCCCAACAAAAAGAAAGCGGTCATTAATTCAGAAGATATTGAAATCAGCATCCGTAAACAGGAAGATATTCCTTACGATCCGGTAAGAAAAGGCACTGTGTCTTTCTTCAACGATTCGAAAGGGTACGGCTTTATCAGAGATGCAGAAACCCAGGAAAGCATTTTTGTACATATTAACAATGTACTTGAACCGATAAAGGAAGGTAATCTTGTAAACTTCGAGGTTGAAAAAGGAATGAAAGGTCTTACTGCCGTGCAGGTGAAAATTTTTAAAGATAAAATTGTTTAGCCCGCTATACCCCGGACTTAACAGACATACACGAAATAAATGGATTCCGTAAAATTTGCCTGATGTTATTAAAAGTCATTCAATTGTCACTGGTGGTCATTAAGTTGGCCTGAAGTTACAAATGAATGACAATAAATTACAACAACTGACAGGTATGAAAATTCCATTGCTTGCGTAAACGGACGATCCTTCAAAATAATCGCCTAGCTACTTGAATTTCAAAGATATTTGTTTACTTTTGCGCTGCTTTTAAAAATTAATTTTAAGCTGTTGTTATTGAAAGCGATGCTGCGGCTTAAACATTGTATAACCAAATAATTACATTGAAATGTATTTAACATCAGAAAAGAAAATTGAATTCTTCGAAAAATACGGAGAATCAGCACAAAACACAGGATCAACTGAAGCACAGATTGCATTGTTCTCATTCCGCATCAGCCACTTGACTGATCACCTGAAAAGCAACAAAAAAGATTTCAGTACACAAAGGGCATTGATCACCCTGGTAGGTAAACGCAGAAGTCTTCTGGACTATTTAAAGAAAAAAGACATCAACCGTTACCGTGCAATTATCAAAGACCTTAATTTACGTCGATAATTTATCACAGAAAAGGCAATATTTATATTGCCTTTTCTTATTTTTATACGCGTTTAAAAATTTGATGGTACCAGTTTTTTGAACGCAAAACTTCAGTAAAACTATTTTTTCTGAATAAAATACCCCACCACGCCATTTGTATAGTACCTTTAAAAAATTAAATTATTCAAAAAGAATTATGAATCAAGCAATTATTAAAACAATTGACCTTGGTGATGGACGTACCATTACCATTGAAACCGGCCGCTTGGCCAAGCAAGCCGATGGTGCGGTGGTTGTTAGAATGGGCGACACAATGTTGATGGCTACCGTAGTGGCTGCAAAAGATGCAAAAGAAGACGTGGATTTCATGCCACTTTCTGTTGATTACCGCGAAAAATTCGCTGCCGCAGGCCGTTTCCCGGGTGGTTTCCTGAAACGCGAATCACGTCCGTCGGATGATGAAGTATTGATTGGCCGTTTGGTTGACCGTGCTTTACGTCCTTTGTTTCCAGCCGATTTTCATGCTGAAACAGCCATGATGATCTCACTTATTTCTTCAGATTCTGAAGTAATGGCCGATTCTCTTGCCGGATTGGCTGCATCTGCTGCCATTGCAGTTTCAGATGTTCCTTTCGAAACTCCTATTTCTGAAGTTCGTGTTGCCCGTATTGATGGTAAATTTATTGTGAATCCAACTTTTTCGCAGCTTAAAAAAGCTGATCTCGATATCATGGTTGCAGCTACATTCGACAACATCATGATGGTTGAAGGCGAAATGGACGAGGTATCGGAAGAAGATATGCTCGAATCCATTAAAGTTGCTCACGAAGCAATTAAAATACAGTGTAAAGCTCAGGAAGAACTGGCTGCAATGGTTGGAAAAACCAAACGTACTTATTGCCACGAAATAAACGATGCCGATCTGAAAGCCAAAGTTTTCGAAGATTTGTATCCTGCCTGCTATGCTTTGGCAACGCAACGCCTCAACGATAAAGCGCTTCGCATCGAAGGTTTTCATGCCATCGTTGAAGAATATGTGAATGAATACAAAGCAGCCAATGCTGAAAATACCGAAATCGATCTCGGTACAAATGTTAAGCTGATTAAAAAATATTACCACGATGTGGAAAAAGAAGCCATGCGCCGCATGATTCTTGACGAAGGTATCCGTTTGGATGGCCGCACAACCACACAGATTCGTCCGATTTGGGGCGAAGTTGATTATTTGCCGGGATCACACGGATCAGCAATTTTCACGCGTGGTGAAACGCAGTCGCTTTCTTCCATCACTTTGGGAACAAAAATGGACGAAAAGAAAATCGACAGCGTAACTTATCAGGGTGTCGAAAAATTCCTGTTGCATTATAACTTCCCTCCATTCTCGGTTGGCGAAGCAAAAGTGCCACGTGGTGTTGGTCGCCGCGAAATTGGTCACGGAAACCTTGCTTTGCGTGCATTGAAAAAAATGATTCCGGATGATTTTCCTTATGTAGTTCGTGTTGTTTCTGATATTCTTGAATCAAACGGTTCATCGTCAATGGCTACTGTTTGTGCCGGAACAATGTGTATGCTCGATGCAGGTGTTAAAATGAAACGTCCGGTTTCGGGTATCGCAATGGGTTTGATTACCGACCCTGCAAACAATAAATTTGCTGTACTTTCTGATATTTTGGGCGACGAAGATCACCTTGGCGACATGGACTTCAAAGTAACCGGAACAGAAAAAGGTATTACTGCTACCCAGATGGACATCAAAGTTGGCGGTCTTTCGTATGAAATTCTTACACAGGCTTTGCTTCAGGCAAAACAGGGCCGCGAACATATTCTTGGCGAAATCCTGAAAGTGATTTCTGAACCTCGCGAAGATTACAAACCAAACGTTCCACGCGTTGAAATCATTCAGGTTCCCAAAGAATTTATCGGACCAATTATCGGGCCGGGTGGAAAAAATATCCAGAAACTTCAGGAAGAAACCAAAACTGTTATCTCGATCGAAGAAAAAGACGACATTGGTTTTGTACAGATTTCGAGCACCAACCGCGAATCGCTTGATGCTGCCATTCGCCGCATAAAACTGATCGTAGCTGTTCCTGAAAAGGGCGAAATTTACAAGGGTAAAGTTAAATCAATCACCTCGTTTGGTGCCTTTATTGAAATCATGCCCGGAAAAGAAGGATTACTGCACATTTCTGAAATTAGCTGGACTCGCCTGAATACAGTGGAAGAAGCACTTCAGGAAGGACAGGAAATTGAAGTGAAATTGCTGGATATGGACCGCGATGGAAAAATGAAATTGTCGCGTCGCGTGTTGCTTCCAAAACCTGAAGGAATGCCCGACAGACCAGAACGCAGCAACGATGATCGACCTCCCCGTCGTGACGATAACCGCGGAGGTGGTGATCGTGGCGGAGACCGTCGTGACAACCGTGGCGGAGATCGCCGTGATAACCGCGACCGTAGATAACCGGACAATTTAATTCATTAGATAATGTAAAAATGCCCGCCAGTCGGGCATTTTTCTTTTAAACATGTATTTTTTGTAACAGAACAATGCTGATGAATACAGATTCCTTCAGTATTTAAACCCGAGAAACTTAAACCAAATATCTGGAAAATGAGAAAAACCATTCTTTCTTTATTAGCACTTTCATTTATGATGTCTTGCACCCAAAAAACAATTCAGTACACCCCTACAAAAAAGGTGGATGTTAAAGACAATTATTTCGGAACCGAAGTAGAAGACCCATACAGATGGCTCGAAAACGACAATTCGGAAGAAACAGCCGAATGGGTTAAAACACAGAACCAGCTTACTTTTGGTTATCTGGAAAAACTGCCCAATCGCGAGCAGATTAAAACGAGGCTGACCGAATTGTGGGATTATCCTAAATATGGAACACCATTCAAAGAAGCCGGACAATACTTCTTCTACAAAAATAACGGATTACAGAATCAGAGTGTACTTTATACAACCAACGATTTTGCGGCAGAACCAAAGGTTTTACTCGATCCGAATACCTTGTCGGCTGACGGAACTGCGGCGCTCACCAATATCGAAATATCGAATGATGGCAAATACCTGATGTACCAGGTTGCCAAATCGGGCTCCGACTGGAACGAAATTTTTGTAAAGAATATCGAAACCGGAGAAATGCTTTCCGATCACATTCAGTGGGTTAAATTCTCCGGAGTGAGCTGGTACCGCGACGGATTTTTCTACAGTGCCTACGACCAGCCCGAAGCAGGAAGTGAACTGTCGAAAGCAAACGAATTTCAGAAAGTGTATTTCCATAAACTGGGAACCGAACAGTTGGCTGACCAGTTGATTGCAAGCGATCTGACCAATCCGAAACAAATGTTTGGAGCGGGATTAACCGACGACAAACGTTTCCTTTTGGTTTCGAAAAGCAGAGGAACTCACGGCAATGCGCTTGACATTAAAGACCTTAATAAAGCCAACAGCGGGTTTAAAAGCCTGATGGACAGTTACGAGTTCGAATTTAATGCCGTTGAAAATATTGGCGACGAACTTTACGTGCTTACCAATTACAAAGCGCCCAAATACCGTTTAATCCGAATCAATACAAGCAAACCGGAAGAAGCCAACTGGGTGGATATTATTCCAGAGAAAAATGATGTGCTCGAATCGGTTCGCCTGATTGCCGGCAAATTGGTTGTTAATTACATGAGCGATGCACGCAGCAAAGTAGAAGTTTATTCGTACGATGGTGTTTTAGACCACGAAGTTCAGCTTCCGGGAATTGGCACTGTAGGCGCCTTCTCCGGAAAGAAGGACGAAACCACCGCTTATTTCAGCTATACGTCATTCAATACACCGGGCGAGATTTACAAATACGATTTCGAAACCAAACAATCAGCCCTGCACTTCAGGCCCGAAATAAAATTCAATCCTGAAGATTTCGAGGTAAAACAGGAATTTTATGCCAGCAAAGATGGTACGAAGATCCCGATGTTTATCGTTCATAAAAAAGGGATCGAACAGAATGGCAATAATCCAACTCTTTTGTATGCCTACGGCGGATTCAATATCAGCCAGAAACCTGCATTTTCGGCTTCGCGCATGGCGTTTATCGAAAAAGGGGGAGTACTTGTTGTCGCAAACCTTCGTGGTGGTGGCGAGTATGGCGAAGAATGGCATATAGCCGGAACCAAACTGCAAAAGCAAAATGTGTTCGACGATTTTATCGCGGCAGCCGAATACCTGATCAGCCAGAAATACACTTCAAGCGAAAAACTGGCTATTCAGGGTGGATCGAATGGTGGATTACTGGTTGGTGCAGTTACCAATCAGCGGCCTGATTTGTTTAAAGTTGCTTTGCCCGCGGTTGGGGTAATGGACATGCTTCGGTTTCACAAATTCACCATTGGCTGGGCCTGGGCAGGCGATTACGGATCGAGCGAAGACAGCGAAGAAATGTTTAAATACCTGCATAATTATTCGCCTTATCACACCATTAAAGAAAATGGCAACTACCCTGCAGTACTTGCAACAACAGCCGATCACGACGACCGTGTAGTTCCGGCTCACACGTTTAAATACATGGCTCGCCTTCAGGAATTAAACAGCAAAAACAAGCTGCCACTTTTGGTGCGCATCGATGCCAAAGCCGGTCATGGCGCCGGAAAACCAACTGCCAAGGTAATTGAAGAATATACCGACATCTGGTCGTTTGTATTTTATCATTTGGATATGAAAATTTAGTTTGCCGACGACTTCGTTGGGGCAGTGCGGGATTGACTTCAAGTCAAATTCCTGCACTAATAACCCATTAAAAAGTCATTTCAATTAGCACAAAATATTGTACTTTTAAAATCCCGGAAAATATTCTCCGGGATTTTTTTTATGTCCTGATTATGAGCTTAAACTATTTGGTGATTGAAGGAAATATAGGCGCAGGCAAAACGACACTCGCGCAAATGATCAGTAAAAAATACCAGGCGAAACTCGTTTTGGAGCAATTTGCCGACAATCCGTTCCTGCCAAAATTCTATGCCAATCAGGATCAGTATTCATTTCCCCTCGAGATGGCTTTTTTGGCAGAGCGTTACAATCAGCTGAACCGCGAACTAAGTCATTTCGACCTGTTTAGTACGTTTACCATTTCGGACTACTATTTTATGAAATCGCTTATTTTTGCTCAAAACACGCTACAGCCAGACGAGTATAATTTGTACCGACAGTTCTTTACCATTATTTATGACAAAATGCCAAAGCCCGATTTGTATGTTTACCTTCACAAGGATACCGATCTGCTTTTGAAGAATATTGCTCTTCGCGGGAGAAATTACGAAACATATATTACCAAAGAGTACCTCGAAAAAATCACACAGGGCTATTTTGGCTATTTTAAGCAGCAAAATGACATTCCGGTTTTGGTAATCGATACGAATGGTATAGATTTTGTGAACAAGCCCGAAGATTTTGAAAAAATAGACAATTTAATATTTAACAAGCAATATAATAAAGGAATAACAAGATTGTTTTTGTGAAAAATCGTATCCGAAAAGCGGCTTTCTGCTATGAGACATGGAAAAATAATGCTATTTTTGGGCACATTAACAGAATTTAATACAATTTCAAATTTAATATCGACACATTATGAGACGCATTAACTTAAAACCACTTGCTCTTTTTGTTTTGGCAGCTGTACTGTTTAGCAGCTGTGCAAGTTTGCAGAAAATGAAGAAGAATGCAAACCTGATTGACTTTAAAACCACTCCTGAAATTCTTGAGACACACGCCGGAAATGTTGACCTGGCGATCGACGGAAAATTCCCAGCTAAGTACTTTGCCAAAAAAGTAACGCTGGTAGCAACTCCCGTTTTGAAATACGACGGTGGCGAAAAAGCTTTTGAACCTGTAACACTTCAGGGCGAAAAAGTAAAAGCCAACAACAAAGTGATTACCCTGTCGGGTGGCGGAAGCTTTGCCTACAAAGATGCAGTTCCTTATGCCGAAGCGATGCGTGTATCGAATCTCGAGCTTCGGATTACCGCTTCACAAGGTGCCAAGAGTGTTGATTTCGCACCAATTGCACTGGCAAAAGGTGTAGTTGCAACATCAACTTTGGTTGTTAACTACCCAACTCCAATTATTGGCGTTCAGCGCGAAAAAAACACCACCGGGAAATACGATCCAAACATCGACGCTTTCCAACGTATTGTTCCTGATGAATATACTGCTGATATTCTTTACCTGATCAACAAAGCTGAAATTCGTCCTAGTGAATTAACTAAAGGCGATATTGCAAAATTGAATGAATATAATAAGGCAATTGCTAAAGATCCAAAGAAAAAACTGAAAAGTATGGAGGTTTCTTCTTACGCTTCACCCGACGGAGCTTTGGATTTAAATACTAAACTGGCCGAACAGCGTCAGGCAGCTTCTTCAAAATTCTTAACCAAAGAATTGAAAAAAGCTGAAGTTGAAGCAGAATTTAAAACCAAATTCACCCCTGAAGATTGGGATGGTTTCAAAGAACTGATGGGCAAATCAAATATTCAGGACAAAGAATTGATCCTTCGTGTGCTTTCGATGTACACCGATCCTGAAGTTCGTGAACGCGAAATCAAAAACCTTTCAGCTGCTTTCACAGGAGTTGCAAGCGAAATTTTACCACAGTTACGTCGTTCAAAATTCACTACCAGTATTGAGCTGATTGGAAAATCAGACGAAGAAATTGCTGCTTTGGCCGATTCTGATCCTTCGAAACTGAATCCTGCTGAATTGCTTTATGCTGCCACTTTAACCAAAGACCTGAACAAACAACTGGCTATCTACAATTCGTTCATGAAGATTTATTCGAACGACTGGAGAGGTTTCAACAACGCCGGAATGGTTTTGGTAAAACAACAAAAATATGCTGATGCAAAAAGCTTGTTCGAAAAAGCTGAAAAGTTGAACAACAATGAGCCAATCATTAAAAACAACCTGGGTGTATGTGCATTGAAAGAAGGCGATTTGGCAAAAGCTGAAGTTTTATTCGGAGCTGCTTCGGGTGCCGGCGATGCTGTAAACAACAACCTTGGTATTTTAAGCATTATTAAAGGCGACTATGCAAAAGCTGTTAAATACTTCAACGACTCTGATTCACCAAACACTGGTTTGGCTAAAATTCTTGCAGGCGATAACAACGGAGCATTAAAATCGCTTGAAGGTTGTACCTGGGAAGGTTGCTACTGGAAAGAATACTTTAAAGCAGTGGTTGGAGCTCGCACAGCAAAAGAAAACCTGATGTACGAAAGCCTTGCAACAGCTATTAAAATGAACCCGGAATTGAAAAAAACAGCAGCTACTGATATGGAGTTTGCCAAATATTTCGACGAAGCAAAATTTAAGGAAATCGTAAAATAATCGAATTCAAACTGATATTTTGAAAGAGCGGTCCGAAAGGGGTCGCTCTTTTTTTTTCCTCAAAGTACGTAAAAGCCACTTTTCCTCAAAATTGATTAATACCGACAAATGGCAGTTTTTTTCAGTTTCTTTCAAACGATCTTTGTTGGTCCAGATTACAGAAATATTTATCCCGAATTTGCATCATCGCAACATCGAACAGCAATGAATTACAACAAGCTATTTTCAAAAATATACAACGGACTGGAGATTTCAGAAGATCAGGGGAAGGTCGCATCTTACATTCCTGAATTGCAAAACGTAAATACAACGAAGTTTGGAGTACATCTTACGACTTTAAAAGATCATCATTACAGCTTTGGCGATTCCGACGAAAAATTTTCGGTACAAAGTATCGCCAAAGTGCTTGCGCTGGTGCTGGCTTATAAGCTTGAAGATGAGAAATTATGGGAACGGGTGGGTGTCGAACCTTCAGGAACTCCATTCAATTCGCTTGTTCAGCTTGAATACGACCGGGGAATACCCCGGAACCCGCTGATAAATGCCGGAGCGCTGGTGATTTCTGACATTTTAGTCAGCCACTTTGAAGAACCCAAAAAGCAGTTTATCGAGTTTGTACGAAAAATTTCAGGAATACAGGAAATTGACTATTCGTCAAGGATTGCCGATTCGGAAAAGTCGGTTGGATTTACCAACGCAGCACTGATTAATCTGATGAAGTCGTTTGGAAACATCAGAAATGATATTGATGATGTGCTTGATTTCTATTTCAATCTCTGCTCAATAGAAATGACCTGCAAAGAACTTTCACGAACTTTTCTTTTTCTGGCTGATTATGGCGTCTGCCCTTACACGAAAGAACGGATCATCAGCACAAGCAAGTCGAAGCGAATAAACGCCATAATGCAATTGTGTGGTTTTTATGATGAAGCCGGAGAGTTTTCCTTCAAGGTTGGATTGCCGGGAAAGAGTGGTGTCGGTGGCGGAATCATAGCCATTCATCCAAATAAATACAGCATCGCGGTTTGGAGTCCCCTTCTGAATAAAAAAGGCAATTCAATTCGGGGAATGAAATTTCTGGAATTGTTTACTACCGAAACGCAGGCTTCAATTTTCTAAGTACTTAGCTATTTTCCTGCCACTTTTTCAACCTCACTGAAAACCCGTAAAAGGTTACCTCCCCATATTTTGCGGATTTCTTTTTCGGTATAGCCTCTGTTTAGCAATTCGCGGGTAATGTTCGGAAACTGGCTCACATCGGCACAATCGCGCAAACTGCCGCCGCCATCGAAATCGCTGCCAATTCCCACATAGTCAACGCCCACCAGATTTTTAACGTGATCAATATGGTCAACCATATCTTTTACCGTTGGAAGTAGTTCCGGATTCATTGCTTCCACTTCATTCCATTCTTTCGATAAAGCTTCGCGCTCGGCTTCGGTCATTTTTCCTGCTCCTTCACGGTATTTTTTCATAACCTGTTTCATTCTCCTGAATTTGACTGAAGTCGTGTCGGGTTCTTTAATGTAGTCGTCCAACAGGCAAATTTGGATCACCCCGCCTTTTTCGGCAAGTTTTTTAATCATCTCGTCGGTCATGTTGCGGTTGTGTTTTGCCACTGCCCGAACCGAGCTGTGCGACGCAATTACCGGAGCTTTGCTAAGCTCAACAGCATCGAAAAACGATTTGTCCGAAGCATGAGAAACATCAACCATCATTCCCAGTCGGTTCATTTCTGCAATCACCTGTTTCCCGAAATCGCTCACCCCGTTGTGTTCGGCAGGTTTCGCATCGCTCGACGAATCGCAAATATCGTTGTGGTACGAATGACAAAGCGTGATGTAGCGAACTCCTTTTTTGTAATATTCTTCCACACGGGTAATGTCTTTCGCCAGCGGAAATCCGTTTTCCATACCGATGTAAACTGCCCGTTTCCCGGTTTTTTCGATGTCGGCCAAATCGTCTGCTCGCAGCGCCAGTGTTGCAAAATCACTATTGAGACTGACCGCCAAATGGAGCGAATCGATCATTTGATTGGCAATGGAATAGGCTTTCGAATAATTTTCTTCGGTGCGTGGTTTCTGCCCGGTGAACGCAGCAAAAAACATGGCATCCAGTCCGCCCGATTTCATACGCGGCAAATCAACACGGCTTTTGGGCGACTCGTGTTCGTCTCCAATGTTGAACCCGGGTTTAATCATAAGCATCGGAGTGTCACAATGCGTATCAACAGTCAGGCATTTATCGTGAATACGTTGTACTTTCTTTTCGGTATTCTGCTTGTTTTTCTCTCCTGAAAAGCTCATCAACATGCCTGCAATTAGGCAAAGGCTAAGGGTTCTGGTCATCATTGGTTTTGGTTAATTTTCAATTTTTGAAGTTTCAAATGTAGCGAAAAATAGGAAAAGATAGAGCTAATCCCTTCTCCATCGAAAAAACGGGGAGATTCATCGAAAAAAATTCATAGTCAGTTTTATTCTGTCGATCTTCGATTCAGAATATAAAACCAACTATTATGAAACTACGAAAACTACTGATCGTCTCCGGCATCTTCCTGTTCATTTCAGGATGCACCGATTTTATCATGATTTGCTCGCTGAACCCTTTTTACCTCGATAAGAATGTTGCGCTTGCTCCCGAAATTGAAGGGAACTGGTCGGTACAACCGATTCAATCAAAAAAGGATTCGATTGAAAAAAACAGCAGTCATTGGGAATTGACTGATACCACTTCTGTCTGGGAAATCAAACAATTCATTTCCGAAGAAAAATTGAAGACCAAACAGGGCAAAGATTCATCGGTTTTCAAACCTCAAAACCATTACGTTGTAAAACTTATTGGCAATCATCCGGATTCAGCGCAATACCAGTTTCGGTTAGTACTTTTCAGGATAAACGGCGCCTTGTACGGTGATTTCAGCCCCCGCGAAATATCGGCTATTCAGAAAAACCGGATGGCGAGGGAGAATTACTTTACCGTTCATACGCTGGCACGAATTACTTTTCAGAACAAAAAGCTAAAAATATCGTGGCTGGGCGCCGAATACATGAAAAGTATGATTGAAGACAAACGTGTCAGGATTAAATACCGTTGGGTGGAAGAAGCCAATCGGCTTTTGCTGACCGCCTCGTCTGAAGATTTGACCGAAATGATTGAACGCTATGCGCACCAAAAAAGGTTTATCGACTGGGACGACCAGCCTGCGATGTTACATTTAACCCGAATAAACTAAAACTTCTGCCATGAATTTAATAAAGTATAAAAAGCAGCTCCTCAATATTGCACATTGTATATTCTGGTTTGTTTCGTTCAATTTTTGGTATGTATTCCTGAATCCTGGCGTTGAATCTTCAGGAGTGATTCAATCGCTCGAGGTTGATTGGGATTTAATACTGATGATTAATTCAATCCTGCTTATTTATTGCGCATTACCATTTATCTGGTTGGTCCGGAAATTCAAACTTTGGGTGAAAATAATACCATCAGTTTTATTCCTGATCCCGATTGGTTATGTAGTCGTTCAGGTCATCCAACCCAATGGAAATAAAGACGATGTGCAGGTTTTTATGGAGTATTTTGTGAAAAATTTCCTTTATGTGCTGGTTTTTCACCTTACCATTATTGGAGCTGTTTATTTTAACCTGAAATTTTTACTCATCAGGTATCTCAACAAAAGTGAGTTTATGAAATATCTGCTTGGCATTGTTATATTATTACCGGTAGCCGTTTTAGCGAATTATTCCATCTTCAATTTCTTTATCGACAAGCTTTTCCCAAGTCTTTATTACATCTCATATTTCAGGATTTGGGAATTGGTACTTATTTTTAAGGTTTACCTGGTGACTTCCATTCTGGTATTTCTGGTTATGCAATATCTCGAAATGCTGATTGCCAACCGCGATGCGGCACGCAACGAACTTTCGGCGCTAAAAGGACAAATCAACCCTCATTTCCTGTTCAATAACCTGAACACCATTTATTCAATGGCATCGCAAAACGACGAACGCACTCCTGAAGTGATTTTGCAACTTTCAGATTTTCTGCGCTATGTTTTGTACGACACTTCGAGCGAAACTATTCCGCTCGAAAAAGAAGTGGAAATCATTCGGACGTATATCGGATTGCAGAAAGAAAGGGTGAATCCGGAAATTACAAGCATCCTTTTTGTTACCGAAGGGAGTTTTTCAGGAGTAAATATTGCCCCGCTGCTATTATTGCCCCTGACCGAAAACTGTTTCAAACACGGAGTCGGGAAAAATCCGGGGGAAATCCGGATTTTCATCAGGTACGACGGCAAAAATCTGATTTTCAATACCGAAAATCAGATTGCACTTCGCGAGAAAACAGATTGTACAGAGCAAGGAGGCCTCGGGATACCAAACGTTAAAAAACGATTAAACCTGATTTATCCTGATCGCCATTCTCTTGAATATCACGAAAAAGATGGCATTTTTCATCTGGAACTGAAAGTGGAACTGACTAAATAACGGGATTAATGTTTCGAACCTTGATAATACCGACAGATGGTGTTCATTGGGCATTCCCCGCATTTCGGATTGGTCGGACGGCAAAGCTCTCTTCCCAAAAATGAAATTGCCATTCCGCATTCGTTCCAGAATTCCAGAGGAACAGCGGCCATGATTTTCTTTTCCACCTTTTCGGGTTTGGTGGCATCGGCTTCGTCAGCAATTCCCAATCGTGGGGCAACGCGCAAAACATGCAGATCAACAATCACGCCTTCAGCCACATCGCCCGATTCGCGGATAATCACGTTGGCCGATTTTCTGCCAAGCCCGGGTAATTTGGTCAACTGATCCATCGTTTTTGGAATATTTTCGTCTTCGCCAACGGTTTGGGCAAGTTTCACCAGCCATTTGGCTTTGTTGCCCCAGTTCCTGACCGAACCAATGTGCTGTTGCAAATCTGCTTCGGTGACATGAGAAAGCGAATTCAAGGTTGGATATGCAGCGAAAATAGCCGGAGCCAGTTCGTTGATGTGTTTATCAGAATCCTGCGCCGAGAGGATAACCATCACAACCAATTGATAACGGTTTTGGTAATCGAGCGGGTGTTTGCGTTTTCCGTATTGCTGAAATAAGGGTTGAAGTGCCTGTGTCCAATTTGTTTCCATAATTGAATTTGTTTTTGTGTATTTAAAATTAACCAAATTTACTGGTTCTCTGTAACTTTTTCAATTAATGCTGATTACTGAAAAACAAAATGCCGTATTTTGTATATTATTTGGAATCTGAACCCAACTGTTAAAAAGAACAATGAACTGTATCATTATTGAAGATGAACCTGCTGCCCAATCAATTTTAGAGCGCGACATTGCTCTTTGCCCGGGTCTGACCTGCATGGGAACTTTTCACGATGCATTTTCTGCCCAGGAATTTATCGACAAGAACAGCATCGACCTGATGTTTCTGGACATCAATCTGCCCGAAATGTCGGGTGTTAGTTTTTTGCGTTCGTTGGTTCATCCTCCATTGGTAATTTTCACCACCGCCTATCCGCAATATGCAATTGATGGTTTCGACCTCGAAATTGTTGATTTTCTGCTGAAACCTTTTTCGTTTGAACGGTTCTGTAAGGCAGTAAACAAGGCCAAAGACCGGTTCAACGCTAAATCCACTCCATCCGCTCAGGGAAAAATCACCGTGAAATCCGATCGTCGCATTTACCAGATTAGCACGGGCAACATCCTGTTTGTCGAATCCTGCGGCGATTACGTCACCATCCACTGTTCAGATAAAAAGCTGGTGGTACACGGAACCATGAAAAGCTGGGAAGAAAAACTGCAAGGATTGTCTTTCATGAAAGTACACCGGACAACAATCGTTAATCTCCTTAAAATCGATCACATCGAAGGAAACCTCATTCAGATTGATTCTCACAAATTGCCTGTTTCAGAACAGTTTAAAGAACAGCTTCTGGAACGAATATTCGGCTGAGGTGCCACAAACACCGACAGATTAATTCCTGAAAAAGGCAAAAGGTAACCCTCATTTTTAGTTTGTTTTCATCACTTTACGCATGTTATTAAATATGTATATTATAATTCCCTGCATCACAATTAGATACAAATATTTAAATGGGGGGGATAAAATATATTTTGTTATTAAGGGTTTATCCCGTAAATTAGCTGCACATAATATTCGATTTTCGAACCAGTTTAAAGAGAATAAAGAAGAACGCTTGTTCAGTGAAGGATTAGGAAACTTTCGGAATTGATTACCCATTTACATTTATAAATCAGAACGGCAACAACATTTTTCAATCATGCCAAAATTATGTCCAAAATATGAGCATCAATAAATTCGTATAGTAGGCCGCACCGGGTTACATTTCCCTGCCGAGAGTCGAAATTCTGCCGGGCATGGCCCACCGGTGCGGCCAGAAGTTGGAGCTTCTCCATCTTTCAACGGGTCGGCCTTATGTTGCTTGCACGAGGGTGCATAGGGTAAAAAATCAAATCGTGAAAATAGTATTTTAATTTCTAAAAGGATTCGTTATGAGAAATTTGAGTTTTGAACAAATGGAAGAAATTCAAGGTAGATTTAGTTGGAACTGGTCTGCCTGTTTTAGTGGAGCAATAAGTGGAGGGTTAATGCCTGTGATAGCAACCGCCTGGAATCCTTGGCTGGTTGTTGGTGTTATGGGGGCAGGATGCGTTGCTGAGGTAATAGATTATAATTCGTAATGGACTAAAAATTAACACATGAAGCTGCCGGGGATTATATTTATCATTGTTGGTTGCGCGATGGTGATTAGCTTTCTATTAAGGTTTACCCTTGTAACTAATTGGTACATTAGAAATATTTCATTATTTCAGAAAGATGTTTCACTATGGCGCATCATGTTCATAATTATCGGATGCCTTTGTATTGTCGCTGGGGTTATAATTATCCTTTATGGGATTGATATAAAGCTACCATGGTATTAACGAAATTTTCATTAAATCAATCCATATATTAGAAATAAAAAGTAGCAGCTTTTTGGTATCTGGTCATTTATAAATTTTAAATAAATCAGAACGGCAACAACATTTTTCAATCATGCCAAAATTATGTCCAAAATATGAGCATCAATAAATTCGTGAAGTAGGCCGCACCGGGTTATATCTCCCTGCCAGAGCGTCGAAATTCTGCCGGGATACGGCCCGCCGGTGCGGCCAAGAGTTGGAGCCATTCCATCTTTCAAAAACGGGCCAGCCTTATGTGGTAATATGCACGATACCAAAGTAAGGTAAAAATCGGTTCGTGAAATTAGTGTTTTAATCGTAAAAATTAAACGTTATGAAAGAATTGAGTTTTGAACAAATGGAAGTTATTGATGGTGGATATGAATATTGCCAACTTATTTGTCATTGGTCTAATGGAGGTGGAGGTTATCAAGGAAGTATGAATGATTTATATCTTGCATGGTCGTCCAATTGTCGGGGTTACTGTGATTTTGAGATGGATTTTTAGAAACAAATAAACCTAGGGCTATTCAATACTATATTGAATAGCCCTAATAAAACAATATTTATGAAGTACAAGTCACTTTGCTTTATGCAAAAAACCTATTTAATTCCAAAGATGATAAGAATTGCTGCAATATTATTGATGGTCTTCTATGCCCAGTACTCCTTTAGCCAAAATCTAAAAATTACAGGGAGTGTATATGACGTAGAAACGAACCAGCCTGTTGAGTATGTTAGTATTTCAGTGCGAAATATGCCGATTGGTACCATTTCAAATGCTTATGGGGAATTTATATTAAATATGCCCGACAGCATGGCAAATGGCAGAATGGAGATATCATCCCTTGGTTACAAAAGCTGCTCTTTGCCAATCGATTCTATAATCAGGATAAATAAGATATTGATCAAACTTACTCCAATCGATTATCAACTTGATGAAATTGTTGTTGTGCCGGGAATCAACGATGTTCAAACGATTCTAAAGAATGTCATTTCGAAGATAAATAATAATTATTCCGAGAAAAAGTATTTTCTGGAAGCATTTTTCAGGCACAGGGTTTTTAATCAGAAAAGTAGCGATCAGACAGTTCGTCTTACCGAAGCTGCTATATCCATACATCAGGATCATACTTCGGATGACTCGAAGAGGATAAAAATCAATGAGATTCGAAACAGTAAAAATTATGCTGACATGAATACCTCTTTAGGTCAAAAGCTATTTTATAAAGCATTAGGTGGGAACCAGAATCCGATATATGGTTTACTTATGATCGAAAAATTTACCCAAAAACAATATCTTAAAAAATTAGTTGGTAGTGAGCATTATACTCCTTCGTTAACCGGGGTAAGTTCGTTTGATGGAGAGTTGGTTTATGTTATAGAATTCAAGCAAACCTCCTGGAAGTTTATGTATAAGAAGTACTACAACAGTCATACATATAAATTAAAAAGATACTACATTAACTCAAAAGATTTTGCCATATTAAAAGCTGAAAACATTCATGTTAGCCATAATCTAGCCTTTGGGTCTCTTATAAGGAACGACTCAATTATGAGTCATCAGTTTATTCAATACCGTAAATTTGACGACAAATATTATCCATCCTATGTTTACTTACTTGGGGGTATCCCTGATATGGTTAGTAAATTCGATGGGGAGCATTATTACAATCACGAAGCAGAGCTGATGGTAAATGAAATTGCGACACGAAGAAAGGATTATGATCGGATAAAAAGCAAGAACCTAATCAGAAAAGATAAAACGCTTTGGGATATGGATTATGAATATAATCCATCATTCTGGAAAAACTACAATATATTGCTCGACTATCCCCTGAACCAGCTGTTTAAAAAGGATCTTGAATTTGAAAAACCATTAGAGGAACAATTTAAAAAGAAGTAAAATGATAAAATCGGAATTAACAAAAATCATTGAAAAGCCAGTATGGGTATTGCTTTTAGCAGCTTCTGCATTCTATTTTGCAGGTCTTTTTTTGTTTAGTCATTTCGTATGGAGTACTGATATTTATGAGATTAATTACAGAACAGATACCGGATTTGATGCTTACATCGGAATGGTGAGGATGTTCGATCTTGCAAGGTATCTACTGTCGCCTTTATATATTTTCGCAATTTCATTTATTATTTTGGGTGTGTTAAAAATTGGCTTGATTATTAACAACATAAAGGTCGAAGATAAATTACTGTTTAAAGCCATTATTTTGGGAACATTCGTCCTCTCACTTCCGCTTTGGGTGAAGGCAGTTTGGTTTGTACTTGTAAAAGGGAATT
Source organism: Prolixibacteraceae bacterium (assembly GCA_003537645.1). Classification (GTDB taxonomy): domain Bacteria; phylum Bacteroidota; class Bacteroidia; order Bacteroidales; family Prolixibacteraceae; genus Aquipluma. Next base: position 29,045 of record DPRM01000009.1, read on the forward strand.
ACACCATGGATGAGGTGAAATTCTTTTATCCCTTGTCTTTTTTATATTTTTTTGACCCAGCTGATATTCACTTCAACATAGCGAAAGCTTTAGGGAGGATTAATATTTATCACCTGGCATTTATGGCGTTTATTGCCAGTTTTATTAAGCATTATTCTGATGTTAACTGGTATCGAAGTTTTGGAATCGTCATTTATACATATGGTTTAGGTTTGGTATTACTTCAATTAATTATTATCCTCTTTTATATTTAGTCATGAAGAGCTCTTTATTTAAACCAATCTATTTCTTAATAACTGGCATTTTATTGGTATCGATGGTTTTTATCTATATAAATAAGGTGAGGGAAAAACAAGAGTTTAGTATTTTAAAGGATTTCACTTATACAGATGTTGATGGGCATACTAATATGACAAAGAATCTTCCCCAACACGATGGATATATTATTTTTCTTTTTAATCCAGGTTGCGAAGTATGCCATAAGGAAGCTGAAGATATTTCAGTTAACCTCGATCATTTCCGAAATTGTTGCATCTTATATCTTTCTCCAGACTCATTAAATAGAATAAAATCATTTGTGTATAAATACCATCTACATGAAAATGAAAATGTGTTTTATGGTCAGATAAATATTGATACCATTGGAGCGAAGTTTGGTATATCGAAAATTCCCAGCGTACTTGTCTATGATAAAAATAGAAAACTAAAAAAGTCTGGATTTTTTTTTACAGTTCAAGAAATTGAAAAAAATTTATCAAAATAATGTTTCAAAAAACTGGTATAAAACACATAAACAAAACTTTCACCCGTCAATACAGCCAGTTTTATTGCGGCTTGGCCTGCCTAGCTTCTTTAGTAAAATATTACGGTGGCGTGGCGCAGCAGGAAAAGTTACGCGATAGCAGCGGCACCACTTTAAATGGCACCAGTTTATTGGGATTGTACCAGTCGGCTCAAAAAATGGGTTTTGAAGTAAAAGGTTACGAAGCAGACCTGGAAAACCTTAAAGCGATTGAGAATCCGGTTATTTTGCACATTGTTAAAGAAAATAGTCTGGAACATTTTGTGGTTTGTTATGGGTACAGCAACAATAAATTTATAATTGGCGACCCTGCATGGGGAATTGTTGAATACCGCGACGAAGAACTGGAAGCGGTGTGGAAATCGAAAGCGCTGCTTTGGCTGAAGCCTGGTAACGATTTTAAAAAAGTAGAAAACCTGAGAAACGCGAAACTGTTTTGGTTCAAAGAGTTAATAAAAGACGATGTACCTGTTTTGCTGGTTGCCGCTTTTATGGGAGTTGTTTTGGCAGCGCTCGGTTTGGCAACAGCCATTTATACCCAAAAGCTGATCGATAAAATTTTGCCATCGGCCAACTACGAATTGCTGTTCAAAAGTCTGGCTATTTTCGTTGCAGTTTTATTCGCCAGGGCATTCGTCGGATACATCAGGGGAATAGTGCTGATACGTCAAAGCCGTGATATGAACGTAAGGGTGGTGTCGTCGTTTTTCGGGAAACTCATGTATTTGCCCCAAAGCTTTTTCGATAGTACTTCAACTGGCGATATGACCGGACGATTGAACGACTCGCAACGTATCCAGCGGGTAGTTATCAACCTTAGCAGCAGTATATTGATTGATGCGCTAATCGTGGTTTCCTCATTAATTTATATCTTTTTATTATCAGCATCAACCGGGGCAATTGGTTTGTTGTCGCTCCCAATTTTTGGTTTGCTTGCCTGGAAATATAACCAACAAATCATCGAAAAACAAAGGGATGTTATGCAATCAAATGCTATCTCTCAAAGCAAATACATTGATACCATCCAAGGCATAAAAGTGATCAAAACAAGTAACAAAGAATCACTTGTCTCAAAAGCAGTCCATTCAATTTACACTTTCTTTCAGGAAAGAGTTTACGAATTGGGTATTTTAGGGAATAGAATCAACCTTTGGGCACAAGCAGGCAGTATTATAATTGTCTCTACAGTAATTGCATGGTCTTCGTTTTTGGTAATTGACAAGCAACTCCAATTGGGTGAGATGATGGCCATTGTTTCCATAACAGGCACTTTGGTAGCTTCGGTAATCAATGTGGCAATGGCCAACATCCAGTTTCAGGAAGCCAAAACCGCTTTCGACCGTATGCACGAATTTTCTGCCGCCGAACCTGAATATCTTCAGCAAGAACCAATTTTGCAAGAAGGGCTGGTCATCAACAAACTTAAACTCAACGGGCTGAATTTCAGGTTTCCGGGGAAAAGCCTTTTGTTGAAGGATATAAACATGAAGTTCGAAAAAGGACATATAGCAACCATCTTTGGCGAAATTGGGTGTGGAAAAAGTACTCTGATTTCTGTCCTGCAGCGGTTGTATTCATTCGAATCGGGACAAATACTAACGAATGGGACCGACTGGGCAACTATTTCAATACCTCAATGGCGCAGCCAGATTGGGGTAGTTTCGCAACAAGTGAAGCTTTTTAACGGGACTATTCTTGACAATATTTGTCTGGAAGAAAAACCCAATATTCAGGAAGTTGTTGATTTTTGCAAAGCAACTGATATCGAAGCGTTTATCAATGAATTTCAACAAGGTTATGCAACCATAATAAATGAAAACAGCACCAACCTTTCGGGAGGTCAACAGCAGTTAATTGCTCTGGCACGTGCACTTTACCAAAAACCACAACTGCTTTTGCTCGATGAAGCCACCGCCGCAATGGACCGCCGCACCGAGCAATTTGTACTAAAGCTGCTGCAAAAACTAAAAAAGGAAATGATCATAGTTTTCGTAACCCACCGGGTTCAATTGGCGCGTCACACCGATTTTATTTATGTAATTGAGAATAAAGAAATAGCTGCATCCGGGACTCACGATGAGGTGATACAAACCAGTCAGATTTACCGGGAAGCTTTTGAAGAAATTCAACTCGTAAGCGCCTGATTTCAAATTTTGTCGCTGAAAAAAAAGACTCCCTTGAAACATTCATTTCAGGGGAGTCTTTAATTTAATCAGGTTGTCTAGTCCTGAAATAGCGATAC